>JACBXN010000034.1 GCA_015863215.1 Aerococcaceae bacterium DSM 111176
GTTTTTTTGACGGGGTACGGACATACCTCACAATAAAAGCCTCGGATTGGTACTGCCCATTTAATTATATAACGTAAACGTTTTCTTGTCATGGTTTAGAGTGCGAAGCACTCTTAGGGTTTTTTTGTGGAGTTTTTTACCTCGTCCTTTTCAAGGATTAGAAGCAATAAAATTTGGAGTAGATAGGTGCAATCATTAAATATACAAACCTTGTTGTGCTAAACTTAAGAAAGACTAAGACTTCCAGGAGGTACTGCGATGAAGAAATTTTGGCTACCTATTCTATTAGTAAGTTTTATTTTTCTGTTAACAGGTTGTAGTTCAAGGACCCAAGAGGTATCAACTTATGATGAAGGCGTAGAGGAAGAATTGAGGGAGCGGTTGGATGAATTGGAGGAAATGCTTGCTGAGAAATATGACAACAGGAATCAATATGGCCAAGACCCGGATTTTGCAGAGTATGCTAGTCTATCTTCACGATCAGGACAAAGTAGAAATTCATTAACAAACACATACGCGGATGTCGATTTAAATAGTCAAACGATCCATTATGAAGAAACAGAGATCCCTTATGAAATTGAAGGAAGCCAAGTTGTTATTCCCAATAATCCGACACAATTAGCCAACGACACATTGGTTAGACTGGTAAACCTAGCTGACGAACAGCAAAGTGAAGTTGTATCGCATAATCGACGAGTGTTACTCACTCAACCTTGGATACCGATTATTTTGGTTGTAGTTGGAGTCATCGGTCTTAAGAATCCTGGAGGGTTATGGTATTTTTCGAATGGTTTCGGAAATAAAGCGGTTAAGCCATCGGACTTTGCTATAGGAATGGTTAGAATTCAGTCCGTCATTTTCTTTATTATTGCAGCTATTTTGGTTTGGAGGATTTACCAGATGCTTATATAGATCGATGGTTCATTCATCATGAATAAAAAATCTCAATTTCTTGAGTTTCTTATTTATCGAATGGAATGCTTTTAAGAGGGAATTAAGGAAAATAAAATGACACAGTTGGTACGACAACGTTTTCATTTATAAATTTAACATCAAAATTGACATTCTTTACATAAAATTAATAAGTAATTAACATTCAGCTCCTATAATAAAGATATGTAAATAATTATTAATCTTATTAATGGAGGCAAATATGAAAATTCGTATTGACTTTGTAGCTATTCCAGTGAGTGGACATATTAACACACAAATTGAATTAGCAAGTTTTTTAGATCCGAATGAATATAGTGTTCGTTTTATTACTGGTGTTAAACAAAAGGCGCTAATCGAATCACTTGGTTACGACTTTGCTCCAATTATCGGTGGGACTGAAATTGAAGACTACTTCAAGAATGCGCGTATTGCGCGTAATGACTTCTACCCTAAACAAATGTTAAACATCGGTATCGGTGCATTAAAATGGATGAGTGATGCTTACCCATTCGTTGAGAGTGCAATTTTAGAAGACCGCCCAGATTTAATGGTCTGTGATTATGTAACACTTCAAGGTGGAATGGTCGCTCGCGATTATGGAATTCCATACATTACTAATATGCGTACACAGTTTGTCCAAGATCCAGTTGATGAGGAAACACATGTTCCATATTTCTTAAAAGGATTAAAACCTGACGAAACAGCTTTAGGTAAATTACGTAATGTTATTGGTTGGAAGATTATTAAAGGTGCTAAAAAAATGGGTGAATTAGTTAACCCGAATCCAAATAAAGCATCTTTCTACCGCGGTGATATTGAGACAATGTTCTCACCTCATTGTATTTTAGGTTGTGGGATGATGGAAATTGAATACAATCAATTCAAATCAAAAGCTTTCGTATCTGCAGGGCCAATTTGTAGCTTTAGTAAATCAATGGAATATGTTCCATTACCAACGAATTATGAAAAGCGTATTTTAGTAACAATCGGAACAATTTCTTACCAAGATCAAGATTTAATGACTGAACGCGTCCGTAAATTAGCTGCGAAATACCCTAATTACTTATTTGTTTATACATCAGGTTATATGGGCAAAGGGCAATTCCAAGAAGGTAATATTCTATTCATGGATGGTATCCCTTATGATCCAAATATGCCACAGTTTGATTATGTGATTCACCATGCTGGAGCAGGAATTTTCTATCAAACAATTAAACATAATATCCCTTCAATGTATTTCCCAATTGCGCATGACCAATTTGATTTCTCTTCACGTGGTGACTACCATGGTGCAGGAATTTGGACAAATGAAGCTAAATTTGAAGCAGATTTCGAAGATTTAGTAACTCGTAAAGACTGGTCTAAATTAGATGCCTTACACGAGGCGTATCATGCATATGACCCTAAATCAGTATTCATTGAACAAATTCACCGTTTAGTTAATGAGAAAAAACAACAAGGTAAAAAGTTAGCAATTGCTTAAATAAAATCAGCCAAAGCCAAGTGAGTTGTCAATACTCACTTGGTTTTTTATTGTTTTCATATGAGAATATTAGAAAATCGTTCATACACCCCGAAAAGAATGAAAAAAGATGCAAAAAATGTAGAAATCGGCTATTATAGTATGGTAGAAAGGTGGTAAATACATGTTAGTCGATTTACAACAATCGTTTGCGATGTTTTTTAATAAGTATAAAGATGAATACGCAAGTGAAGCCGATGCATTTGTTGATTTTTTAGCATCTAGAGAATTACGTTCTGCTGTACAAAGTGCCCAAAAAAATAGATCACAGCAAACAAAACCTCAAGTATCAAATGCTCTAAAGAAGAAACGTCATCACTCAGGGACGCCTTCACAAGAAGATATTAAAAAATTAGAAAAACGAGCGAAAGCAAAGGGTACTACTAATACAATAGTAAAACCACAAGCTCAAAAGGTTGAAGAAAAACCTCAAGAGCCTAAAAAAGATACTGTCGAGTCACCGAAAGAAGTGGCGCAGGAATCTGTTGCTACTCCTGAAAAAGAGACTGAAGTACAAACGGCAGAAACTTCGAATGAATCACAAGCTTGGCGTGAGGAGTTACGTGCCAATGTCGTTGAATCATTAGAGGAAGCGGGCATTACACAAGCAGATCATTTCAAACAGTATACACAAGAAGAAATTCTAGACATTAAATGGGTTGGTAAGAAAACAATCGAACAGATGGAAGAATTAGGCTTAGAATTTAAAGAAGCATAAAAAATAGTCGCTATCAAACATTCGATAGCGGCTATTTTTATTGGTTTATTATGGTTGTGGCTTAATTGTTGATTCAGTGGCGCCAATAGCAAGTGTCCCTTGACTGGCTTGGAGACGACCAATTTGTTCGTTTCGTCCTTGAAGTACGTAACGTGCATCATCATCGCCGTAACTTTCAATTGCTTGATCTACAATTTCTTGCGTTTGATCGTCAGATAAGACATTGAATAACACAGCTAATTGTAAGTCATCAAAATCAATCATCATATTATAGTCACCTGTACTATCACCAAAAACAGCGATTGGTTCAGCTTGATTATGACGTGGCATGATGCCTTTTTGAATGGCTTCTGTTTTACCTGGACCTTTGGTAACGAATGAATCGGCTAAAACAGCAGGTTGAATGATGCCATCCTTAGTGGGATATTCCATTGCGATTGCATGATCACGGTCAACGTTTAAATTGAAGTGGTTGCTTGCTGCATAAACAAGGTCAACTGGACTTGCACTAATAATATAAACAGTAATGCCATTATTATGGAATGCTTGATACAAGTCACGTGTCTCTTGAGGGAAATGCAATCCTGATTCAAATCGAACAGTTACCTCGCCAACTTTACCAGTAGATGCAGATGTATATTCTTGCACTTCAAATGGTTGCTGTTCCATTACTTTAAACATGGCTAAACAATTTTGATAGTATTCGTCTCTTGTTTGACCCGCAAAATGATAACTCACCCAATCATGTCCAGGCTGACGTTTGAAGAGTTTACCAACTGTGACATAATAGGCACGGTATTTTGCTTTAAAGTCCTGGAATTCAGACGTCTGGCGAATTTCTTCTAAACGTGCATTGCTCTTTTCAGATTCAGGTAATTTGATATAATGGTCATATAAATAAGTATAGGCTTCAGCGATATCATCCGCCAAGTCTTTAATTGTGCCGTTTTGGAAGGGCTGATCGAAATTAAATGGGCCACTCAATAGCATTTGATGAAAATCTTCCGCATTTAAATGGTATAATAAATTATCAATTGCATAGATCATATAATTATCTTCAATATCCATAATGACACTCGTATTGTCGAAGTCAAAGACAACGAAGGATTCTGGATTATTTTTGTTTTTATCAATCACTTGATTTAAACGACGATATGCAAAGGGTTCCCAATTGTTCTGTTGAAAATAAGTTTGAATCATTGTTTTACCACCTTTATTATGATAGATAAAGTGTACCGAATTTAGAGTGGGATAACAAGAAATAGATGAGTAAATATATGAAAGAATAAGAGGTCAATTTTATGAAAAAATACAATATTACAGTTGCAGGTACAGGTTATGTTGGCTTGTCACTAGCCGTTTTATTAGCACAACATAACTCAGTAATTGCTTTAGACGTTATCGAGGAAAAAGTAACGCAAATTAATAATAGACAATCTCCGATTCAAGATAAAGAAATCGAAAACTTCTTTGCAAATAAAGAGCTTGATCTAACAGCAACTCTAGATGCAGAAGCAGCACATAAAGACGCTGATTTTATTATTATTTCAACACCAACGAACTATGATGAAAACGAAAACTATTTTGACACAAGTTCAGTTGAAGCAGTAATCGAAGATGCACTGAAATATAATGACCATGCACTTATTGTTATCAAATCTACGATTCCAGTTGGATTTACTGAAACCATGCGTGAAAAATATGATACAGACCGTGTTATCTTCTCACCTGAATTCTTAAGAGAGGGTAGAGCATTAGAGGATAATCTATTCCCATCACGAATTGTGATTGGTGAAGAGTCTGAACGCGCGAGTGAATTAGCAGAATTATTAAAGCAAGGTGCCATTAAAGAGGATATCCCTGTTTTATTTACAGACTCAACTGAAGCGGAAGCAATTAAATTATTTGCGAATACTTATTTAGCTTTACGTGTTGCTTACTTCAATGAGTTAGATTCTTATGCTGAAGTACGTGGTTTGAAGACACGACAAATTATTGAAGGGGTAGGGTTAGACCCACGAATTGGTGACCACTACAACAATCCATCATTTGGTTACGGCGGATACTGCTTACCAAAAGACACGAAACAATTACTTGCTAACTACCAAGATATTCCACAAAATATCATGACTGCTGTTGTTGATGCCAACGCAACACGTAAAGATCATATCGCAAATATGGTCCTTTCACGTAAACCTGAGGTTGTTGGAATTTACCGTTTAACAATGAAAGAGGGATCAGATAATTTCCGTCAATCAGCGATTCAAGGTGTTATGAAACGTATCCGCGCTGAAGGTGTAAAGGTAGTTATTTTCGAACCTGAATTAGATGAAGATACATTCGCAAATAGCGAAGTCATTAAAGACTTTGATACATTTGCAGAAATGTCAGACGTGATTATCGCCAACCGTGCGCAAGATGAATTACTAGATTACCAAGACAAAGTCTACACACGCGACATCTTTAACGAAAACTAAAAATCAGACTAATTACTGAGTTAAAATCCTTTTGAGTAGAATAAAATAGGATAAATCTATGTTAAAAGGGGGCAAGATGATGCGAAAAGTACGCAATGTAATATTGGGGATTTTATTTATTGGAATTATTTTTGTCGGCGGCGTGTATTATGGTAGTCAAGAGGATGAACCAGAGATTAGCTCGGATTTAATTGAACATCAACTCGTAGAAGCGCAAGATTTGGTGACGATGACTTATCATTATACGAATGCGAGTGCCTTTGAAAACCAAAGAGATTTCAATGGATTCCCATTACCATTTACCAATAAATCGTTTATTTTGATGTATGATGGTGAAATCGACGCGGGTATTGATATGACACAAGTGTCGGTTGTGGTTAATGAAATGACTCAAGAAATAGTCGTTGATCTACCTGAAGCAGAAATTTTCAATCATGAAATCAATTCCGCTTCTGTCGAAGTTTATGATGAAAGTGACACTATTTTTAATCAGATTCAAGTTGAAGATTATACCACCTTCTTTGAAGAACAAAAGGAAGAAGTGGAGTCGGATGCAATAGAGCGTGGTCTAATCACTGAAGCTCAGGCTAAGAGTGAGGATGCAGTTGGGGATATCATAGCGCTATTTCCACAAATTTCAGCAGAATATACGATATCTTTTCAATAAAAAATTTAAAACCGCTAGAAACAGCATTAATAACATGCTGGTTCTAGCGGTTTTTGCTTAGAATTAATATGAGAAAGTTAAGTCGTCCCAATCTTTAAGAACATTATAGTATTTTTCAGCGTAGTAACGTGCCATTGTGACATTTTGGTCGAGGAAATTTCCGCACTCTGAAGCAGATGCTCCAGGAATGTCACCTTCAAATTTACGCGCCCAATCGAAACCACGAGTTAATAAGTCTAATAACTCTTCGGGACTAACTGCATCAGTAAAGATAGCATAAAAACCTGTACGGCAACCCATTGGACCGAAATAAATGACTTCGTCTTTTAGTTTTTCGTCATTACGTAAAAATGTTGCGAGTAAATGTTCAATCGTATGGATTTCACCTGTGTTCATTACTTGTTCACGGTTCGGTGCTGTGATACGTAAGTCGTAAGAATTGAGCGTACGGTCGCCAATTTTGTCTTGTCTTGATAAATATAATCCTGGATATAATTCAGTGTGATCCACTGTAAAACTTGCTATTTTCTCCATGAATGTCATCTCCTTATTCATATATAAACTCTGTTGATAATACTAACATGAAGAGGTCTATTGTCAAAGTATTTAAGCACTAAATAAAAAAACCGTCACTCAGTAAGTAACGGTTGAAAGACTAGTGAGATGCACCAGAAATCGCATCATTTTCTTGAATATATTGTAATTTTCCTTTGAAGTCGTCAATTGATTCATAACCATATTTAGCCATTTCTGCTTTCAATTCATTTTCAATAATCTTGAATATACCTGTTCCTTTTTGGGCAAGGACTGTTCCTAGTTGAACCATTGAAGCACCACATAAAATATGTTCAAAGGCGTCACGTCCATTAGTAATCCCACCCGTACCAATGATTTCAATATTCGCATTTAAGCGTTGGTGGAAAGCATGCACGTTGCTGAGTGCAATCGGTTTGATAAATGCTCCCCCTAAACCACCATGACCGTGTTTAGGGAAGATGGCTGTTTGTTGTTCATGAATCATCAAAGCATTACCGACTGAATTAATTGAATTAACAAAGGCAATTGGATAACGGTTTAAAATTTCAGCAACTGTATCAAAGTGCGCAAAATCAAAGTATGGGGGTAGTTTAACACCATAAGTGTGTGGCTCAAATAATTCGTTCGCGGCTTTTAAATATGCCGCCATTTGTTCGAAGTCATAACCAATTTGAGGTTTACCAACGACATTGGGACATGAAAGATTAATTTCAATTAAACCATCAAATCCTGAAGCGTTAATTTTTTCTGCTAGGATTGGTAAATCGTAAAAAGTCATTGGACTAATTGAAAATAAACGATTCTTTGAATGAGGGTCTTTTGTAACATAGTCTAAATAATATTCTACACCTTCATTTGGCAGCCCCATTGAATTTAAGCTGTTTTGATCTGAATTGTAATAACGAGGATCTGGGTTACCTGAACGTTTTTCGACAGTGGCTGATTTTGTCACATAAGTTGCTGCCTCAGCCCCCACTAAATCGTCGAGTAATTTATGTAAGCCACAATGAACACCTGAAGCGTTCATGAACGGTGAGTGATATGTACGACCTGCAAATTCTGTGTTTAATTGTACCATGTTTTTAACTCCTTAAGATGTGTATTACCATGAGTCTCTTATTTAGGAATCGTTCATGCCCAAATCTTTGCCGACTCTCGGACGGCATTAAAGATCCTCATAACAAATTTTATTATAAGCCTTGAAATTTTAAAGTCAATCGAATCCCAGTGGAATGAATAAATTGATAATGTCCCAATTCCCCTAGAAGTGACATACTCGTCTCATTTGCGTATTTGAAAATATTTTCTTAAATCAATTGACATCGTTAGTCATTTCCCCTATGATTAAGCACAACAAGTCGAACCTTAATTTAGTCCTGTGAGGCTAAGAGGCAGCGCAACTCAGTCGAAGAGAAACGATCCATAGATAGGGATCGGTATCTTTTTGTGTGCAAAGCCCCTAGCCTGGAATGTCAGGCTAGGGGCTTTTTTGGGTGGCTGTAAGGTGATTATGAAAGGGAGTAATTATTATGGCAGTAAAAGAACAATGGACCTATATCACGGAAAACCAACCCAAAATCGCTTTAAATCATTTTGTATCAACTGAACATTTATCAACATCAACAGTCGAGGCTTTAATTAAGCGCACTTTACAAATTAAAAATATGCCTCAATCAGAGTACCCGCAAGTTAAAGGCTCTTGGGTGAGTAACTTATTCTTAGAACCAAGTACAAGAACTCATTTAAGTTTTCAAGTCGCAGAACGCCATTTAGGAATGGAAGTATTAGAATTTGACCCGTCAACTTCAAGTTTGAAAAAAGGGGAGACGATGTCAGATACAGTCTTAACTTTACAAGCTTTAGGTGTAGAAACAGTTGTCATCCGATCTGGGGAAGAAAAGTACTACGAAGCATTAATTAATAATAAAGATTTAAATGTCTCTGTCGTAAATGGAGGCGATGGATCAGGACAACACCCTTCGCAAAGTTTATTAGATGTAACGACAATTTATGAAGAATTTGGTTACTTCAAAGGTCTGAAAATCGCAATTAGTGGCGATTTAAGTCATTCACGTGTCGCGCACTCAAACGCTGAATTATTATGGCGATTAGGGGCTGAATTATACTTCTGTGGTCCTGAAGCTTGGTATGAAGAATCATATGATAAATATGGGACTTTCGTTGAGTTAGATGACGTCCTTGAAGAGTTGGATGTTTTAATGTTACTACGTGTTCAACATGAACGACATGATGACCCGAATGCAGAACTATTGAAGGAAACTTACCATTACCGCCACGGTTTAACTGAAGATCGTGAAAGACGTATGGCGGACCAAGCCATCATAATGCACCCAGCTCCAGTTAACCGTGATGTTGAAATTGCAGATAGTTT
This sequence comes from Aerococcaceae bacterium DSM 111176, assembly GCA_015863215.1. Taxonomy (GTDB): domain Bacteria; phylum Bacillota; class Bacilli; order Lactobacillales; family Aerococcaceae; genus DSM-111022. The sequence goes on from JACBXN010000034.1 coordinate 9,247, forward strand.
AGTAACTTGTGAACGTTCACGTATTTACCGTCAAATGCAAAATGGGATGTTTGCTCGTATGGCAATCCTAGAAGCAATTCAAAATGGCCGCGGGTTAAAGGAGAATGTTTATGCTTTATCTGAAAAATATTAAGACCCTGGATGAAAACCAGAAATTATATGATTTAGAAGTCATCATCGAAGACCAAAAAATAGCACATTTAGGTGCAGATTTAGCATCATTCGTGAGTGAGGATGCAACAGTGATTGATGGACAAGGTGGCTTACTGACACCTGGTTTGATCGATGTCCACGTTCATTTACGTGAACCAGGCGGAGAGCATAAGGAAACAATCGCTTCAGGTAGCCGAGCGGCAGCTAGAGGTGGATTTACAACGGTTTGTGCGATGCCGAATTTAAACCCTGTTCCCGATAATCCAGAAACATTAACGTCAATCTACGATACGATTGCTCAAGATGCGGTGATTGATGTACGCCAATATGCGACGATTACTAAAGATTTAAATAGTGAAACGGAATTTGTGGACTACCAAGCTTTAGCAGATGCAGGAGCATTTGCGTTCACCAATGACGGAGTAGGCGTACAAACAGCAGGTACTATGTATCTAGCAATGCAAGAAGCAGCTAAAACTGGAAAATCTGTTGTTGCACATACCGAAGATAATTCATTACTATTTGGTGGTGTGATGCATGAAGGGGAGCGCAACAAAGAATTAGGTTTACCTGGTATGTTACAGCTAACAGAATCAACACAAATTGCTCGTGACGTCCTACTTGCTGAAGCAACAGGAGCGCATTATCACGTTTGCCATATTTCAAGTAAAGAAACTGTTCGAGTAATCCGTGACGCTAAAAGCGCGGGAATCAATGTTACTTGTGAAGTGTCACCGCACCATCTTTTACTAGCTGACGTGGATATTCCAGGCGATCAAGCTGAATTTAAAATGAACCCACCTTTACGAGGAATAGATGACCGTAACGCTATGATTGAAGGATTATTAGACGGGACAGTCGACATGATTGCGACCGACCATGCACCTCATTCAAGCGAAGAAAAATCAGGTGGCTTTATGAATTCACCATTTGGAATTACAGGAATTGAAACATCATTCCAACTTCTTTACACAAACTTTGTGCGAGAAGGCATTTTCACGCTTGCGCAATTAGTGGATTGGATGAGTACTAAACCAGCAGAAACTTTTGACTTACCACTAGGTGAAATAAGAGTAGGCGGTTTAGCGAATTTAGCTATTTTCGCCATCGAAGAAAAGTCCGTGATTAAAGCCGAAGATTTCATATCAAAATCAACGAACTCGCCTTTTATCGACTGGGAAATTTATGGTGAAACGATTGCGACGATTTACCAAGGTGAGGTTGCTTATCAAAGATAATTACTTTTGGTAAAAGTATCTATACGAAATAACGCATAAAATCAGTGATTTAGACGCTGATTTTATGCGTTTTTGATTTTGGCATGTATGTGTTGATATGATTTGATATTATGAAAGTTATATAATCACACATTCGTGAAAAGTGTATGTTGTTCTTGTCTATAAGTTAAAACAACATACAAAACGTTGGTTGTTTGACAAAAATTCTAGAAACAAGATACAAATTTTGCGATTATGTATGTTGTTTGAAATTATATTCTAAAACAACATACAAAACGTTGGTTGTTTGACAAAAAATTTAGAAATAAGATACAAATTCTGCGATTGTGTATGTTGTTTTTTTCAAAAAGTAAAAACAACGAACAAAATGTTGGTTGTTTGGCCGAAGCCCAAGAAACAACCAACAGAAACAATTGACGAATAGAGTGAATCTTATAACTGAAAACTTTTAGGTAACAAGTTTTCAAATCACTAGAGTTGTTACCCGATACGTCTGTTTTGGGTAATAACTTCTGAGATTTAAGAAGTTGTTATCCAATGTGTCTATTTTGAGTAACAACTACAGGGATTTTAAAAGTTGTTGCCCACTGATTAAAATTAAGGTGAGAAAACTTCTGAAAGTCAAAATACCACTAATATAAAATTAATTTAATTTTAACCTAAAGTACCAACGCATAGAATAAAGAGCTAAATGTCAACTTTATCAGAACGAAACTTTTTAATCTAATCAGTTGACATTCTAATTTATTATCTCTATAATCCATTTAACTTAATAAATAAACCTTTGATGTGGAAGGATATGGCAAGTAGCCCCTACAGCAAGCTTCGGATGATGAGAGGAAGCGGATCGTTGCCCCATTTCTTGGACCACTGAGGGCGGAGCGAAAAGGAAACTGAGTAACTTTTGACGTTGGAGGCTGACGTTACCATGCCAGGGATATGTTGGTATCTCGTTAAGTGATGTACTTGTACATAATAAAAGTGGCACCACGGGTTGAATTTAAATTGCTCGTCTTTAGTTAATAACATTTTTTGTTGTTAATTAAAGACGGGCTTTTTTTATTGCTTCCTACCAACACGTTGTTTACCGCATGTATTTGGAAAAGGAGAAAAGTAATAATGAAAGATATTTTAGTGAAAGTTGCAAATAAAGAAAATTTAACATATGAGGAAACTTACCAAGCAATCAATACGATCATGAGTGGCAAATCGAATGATGCAGAAATTGCTTCATTACTAACGGGACTTTCTATGAAAGGTGAAACGAATGAAGAGATAACCGCATCAGCCGCTGCGATGCGAGATAAGGCAATACCGGTAGAAACCCAAATTGACACACTTGATATTGTAGGAACGGGTGGGGATCGTTCTTATTCATTTAATATTTCCTCAACCGCTGCGATGACCATTGCTGCAGCAGGTGTCCCGGTTTCAAAACATGGTAATCGTTCTGCTTCATCAAAGTCTGGAGCAGCTGATTGTATTGAAGCTTTGGGGATTTCATTAGACCAAACTCCAGAACTTGCTCAGGAATTAATTAATGATGTTGGTATTTGTTTCTTGTTTGCTCAAAATTATCATCAATCTATGAAATACGTCGCTTCAGTACGTAAAACAATAGGAATTAGAACGGTATTTAATTTATTAGGACCCATTACAAATCCAGCTAAACCAAAATACCAAGTGCTAGGTGTATATTCGGAAGAATTAATTGAACCAATGGCTCAAGTCATTAAATCCCTCGGAGTTGAGCGAGGTGTAGTTGTTTATGGACAAGATGTGATGGATGAATTATCAATTTCGGCACCATCTTCTGTGCTCTTCTTTGATGGCGACCACGAAGAACGCTTTGAAATTCATCCACAAGACTACGGGCTTGGACTTTATAACAAAGCAGACATAGTGGGTGGTGACCCATTAGTCAATGCTGAAATTACACGCAATGTTTTATCTGGTAAGGAAGAAGGAGCTAAATTAGATATCGTCCTCCTAAATGCAGGAATGGGGCTATTCGTCGCTCGAAAAGCAGCATCCATTCAAGCAGGAATTGATTTAGCACGCGAAGCAATTTATTCAGGGAAAGCAGAGGAGCTTCTTAACAATTATATTTTACGCAGCCAAAGAAAGGTGTTAGTTTAATGACCATTTTAGATCAACTGGCAGATTACGCCCGAGTTCGAGTGAACGAAGCTAAGGAAAATCAATCTTTGAGTGAAATCAAATCGCAGGCGGAAGCCCTTCCCAAAGGTAGCTATACTTTTGAAAAGGCACTTAGAAAAAGTGGCTTAGCCATTATTGCGGAAGTGAAGCAAGCTTCGCCGTCGAAGGGAATCATCAGCGAATCGTTTGATTATAAAAAAATCGCTGAGGATTACGAAAACGGTGGTGCAGACGCAATATCATGCTTGACTGAACCGAAGTGGTTTAAAGGGTCAGATGAAATATTCAAAGAAATTCGCCAAATTGTGGATTTACCAATGTTGCGTAAAGACTTCACCGTGGATCCTTATCAAATTTATGAAGCAAAAGTCATAGGAGCAGATGCAGTCCTGATTATTGTTTCGCTACTAAACCAGGATGCAAAGAAATTAACAGAATATCTTACGATTTGTGATGAACTCGGATTATCTGCACTCGTAGAAACGCATGATGCCTCAGAGATTGAATTGGCAATTTCATGTGGCGCTCGCATGATTGGTGTCAACAATCGTAATTTAAAAGATTTCACGGTCAATTTTGATAATGCGAAAGATTTATTTAAAGCAGTACCCGAAGGTGTGCTATTTGTAGCAGAATCTGGGGTTAAAAATGTGGAGGACATAGTCAGTATTGCTGAGATGGGCGCAGATGCTGTTTTAATTGGTGAAGCGATTATGAAATCTCCGGATAATAAAGCAACCATCCAGGAATTTAAAGTGGCGGGAGCTTCAAGCAATGAAAGTTAAAATTTGTGGGATTAGAAGACCTGAAGATGTTCAATCTATTAATCAATCGAAGCCTGATTACGTTGGTTTTATTGTAGATTTTCCAAAGTCACACCGCTCTGTTTCGATTGAGGCACTACAAAACTTAACGAGCCAAGTTGACTCATCCATTGAGAAGGTGGGCGTATTTGTAGATACACCACTTGAAGTAATTGCAGATTTACTAAATCAGTCAATTATTGATATTGCGCAACTTCATGGCAAGCAAGATGAAAACGACATCAAACAATTAAAAGAATTAACCCCGAAGCCTATTTGGAAGGCTTTTTCAGTAAACAGTAATACTGATTTACGAGAAGCTGAAGCTTCATCAGCAGATTTAGTTTTATTAGATCATGAATCCGGAGGAACAGGACAAACCTTCGATTGGTCTTTAATTCAAGATTTTAACCGCCCTTATTTATTAGCTGGTGGCATGAATGAAATAACTATTCCACGAGCACTAGCTGAACTAAAACCATATGGCATTGACGTGTCTTCAGGAGTAGAAACGAATAAATTTAAAGACCCAGAAAAGATTGAAAGAATTGTGAGGATGATAAAACATGACTAAAGGAAGATTTGGACAGTATGGCGGGCAATATATTGCTGAGACAATGATGTCAACAGTTCAAGAACTCGAAGAAGCGTACAATCACTACAAGAACGACCCAGAGTTTCAAGAGGAACTACAAAGTTTATTAGACAACTATGCGAACCGTCCATCGCTATTATATTACGCACAAAACATGACCGAAGATTTAGGTGGAGCAAAAATTTATCTCAAGCGGGAGGATTTAAATCATACCGGTGCTCACAAAATTAATAATGTACTGGGGCAAGTGCTCTTAGCCAAAAAGATGGGCAAGACCCGCGTAATTGCTGAAACTGGCGCTGGACAGCACGGAGTAGCGACTGCTACAGCTTGTGCATTGTTGAAAATTGATTGTGCCGTCTATATGGGCGAAGAAGACATTAAACGTCAAGCGCTTAATGTTTACCGGATGAAGCTGTTAGGATCTGAAGTTCATTCGGTTACAACAGGGACTGGTACATTAAAAGATGCGGTAACAGCGGCTATGAAAGATTGGTCTAATCATCCACTGGATACCTTTTATTGCATTGGCTCTACCATGGGGCCACATCCTTATCCAACGATGGTCCGCGATTTCCAAGCAGTTATCTCTAAAGAAATAAAAGATGAAATATTAGAAGTTGAAGGACGCTTGCCTAATTTAGTTTTAGCGTGTGTTGGGGGTGGATCGAATGCTATTGGCACCTTCTATCACTTCCTAGAAGATGAATCAGTCAAATTAGTTGGTGTTGAAGGATCTGGGTATGGCGTTGATGCACCGGATACTGCTGCAGCAATGCAAGTAGGTAGACCCGGACTGTATCAAGGAATGAAATCAATCATCAGCCAGAATGAAGACGGGCAAGTGATGCCAGTTTATTCAATCTCAGCTGGCTTGGATTATCCTGGGATTGGCCCGGAACATGCTCACCTCGCCGATATAGGTCGAGCAGATTATGTCGCGATTGACGACAGTGAAGCTGTAGCTGCATTTGAATATTTATCTCGTATGGAAGGGATTATTCCAGCGATCGAATCTAGTCATGCTATTGCTGAAGCGGTAAAGGTAGCGACTAAAATGAATAAAGATCAAATTATCGTCGTGACATTATCAGGTCGTGGAGACAAAGATGTCGCAGCCATTGCTCGCTATAAAGGAGAGGAACTGTATGATTAAAATTGAAACAGCATTTCAACAAGGTAAAGCCTTTATACCTTATATTACTGCGGGATATCCCAATTTAGAAACATCAGAGAAATTAATTATCGCAATGGCTGAAGAAGGAGCGGACTTAATTGAAATCGGGATTCCTTTTTCAGATGCCTCAGCTGAGGGACCAGTCATTCAACAAGCCATTGACCACGCTTTGGCTCAGGGAATAAGAACCGATGATGTATTTGAAATGGTTAAACGTGTCTCTAGTAAAGTAGATATCCCATTGGTCTTTATGACTTACGGCAATATTATTTATGGATATGGAAAAGAAGCATTTTTTCAACAAGCAAATGAATCAGGAATTTCTGGTGTAATTGTTCCCGATGTGCCATTCGAAGAGAAGGCTGAATTTTACCAAGTAGCAAAAGAGTTTGATATCAGTTTAATTTCAATGATTGCGCCTACTTCAAAAGACCGTATTCAAATGATTGCTAAAGAGGCGGAAGGATTTATTTACATCGTATCTTCGCTTGGAGTTACAGGAAAAAGGACGGAAATAACAACGGATTTAGGTGAAATTTGCAATCTCATAAGGGAAGCGAATCCTGATATACCTACCGCAATAGGTTTCGGTGTTTCGAATCCAGAGCAAGCACAGATAATGGCAGGACACGCTGATGGCGTTATTATAGGTTCAGCCATCGTTCAACTTATTCATGATCATGGACAAGATGCAGAGGAACCGATACGAGACTTCACACGCTCTATTACGGATGCGATTTCTCATGTTGGATAAAGGAGAAAATATGCTTTCTATCAGTGAAATAAGGGATTACAAGAGTAAAGGCTATAAGCGTATTCCGATTTTAAAGTCATATTACTCAGATGAATTAACACCGATAATGGTTATCAAAAAGATTAAAGCGAAGTACGATGAAACATTCTTGCTAGAATCTGCCAGCCCAGATCAAACAACCGGACGTTATAGTTTTATTGGATATAGCCCGAGCCAGACTTTAACTTCTTGTGATGGTTTAGTGGAGTTACATAATGGTATATCAGTCCAGCAAGAGGATGATCCGATAAATGCTTTACGTAAATTGATAGCTTCAAACCGTGCCCCTCAAATTGAAGGCTATCCACCTCTTTCAGGTGGTGTTGTGGGATACTTTTCTTATGAATTCTTACAGTATAGCAAGGCATTTGAATTTACGAGTAGTAATCCGACGCAATTACCAGATATGGAATTGATGGTATTTGATGATATTATTTGTTTTGACCATTATTATAACCAAGTTTACTTGATTGCGAATATGGATCTAGAGGATGATATTGAAGTGCAATATCAAGCGAGTTTAGACCGAATCAGCCAAATGTATCGCTTAATTTATTCAGAACCGCCTACTGTTTCGACAACTGGGCAGCTGACGTCAGCAATTAATCCGCGATTTGCTAAAGATGAATTTAAAGGGATGGTTGAACAAGTAAAATCATATATTGATCAAGGAGAAGTGAGTCAAGTTGTGTTGTCCAACACACTAGAAGCGCGGTTCGAAGGCTCGCTCTTAGATACTTATCGTGTCTTACGTACGGTTAATCCGTCACCATATATGGTCTATTTATCGAGTAGCAATTTAGAAATCGCTGGTGCTTCACCAGAAAGTTTAGGGAGACTACAAAATGGCCTCGTTCAAAGTTTTCCTCTAGCTGGAACGATCAAACGAGGTAATACTAAGTTAGAAGACACACAATTAGAGGAACAACTCTTAACGGACCCAAAAGAAATACACGAGCATGATTTGTTAGTTCAAACAGCACTTAATGATATAGAGGAAGTGTGTGACCGTGATACAGTTCAAGTTGCTTCTTATAAGAATATAAAAAAATATTCTCATGTCATGCACATTGAATCTGAAGTCGTCGGTCAGATTGGAGAAGACAAAGATGCTATTGATATTATTCAGGCATTACTTCCAGCAGGTACATTATCTGGAGAGCCCAAGCAACGTGCGGTAGAGATTATTCAAGAGTTGGAAGGGGACCGACGGGACATTTATGGCGGAGCGATTGGCTATATTGATTTTGCTGGAAATATGGATACGTGTATTGCCATTCGATTAGTTTTTAAAAGAGATGGAAAGATTACGATTCGTTCAGGAGCAGGGATTGTGTCTGAATCTAATCCAGAAAAAGAGTTCCAAGAAACCCTCAATAAAGCAAAAGGGACTTTGGTAGCGGTCGAAAAGCAAAATGATATTTTTTAACCAGGCAACAATAGTCAATTACACGAGTAGAGGGACTTATAACTCAATGAAATATGTGTCATTTTTCGCCAAATTCTCAGGAAGTTACAAAAAGAAGTTGTCATGAATCAGATGCTCTTTAAGTTGATTTTAGACCATAAATAGCTTATTCTTATCTTACAACGCTTTCTTAACGATGTTCGTTTCTGGATAGATATTTAGGAGGAAATATGTTCAATCAAACAGATGAATTAGCAGTAAATACATTACGTGCTTTAAGTATTAATCAAGTCGAAGCCGCAAATTCAGGTCACCCTGGATTACCGATGGGGGCAGCTCCAATGGCGTACGCACTCTTTGCGGAACATTTAAATATTGATGCTCGTGACGCTAAATGGATTAACCGCGACCGCTTTGTATTATCAGCCGGTCATGGATCAGCTTTATTATACAGCTTACTTCATGTAAGTGGATTTGATGTAACGATGGATGATTTAAAGAATTTCCGTCAATTAAATTCAATTACACCTGGTCACCCTGAAGTAACCCATACTCACGGTGTTGAAGCGACAACTGGACCTTTAGGTCAAGGTATTGCTCAAGCAGTAGGTATGGCTGTAGCTGAACAACATTTAGCAGCGAAATATAATACAGATGAACATCAAATCATGGACCACTATACGTATTCGTTAGTCGGTGATGGTGATTTAATGGAAGGTATCTCTTATGAGGCAACGTCATTTGCGGGTCACCAACAATTAGATAAATTAATTGTCCTGTATGATTCAAATGATATTTCATTAGATGGTGACTTAGATGAGTCATTCTCTGAAGATATCAAAGGCCGTTTTGAAGCGATGAATTGGCATTATTTACGTGTTGAAGATGGATTTAATCTTCAAGACTTATCAGATGCCATTCAAGCAGCGAAAGACCATAAAGGGCAACCAACCATTATCGAAATTAAAACGATCATTGGTTATGGTGCTCCAAACCAAGGAACAAATGCGGTTCACGGTGCGCCAATTGGCCAAGAAGCTTGGGAACAAGTAAAAGAAGTGTACAACTGGACAGCGGAAGACTTCACTGTACCAGCTGAAGCACAAGCGCAATTTGATAAACGTGTCAAAGAACGTGGACAAAACGAACATGATGCATGGCAAGAATTATATGCAGCATATAAAACAGCCAATCCCGAATTAGCTGAGGAATTAGAATTAGCATTCTCCGGCGAATTACCAGCAGACTATGATAAAGGGCTAGAATATGTATCTGCGGATACAAAAGGTGAAGCAACACGTAATTCATCTGGTAAAGCGATTGCTGCTTTATCTGAAGCTATCCCATATTTCTGGGGTGGATCAGCTGACTTATCAGGCTCAAACAAAACAATGGTTAAAGGTGCAGGAGACTTCTTCCCAGCAACACGTACAGGCCGTAATATTTGGTTTGGTGTTCGTGAGTTTGCAATGTCAGCGATGATGAACGGTATTTTATTACATGGTGGAACGAAAGGTTATGTTTCTACATTCTTCGTCTTCACAGACTATTTAAAACCAGCTGTTCGTTTATCTGCGATTTCAAATCTACCAAATATTTATGTGATGACACATGACTCAATTGCGGTAGGAGAAGATGGCCCAACGCATGAGCCAGTTGAACAATTACCAGCATTCCGTGCAACACCGAATTTAAATGTTTTTCGTCCAGCAGACGTTAACGAAACATTTGCAGCATGGAAAGTGGCAGTAGAATCAACAGATCGTCCAAATATGATTGTCTTAACACGTCAAGATGTACCTGTTTTAGAAAACTCACAAGCATTAGCTGAAGAGGGTGTACGTAAAGGTGGTTACGTTATTTCGCCAGCTAAAGGCGAGACACCTGAAGGTATCTTAATTGCGACAGGTTCAGAAGTGAGTTTAGCAGTAGAGGTACAAGCTAAATTAGCAGCAGACGGTATTGATGTATCAGTTGTGTCATTACCAGCGACAAACTTGTTCGATGAACAATCAGCAGAATATAAAGAGACAGTATTACCAAGTTCTGTTACAAACCGTATGTCAATTGAAATGGCAGCAACAACAGGTTGGCATAAATATGTTGGTTTAAATGGTGTCACATTCGGTATTGACCGTTTTGGTGCCTCAGGACCAGCAGCAGATGTATTAGAAGCATATGGTTTTACGTCAGACAACTTAGTGGACGTATACAAACAAAATTTCTAATTTCCACATTTTAAATAAACCGAGTAGGCATATTAAATGTATGCCTACTTTTTTTGTCCAAAATACTGTCGTTGCGGTCATATAAGGATTGTTTTTGTAAAATACTTTATAATAGCGTTTGCATATTTCAATAAATCAAGGTATAATTATTTATAATAAAATTTTCACAAGTAAATTTTGAAATAATTATAATATCAACTTATCAGACGAGTTTGATTAGAGGGAGTGTTTATGAAAAAGAGTTTAGTGGATAAAACTGTCGAGCGCATTGTATATTTTATAAAGAAACAATCTCTATCAGTCGGAGATAAATTACCTAATGAATATACTCTTGCAAAACAGTTAGAAGTTGGTCGATCGACACTAAGGGAAGCAATTAAAGTGCTCGTTTCACAAGGGATTTTAGAGGTTCAACATGGGTCAGGTACTTATATTAATTCACTTGAACCCGTATCAGAATTAACTTTATTAATGACCGAAGGCGAAGATTCACTTAAAGTGGCAATAGATATGTTTGAGGTTCGCTTATTAATTGAGCCAAGAATGGCTGCTTTAGCTGCTCAAAATGTGACGGATGAAGAAGCAAGAATTATCGAAAATATTGCCAAAGCAATTGAAGCGGATATTGAAGATGATAATGATTTTCACCGTGATTTAGATATGCAATTTCATTCTGCTATCGCGGAAGCGAGTGGTAATATTGCAATGAAAGAATTAGTGCCGGTTATTATTCAATCAATTACTCTATATAATGATTATTTTACTGATGATCAGAGTAAAGAAGCAACAATTAGGGCACATGACAGAATCGTTCAAGCAATTAAGAATAAAAGACCGGTTGAAGCATATGATGCTATGACGATGCATATGGAATACAACCGACGTATTTTAAATCAAATTTCATCAATTAATAAAAATTAAATAAATAAGCCTAGTATACCAAGGCTAAAATTTTTAAACAGGAGTTTCCCACAACTAAATGACGAAACTCCTGTTTTTTATTAGTTTTCACTTAGAATTGTAAGCCTTTTCATGTTATAATGACCATGATAGATATAATAGTTTTTGAGTCACAGTTAGAAAGGGAGGAAAATTTATAGAAAGATAATATTAGATACCGTTTGTGAAAAAATAAATAAATTCGAAATAAGTTAATTGAATACATGCGTTTCCAGTAAGAATGATTGCGTTTCCACAAGTTGTATGATGAGTTGTGATTTTTACATGAAAAGACCCTGGAATACTTGAGAAATGAATACTTAATGACAAATAAAAGTAATAAAGTATTGACATATATCAAAGAAAGCGGTATTATTTGACTCATCAGACAAGTTAATCGTTTTCAGAAGTCAACCACTGAAAGACGGTTATTTTTTTATGATGGGGAGGGAAGTTGACCTTTAAATAGTAAGAAAGTAGAAATACCGTTATTTGTCTCAGAGTGTAAATTCATAGTTCAATTTGATCACAGAGTGATCCAAGGAGGAAAACATGTCAGAAGCAACAAAAACACAGAATACAGGGCAATATCATAGCGTCGCACCTTGGCGAATTGCTTTATTCTCACTTAATAATACAGCAACAAACATTTATTTATTCGCATTTAACTTTTTATCATTTTATGCCGTAGGTTATTTAGGAATTATTATGTCGGCATTTGGTACATTATTCGGAGCAGTCCGTTTATTCGATGGTTTAATTGACCCGACAATTGGGATCATCATTGATAAGGTGGATTCAAAATTTGGTCGTTTCCGTCCAATTATGGTAATCGGTAATATTATTCTAATTCTATCATTCTTAATGTTATTCAACTTACATCATATTGATAATCAAACACTGAGACTAGGGTTGTTCGTATTCGTACTCTTATTCCATAAAATAGGGTATTCATTACAACAAACAGTTACTAAAGCAGCACAACCTGCATTAACTAATGATCCAGCTCAACGTCCGATGTTCTCAATCTTTGATAATATTTTTAGTTCGATTTTAATCTTCACATTAGGACAAGTATTTGTAACAAACTACTTACAACCTAAACATGGAGAGTTTAACTTAGGTTACTTCGGTGAATTAACGACTATTACAATGATTGTTTCAGCAATTTGTACGGTCTTAGCTGTAATCGCTTTAACTCCAAAAGATACACCAGAATTTTATGGTTCATTAGAGGAAGAATCAGATAACAGCGGAACAATGAAATCTGTATGGCGTATTATCAAATCTAACCGTCCATTACAATTATTAGCTTTAGCGGCTGGTTTGGTTAAGTTTGTTTCTACTACAGTTGGAGATCAAATTTTATTAGTATTATTATTCGGTATTACATTAGCAAACTATCAAGCGTTAGGTACTTTAGGTATCGTTGTATCAGTAGTGGCATTCTTTGCGATTCCAGTAATGTCATCATTAGCTGGTAAGAAAGATTTACGTTGGGCTTATACAACGGGAGCAATCGTAGCAATTTCAGGATTTTTAGTTATGTTAGCTTTAATTCTAACAGCCGGAGATCCAACACAAATCTTTGCTAGCGGTTGGGGAGTTACATCAATTATCTTTACTGTTGGTTATGTAATGGTTCGTGTATTCATGAACTACTTAGCTTCATTATCATTAACAATGGCAGCAGATATTACTGACTACGAAATGGCAGAATCTGGAACATTTGCTTCAGGTTTAATTGGTACAGTATTCTCATTAACTGACTCGATTGCGTCATCATTAGCACCAATTATCTCGTCATTTATTGCAGCAGGAGTAGGATATGTAACGACCACACCAGAAGTTGGCGATGCATTATCATCTGGAATTTTAAGAGGTACTATCATGGGTTACATGGGAATTCCTTCAGTAATCTTATTAATTGTTTTAGTTTTAATTCGTCTATATCCGTTAGACCGTGCTGCTATGGCTGAAGTTCAAGCGAAAGTTGAAAAACGTAAAGCAGCAAGAGCTAAATAGTTAGGTTTTTATTAGCAATAACACTGCCTTTGTGGTATATTATAGGTAACACATCAGACGACTACTGGAGCGCGAAATGAGTGATATCGCTCAATTCCGGTCAGTGCCTGAAGTGATGAGTGCAAAAGGTAAGACAAGTCATCTTATCTGATTTAATGAAAGAGAGGAAGGATATCTTAATGGCTTTTATGAATGAAAACTTTATGTTGACGAACGAACCAGCAAAAAAATTGTTCGACGCAAGTAAAGATATGCCAATTTTTGACTATCATTGTCACTTAGATCCTAAAGAGATTTTTGAGGACAAACAATTTACAGATATTACCAGTACATGGCTTGGAGGAGACCACTATAAATGGCGCTTAATGCGTGCAAATGGTGTTTCTGAACATTACATCACTGGTGATGCATCAAATAAAGAAAAATTTGAGGCATGGGCTAAAACATTGGCTAAAGCTTTCGGTAATCCTTTATACCACTGGTCACACTTAGAGATGTTCCGTTTATTCGGAATCGAAGAACACATGACTGAAGATAACTGGGAAGAAATGTATGACCGTATGAATCAAATCATTGAAGAGAAAGAATTTAGTCCTCTAAAAATGATTAAAGGGTCAAACGTTGCAATGATTGGTACAACTGATGGACCATTAGATTCATTAGAATGGCACCAAAAAATTGCTGCTGATGAAAGATTTGACGGCATCAAAGTCGCACCATCATTCCGTCCAGACCAAGCATTCGTAGAGCACGTCGAATTTGCAAACTTCGCTAAGAAATTAGCAGAGGTAACTGAAATGGAAGTAAATAACTTCCAAACATTCGTTGATGCAATGGCAAACCGTGTTAAATATTTCGTTGATAATGGATGTCGTGCAACAGATATTTCATTCTCAGAAATTACTTTCTACAAAAATGATGCTTTAAATGTTGATGATATTTTCAACAAAGCTATCGCAGGTGAAGCAGTAACTCGTGAAGAAGAATTAGTATGGCAAACAGAATTATTCTCTGAATTATGCCGTATCTATAATGATTACGACTTAATCAACCAAATTCACTTTGGTGCACGTCGTAACAACAACGAAAAATACTTCCCGCAAACAGGTGCTGACGCAGGTTTTGACTCAATTGGAGATCAAACAGAATTAGCAGAAAACTTAAACTTATTACTAAATGATTTAGTAATGAAAGAAAGTTTACCAAAAACAATCATCTATAACTTAAACCCAGCATATAACACAGTAGTTGTTAATGCGGCTCAAAACTTCCAAGCAAATGAAGAAGGCATCCAGTCTAAAGTACAATTTGGTTCTGGTTGGTGGTTTGCAGATACTGAACTAGGTATGATTGACCAAATGTTAACAACAGCAGAGCAAGGAATTCTTGCAAACTTCGTTGGTATGTTAACTGACTCAAGATCTTTCTTATCTTACCAACGTCACGAATACTTCCGTCGTATCTTAGCTGATATCGTAGGTAAATGGGTTGTTGATGGAAAAGTTCCAGAAGATTATGAGTTACTGAACAAATTTGTTCAAGACATTAGCTATAACAATGTAGCAAAATACTTTGAAAAGGTGGAAAAATAATATGATTATGAGTTTCCGTTGGTACGGGAAAAATGACCCCGTAACATTAGAAGATATTAAAGCTATTCCAGGTATGCAAGGAATCGTAACAGCTGTTTACGATGTTCCAGTTGGAGAAGCGTGGCCATTAGAAAACGTAATGGAATTAAAGAAAGCAGTTGAAGAAGCTGGTTTAGAAATTTCTGTTATCGAATCAATTCCAGTTCACGAAGACATCAAACAAGGTAAAGAAAACCGTGATGAGTTAATCGAGAACTATAAAGAGTCAATCCGTAACGTAGGTAAAGCTGGAATCCCAGTAGTATGTTACAACTTTATGCCAGTATTTGACTGGACTCGTTCAGACTTAAACCACCCACTTCCAGATGGAACAACATCATTAGCATACGTTAAATCTGACTTAGACGGATTTGACCCAGTTGAAGGTGACTTAAACTTACCAGGATGGGATTCTTCATATTCTAAACAAGAAATGAAAGAAATCATTGAAAACTACCGTAACAATGTTTCTGAAGAAGATTTATGGAACAACTTAGAATACTTCATCAAAGAAATTATGCCAGTTGCTGAAGAAGCAGGAGTGAAGATGGCTATTCACCCAGATGATCCTCCATACGGAATCTTTGGTTTACCACGTATCATGACTGGTCAAGATTCAGTAGAACGTTTCTTAGATATCTATGACTCAGAATACAATGGTATCACAATGTGTGTGGGTTCATATGCTTCAAACAATGGCGCAAACGACGTTGTAGCGATGACAGAATATGCATTAAAACGTAACCGTATCAACTTCATGCATGCTCGTAACGTAGTTTCAGGAGAATGGGGCTTCCAAGAAACAGCTCACTTATCTGAAACAGGAGATATTGACATGAACGAAATCGTTCGTTTATTAGTTGAATATGACTGGGAAGGTTCATTACGTCCGGACCACGGTCGTCGTATTTGGGGTGACCAAACTAAGACACCTGGTTATGGATTATATGACCGTGCATTAGGAGCAACTTACTTCAATGGTTTATATGAAGCTAACATGCGTGCTCAAGGTAAAACACCTAACTTTGGTACAACAGAAAAAACTGTTGGAGACAAATAATTAGTCGTTTCATTGACACTTTAAAGGAGAGAAATCTATGACAAATGCAACACATAACTTCGAAGGTAAAACAGTTACTTTAACAGGTGCTGGTGGAATCATCATTTCTACAATCGCTAAAGGGTTTGCTGAAGCAGGCGCTAACGTAGCATTATTAGACTTAAACTTAGAAGCAGCTGAAGCAGTAGCAGCTGAAATCAATGAATTAGGTAAAGGTAAAGCTAAAGGTTACAAAGCGAACGTTTTAGACAAAGGCATGTTAGAAGAAGTTAAAACTCAAATCGACGCTGACTTTGGTCCAACTGACATTTTAGTTAACGGTGCAGGTGGTAACAGTCCTAAAGCAACTTCAGATAATGAATTCCACACAACTGACTTAGGTGAAGATGTTAAATCATTCTTCGACTTAGACGAAGACGGAATCTCATTCGTATTTAACTTAAACTTCTTAGGTACATTATTACCAACTCAAGTTTTTGCTAAAGACATGGTAGGCCGTGAAGGTGCGAACATTATCAACGTTTCATCAATGAACGCATTCACACCATTAACAAAAATCCCTGCATACTCAGGAGCAAAAGCAGCAATCTCTAACTTTACTCAATGGTTAGCTGTTCACTTCTCTAAAGTAGGAATCCGTGTTAATGCAATTGCACCAGGTTTCTTAGTATCACACCAAAACATTGATTTAATGTTTGAAGAAGATCATGAGACATTAAAACCTCGTGGTGAGAAAATTATCCGTAATACACCAATGGAACGCTTCGGTGAAGCAGAAGAAATGGTTGGACCAACATTATTCTTCGCTGACGAAAAAGAAGCAAGCTTCGTTACTGGTGTAGTATTACCAGTTGACGGTGGATTCTCAGCTTATTCAGGTGTTTAATTTATAGTAATAAAGTATTAGGTGCTAATATAGCACCTAATACATTTTAAATAAATGGAGGGAGAGTGGCCAATGACAACAGAACGTAAAGATTTTATTGTTTGTGTGGATTCAGATGGATGTGCAATGGACACAATGAACGTAAAGCATATTGAGTTCTTTGGACCAATTGCAGCTGATGTATTCAATGTTCAAGATCGTGACGCATTCTTAAAAGAGTGGAACCGTGTAAACTTATTCTCAGCAACTCGTGGAATTAACCGTTTCAAAGCTTTAGAACTTGTACTTAATTGGGCAAAAGATAATGGCGATGATCAAATTGGTGATATTTCTAAATTAACAGATTGGGCTAAAAATGCCGATACAGTTTCAAATGCTGCTTTAGAAGAGTTAATTGCTAAAGACTCAAGTGAAGACTTAGTAAAAGCATTAGACTGGTCAGTAAAAGTTAATGATGGTATCGAGGAAGAATTAGCTGGAAATGACAAACCATTTGATGGTGCTAAAGATGGCTTAGAAGCAATTAGCAAAGTAGCAAACATCGCAATTGTTTCATCTGCTAACTTAGGCGCTTTAGAATCAGAGTGGAACCGTCATGGTTTAATGCAATACGTTGATCAAGTTTATGGTCAAGAACGTGGTTCTAAACAAACTGCAATTGCTGAATTAATTAGCCAAGGATACGACCAAGATAAAGTTTTAATGGTCGGAGACGCACCTGGTGATAAAACGGCAGCAGAGAAAAATAATGTTGGATTCTATCCAATCTTATTTAATAAAGAAAAAGAATCATGGGACCGTTTAGTAAACGAAGCTATCCCTACTTTCTTAGAAGGAAACTACCATCCAGAGTACAATCAAAAGATGGCAGACGAATTCGATACGCATTTAAATTCAGCCGTAGAATAATCAAATAAGGAGAGATTTAATGACAAATTTAGTAGATTTAACAAAGAAACCTTATAATTTAGACCAAGAAGCAATCGATTGGGTAGAGAAAACATTAAGTGAAATGTCACTGGATGAAAAAATCGGTGGTTTATTCGTTAACATGGGTGCGGAACGTACAAAAGAATATTTAACAGATATTTTAGATACTTACCATATCTCAGCAGTTCGTTATAACAAAGGACCTGCTTCAGAAGTATATGATCAAAACTATATTTTACAAACTGAATCTAAAATTCCTTTATTAATTGCAGCTAACACTGAAGCTGGTGGTGACGGTGCAGTTACAGACGGAACTAAAATTGGTGATGAAATTAAAGTTGCTGCAACAAATGATCCAGAGTATGCGTACAAAATGGGTGACGTTGCAGGTTATGAAGCTGCTGCAGTTGGATGTAACGCTTCATTCGCGCCAATCGTTGACTTAACACGTAACTGGCGTAACCCAATCATTGCTAACCGTACTTGGGGTGATGATGTAGATCAAACAATCGAATTATCAAAACGTTACATGGACGGAATTATGCAACATGGTATTACACCATTCGCAAAACACTTCCCTGGTGATGGTATTGATGAACGTGACCACCATTTATCATATGCTTCAAACCCAATGACTAAAGATGAGTGGTTTGAAACATTCGGTCGTATCTACGGTGAATTATCTGAACATGGTTTACCAGGTATTATGGCTGGACACATCCACTTACCAAATGTTGAAAAAGCATACTATCCAGAACGTGAATTAGATGAAATGTTACCTGCTTCATTAAGTAAATTCCAATTAGATGAATTATTACGTGGTGAATTAGGATATAACGGTGCTATCGTAACTGACGCATCTCACATGGTAGCGATGACTGCTTCAATGCCTCGTCGTGAAATGTTACCAACAGCTATCGAAGCTGGTTGTGACATCTTCTTATTCTTCAATGACCCAGAGGAAGACTTCCAATGGATGAAAGAAGGATACGAAAATGGTATCTTAACTGAAGAGCGTTTACACGATGCTTTACGTCGTACATTAGGATTAAAAGCTCGTTTAGGCTTACATAAATTCGAAGGTCGCCGTGAAGAAATCATGTTACCTAAAGAAGAAGCGATGTCACGTATCAACACTGAAGCATCTCAACAAGTTGCTGATGAAGTTGCAGACAAAGCAATCACTTTAGTTAAAGATAAACAAAAAGATATCTTCCCTGTAACTCCAGAACGTTACAAACGTATCTTAATCGTTGACGTTGAAGGACACAAAGGTGGATTCGGTGCAATGATCGCTGGTAATAAACGCCGTGCGTCAGACATCATGAAAGACATCTTAGAAAAACGTGGACACGAAGTAACTGTTTGGGAATCAACTGAAGAGAAAATCATGAAGTTACCTGAGTCTGAACGTGCAGCAGCAATCGCTAACGTTTATGCTCAAAAACAACCAATCGCTAACTTGACTGACAACTATGACTTAATCTTAAACTTAGTTGACGTTAACTCAGGTGGTACAGTTCAACGTATCGTTTGGCCAGCAGCTAAAGGTACTCCTGACCAACCATTCTATGTACACGAAGTTCCAACAATCGTTGTATCTATCCAACATGCGTTCGCATTAGCGGATATGCCACAAGTTGGTACATATATCAATGCTTACGATAGTAAAGAAAATACATTAGAAGCTTTAGCAGCTAAATTAGCTGGTGAGTCAGAATTTACTGGTGTATCTTCAGTAGATCCATACTGTGGATTAATTGATACAACTATCTGGCGTGATTCAGAATACGATTTTAAAAAATAATTAAATAAGACCTTATTGGATTAAGGTTTGCAAGACAACCTGTTGATCTACTCAGCAGGTTTGTCTTTTATTAAAAGTTTTCCCACAAAAAGGAGTAAAATATGACAACAAATTATTTAGAGCAACTAAGAAAAGAACGTTTATTACCATTATATACAACTACTGATATGTCATTAGTAGCAAAAGCTGAAGAGATTTTAGTAAATAATGGTTTAAGCTTTATCGAAGTAACTTACCGTTCTGAGCATGCCGGATCAACAATCAAACAATTATCAGAAAGTGGTAAATTAATTGTTGGTGCTGGTACTGTTACAGATATTGAAACAGCTAAAGATGCGATTGATAACGGAGCGACATTTATTGTAATGCCAGGTTTCTCAGCTGAAGTTGTTCAATACTGTCAAGAACGTGATGTTCCAGTTTACCCAGGTGTAGCAACACCAACTGAAATCATCGCTGCTAGAAACGAAGGATTAGATACAATTAAATTCTTCCCAGCTGACGTATACGGTGGTTTAAAAGCGATTAAAGCATTAAGCGGACCTTTCTATGACTTAAGCTTCATCCCAACTGGTGGGGTAAATGCAGATAACTTCTTAGACTTCTTAGAAGTAGACGCAATTGTTGCTGTAGGTGGATCATTCATCCTTTCAGAATCAGTTATCGCTAAAGATAACGGTGAAACAGCGAATAAACAATTAGCTGACTTAGTTGCAAAACTTAAATAGTCAATTTTAAAAGAATGACCCAGACACTTAATATTGTCCGGGTCATTTTTTAGTTCAATTAGATAATTTTAATAATATTAAACACTTCCAATCTCGCTCTCATTTAGTGTATAATGAAAGTATAAAGATTGGAGGCGCTGTCATGGGAAGAATGATTGCGATTGACTTAGATGGAACCTTATTAGATGATAATCTGATGGTTTCACAAGCAAATATTGATTCAATTAATAAAGCAATTCAAGATGGTTTCAAAATAGTCATTTGTACGGGAAGACCGTATGCTGGGATGAAGAAATTCATTACTGAGTTTTGTTACTCAAATAAACATCCTGAATATTTGATACTGGGTAATGGGACTACAATTAGAACAGTAAATGATTTAGAGGCAGTTCATAATAAAACAATCGATCAATCGGTTCGTGAAACAGCACTGACGATTTTACAACAGTATCAAGATCAAGGATTAGCACTCGCTGCATTGAATGACTTCCATTTTTATGGCGTTACAAATAGTCAAATATCAAATATTTTAATTGAGGATGCATCAAAAAACGAAATGACTGTCGAGTCATTGAAATTTGATGATTTTTTAATGAACGATCAATTAAATAAATTAATGTTTTTAGCTGATCCTCAATTACTGGATAGTATCCAAGAAGAGATAACTGAAGCATTTAGTAATATTGCAGATAATGTCCGTAGTACTTCACTTATTTTTGAAGTGTTACCGAAAGATATTAACAAAGGATCGAGTTTAACGTTACTTGCAAAACATTTAAATATAGATTTACAAAATACCACCGTCATCGGTGATGCTCCCAACGATATTACAATGTTTGAAGTTGCTGGAAAGAGAGTCGCAATGGAAAATGCGCATGAAACGATAAGGCAGTTAAGTGATTTTATTACGCTGTCGAATAATGATTCAGGTGTTGCAGCAGCAATACTGCATGAGTTAAATGGGAAGTAGTTATTGTAAACTAAACTCCATATAAATAAACCGCTATAATCACAATTGAATTGTTGTGATTATAGCGGTTTTGTGTTGAGCATTGGAGGTGAACTATTCAGATTTTACAGGGATATCTACTGTTTGTTCTCCTAATTCATTCCATTCCAATTGGCCATTAAACCGTTCCACAAGCTTGCCGTAAACTGTTTCAACCTGATCCTGGTCGATTGCTAATTGATAAGTAACCTTATCTGTATACTGAGTATCCATTATTGTAATTGGCAAGTCTGTTTCACTCATTAAATAAGTGAAGGTATCGTTTAATGAGTAGTCAATCACTAAATTAACCATAGTTTGAGTGATATTTTTAATAATTGTGGCTTCATTAAGTGCGTCACTTACAGCACTAGAATAAGCTCTTATCAGACCCCCAGCGCCTAACTTAGTACCACCAAAGTAACGAACGGTTACGGCCATGACATAGGTTAATTCGTTGTTTTTTAACACTTCTAACATCGGTACACCTGCAGTACCACTTGGTTCCCCATCATCACTCATTCTTTGAATGGATGAATCTTCATTTAAAATAAATGCTTGGCAATGGTGGTTTGCTTTATAATGTTCTTTACGGATAGCAGCTAAATAAGATTGAAATTCATCTTCAGTTTCAATTGGATACAAATAAGTAATGAAACGAGACTTTTTAATTTCAATTTCGCTAATAATTGGAGATTGAATACTTAAGTAATTAATTGGCAAAGTATCATCCCTTTCTAATTGCCTTGATACCTCATTTTACCTGTTGAGGACAGGACTATCAAGTGAGTAGATTGAATAAAATAGCCCTCATCAAAACTGATGAGAGCGATAATTTAAGTGCTATTTAACTAATGATTCAACCCCAGAGCGCAATATGTTGATGAATTGGTGAGTTAAGCTCGCCGTTAATCCCCATAAAACCTCGTCCTTTAATTCATACATCATAACTTCATGTGTAAATGGTCTGAATGAATAATCTTCACCTTGATTAATTAAATCATATGGGAAATCATCACATGCTGTTGGGTGATAATCTACTGTCTTTGTAATTGGCTCTTGTTTTAATAATTGTTCCAATGGTATCGTGAAAACATAGTCTACCTCTTCATTAGGGGAAATATCATCCAAACTAACATCGTGTAATTCCCCGACAAAACAATGAATAATAGCCCAATCAGAGACGATATAATCCATTTCTGACCAAACATGAATTTGGTCTGGGTGAATATTTAACTCTTCATGCGTTTCGCGAATAGCAGCAAATTCAGGTGTTTCGCCAGGTTCAATTCTCCCGCCAGGGAAAGATGTCTCTCCACCTTGAGAAATATGATTAGCTCTTACTTGATATAATATATGATATTCTCCATCCACTTTGATAAAGGGGATAAAGACTGAGTAATATCTTTGTTTACCGATAATTCTCGGTTGATGATTTTGGATAATTTGAGTAATTGTATTTTTGTTCATAATAACCCCTCCTTTTCGTTTGTTCTTAAAACTATTATAGCACAACATATTTCGAATTAGAAGTAAAATGTTTTATCCATTTTTATATGACCATGATATAATATAGTTGAACATAAGACATATTTTTAGACCGAGTGAATCATTCAATTACTAAATATTTTATAAAGAACAGAGGGATAGATATCAAAGAAAATATAGTTCGTGCGGTAGCAGCCGGCGGGGCATTTGTTGGTGTGGGTGCATTGGTATGGTATAGCATTGGAGATTATTTTATTAAATATGCTTTAGTTCCTGGACAAGGGGCAGAAGAACGTGAAATTAATCAACCTGAATTATCATTGAAAATGTTACAAAATAAGAATATTATTCGTGAGAATCGCCGAAAATTTAAAGAACAAAAAGAAAATTGGCTGGAAAGAATTTCCCATTCAATCAAAGTAGTTTCGATTAAAGCTACAGATGGGACGACTTTAGCAGGGCATATTTATCTTCAAGAGAATCCGACGGATAAATGGATGATTATCGTCCATGGTTATCAAGTAGATGAACAACTAGCCCAAGTGATTGCACCCCCAATTTATGATGCAGGATATAACATATTGACAATGGATTTACGCGCCCATGGAAAGAGCGAGGGTAATTATATTGGGATGGGTTACCTTGATCAATTTGATTTGATAAATTGGATCGATTGGCTAGTTGCTAAGTATCCAAATGCGAAAATTATTCTCCATGGTTCATCCATGGGTGGAGCGGCTGTATTAATGACAGCAGGTCACGAACTACCAAGTAATGTTAAAGCAGTGATTGATGACTGTGGATATTCTAGTATTAGAGCAATCTTTGCGAGCGAACTCAATAAACGATTTGGATTACCCGCCTCCCCAATATTAGATATGGCGGGATCAGTTAGTAAGCTAAAGGCGGGGTACCATCTAAATGAAGGTAATGTCTTGGAGTCTACAAAACGTAATCACTTACCAACACTATTTATTCATGGTGAAGTAGATGACTTTGTCCCTGTTGAAATGGGTCGCGCCTTATTTAAAGCGAAGCCAGGAAATAATAAATACTGGTCTGTCTATAAAGAGGCAGGGCATGTAGAACCGAAATTTAGTGAACCAGAACGGTATTATAGTGAGGTCCTTACTTTTTCGGATAAATATTTAGATTAATGCTTATTGTATGGTATAATAAAGCAGTATTTTAACTATAAAGGAGAATGTATAGTGATATCAGCAGTAGACTTAAGAGCAGGAGTTACATTTGTTCAAGACGGAAATTTAATTAAGGTATTAGACGCGAGCCACCACAAACCAGGTAAAGGAAATACGGTAATGCGTATGAAATTACGTAATGTTCGTACAGGGGCTACTTATGATACAACATTCAGACCTGATGAGAAATTTGAACGTGCATTTATCGAAACTAAATCAGTTCAATACTTATACAATATGGATTCAACAGCTGTATTTATGGACTTAGAGACATATGAACAGTATGAAATTCCTGAAGATATTATCGAAGATGAATTAAAATTTATTAAAGAAAATGATAATGTAGATATCCAATTCTTTGAGACAGAAGTAATTGGTGTTGATTTACCTTCAACAGTTGTATTGGAAGTTGTAGAAACACAACCATCAATTAAAGGTGCTACTGTAACTGGATCAGGTAAACCAGCGACACTACAAACAGGTTTAGTAGTCAATGTTCCAGACTTCATCGAAGCAGGAGAGCAATTAATTATTAATACTGCAGATGGTGGATCTTATTCTAAACGTGCATAATTTATAAAGACAATGGGCTATCCATTGTCTTTTTTGGAATATAAAGGATAGGTGATAGGATGCGTGTTGCAGCGATTAAAATTTCAGTAGCCGCAGTTGCGGCTATTGTCATAGCAGATTTACTGAATTTAGATAATACCACAGCAGCGGGAATTATAGCCATTCTAACCGCTCTGGAAACAAGACAAGCTTCAATTGAACGTGGCGCACAATATATTCTAGCTACCATTATTGCATTTATTATTGCGACAGCTTCATTTTATATTTTAGGAATTACCGTTTGGAGTTTTGGTGTTTATTTATTAGTTTTTGTACCTATTGCGACAAAATTTAATTTGTCGTCGACAATTCCACCCATTTCGGTCTTAGTGACTCACTTTCTAAATGCTCAGAGCATTGAATTTGAATGGCATATCAATGGATTTTTACTCATGTTAATCGGTGTGATATGTGCAAATGTCGTCAACTTATGGATGCCAGATAAAAGACGGGTTATCCGTGAAAAAGTGGATAATGTTGAAGACGTTATGCGTGGTATTTTAGATGGTATGGGGATTGCTGTCCAAGATGTGTCTTATATTGAGAGTCCTGCATTTCGGATAGTAAAAGCTGACATCAAAAAGTTGAATCGATTATTAAATGAATTGGAAGAGGAAAGTCTCTTTGATTATCAGAATCAATTAGTTGAGAAGAATCATTACTATATTGATTACACAAGTATGCGTAAGGATCAAATGAATTTGTTGGATACGATGTGTAATACATTGAGTCATTTAGATTTGACAACGGAATCGAATGAACTGTTAAGTAAAATGTTTAAGGAAACAGCGGAGGAATTAGATGAAGGTAATACAGGACTGTCACTATTAATGCGTTTAGCAGAAATGTACCGAGTTTATAGAAGCTCCAAATTACCTACGACTAGGGAAGAGTTCGAAACACGAGCACTGCTTTATCATTTATTAATTAATTTTGAATCATTTTTAGAGTTAAAGCACGACTTTTATATTGAGTACCGAGACGTTGAATTAGATAAATAGCAGAAAAGCATCGATAAATTCGTCGATGCTTTTTTAAAACTGTATTATCAAAAAACCATCCGTCAAATCAACGGATGGTATTCATTAAATTAAGCTTTTTGAATTACTGTTTGAATTCCAGCTGGGTCTTTTAATGTAATAAATTGGTCGTCTTCGATGAATGGATGTTTCGCTTCATTTAAACGTTCAATGATTGTATTGAAGTCCTCTTCGTTAGCGCTCCAAATGACTGATCTTAATCCTTGTGTATCTTCAGCAGCTGCTGGGATGTTTGAACCTTTCCATAAGTTAGCGCCTAAATGGTGGTGCTCTTCACCTGTTGCCATAAATAGAGCAGATTCACCCATTAAGAATTTAGCACCTAGACCTAATAATTCGTGGTAAAATTCTAAAGTATCATTTAAGTCTGCAACGTGTAAATGGACATGTCCCATCACAGTTCCTGTTGGCATACCTTGGTAGTTATCTTGGGTAGCTGTAGATAATACTCCTTCGACATCCATTGGTTCTACAATTCCAGGAATTGTTCCGTCTTCATTGTATTCCCATTCAGATTTGGCTTTATCAACATAAATTTCAATACCATTTCCTTCGATATCATCTAAGTAAAGAGCTTCACTATACCCATGGTTACTTGCTCCTGTAATTGGAGTTTGTGTTGTTACCATATGTTTGATGATATTCCCTAAATCTGAACGTGTAGGTAACATCAATGCTAAGTGGTAAAGCCCGGTTGTTCTTTCTTCCTTAGGCGTTTCAGTTGAGTAGATACGAATTAATTCTTCGTCGCTCGATACACCTAATGAAATCCATTTGTCAGCAGAGTCTTCGTTTAAACGTTTTAAACCAATGCGCTCAATATAAAATGTAGCTAAAGCTTCAGGGTTTTGTGCGTTTAAATAAACGGCAGAGGTAGTAATGTTTGTGTTTGATTGTGTTAATGGATTAATTGTCATTTGATTAATTCCTCTCTTAATAAGTATTTCGAAAATAATTATATTTAATTCGAAGTAATTTGTCAACATAAATTATCTAAATATTCATCATAATCGACAATGTTACTCAAATTAAGTATAATGTATCTATAGAAGGAGGATGAATACTATGAATTTTGCAATTACGCTTATCGTTATTATGCTTGTACTCCTATTTATTGGTGGCATTTGGATTTCAGTTTATAATAAATTAATTCGCCGCCGTAACTGGGTAACTGAAGCATTTAGTCAAATTGATGTACAATTACAACGTCGTAATGATTTAATCCCCAATTTAGTGAATACAGTTAAAGGGTATGCTGCTCACGAAAGCGAAACATTAGAAGCTGTTACAAAAGCACGTCAACAGCTAATTAATATTTCAGGTGACGCAGATCCAACTGAAGTTAATGCCATTTCCAATCAATTAACGTCAGCATTATCTCGTTTAATTGCTGTAGCTGAGCAATATCCGGATCTAAAGGCAAATACTAACTTCTTACAATTACAAACGACTTTAGAAGAGTTAGAGAAACAAATCGCCATTGCTCGTCAATTATATAATTCAAGTGTTACAGAATACAATAATGACCGTGAACAATTCCCTAATAGTATCGTGGCAGGTATCCATAATTTTGAACGTGAAGCTGTATTGGAAGCACCAGCAGAAGCGCGTCAGGTACCAACGGTAGAATTTTAATTCAACGGAACGTTTGAATTAACTATAAATAATCTATACTGATTAGCTTTATTAGGCGTTAATTTGCCATAACAAATCACAGCTCGAGTGGCTGGAGAAATTTTGTTATGGCGGTTAGCGCCTTTTTATCTACAAAAAAATCATTTTGATAACTGAAATCCTAATTAAGTTAAGTTTGCAAATCATTAAGATAAGTATAATAAATATTTATTATGCTGATTATTTGATGATGCGCATTATTTCACGAAATATCAGGCATTTTCCATATCAAATTGCTAAAGTAATACAGAATGTAGTATAATTTGCTAGTGATAGATAATCATTCATTTTAAGAAAAACAAGTAATGAAAAGATAAGTAAGGAGGGATAACCAAAAATGAAAGATTTATACGTTCATTATGAAACAGTAACGAATCATGTGCTGACACGTGGCGTTGACTTAATCCATGATGATTTTTCAAATGAGTTTTTCCCGGAAAATATGATATTGTCAGAGGAACCGGTGGATATCGGACGTTTTGATGCACAAACCAATTTTAAAGTTTTACGGGGCCGTCAGGAAGTGATGCATTATATGCAAACAGTTTATAGTGAGAAAATACGGATATCTAACTGGACTGACTTTGAGACAATTGAATCAATGCATTTACTAGAGCCGAGTGAGATTGCGGAAATTCTTTATTTATTCCATTCATCACGTCCTATTCGCTCAGCATTTTTTTATAAGTTACAAAATAATTATGTGTTTCTAACACTACCTAATGGGTTGAATAAAACGTATTACCGGCATATCAATCATTTCTTCCCCCGTTTTAGTCGGGTGATGACTAAAGCCATGGAAGAGGTTATTAACGACACGCGCAGCTTTTTTACAAAGAAAGTACGCTTAGAGAAAATGCCAGAGGCAATGAGTGAAGCATTATTAGATGACTTCAAGAATGGTTTGAAAATTAATTTAAATCAAAGTTATACCGCAGATAGTATTTATTATATCCCATTAGATATAATAGAAGATGACTTATCTAAGTTAACGGTTAATCAAAGGCCCAAAGAGCATATTGCATTAATCAGCTATAATCAAAATACCAAAGAATGGCAACTAGAAAGAATTGAACATCAGTAAATGGAGGTTTAGAATGAAAGTAACAGTATTGTATGGTGGACAGAGTGCGGAGCATGATATTTCAATTTTATCTGCTCATAACATTATATCTTCCCTAATCCGATCTGAATATCAAGTGGATCCTGTCTATATTACTCGTGAGGGATCATGGTTAAAAGGTAAGGAAATCAATGATTTTATTGAAGACTCAAATGAATTAAAATTAAGTCTAGAAGATGATAATGTTTCGCCAATTGATATCAACCAACTTGTAGAAGAGAAAAATATTGTCTTTCCTGCACTTCATGGACCAAACGGTGAGGATGGAACAATTCAAGGTTTCTTAGAGGTATTAAATTTACCTTATGTAGGTTGTGGTGTGGCAGCCAGTGCCAATGGGATGGATAAAATTGTATCTAAGCAACTATTCTCCCAAGCGGATTTACCACAACTACCTTATGTTGCCTTTACCGAGCATGATTGGAAGCATGAGCAACAAGAATTAATACAACAATGTGAAGGTAGTCTACTTTACCCATTATTTGTAAAACCAGCAAATATGGGATCGAGTGTTGGAATTTCACGTGTTGAAAATGAAGCTGAATTAATCAACGCAGTAGATGAGGCTTTAAAATATGATCGCCGTATTGTAGTAGAACAAGGTATTACTGCAGATGAGTGCGAAGTGGCTGTCTTAGGAAATAGCGACATCAACTTAAGTGTTGTAGGTCGTTTAGTTAAAACATCTGAATTTTATGATTATGACGAGAAATATATCAATAATCAAGTAGAGATGGAAATCCCAGCCAATTTAGCGCCTGAAGTTGCAACACGTATTCAAGAATATGCTCATCGTGCTTATAAAGCGATTGATGGGGCTGGTTTAGCCCGTGTTGATTTCTTTGTAACGAGTAATAATGATATTTATATTAACGAAATTAATACAATGCCAGGGTTTACCGAATTCAGTATGTATCCTGTTTTATGGCAAGAAACCGGTATTAATGAACGCGACCTAATTGAAGAATTGATCCAATTAGGATTACGACGTTATGAAACAAAACAAGGTTTTGAAGCGGAATAGGAGAGGTATAATTGAAAGCATTAACGATAGCTCAAATACTTGAGGCAGTTAAGCGAAGTGAATATCAGGGGGACAAACTTGAATTAGCAGTGACTCAAGTTGAATTTGATTCAAGAAAAATAAGTAATGGTACTTTGTTTGTTCCACTTACTGGTGGGACAACGGACGGTCATTCTTATATCGAAGCGGCTATCGCAAAAGGGGCAACGGTAACTTTTTGGGAAAAAGGCCATGAAATTGAAGCACCATCTGATCAAATCGAAGTGATTTATGTGGAAGATACGCTCCAAGCTTTTCAAGAATTAGCGCATTTTTACCGTCAATTATTAAATCCAACAGTCATTGGAATTACAGGTAGTAATGGTAAAACAACAACAAAAGATATGACCGCCAATGTCTTAACAACTAGATTCCGAGTTCATAAAACACAAGGGAATTACAATAACGAAATTGGTGTCCCGTATACAATTCTTGAAATGCCTGAAGATACTGAAGTTTTAGTATGTGAAATGGGAATGAGCGGTTTTGGCGAGATTGCGGAATTAAGTCGCATTGCTGAACCAGATATTGCTGTAATCACACTAATTGGTGAGAGCCACCTTGAACATTTAGGGTCGCGCGCAGGGATTGCTCAAGCAAAACTTGAAATTTTAGAGGGCGTACGTGAAGATGCGGTGCTTATTTATCCACATGCTGAAACACTCATTAACCAAGAATGGCCTCAGGGAGTAGAGATAGCCAAACGTATCGGCGTTGGTTTTACTGAAGACGCGGACGTCTATGGTTACGATTTAACTGAAGAACAATCAAGAACGTATTTTAGAACGAACTTAGAACCTGATGTATTAAGCATGATTCCAATTATGGGAGCATATAATGTATCCAATGCTTTGATTGCACTTGCAGTAGCTGAACAACTTGACGTTCCAACTGAGCAAGCTATTTTCCAATTAGCTCAATTTAAATTGACAGCCAATCGTTTGGAATGGTTAGAAACAACACAAGGTGCACAATTATTAAACGATGCATATAATGCTAGCTTGACATCAATGAGCTCAGTTATTGGTACCTTTTCAAATCTGGTCATTGACGAAACGCAACAAAGATCACTCTTAATAGGCGATATTCGTGAATTAGGTCCGGAAAGTGAAGCGATGCACCGTTCTTTAAAAGATGTGATTGATGCGTCAAAAATTAATAAAGTCTATCTTTTTGGTGAGGAGATGGGGGCTTTATATGAAGAATTGCAGCAGACATTTTCCGCTGACAATTTATTTTATGAAGCAGAGGATCACCAAATAATGATTAATAGATTAGAAAACACTTTAAATGATAAAGACTTAATTTTAGTGAAATCAAGTTTTGGTACTGATTTATTAAGCATTGTTAGCGCATTAACTGGCGTAAAAACAAAATGAGAAAGTTTCTATTTGTTGCAATAGGTAAACCATGTTACAATGTACTAAGTAACATATCGGTTTAAAAATAATCTGGCCGCTGAACCGTCCGCATGTCATTACTATGTGGGGAGAGTTTTGCGGTTTTTGTGTTACTAGGCTAAATTTGGATTCAAGAGACAATATGTCTAATAGATTTTCTATTGACTTATATTTTAATAATGAGGACATTACTAAATTGCCTAGTATCGTCCTAAAATGTAAAAGAGGATGAGCTTAATGAATGTAGCTCGTCCTAGACTAAAGGACAAAATAAATCTAGTCCTTTTGTTGTCCCAAATATTCAGAACAGTGGACTAAATGGATGTAAATAGATAAACAAGAAAAGGAAATGATAAATTGAAATTTAACGAATTAAAATTAGATAGTCGTACTTTAGAAACATTACACGAATTAGGATTTGAGGAACCAACTCCAATTCAACAACAATCAATCCCAGTTGCATTAGAAGGCCGTGACATGATTGGTCAAGCTCAAACAGGTACTGGTAAGACAGCAGCATTTGGTTTACCAATGTTAGAATTAATTAATCCTGAAGAGAAAACAATCCAAGGACTTGTAGTCGCTCCTACACGTGAGTTAGCAATTCAAGTTCAAGAGGAATTATTCCGTTTAGGAAAAGGCGTACGCGCTCGTGTATTCCCAGTTTACGGTGGAGCACCAATTGGTAAACAAATCGAACGTATTAAACGTAATAACCCACAAGTTATTGTAGGAACACCTGGTCGTATTATCGACTTAATCAAACGCCGTGTCTTAAAATTAGACGCATTAAAAATGCTAGTATTAGACGAAGCGGATGAGATGTTAAATATGGGATTCATCGATGATATTCGTGAAATCTTCAACAGTACTCCTGCTTCACGTCAAACAATGTTATTTAGTGCAACAATGCCTCCAGCGGTTAAGAAATTAGGCCAACAATTCTTAACAAATCCAGAGCATGTGAAAATTGAAGCTAAAGAAATGACAGCTGATTTAATTGATCAATACTTTATTAAATCACAAGATAATGAGAAGTTTGATATCTTAACACGTTTAATTGATACTCAAACACCGAAACAATCAATCATTTTCTGTCGTACGAAAAAACGTGTTGACGAAGTTGGTCGTGGTTTAAGCTTACGTGGTTATAATTCAGAATTAATCCATGGTGATGTTACTCAACAAAAACGTACAAGCGTTATTAAAGAATTCCGTCAAGGAAATGTTGAAATTTTAGTAGCGACAGACGTTGCTGCACGTGGATTAGATATTTCTGGTGTAACACATGTTTACAACTATGATATCCCACAAGACCCTGAGTCTTACGTTCACCGTATTGGTCGTACAGGTCGTGCAGGTGCTGATGGTATGTCAATTACATTTGTTATTCCGAACGAAATGGCTTACTTAAAAACAATTGAAGACTTAACACGTAAGCAAATGACACCAATGCGTCCACCAACTGACGAAGAAGCACAACAAGGTCAAATCCAAGCGATTGTAGATCAAGTAAATGGTATTTTAGAAGAAGGAAATGTGGATCATTTAAGAAACTCTGCTAAAGTTTTATTAAACCACTATGAAGTAAATGATTTAGTAGCAGCATTATTAAGCCAATTAATTAATGATACTAATAATGTTGATGTATTCATCTCACCTCAAAAACCGTTACCAAACCCGAATAAAAAATCTCGTGGTGGTAATAAAGGTGGCGGAAACTACCGTGGTGGTAAACGTCGCCGTAATGATCGTGGCCGTGGTGGTAACCGTCAAGATGATCGTCGTGGTGGTGGAGAACGTCGTGGTGGCGGAGGAAACCGTGACCGAAACCGTGATGACAGAAACAACAATCGTTCAAATGACGGACAACAAGGCCGTAAAGAACGTTCATACAACAAAAACAACAAACATTCAAAAAACTTTAAAATCAAACAAAAAAATGATTAAGGAAAGATAATATGCGTATAGGAACAGATATCGTCGAAATTAACCGCATTAAAGGTGCGGTTGACCGAAGCGTTAAATTCGCTGAACGTATTTTGACTATAAACGAATTAGCTATTTACGAAAGTTACCCAGAAATACGACGCTATGAATTTTTAGCGGGTCGTTTTTCTGCTAAGGAAGCGTATGGTAAAGCGTTACGAACGGGTGTCGGAACGCGCGTTAAATTTGTTGATATTGAAATCCTACCAGATAATTCTGGTGTACCGCATATTACAAGTGGGCCCATCGTAAATGGTGCCCACATTAGTATTAGCCATGCTAAAGAATATGCCACTGCTGTGGCACTGATTGAATTAAATGAAGATGATATTGAACAACAATTAAGTGTATTCCATCGTAACAAGGAGGAGCAAAATGGTTAAATCAAGTATCCATCGTCCAACTAAAGCGACTGTTAATTTAAAAGCGATTGAGCACAATGTCAAATGGCTCAAATCCCAAATTGATGATGAGCAAAAGATTTATGCAACTGTCAAAGCAGATGGTTATGGGCATGGAGCTGTAGCCGTTTCAAGAGCAGCACTTCAAGCAGGAGCAAATGGCTTGGCTGTAGCTACAGTTGATGAAGCGATTGAAATTAGACAAGCTGGTTTAATCCAGGTGCCTATTTTAGTACTTGGTTTAACTGATCCTCATGGAATCGCGGACATTCTTCACTATAATTTAACCATTACTGTGGGGGATGCAGAATTCTTCAGATTAGCATACCAGCATTTGGAAGATAATGATCAGTTATCGCTTCTTTCTTTATATAAATTAGACAGTCACTTAGCGATTGATACTGGTATGTCTAGAATCGGAGTTACCACCAAAGACGCCGTTGTTACTTTTGCTGAGGAAATAAAGGCATTTCCTTGGGTTAATTGGACAGGTGCGTTTACGCATTTTTCAACAGCCGGCGGGGGACCTGAAGAGTATATCGAGTATCAATGGCAGGTTTGGCAAGAATTGAATGAAGCTTTACCTGAAAGTGTGACAGAACGCCATTTTGCTAATTCAGCAATGGGTATGTGGCACAATGAAAAGTCACCTAAGTCGACAATTATTCGCTTTGGTATCGCCATGTATGGGATTGATCCTAAGGATTCGGTGATGGGTGATGAGGGATTAAAATCAGTGGAAGAAGCAAGTATTGCTGCCCTGAAACCAGCATTGGAGTTAACGACGGAAATAATCCATGTTAAAGAAGTACCGGCTGGAACATCTATCAGTTATGGTGCAACTTATCAGAGTAGTGAACCGGAGTGGATTGCGACTTTACCGATTGGTTACGCAGATGGATGGCAACGTTATTACCGTGTGGTTCCTGTTTTGATTGATGGTAAGTATGCTGAAGTTGCAGGGGTAATCAATATGGATCAAATGATGATTCGTTTGCCTAAAGCTTATCCGGTTGGAACAACAGTCACGTTGATTGGTAAAAATGGTCAATTAGAAAATCATCCCAGTTTAATTGCTAAGAGAGTGGGAACCATTGGCTATGAGATTTTAACGTCAATTGGTCCGCGCGTTCCTAGAGTTTATCTTTCATAATTAGGAGGAATCGATATGTACGAGGTCAAACAGATTACGGTAGCCGATGAATTTATGGAAAACTGTTACGCTGTCATTCATACAGAATCAAAAGAAGCTTTGATTATCGACCCAGGTGGAAATAGTGACCGTATCATTGAGTGGATTAGTGAGTTAGAGATTGAACCCATTGCTGTTTTATTAACCCATGCACATTGTGACCATATTGGCGCAGTTGATGATTTACGTGATGAATACGGAAATCTACTCTATCAATATTATATTGAGCGCGACTATTTAACTCATCCTGAGTTAAATTTATCAGGCCAATTTCCTGGAGAGAGTATTTCAATTAAGCCTGCTGATATTGCTTGGACTGAAGCTGATTTAGTGATGCAACAAATAGGTAATTTCTTATTTGAAATGCGTTTTACACCTGGCCATAGCCCGGGACATGTTATATTCAAATTTTTGGATAGTGGATTTGTCATTTGTGGCGATGTTATTTTTCAAGGGAGTATCGGCCGAACTGATTTACCAGGTGGCGACGGACCTCGATTAATGCAGAGTATTCGTGAAGAGATATATACTCTTCCTGAAGATACAATTTTGTATCCTGGACATGGACCTGAAACAACAGTAGGACGTGAAATGGAATCGAATCCATTTAATCAATATATTTTAAATTAGTTTGTGAGGGAAGCATTCGTGCTTCTCTTTTTCATTTGTAATTTTATTAAAATATACCTAACCTTTTAATTATTATGTGATATACTAATGGAGATAAGAGAGGGTGGGGAAATGCTTGATATTTTATTTAAAACACTGACACTAATTTTAGTAATTGTATTAGGGTATGTTCTGAAAGAGTTTGGCGTCTTTAATCGAGGCCGAGACTTCAAAACATTATCCAATTTAATTTTTTATGTGACTTTGCCAGCAGCAATTATCACTAAATTTGACGGAATTGAATTCCCACTGACATTTTTATTCATTGCTCTGCTAGGATTTGTTTGTAATTGGATGTATCTATTTGTTGCCAAATTTATTGGCAAATCAACCGACGAACAACAATTTAGTATGATTAACATTAATGGTTATAATATCGGAAACTTTGCCTTACCTTTTATCTCATATTTTCTAGAAGGGCTCCCTATTATTGCGATTAGTATGTTTGATGCGGGTAGTTCAGCGATGACAGGTGGAGGTAACTATGCGGTAGCTAAGACATTATCGAATCCGGATGAAAAACCAACGATCGGTGATTTACTACGACCTGTTTATACCTCGCCCATCGTCATGGTTTATGTTTTTATGTTGATACTATCGCTCCTCAAACTTCGTTTACCAAGCTTATTAATTGAAACTGTGGTAGTAGTTGGAAATGCGAATACTTTCTTATCTCTATTTATGATTGGTGTTATTTTAGAATTAAATATCGATTTAAATACAGCGAAACGTCTTATGAAATACATCTTTGCTAGGTATATACCTGCTGCTATCGTCGCTATTATTGTTAGTTTACTCGGATTTATTCCTCAAGAAATCAAGTACACACTCATCTTAATTTTATTTGCGCCAATTTCAGGTAATGCACCAATATTTACGGATATGCTAGAGAGTGATTTGGAATTAGCGGGTCAAATGAATTCAATTTCGATTATTATTTCAACAATCATTTTAACTGTGTTGTTAATATTTATGTTAGGTTAACCACTTCGGGCGTCTGTACTTGAAGTAAAGCTGCTGAAAATGAAAAAGGCTAACTGATTTTAAATCAGCTAGCCTTTTATTTATTACCAATTGTATTCAGTGACAGTATAATTCCGTTGTCTCAATTTTAAGACAAGTCCATTATATTGGACTGAATTAGTTTCTGGTCCAATGACTAAAAAGACATAGGACGAAGTGTTGTAGTCAGTCTCTTGAAACAGTTGATAAGTTTCCGGGTCTACATATCTCAGTAATAATACCGTTAATTTTTTAAGGGCATTACGATCTTTTGATAAATCAATTTTGAGCATACGAACATTTTTGCTCGCACCCCATGCTTGACTTAGGTAATCAAGTAAATGATTATGGTATACCACACCGACAAAGGTATTGTTTTCATTTAAAACAGTGAGATAAGGTAAATCACGAATGGCGAAGATTAATTGATAAATCGAGTCATTCGTATGGATGATTCGTGTTGTATTCTTTAAGAAACTAGTTGCTCTACGCGTTTCTAAATCTTCTTTCCCATTATGAAAACCATGTTTATATATATGATATTTATAAATATTTCCACGAAATAATTGCTCCGTAGGGTCAACTACCGGAGCATTTCTTAAGTTGTTTTCCTCTAAAATATCTAGCGCATCAAGACTGTTAATTGTTTCTGGAATTAGCAATAAGTCTTTTTTGGGCACCATAATTTGTTCAATCATGCAAGAACTTCCTCTCGTTTAATCAACTAATAGAATACCACTCATAGCAACAAATAGCAAGTAGTTTCTAATCTCGTTCTAATATAATGAGGGTAAAATTTAATGAAAAACAGAGAGGATCAGACATTCAAGTAAACGCATACAATTTTTCATGAATAAATTGCTTTTTTATATTAAAAACATTATAGTATAAGTTATAAGAAAATATTCAAAATTAAAGGAGAAATGTAAATGGATTCCCCAGGTTCCTTGTGGACTCAATTATTAATTATTATTGCTTTGACAATCGTCAATGCGATATTTGCGGCGAGTGAGATGGCTTTTGTATCGGTAAACCACACTAAATTAAAGAGGTTTGCTGAAGAGGGAGATAAGCGTGCTACTCGTGTGTTAACATTATTAGAAGATTCAGATGACTTTTTGGCAACAATTCAAGTTGCGATTACCTTAGCTGGATTCCTATCCAGTGCTTCGGCAGCGACAAGTTTTGCGGATGAAATGGTAAAAATATTACCGAACTTTTCAGGAGCTTATACAGTTTCGATTGTGGTTGTAACGATGATTTTATCTTATATCACTTTAGTTTTTGGTGAGTTATTCCCGAAACAAGTTGCACTTCAAATGCCTGAGAAATTTGCGATGGCAGTAAGTGGGCTAATTATGGGAACACAAAAGGTATTTAAGCCATTTGTTTGGTTGTTATCTACCTCAACAAATATTTTACAAAAAGTTACACCCATTGAATTCTCTGCTAATGAAGAACAGTTTACTCGTGAAGAGATGAAAGCAATCATCCACGAAAGTCGCGAGGAAGGGTCAATTGACCTAGCTGAGTTAACAATGCTGCAAGGGGTCTTGTCATTAGACACTAAGACTGCGGATGAAATTATGACACCTCGTACAGATACAGATATGGTGGACATTACAGATGACTATCATGAAATCCTGATGGAACTATTGGATACACCTTATTCACGTATCCCACTTTATGAGGATGATAAAGATAATGTAGTGGGTGTTTTACATATGAAACATCTACTCAAAGCAGCCAAAGAAAATGGTTTTGAGAATTTAGATTTCCTTGAAATTTCAACGGAACCTCTATTTATTCCGGCAACCATTTTTATTGATGATTTGTTAATTCAATTTAGAAGAGAACAAACCCATTTAGCAATCATTAAAGACGAATACGGTGGTATGGCAGGTATTGTAACACTAGAGGACGTTTTAGAAGAGATTGTTGGAGAAATTGAAGATGAGACAGATATTCACACATCTGCTGATATTCGTAAAATTGATGACTATAATTTCTATTTAAATGGTATGTTATCAATTGAAAAATTCAATCAATATTTTGATTTAAAAATGGAAGCCGATGATGTGGATACAATTGCTGGTTTAATGATCTACTATATGGGATTTGTACCAGAAGATGATGAACAGGTAACATTAAGAATCAATAATTATGTATTGAAAACGAGTTTAGTAGAAAATGGACGTATTCGTGGTATTCATTTAATTAATGATTTCGATTGGGATATTGAAGCAGACTTTGATGCATCAACAATCGATGAAGAATATGAAGAGCGTGAAGAAACGATTGATGAAATTCACGGTTCAAATGATGATGAGGACGAAGACGATTAATGACCTTTAAAATAAAGCACACATCTTGCAAATAGAGTGAGATGTGTGCTAATTTTATCTATTAGTAAAAAAATCTAAATTTCGTCTACCAATGGATACTATAAATGGTTTATGATAGACTCAAACAACAAGAAAAGGAGAATATATTTGTTAAATGAAATGATGCATCGCCCGATTGTGATGGAGAAAATTGTCAATTACATGCGCACAGCACAGTTGCCATTTGATGGAGGTGTTGGAGAACTAGAGGCATACGCAAATGAACGTGGTATCCCAGTTGTTCCTCATGAAACCGCAAAGTTTATTGATTTATTTACCGCAGCAATTCAACCAGACCAAATTTTAGAAATTGGTACCGCCATTGGTTTTTCCGCAAGTTTAATGGCACAACATTTATCAAGCGATGGGCACTTAACAACCATTGATCGTTATCCAGATATGTATGAACGTGCCAAAGCTAATTTTGATCGTTTAGGTTTAAGTGAACGAGTAACGATGATTGAAGGTGATGCAGCAGACGTGTTACCATCATTAGATGGTTCATATGATTTAATTTTTATGGATAGTGCCAAAGCCAAATATATTGAATTTTTACCCGAATGTATGCGCCTTTTAAAAATGGGCGGTGTATTAATTATTGATGACGTCTTTCAAGCAGGTACCGTTTTAGAGGATGAGTCAGAAATCCCTAAACGAGTACGTAAAATTCATAGAAAACTCAATGAATTATTTGATACCGTCTTAAAATCTAAGAGACATCGTAGCTGTCTAGTACCTTTAGGTGACGGTATTTTAATGATACGTAAGGAATCTGAAGAGTATTTCGAAACATTAATGGAACGTAATAATTAATTAAAAATCGAAATAAAATGTTTTAAATCGAAATAAATTTATAAAAAAGTCATAAAGTAGTTGTATAATAATTAAGAATAATTAGATAGAGGTGGAATTCAATGAAAAAAGGCATCATAGCAGTATTAGCTGTTGTATTACTTTTGGTGGTAGGATATGGAGCTGGGATTGGATATTTCGCAGAGCGTTTCCAACCTAATACGACTTTTGCAGGTGTAGATGTAAGTAATAAACAATTAGAAGAAGCAACGACTGAAGTTAAGAACACCATTGCTGAAAAAACAATCACGATCACTGAAAATGGAAATGAAGTCGGAACGATTAATATTGCCGATTTAAATCCAGAAATCAATGTTGATGAAGTGTTAGCAAATGCTTATAACTCACAAAATCCAAATAATTGGGCAGGATCTTTCTTTAACAGTGATACCTTTGATGTGAGTCTAAATGAATATACTAATGTTCAAGTATCAGCTTTAAATGATGCACTACAAGAAATCGGATTGAGTAATGCAGACCGTACACCTTCAACAAATGCTTCAATTGAATATTCTGAGGTAGAAGGTTACTATGTTGAAGAATCAGTTCAAGGTAATCAATTAGATAATGATAAAGTAAATGCAATTATTATGGACAGCATTGCTAATGGCGAAGAAACAGCTGAAATTAACCAAGCATACTTAGAACCAGCTGTAACAAGTGATGATGAAGAAATTCAAACAATCATGACTCAAATCGAAGATGCGTCTAATATGACATTAACTTTAACGATTAAAGGTAATGAAGAAGTTATTGACCAACAACAAATTATGCAATGGATGGGATTTGATGATCAAAATCAAATGACATTCGATTATGATGCAATTCATGAATATTTAGGTACTCTTAATGATAAATATGCAACTTTCGACAAATCACGTGAATTCCAGAGTACAATGCAAGGAACTGTAACCGTTGACGCAGGAACATTGGGTTGGTCGATTGACCGTGAGAGTGAAACAGAACAAATTATTGCTGATTTACAAGCAGGTACTGATGTTACTCGTGAGCCAGTTATTGTAGGTACTGGATATAACACTGAAGGTGACGATATTGGAAACACGTATGTAGAGATTGATATGAATAATCAGGTAATGCTCTACTATCAAGATGGGGAATTAGCTTTCCAATCGGATATCGTTACAGGTCAAATTGGTACAGATACAGTTCCAGGTGCTTATTCAATTTGGGATAAACAAAGTCCATCAGAATTAACTGGATTTAATCCACGAACTGACTCAGACTATGTTCAACCCGTTCAGTACTGGTTACCATTTGATGATACAGGTCAAGGAATCCATGATGCTAGCTGGCAATCTAGCTTTGGTGGAGACACTTATCAAGTTTCAGGTTCGCTAGGTTGTATTAATACACCACCTGAAGCGATGGCAGAATTGTATAATATGATCGAAGTTGGAACACCAGTTATCGTATTTAATGTATAAAAAATAAACCCTTCAATTTTGTCAATCATTTGACGAAATTGAAGGGTTATTATTATTATTTCAATTGAACTTGAGTTCCGGCTAATATATCCCCGAGATGTCTCTTGTCGGATCTAAAGAAAGCCATTCCTAATAGAATGATAAGTAGTGATACACTCACAATACTTAATATATTTGACCAAATATCAAAGTCGTTGTAAACACCATGAATTGTCCCCATATGGCCTAGTTGCCAAGGTAGAAATTTAATGATGTTACGAATTAAGGCGCTTTTTCCTTTGGACCGAGTGAAGTGAATGGTTAGGCCGGCTTTATTCTTACCGAAAGATTTTCCAGAGCTTTCTAAATAAGTAAAAATGAAGATGATGGGGATAACAGAGGTAAAAGTTGCGAGTAATTGAGATTCAAGGGAACTATATTCGGGAACACCATCTAAAAATACGAGATAAAAGATAGAAAATAACGCAAAAAGGATAACGAGGAATCCGATGATAACGAGGTAGTCAATGCCAACAGCAATCAGTCTTTTCTTAAGCGGGATTTCATTGTTTGAAATCACGGTAATCACTCCTAAAATGAATTCTGTTTGTCTTCATTATATAATTACGTGTCACTATTATCCATTAATGCGACTTATCAATAGATGGAGGTAAATATAATGACATTTTTGGACTTATAGTGTAATAATGCCTCGGGTAAATATGAATAATAATAGAATAATGAAGTAAGAGTGTGAAGAAGAAACATCGAGACTAGCCAAAACAGTGAATTATCAGTATAATTAGAGTGATAAACGAAAGATAAATCGCTATTCTTTATATAGAGTAACGAAGGGAGATTTATATGGATAAGATTTTAGTAGTAGATGATGAAAAACCAATCTCAGATATAATTACCTACTCATTGGAAAAAGAAGGTTATGAAGTCGTTGCAGCTTACGACGGCCAAGAAGCCTTGGAACAATTTGAGAGAGAAAAACCTGACTTGGTGATTTTAGATATCATGTTACCAAAAATGACAGGTTTAGATGTCACAAAAGAGTTACGTAAATCAAGTGCTGTACCAATTATTATGTTAACAGCAAAAGACTCTGAAATAGACAAAGTAGTAGGACTTGAATTAGGGGCAGATGATTATGTCACTAAACCATTTTCAAATCCAGAATTAGTCGCTCGTGTAAAAGCAACATTACGACGCAACGCTCTCTCTGCGGATATTAAAGTTGAAGATAATCAAGGAGATATCGTAGTTGGAGACCTCATCGTTCACCAAGATGCTTACATTGCATCAAAACGAGGTGAAGAGATTGAATTAACGCATCGTGAATTTGAATTGTTATTATATTTAGCGAAACATACAGGACAAGTTATGACACGCGAACACTTACTTGAAACAGTTTGGGGATATGATTATTTTGGAGACGTTCGTACAGTTGATGTGACGGTACGTCGATTAAGAGAAAAGATTGAAGATGAGCCAAGTCATCCAAACTATATCATTACCAGACGTGGTGTAGGTTATTTTTTAAAGAATCCTGATCAGGAGTAATTAGGATATGAAGCGAAAATCCTATCATTTTTTTCAATCGATTTATTTTAAGATTCCGTTACTATTCCTATTTATTTTAATGATAGCATTCCAATTTATTGGAGTGTTCTTTATTAATCAATTAGAATCACAATCGGTTGAAAATTTTAAGAATCAGATTAATGTCCAAGGCGAGTTTCTGACCAGTAACCTCGCTCCGATTATGTCTAATGTCAATTTAGACAATGAAGAGCAGGCACTGCGAATGAACCAAGCCTTGGATACTTTTGCAACGACGAATGTGACACGTATTTGGGTCGTTAATCCGAATGAAACAATTATTGCGACGAATCAAGATATTAATCAATCACAAATTGGAACACAAGCCAACAGTAATGTGACACGAAATGTACTCTTAACTCAAAATGCGTACGCTTCAGAGGTCCGTGATCCGTCAGTTGATAATCCCCATTACTTATTAATTACACCGATTGTCAGTGAGCAACAAAATCAATCACTTGGAGTAGTTATTATTGAAGCGGGAATGGCAGATATCTATTCCTTAAATAATGAAATAGTTGAAGTGTTTGTCACGTCAGCAATTTTGGCGATTGCGGTTTCATTAGTGGTCTCTTTCTTTATGTCACAAGGACTCACTCGGCCAATTGAAAATATGCGTCAACAGGCAATCCGTATTTCCGAAGGGGTTTATAATTACCCTGCTGAAGTATTTGGCCAAGACGAACTGGGTGAATTAGCAATCACCATTAATGAATTAGCGGATAAAGTTCGTGAAGCACAAGAATCCACCGAATCAGAAAGGCAACGACTCGATGGGGTGCTGAGACATATGCGAGATGGTGTTATAAGTACCGATCGCCGCGGGAATGTTGTGTTAGTGAATGACCGTGCCTTATATTTATTAAATGTCCGCCAAGATTGGTCATTGGGTCGGTCTATTTTAGATTTATTGGATATTCGAGATGATTTCTATATCGATGACTTGATTCGTGCAGACACGGAAGTAACGGTGACCCGTGAAATTAAAAATGTCACAACGATATTACGCGCAGAATTTTCGGTAATTCGCCGTGAGACAGGGTTTGTGACGGGGCTAGTTTGTGTCTTAACTGACGTTACTGAACAGGAAAAAACGGACCAAGAACGTCGTGATTTCGTATCGAACGTTTCCCATGAATTGCGTACTCCATTAACGAGTGTGAAGAGTTATAGTGAAGCTTTATTAGATGGTGCATGGCAGGATGAAGCAATTGCGCCGCAGTTCTTACAAGTGATTCAGTCTGAGAGTAATCGTATGATGCGTATGATTACTAATTTACTTGATTTATCAAAAATGGACAGTGATCAAATTATCTTGAATATTGAATTTATTGATTTAAAACGAGTGGTTGATCATATTGTTGATCGTTTAGAGTTTACTCAAAAAGAGAGTGATTTTAAACATACTATCATTCGTGAATATACACCAAACGAAGTGTTCGTTGAAATTGATCAAGACCGTATGATACAGGTGATTGATAACTTGTTAAATAACGCCATAAAATACTCGCCTGATGGTGGCACTATTAAAATCAAAATTGTGGATTCTCATGATAAAGTTTACATCAGTGTCAGTGATGAAGGTTTAGGAATTTCTAAAGCTGATGCCGAACACTTATTTGAACGATTCTACCGTGTAGACAAAGCACGTTCAAGAGAGCAAGGTGGTAGTGGGTTAGGTTTAGCAATATCAAAAGAAGTGGTTGAAATGCATGATGGAAGAATTTGGGTAGATAGTGTTGAACAAGAAGGTTCGACCTTTACAATCGAACTACCACTCGCAGAATTCGATGAATTTGATGATTGGGGGGATGAATCGTGAAACGAGACAGTCTAATTTCTATCATTTTAAGTATCATGGTATTAATTAGTATAGGCTTAACTTATATCTCAATAAATAGTCATTCCTTTTATAATTATATAACCAATCAAGATGTTGAAGATTCCCTTGAAACACTGCCAGATGACTCAACAATAACTGATTATGATGTTACCGCATTTTATGATTCGAGTAATTTGGAATTGAAAAATGTATTGCGTCCTTCAGGTTATTACTTCCATGAGAATGAAAATTTCTATTGGCTTAATCAAGCAGATATTCAACAAACAATTTCGGCATACTTTTCGAGTCGACCGATTATTATTGATAATCCTA
Organism: Aerococcaceae bacterium DSM 111176; assembly: GCA_015863215.1. Taxonomy (GTDB): domain Bacteria; phylum Bacillota; class Bacilli; order Lactobacillales; family Aerococcaceae; genus DSM-111022. The sequence goes on from JACBXN010000034.1 coordinate 54,071, forward strand.
ATGATATTAACCAGGCTGAAAATATCTATTCATTGTTCGAAGATGATTATTTAGAAATTGTATTTCCAGAACTTCTTCCGATGGGGCTTCTCAATAATTATTTAGGAATGGATGAACCTAGAGAACAAGATTTTCAAATTAATCAGATTTTGATTCCATTTGATGGTTCTCAAACGATCTATTTAATTAATAGTCAAACGGGTGAATTTGTTCGAGGACGTCTAACCGAGCAGTTGACTAAAGAGGAATTGAAGAAAGTTGTATCAGATAATACCGATACATTCTTACCTGTTCGCAGATATTACGGGAACTATCATTTTATCTACTTGCCCATTGATTCGATCGATGTGGTAAGTCAACTATATACATTGGATGAGCTACCTGATAATTTATTTATCTCACAAATGTTTTCAAGCGATTCACAACCTCAAATTGTAAGTACAAGTAATACGAGTACAATTTACCGTAACTATCGTTATTCATTAGAGATTAATAATGCGACGAAACGACTCGATTTTATGATTAGTCGTATTGATGATGGGGTTGATAGTAATCTTATTGAGGGTATTGAAGATAGTTTCAATATGATCAGGCAGTATGAATACTGGCCAGGTGATTTAAGGATTACGAATATTGTTAATGGACGGATCACTTACCGTCATCATTTAAACAATTTACCAATATTCACAGCGCCAAATCTACCAGATTATGGTTCAAGTACCGTTCATTTACGTAATGATAATAGTCATGATGTTTACCGATTCCAAACATCACTCTTGATACCGCAAGCTTTTATTGATGGTGTCAATCAGTCTTATACGATTGAATCGGACGAGGAAATGATTAACTACCTGGCCGAACGCGGATTAAGCCTGGACGAATTTGACTATGCAACGATTGGTTATGAATGGCAGGCTGATATGGAAGAATTTCAAAAGTTTATTTTAGTGCCTAAGTGGTTCTTAACATTTGATGACCGGCATTATGCTTTGGATCAAATAGATTCTGATACATTTCGTAACCATTATGAAGAGGTTATAATGCAAGCAGAGGAGGAGATATAATTGGACTTTAAACGGATTCAAATATTACTTATCTTCTTCTTTGTTATATTCAATCTTTACTTAGTTTATACAATCAGTGAAGGTGCCTCAGTAATTAGTGTTGATCCAACTTCAACAGGGGATACAATCACGATTGAAGAGGAATTAAATAATCGTGGAGTGACCTTTGAGGAATTTAGTGATGAAAGTATAAATGTTCATTTATTAAAGTCGGATCAAAATAACTATTTAGCTGAAAATATTTCGCAATTAACGGAACAAAATGCTTCGATTGACTCCCAACGTGTTTTAACTAGCACATTTGATCAACCGATTGATTTAGGAATTGGTATTACAGCGGATACATTAGAATTAAGTCCGGAACAGTTTTCCTCATTACGAGAAAATTTATTAGCGGAACCTTCTTTATTTATTCAAGGAGAGTCGTATCCTAATTATGTTTATATCCCTTCAGAAAGAGTGATCGTTTTACGGATGACTGATGGTGACGGTCACCGTATTATAGACGGCACTGCAGAATTGAGGTTACAGTTGAATGAGGATTATCTCCTCACAAATTATGTACAAACATATCAATCCAATATTAGTCAATTGAGTATGGAAGTTGAAATTATTTCTGAAAAAACAGCAGTGGAAATTCTCGATCGACGAGTTGAAACATTGATCCCTGATGATGCACAAATTTTGACGACAAATATTAGTTATTATAGTTCAACTGTTTTAGATGATATGAATGTCTACTCACCAGCATGGGAATTTATTTATATTGAAGACAGTGGTGCAACAAGATCACTCTTGGTAGATGGTCAACGAGGAACTGTATTAAACCGAAATACATTAACTTATAATTAAGTTTAATAAGAAACAATGACAAATTAATATTGTTATTGTTTCTTTTTTTGTCCATTCGGTTAAATATTATGATAATTTAGGTAAGACATTTTTAGATAAGCGGCATTCGTGGTAAAATTAAAATAATGAATGATAGAGATGGAGGAGAGAAGATGGCATTAAAAAGATTACCAAAACAGCTTTGCTTTATTTTGTTGAGCTTATTTATGGTCACGGTTTCAATTTTGCCGATTTCAGCACAAGACATTAGTTTTTCCATCACAGACTTAAATATTGAAGCAAATATTGAAGCAGATGGGGATGTTCTGTTTCAAGATGCTTATACTTATGATGTGGATTATTTCAACGGTGCTTTAGTGACGGTAGATCCGGGAGAGTCTGTATTAGACGATTACCGAGTAGGGGTTAAGCGTCCTGGAGACAGTGAAATTACATACTTAACTGAAGAATATACTGGAGAAAATGGAACTTACCAAGTTAGTAGAGATAACCAAGGATTTACGACTTTTCGAATTTTGTATCCTTTGGAAGATGAAACAGTTGATTTTGTAATCGAATACCGTTTAACAGAATTAGTGGTCAATTATGCAGATACAGCACTTTTTTCAAGAGTAATTGTACCAAATAACTTAGAAGAAACGGTTGATGTAAATGCACGAATCAATTTACCAAGTGAAGTGACTAATCCGAATGATTTCAGAGTCTGGGGTTATGGAACTCCGGCGGGTGAAATATTCCCAGTTAGCGAAAATGGAACAAGTTATATTGACGTGCAAGCAGATAATGTTTCAAGCAATCAATTTGTTGAAGTGATGAGTCTTTTTCCAACAAGTTTAACTCCTCAAAACACCAACACAGTTGATACTCCGATGAAAGATCAGATTATCGAGCAAGAGGAAGAGCGTGTTGAGGCAGACAGAAGGGCCTATGAACAAAATCAACAATGGATGTCAGTGGGGATGGCATTAGTTGCTTTACTGGGTGGGGGTAGTGTCATTTGGGGATTTATTTATTATTTCAGAAAACGACGCGAATTAAATCCAACCCCAGCCCATGTACCGGAACATGTTTATCACTTGCCAGCTGAATTAACTCCGGCAGTGATGGCAACAACTGTATTTAGAGAGACACCAACCGCAGATGATTTTTCTGCAACAATTCTTGATCTGGCACGCAAAGGATATATCACTATTGAAGAATTAAAAGAGAAAAAGCGTGGCATTTTTAGAACAGGGTACGATTCTACTCTACAAATTACACCTAAAGTTCAAAAAAATGATCCGAAGATGTTGGAATTACAAGTACATGAGACTGCTGTATTTGATTACCTCTATGAGGACGGCGGACCATTAACTCTAAATGAAATTGAAACGAAAATTAAGACAAGCACCTCATACCGTAAACGCCAAAACCGTCTCTGGACTAAATTTAAGAGTCAAGTTGAAATTAAAGGTGAACAAGAACGAGGTGCTATTCCAAGAGCACAAAATACGGCTCTATTCTTCTTAGGGATAGGAATGGTTGGTTCAATTATTGGGACAATTCTAATTCTGATACTATTTTCAAGTTACTTAAATGGCATGTGGATCGGTATCTTACTGGGTGTGGCCGCTTTATTAGTCATTTTGGCCTTAGTAGGAATTATTTTAGTAAGTAGTCGTCCTATTCGTACTCATGAACAAGATAAAATGAGTAAGGAATGGAATGGATTTAAAAACATGTTGGAAGATATTGGGAATATGAATATGCGTGAAGTGGCATCACTGCCACTTTGGGATGAGTATTTAGTTTATGCTGTATCTCTGGGGGTCGCTGATAAAGTATTAGAGGCAATGAATGAGCAATATGGTGTAGAAGAAATTGCTGAATTATCGATGCCTTCAGATATTTATCTGAATTACTATTTAATTACCAGTTTAATGAGAACCAGTGTTGATCAATCGATTCGTTCTGCAGCACCTCAAACTTCTTCAAGTGGAGGATTTAAAGGGGACAACTCAGGAGGATTCGGTGGAGGATTCTCAGGTGGTTCCTTTGGTGGAGGCGGCGGTGGCGGTAGCGCCGGTGGCTTTTAAACAGGGGCAGTTTAATTTAAAAACAACGTAAATTTATCAACTTTCATTGTTTATTTAATAAATCCTTTATGCGAGATTTTATACCTTGTTGGGACCTAGAAATATCCGGTAACTACATTGTATAATCCTCTCATTCATGATAAGTTAGATAGACGAGAAAATAAGATAAGAGTGATTAGATGACAGAAATAAACAATATAACAGAGTCGCTATATAGTAACAGATTAGGGACAGAGACACTGAACTATTCAGTATTAGCTAGCGGGAGTTCGGGGAACTGTATTTATGTAGAGTCAGCCACTCATGGCGTCTTAATTGATGCCGGACTAAGTGGGAAGCGAATCGAGGGATTAATGGCTCAAATAGATCGGTCATTAAATGATGTCGATGCGATCTTTGTTACACATGAACATAAAGACCATATCCATGGTGTAGGGGTATTATCCCGTAAATATAAATTACCCATTTATGCTAATAAAAAAACATGGTCACAAATGGCCAATATGATTGGGAAAATTGAACCAGATTTTGTGTGTTATATCGAACCGGAAGAAACAATTTCGATAGGAGACATTGATGTCTTTAGTTATGAAGTGAGTCATGACTCAATCCAACCTCAGTTTTATTCATTGCAAAGAGGCGACAAACAATTTGTTTTATTAACAGATACGGGTTACGTATCGAATCGCTTAAGTGATATTCTCTATAATGCGGATAGTTATTTAATTGAGAGTAATCATGAAATCGAAATGTTACGTTATGGTCGTTATCCTTGGTCAGTGAAACAACGTATCTTGAGCGATAAAGGCCATTTAAGTAATGAAGATGGTGCCATTGCGATGACGAATTTAATTGGCAACAATACAAAAGATATTTTCTTAGGTCATTTAAGTATGGATAACAATACGAAACAATTAGCAATGGATACGATGACAGAGGTACTGCAACAGTATGATTTTGCTGTAAATGAAGATTTTAATCTTCACATGACTGATCCAACACAAGCAACCCCGCTTCGTCGATTATAATAGAATAAGTAATGAGTGCATAAATTTCAAACCGCCTTAAATCGCATGTTGATCATGTGATTTAAGGCGGTTTTTAATTATTGAATCTGGCTATTGATATGACAAACATGACTCTAATTAGTAAATCGGTATTTATCGGGAACTGTAGCATTTTGGTCGGGGTTAATAATTTGTGAGCATAGTTCAGCAATTTCTTCAGGCAGCACATCAAAATCGTTACGCGCCCATTCAACTAATAAATTGTATGTAACACCAATGTACGCAAGACTGCGGTAGCGATGAAATGGGTCATCTGAAATATAAGCAAAGGCTTGATTGAGATAGTCCAAGACTAGGGTGTTTTGACTCGTATTTAACATGATGCGGACAACACGTTGATTGCTATAACAAAATGTATAAAGTGCTAGCCAAAATTCATGCCAATTTCCATCTAGCAAAGTTTGTTGACCGAGGTAGATAATCTCTTTGAATAGGACATCGAGCGTGTCGTAGAACAGTTCCGTAATGGAATCATAATTACGATAATAGGTCATTCTTGATACTCCAGCTTTCTCACTCAGTTGGGTGATGGAAATCGCATCTAAATCTTGTTCGATTAATAATTCGATGAGGGCTGTTTGCAAGGCTTCTTTGGATAGTTGATTCATTTCTTTATTGCTACTTTTAGCCATAAATACCTCCTCTGGTGACAAAGGGAATTTACTTGTCACATCATGACTTAAAATAATATAAATTTACACCATTTGATGTTATTATTGTAACATCAGTTCAAAAAATTAAATAGGGGATATAACATGACAAATATAAATATATATAATGATATCGCAGCAAATGTACAATCAGGAGCGCGTTTGATCCGTACAGCAGATGTGATTAATGAAACACAAATAACGCATTTATCAGAAGGCGCAATTGTTCAAATTCGAGATGAGGATAATCACTTTGTTGCTAAAGCAATTGTAGTAAAGCAAAATAAAGGATTCGCATGGGTATTTACAGTAGAAACATTTGAATATTTTGATGAAATGTTTATTCAAAATGCGGTGGAAGTAGCAATTGAAAAACGAATGGAATTATTTGATGTTGAAGAGACAAATAGTTTTAGACTCTTTAATGGTGAAGGTGATGGAATCGGTGGGCTAACCATCGATTGGTATAATGGTTTTATTCAAATTAATTGGTACTCGATTGCTTTATTTAACGAACGAGAAATCATTGTTCAAACATTGAAAACAGTCATTCCGCAATTAGCGGGAATTTATGAAACAAAACGTTTTGCTGTATCAGATGAGGACTGGAAAATTAAACATACCGAGGGTTCACAAGCACCTCAACCTTTAGTAATTAAAGAAAATGATGTGGAATATGCCGTTTACTTAGGTGAAGACTGGATGACTGGAATTTTCTTAGACCAACGACATGTGCGCGAATTTATCAAAACGCAAGCAGCCGATTTATCTGTCCTTAACTTATTTAGTTATACTGGCGCATTCTCTGTGGCTGCTGCCGCAGGTGGTGCTTCAAAGACGGTCAGTGTGGATGTTGCTAATCGTAGTTTAGACTGGACGAAAGAAAATTTTGAATTAAATAATATTTCAACAGACCCGGATGAACACGAAATTCGTGTCATGGATGTCTTTGATTATATTGCGTATGCTAAACGTCATGAATTGCAATTTGATTTATTAGTTTGTGATCCACCAAGTTTTGCACGTACCAAGAAATTCCAATTTAGTGCGGAGAAAGATTATCAAGAGTTAGCAGTTGATTTATTTGATATTACTGCTCCAGGTGGGATGACGATTTTATCAACGAATCATAGTGGTTATACATTAAATAATTTCCGAGATGATATGATCGCTGCATCTAAGGAAATTAGTGAGGATATTTATTTAATTCAACAATTTGAATTACCTCAAGAAGATTTCTATACGACGATTGATCCAGAGAGCAATTATTTAAAGGTATTAGTATTTTACCGAGGTTAGTAGGGGGATGTCATGAGTTATATTGTATTAAATAATGTAACCAAAGAATACAAAAATGGTGAAACAATAACTAAAGCGAATGACAATGTCACATTTCAAATCGAACAAGGTGAATTTGCGGTAATTTTAGGACCTTCAGGTGCGGGGAAGTCGACTACACTAAATATATTAGGTGGTATGGATGCACCTACGAGCGGTGAAGTAATCGTGAATGGTGAGGATATTGCACAATTTAATTCGAAAGAATTGACGACTTTTCGCCGTAATAATATTGGTTTTGTCTTTCAAAATTATAATTTAATCCCAAATTTAACAGCGAAAGAAAATGTTGATTTATCCATTCAAATTTCAGACAGTTCTTATGATGCGATGGATGTCTTAAAATTATGTGGATTAGATCACCGCGCTGATAACTTCCCAGCACAATTATCTGGAGGGGAGCAGCAACGAGTTTCGATTGCTCGTGCGATTGCGAGTGAGCCGGCACTATTGTTAGCAGATGAACCAACGGGAGCTTTAGATAATGAAACAGGGATTCAAATTTTACATTTATTAAAGAAAACTTGTGAGGATTTAGGTACAACTGTCGTTGTTATTACACATAATTCAGCGATTAGTCAAATGGGAGACCGAGTGATTCATATTCGAAATGGGCAAGTTGAAGAGGAACAAATAAATGACAATCCTGTAGAGGTGGATGAGATTGCATGGTAGTAGAACAGGAGGGAGCATTTGAATTCAGCATTATGGAAAGATCATTTTCGTGAAATTCGAGTATCCTTAGCCCGCTTCTTCTCAATTTTTATCATTATCATGTTAGGTGTCTCTTTCTTTATTGGTATTAAAGCATCAGGACCATCTAAATTGGAAACAGCAGCAGAATATTACAAGACCACACAGTTACCTGATGGTCAAGTAATCAGTACGATGGGACTGACAGATAGAGATTTAACGGAAATAAATGCAATTGAAGGAGTCGATGCTCAAGGAGTGCAGTCGGTTATTCAAATATTAGAACCGATTGAAGAGAGCGCAAAATTCCTAACTTATGACGGCAATGAAGCACATAATATGTATCAAATTGTCGAAGGGCGGATGCCAGAATCGACCGATGAAATTATTTTAGATAGTAAATTTTTAGAGCAAGAAAATCTGCAAGGACTCGTCAAAATCGGAGATACCCTCACGGTTGATCAAGTTGAGGATTATGATCCAGAAACAGACTATAGTCCGGGGCTGGAGCCGATTCATTTTGAACAAACAGAGTTTGAAGTAGTTGGTTTTGCTCAAACGCCGATTTATATGGACCGAAATGATCGAGGAGTACAAGGGAATTCTGTCTTTGCAGTGGTTCTAGAGGAAGCAATAAGTGGTGATTTTTATTCAGAAGCTTATTTTTGGACTGGAGCGAGTGAACAGTTTCAAGCTTATTCCCAAGAGTATGAATTAGCAATGGCTGATTATTTGGATGACATAGAGACACAATTAGAGGATCATCCACAAATTCGTTTAGAGGAAATGAAGGCAGCTATTTCTGAAGAGTTAGCTGCGAATCAAGCGGATTTAATCGATGGGCAAAGAATTATCAGCGAGACACAGACTGATTTAGATAATGCACAAACTGAATTAGATGATGGATTTATTCAATACTATGAAGGTATCGAAGAATTACAATCCGGCTTTGAAGAATTGCAACAGGGTCAAGCGGATTATGAAGCTGGATTAGAAGAATATCAGTCAGGACTCGATCAAATAGAAACGGCTCGAGCGACACTTGAAGAGCAAGAGTTAGTATATCAAGAGGGGTTTGCCAGTTACAATCAAGGTGCTATTGACTTTGAAAATCAGATTAATCAAGCATATAATGCTTTAATTTCTGGTCAATCCGAATATGAACAAGGACAAACTCAATTAAATGAAAGTTTAGCGCTCCTTCAATCTGGGCAAACCGAACTGGACAATGCTAGAGATCAGTTGTCTAATAGTATTAATGACCTCATCACTGGGGGAATAGGAACGGAAAATCCGATAACGGATGACTATTTAAGTCAACAAGCTGCTAGGCTGCATCAGGAACTGATACGCTTATCTGAATTAAGAACTGAGTTGGAACTGGGGCAAACAAATTTAGATGAAGATTATACGGAACTTAACGAACAATTCACTCAATTAAAATCTGAATTTGAAACGATATTAAACAACATTGGTATCGAAATTGATACAACTGGGCTGAGCTTGGAAGAATCCATCGCGCTTTATGACCAAGCACTAATGGAGCAGTTATCACCATTAAGTGTGGAAGAATTACAGGCAAAATTAAATGAGAATCAACTTGAACAAGAATCGATTCAAGAAACAAATAGGGAATTAATATCTGAAAAGGAAAGCATTGAATCAGCACAAGCAATGAATGCTCAAAATGCCGAAGCCTTGGTATCGGCCGAAGCAGAACTTGGTTCTATCAACCAAGCAATTAATGAAGCAGAAGGTGCGATACAAAGCTATCAGGAACAAATCCAAACGATTCAAATCGAGTTGGATACACTCGCTGCTACTGAGATTACACCAGAAAATGAAGCGACTGTTACTGAACAAATAAATGCTTTAACCGCCACACAAAGTCAATTAACGACTGAATTAGATAATACACAAGCTAATTTAGATACACTTTATATACGTCAATCTGAGTTATCACAAGAGATTGCTCAGCTACAAGAAATTGAACCACAACCAGTTGATGAAGAACGTTTAACTGAAATTAATCAATTGATTAAATCGAATGAATTACGCATGACGGAGTTGCTAGAACAAGAAACACAACTCATTCAAGCAATTGAAGCAATTGAAAATGCAAACAGCCCAAGTGAACCAGGTACTGGAATACCTGATTTTGATTATTCAGAGCTAGTAGAACAATTAACTGCTTTAAGAGAGGCCCAAGCACTATTAGATCAAAGACAACAAGAATTAAATGAAGGCTTTGCATCTTATGAAGCAGGGGCAGCTCAATTAGAAATAGCCCGTCAAGAATTAGAAGCTGGACGCGCCGAACTAGAAGTCGGTGAAGCTGCCGGATTAGCAGAATTGAGTGCAGCAGAACAACAATTATTAGCCGGACGTCAAGCCTTAGATGACGGTTATGTTGAATTAGCGGAAGGTGAAGCGGAATTAGCGGATGCCTGGACACAATTACAAGACGCAGAAAATGAAATAAATTCTGGTTTTGAAACCTATCAAACAGGGACAGATGATGCCTTTAAAGCATTTGCGCAATTACAAGCAGGTCAAAGAGAATTAGAGGCAGGCCGTCAAGAATTCCAAAGTTCACTAGAGGGTCAGCAGTATGATATCCGCAAAGGCTATCAACAAATTCAAGCAGGCTATCAGAGTCTTGATGAGATGGAGGAGCCAAGTTTAATTGTAAATGATCGAAATGGATTTTCCGCGTATTCAAGTTTAAAGAGCAATGCAGATCAGTTAACGGTTATTAGTAATTTTTTCCCGGTTATTTTCTTTTTAGTCGCGATTTTGGTTACTTTTACAACAATTAAACGAATGGTGTCTGAACAAAGAACTTATATGGGAACTATGTTGCAGTTGGGTTATTCGAATGGTTCGATTATTTCGAAATTTGCAGTTTATGCTGGATTATCGAGTATGTTAGGTATTGTGTTAGGGATTATTGCGGGGTATGCAATTTTCCCGCCAATTATTATTAATGCCTATAACAATATGTATTATTTAGAAAATATTCAAATTGCCACTTCCCATTTCTGGAATGGCGTCGTAGCATTGATTGCTGTTCTTACTGGTTTAATGCCAGCCGTTATTCAACCGATGGGGATCCTTAAAACTGCACCAGCGAATTTACTCTTACCTGAACCACCTCGGTCAGGTAAAAAAGTATTATTTGAGAGAATTCCAATCCTTTGGAATCGATTGAGCTTTAAGAAAAAAATGACAGTCAGAAATTTACTCCGCTATAAGGGACGAAATTCAATGACTTTAATCGGTGTGGCAGGTTGTACGATGTTAATGGTTACCGGATTTGGTATTAGTGATACGATCACTCAGATGGTTGAAGTGCAAACAGCTGAAATTCAAACCTTTGATAACTTCGTATATTTAACAGAAGATGTGAATACAAAGGAAGTGGCAGATCAAATAGCAGCCATCGACGGCGTTGAAACAGCATACCCTGTCATTCAAGAAACGGTGGAAACAGATTTTACTAACCGTGACCAACTAGCGATTAATGTAACGGTTCCCTTAGGCGATCTTGAGGTATTTAATGATTTTGTCCTACTAAGGGAGCGCAATAATCCAGAGGATCCAATTGATTTATCTAATGGACCTGTCATGACGGAGCGTTTAGCGGAACATTATAATACGAGCGCACCTACTACAATTGAAGTACGTGATTTGGATCATGAATTATATGAGATGCCGATTGAATCCATTATTGAAAATTATCTTGGTCACTATTTATACTTAACCCCTGAAGATTATGAAAAAATTTTTGGAGGAGAAGCATCAACCCCTAATTTATTCTTTATTGAAAATACAGAAGGTGCTGAATCAGTCCAAGTTGAAGAAGCTTTAAATGATCTGGATTCTGTTTTAACTGTAGTAAGTATGGAGTATGTGAACCAACAAGCGAGTTCTGCTATGTCGAGTTTAAATTTAATTACATTCGTACTCTTAATCGCAGCTGCAGGACTTGCTTTTGTCGTACTTTACAACTTAACGAATATCAATATTGGGGAACGTACGAAAGAACTTTCAACCATAAAGGTATTAGGATTCTACGACACAGAAGTGAGTCTTTATATTTATGATGAAATATTAATTCTGACTATCTTGGGAGGATTATTAGGATTAGGTCTAGGGCGAGTGTTAACGCATATCATTATGAAGACAATGCAAACACCCGATTTCCTATTCCATCCAGTGATTCAATGGGATGGTTATGTTTGGTCATTTATTTTAACCATTGTTTTCTCAGCGATTGTCATGCTTGTGATGCATTACAAATTAAAGCGTATTGATGTTGTTGAAGCAATGAAGGCAGTTGAATAGCCGAATTTTAAGTCAGTGGATACTCTAACTAGGGTGTTCGCTGATTTTTATTTGCGCCAGCATCTAAAGTCAAAGATGAAATTACCATACTTTTAAAAAAGAATAATCTTACAAAATCTTATCAATACTTGTATTCAAATGACAAGTAAGTGGAATTTATGCTACAATAATTAGGAGAATTCATTCATTAATAAATGGAGGTAGAGCAATGGAATGTCCAAATTGTGGTAGAACAGTTCGTAGTAAGACGCAATGTGCCCACTGTGGTTATGTTTTCGGAAGTGGGGAAGCAAAACAAGCAAATAATGCTCAATCAAATGACGATGTTACACGTAGTACTAGATCAGAACGAGAAGCGAGAGCTGAAAAGCAACGTAAAGAGCTTGAGTTTGAGGAAGTTAGTGTAAATAGCCAACCTGAAAGTAGATCAGACTATTCAAGAAATGACGATGACATTTATGTCTATGAGGAAGAAAAGGAACGAAGTGGATGTGGCCGTGTAGTAGGTTTCATCATTAAACTACTCGTAGCTGTAGTTCTTGTGTTCTTATTATTCTTATATGGTCCACAGTTATATGAGATGGCAATGGACTATTTCAATGGCGATGATCAAACAGAACAGACAGAACAAACGTCTGAAGCAGTTTCAGAAGCAACTTCGGAAGTTGAGTCTACTGAAGGAGAAGGGGACGCATCTGAAGGTGAAGAAACTGAAGGCGAAGGTGAAGGTGAAGCATCTTCTGAGGGTGAATCAGCAAATGAGGAATCAACTGATGAAGACGTAGCTGGCGCTAGTTGGTCAATGGATACAAATATGGATGAATATCCTGTTGTAACAGTAACGATGACACCAGAAGATGGAGCGCCTGTTGGTTCGATTGATAATGAGACATTTACATTTGAATTAACGAATGGTAACACATCATCTCAAGAAATTACTGACTATTCATTAACAACTGAAGGTGATGACTTAGTGTTAAGTTTCAGCGATCCAGCGTTGAACGTCATTTCAGCAGATCCTCAAGAACAAGTCCTTTCAATTACATCAGAAGATTTAAATGTTTCTGAAACAGTGACTTATGAAATCCCATCAAACGGATTAGACCAAGATCAAGTGGATACTTATAATCAAGTAATTAATGATGCATTTACAAATGGCGAAGAAGTGACAGCATTTATTGGTTCGAATGATGAAGAAACTGCTGCATTCACTTACGATAGTCAAACAAAAGATGCCGGAAACTTAATTAGCTGGTTCGTTATCGAACGCGTTTATCAAGCGATTGAGGACAATGAATTAGCAATCGAAGATACGGTAACATTAAATGAAGCCCTACTTGCTGATGGCGATGTGGGACCATTAAGTGAAGCGACTGAGGAAGAAGAATACACGATTGGTGAATTACTAGACTTAGCGATTCAAGACCAAGATTTAACAGCAATGAACCATTTAATTCAAGAAGTTGGCGGACCAAATGAGTTTAATGTTTGGTTAAATGAAAATAGTTATTTCTCAACAAGAGTAAATAATTTACTTTCAATGTCAGATGATGGTGGAGTAGCTGGTGCATTAACTAATGTTCAAGATTTAGGTCAATTGTTAAATAAATTAAGCGAAGATACACTTGTCTCTGAAGAAGCAAGTGCAGACATTAAAGAACGCTTATTATTAACACCATATACAGCTAAATATCCAGAAAATGGTATTGAAGGTGTTGTTAGTCGTTATGAAATCGCATCGACAGATGAGAACGCGGAACAACAATACTACTCTGCTATTTTAGAAACTGAAGAGACTGACTATGTAGTCATTACGATGGTATCTAACTTTGACGATGCCGAAGAAACTGTATCAACTATGAGCTCAGTAATCAATGACTCAATGAGTTATGCAGTGACAGGAGAGATTTCGGAAGAGGAAGAAGAAGTATCTTCAGAGGAAGTATCTGAGGAAACATCAGAAGAATCTACTGTTGCTGAGGAACCTGTTGAATCATTCGTAGCAGAAGAACCAGTTCAAAATGAATCAACTGAAGTTACCTATGAAGAACCTGTTGAACAATACACACCTCAAAACCCAGAATACTATGAACAATATGTTCCAAGTGAAGGTGCTTATGTTACTTTACCAGACCGTAGTATCGTAAATGCAAACGGTGAACGTGTTGAACCTACTTGGTTCTTTGATGAAGGAACAGGAACATATCGTTATACATTTGAATAGTTAATTTGAATATTAGTTCCAAGTTAACAGCCATTGAACTCTTACATTTAGAGTTCGATGGCTGTTTTTATTTAGGTTTGATGTGATGCTTTTATTGGATGTGGCATGAATTGTGACACTTCACAAGTATTTCAGGTAGAAGAGTTGTGACTAGTGACTCTTCTCAAATAATTGAGGCAGAAGAGTCTTGAATAGTGACTCTTCTCAAATAATTGAGGCAGAAGAGTCTTGAATAGTGACTCTTCTCAAATAATTGAGGCAGAAGAGTCTTGAATAGTGACTCTTCTCAAAAAGTTGAGTTAGCAGAGTCGTGACTAGTGACTCTTCTCAAAAAGTTGAGTTAGCAGAGTCGCGAATTATGCCCCTTCTCAATTAACTAAACTTTTCAGTCTAAAGCCTGAATATGTATTGCGTGGAATCATTTATACTCAATTTAGTAAACCACCCTTCTGATTGACTTTACACGTAAAAAGTGTACAATAAATGTGTAAATACACGTATTAAGTTAATGGAGGGGTATTATGAAATCAGCATTAGTAGAATTGGTCGTTGCCGCAATCAAAGCAAAATATGTTAGCGAAAAAGCCTTTTATAATGAACAGCTAGGGATTACACCACAAAGTTGGGATCGTTGGAAAAAGGGCGAACAAGGTTTGAAATATGAAAATATGCAGATTATTTCTACTTTATTCACAGATTATGAATGGATGCTCGTACAAAAGGTAACACGTCGCCGTGAGGTGATGGGCGACACAGCAAGTAGTGCAGTTGCGGAGTTTAATTATTTAAAATACCAAATTGCCAAAACATGGATAAATCAAGGATTAGCACGAATGGAGTGGCAAAAAAATCAGGCTAATGAGCCAGGAAGTAATCGCCGTTCGAATACAGTTGTGTTAAGATTAATTACTGACTATAATATTTGGGGATATAGTGATATTATAGAAATGCGCCTACCAGGTGTAATCCAACAACAAATTGGTCATGATGAGCGTAAATTATTAGATTGGGTACGAGACCAATCTGATCAAATCAAACAAGACCAACAACAATAAATTAATTAGAGTGGGGTTTATGGCAAGAAAGAAAAAAAGATATAATAAAACAACAAAGAACAGAAAAAAAGGACGTCCAAAAAGATCAAAGTTTAAATCTTGGTGGCAAAAATTTAAGCCAGCATTCCTACAACGAGTCGGTTGTTTGACAATCTTTCTCGTCATTCTTGGCATACTTTTATCATTAATTGTTTATCGACTAGCGAATTACTCGCTTAATCAATTTGAAGAATTTCAACAAGAACAAGCAGCTACCGAACAGCGACAGGAATTTATTCATCAATTAGTGCCAGTTGCGCAGAATTTACAAAGACAGTACGGTGTTTTAGCAAGTGTGTCATTAGGACAAGCGGCACTGGAATCAAACTTTGGAACAAGTGAATTGGGAGCAAGTTATAACAATCTATATGGTGTTAAAACTGAAGCAGAAGACCCAGATGGTGCAAATATGTCAACAATGGAGTTTGTTGATGATGAGTGGATTGAAATAGTCGATCGCTTTAAAGTTTACCCTTCTTGGGAGGCTTCAATGCGTGAGCATGCTGAGTTAATTTATTATGGAACCAGTTGGGATAGTGAATTTTATCAAGATGTTTTAGCAGGTGATACATACCAAGAACAAGCAAATGGTTTACAATCTGCTGGATATGCTACTGACCCTGACTATGCCGATAAAGTAATTTCAATGATCGAAACTTGGGAATTGAATCAATATGACCAACCGATCGAAGAAGGTTCTTCTTCTAGTGAAAGTGAATAGTACCTAACCCCTCACGCTTTTTGGTGGAGGGTTTTTTTAGTTTTAGTGAGGTTCTATTGGGAGGGCAGATGCTTAATGAGTGAATGTTCTAGAGAATGATTTTGAGAAGATTCGTGGATTGTGCATGTACTCGAATAAAAATCTGAGAAGATTCGTAGATTGCGCATCTGTTCAGAGCAAATTTAAAAATTACATATCAAGCCTACCTTTTGTGACCCGACTAATATGGAACTCTCATGACACAAACTGGCCAACTTTTCGCGTAATTAATGACTTTGAATTTAGGAAAAAAACTGAAAAAGAGAATTGATTGTGGTATTATATGGTGTAGCTATAAACTTAAGAGGGGAGGCCTAACATGGCTAAAAGACATTTACCTGGATCAACCATTGGAATCATTGGGAGTTCCATTTCATCTGCATTATTAGCACAAGCTGCGGGGAAACTAGGATACCGAGTAGCGAGTCTGGTGTTGGATGAAAATAATCCGGTCCGTCAATTTTCAAGTTGGCAAACAGTCACTGAAAATTATAATGACCAAGTACTTAAATATTTTGCCAATCGTGTCGATATTGTGACGAGCGAAATAGGTTTATTGACCAACCGACAATATCAATTAATGGCGACAATGACCGATGTTGGGCTTTCAGACGATTTAATTGCAATAACAACGGACCGACTCTTAGAAAAGAATTTCTTAGATAGTCATCGTTCGTTAATCGCGCCATATTCATTAGTAACCGATATTGGTGATATCGAAGAGGCTGTAGAATATTTAGGTTTCCCATGTGTGCTTAAAGCAACTCAACGACATGTCTATGATGCGAAGAACCATCTGATTTTATATAGTGAAGAAGATTACGAAGAAGCACTACAGAAATTAGCAAATGGATCTTGTGTGCTAGAAGCTTGGATACCAATTGAAAAGAAAGTATCTCTTACCGTTGTTCGTAACGAACGTGGTGAAATGTTACTCTATCCAATCTTTGAGGTAGCCGAACGAGCAGGTGGCGAGGCTAGCCAAGTGCAATTTCCAGCAAATATTAACGAAGCAATTCAACAAGAAATTAATCGTGTAGGGCAGTCGATTGCACAAAATGTCCAATTGGTTGGAACGATGACCATTCGATTTTTTGTAACTTCTGCAGGGGTTATTTATGTCAATGAAGCAGGCGTTGGATTGGGTGATGAGGCGATGTTTACTATGGGAAGCATGTCCATGTCACACTTTGAAGCGACAGCACGTGGCTTACTTGGTTTACCACTGCCAGAATTACGCATTCACGCTAAAGCAGCAATTGCTTTACCAATTGAACAATTAAACCGTGAGAATGCCTTAACGCAATACATGTTACGTACCGACTGGGGCTTTGCATTATTTAATCCAATAGGAAATGACCCTGATTATTTAATTGGCCAAGTGATTGTCACTGGCGATTCATTACGTAGTTGTGAACGACAAATTGAGCTAACTGAACTAATTTAAGATTATACAATAAGATAGGCATTGAGCAGAACTTTGTTTAATGTCTATTCTCATTTTATCGGGAAAACTTTCCCGCGACAGACGAAATAACAGGAGGTATTAAGTTGTCAAATTTACGAAAAAATATAGCAGGTTTAAATGATAAACAGCGTGAAGCTGTTTTGACAACAGAAGGCCCATTATTAATTGCGGCAGGTGCTGGTTCGGGTAAAACACGTGTTTTAACTCACCGCATCGCTTATTTAATTGAAGAAAAACAAGTTAACCCTTGGAACATTTTGGCGATTACTTTTACAAATAAAGCAGCGAATGAAATGCGCGAACGTATCACTCAATTAGCAGGCGAAGAAGGCGATAGCATTTGGGTTTCAACATTCCACTCAATGTGTGCCCGAATTTTACGACGTGAATCTGAACATGTAGGCTATGCACGCAATTTTTCGATTATTGATCAAAGTGAACAACAAACTTTAATGAAACAAGTGTTAAAAGAATTAAACTTAGATAAAGATCAGTACAATTATAAAGAAATGTTACGTGTCATTGATAGCATGAAAAACGAGAGCAAGACAGCCGACATGGCTGTGGAACAAGCAAGCGACTTCATTGAAGAAATGTATGCTAAAATTTACAAATTATACCAAACAAAATTAAAGCAGAGTAATGCGATGGACTTCAATGATCTATTACTCTTAACGGTTCAATTGTTGGAAACAAATGAACAAGTGCGTCAATTTTACCAAATGAAATTCCAATATATTCACGTTGATGAGTACCAAGATACCAATGAAACGCAATACCAATTAGTGCGTTTATTAACGGGTATGCTACGCAATGTTTGTGTGGTTGGTGACGGAGATCAGAGTATTTATGGTTGGCGTGGTGCGAATATGGAGAATATTCTAAACTTTGAACAAGATTATCCAGATGCCACTGTTATTCTGTTAGAGCAAAATTACCGTTCAACGCCCAATATTTTAAAGGCAGCCAATAGCGTTATCAAAAACAACTCGAACCGACAAGATAAAGAATTGTGGAGTGCCCGCGATAATGGCGATAAAATTAATTTTTACTTAGCGGACAATGATAGTGAAGAAGCATATTACATTGTGCAACAAATTTATAAATTAAAAGATGAGAAAGCATTGAAAAATTCAAACTTTGCGATTCTTTACCGAACACAAGCACAATCACAAAAGTTTGAGTCAACTTTACTGTCAGCGAATATTCCTTACCGTGTTGTCGGGGGCGTGAAATTCTTCGGCCGTAAAGAGATTCAGGATACACTGGCGTATTTACGTTTAATCAATAATCCAACCGACAATTTAAGTTTCAACCGAATTGTCAATGTACCAAAACGTGGAATTGGTCAAACAACCGTAGCTAGATTAGGTGAATTTGCAGATAGTATTGGTAAGAGCTGGTTTGAATCGATCCAAGACTTAGATCATTCGAATTTACCAAAAGGCGCTACTATTAAATTAAGAGACTTTTACGATAGTATTATCCAATTACAAAAGCAAGCTGAATTTCTGACAATGACAGAATTAACCGAGGAAATGTGGGAAGCATCCGGCTACCGTCAAGCGTTAGTAAATGCAGGCGATTTAGA
The DNA here is from genome assembly GCA_015863215.1 of Aerococcaceae bacterium DSM 111176. Classification (GTDB taxonomy): domain Bacteria; phylum Bacillota; class Bacilli; order Lactobacillales; family Aerococcaceae; genus DSM-111022. Next base: position 73,294 of record JACBXN010000034.1, read on the forward strand.
GTCACAAACACGTTTAGAAAATATGGACGAATTCTTATCAGTGACAAAAGAGTTTGATAATAGTGATCACCAATCAATTGAAGAGACTGATCCAGACTATTTAGAAGCCGATAGCAGTTTAGAAAATCTTGAAGAGGATCCTCGTGAAGAGTTAACACTATTCTTAAATGAATTGTCACTCGTTTCAAGTACAGAGGAAGAGGACATGGATGACCAAGTCACTTTAATGACACTTCATGCTGCAAAAGGTTTGGAGTTCCCCGTTGTCTTTGTTGTTGGTATGGAAGAGGGATTATTCCCATTAAGTCGCGCGATGGATAATGAGGATGAATTAGAAGAGGAAAGACGTCTTGCTTATGTCGGGATGACTCGTGCTGAAGATGTATTATACTTAACAGCAGCAAGAAACCGTCTTTTATATGGACGTTATCAAAGTAACTTAACGAGTCGTTTTATTGATGAAATTGACCCAGAATATATTGAAAACACCTCATCAACACCACAACAACGTGTGAAGATGGGGAGTGGCGGACGTACAGTTGGACATCAAGCGAAAGCTCGAAAATCTGCACGACGCGTTAATTTGTCCTCTTCTCCAATTAGTAACCAATTGAATAAACCGAAACCCAAAAATGATGAAAAGTATCAAGTCGGTGATAAGGTCGAGCATAAGGCATGGGGAATTGGAACAGTGGTTTCAATTAAAGAAAATGGGAATGATACAACGTTAAGTATTGCCTTCGATTCGCAAGGAATTAAACAATTACTAGCTGATTTAGCCCCCATTACAAAGGTGGATTAGGAATACTTTTCAAAAGGGAAGATAATTACTTTAAATCTTCAATAAATGTCCTAGAATAATTACTGTCGAATGACCATTTTAATGCTATAATATCCAAGATAGAGTAAAGAGAGTGAGGCATAAAATTATGAGTAATATTGATCAAAATACTCAAGATCGTGTGAAGGAATTACGAGAACAATTAAATCTTCATGCGCATCACTATTATGTATTGGATCAACCTAAAATATCAGATCAAGAATATGATATTCTTTACCGTGAATTACAAACACTCGAGGATACCTATCCAGAATTAATTACAGATGATTCACCAACACAACGTGTCGGAGATCAAATTTTGGAAGGATTTACAAAGGTGGCACACAGTCAGCCGATGTATAGCTTGGATAATGCATTTAATGAAGCGGAAGTTGGCGCATTTGTTGAACGAGTGAAGAAACAACTGGATGAACCTGTTAGCTTTTTATGTGAGTGTAAAATTGATGGTTTGGCCATTGCTTTAACTTATGAAAATGGTCAATTAGTTAGAGGCGCGACAAGGGGAGATGGAACAGTCGGAGAGGATATAACAACGAGTCTTCGTACTATTAAATCTATCCCACTAAGACTAACAGATAGTATCAGCGCTGAAATTCGTGGTGAAGCTTATATGCCTAAAGCAGTGTTTAGAGAGTTAAACGCGGAACGAGATGAACAAGGACTAGTCCCTTTGGCTAACCCACGTAATGCAGCTGCAGGCGGATTGAGACAACTAGATCCGAAAGAAGTGGCTAAAAGGCAACTCAGCGCATTTATGTATGGTGCGGTTTATAATGATGAATTTCAACCAGACAGTCAGGAAAATTTATTTGAAACATTAAATGACTTAGGACTCAGAACGAACTCATTACGCCGTTTGTGTGAAACAACGGAAGAAATTTTAAGCTTTATTGATGAGATAGCCGAACTACGTCAAGAATTACCTTATGAAATAGATGGCGTTGTGATCAAAGTGAACAGTATCGAGCAACAAGATACACTTGGATATACCGTCCGAGCACCGAGATGGGCCACTGCTTATAAATTTAAAGCAGAGGTTGCAACGACTACAGTTAAGGAAGTAGAATGGACAGTAGGACGAACGGGTGTAGTTACGCCAACAGCGATTATGGATCCAGTAACTTTAGCTGGTTCAGTCGTTCAACGTGCGACACTCCATAATGTTGATTTTATTGAGAGTTTAGATGTACGTATTGGTGACAGTGTTCAAATTCATAAAGCGGGAGATATTATCCCAGAAATTATTAGTGTAAATACGGATCAACGTGATGAAAAGAGCGTACCACTAGAAATTCCAACGCATTGTCCAATTTGTCAAAGCGAACTTGTTCGTTTAAATGAAGAGGTAGCAATTCGTTGCGTCAATCCACTTTGTCCGGCACAGAAATTAGCTTTAATTTCTCATTTCACTTCTCGCAATGCGATGAATATTGTAGGAATTGGTGAAAAAGTAATCGCTAAATTATTATCAGCAGATTTAGTTAAAGATATTGCTGGTTTATATTATTTAGAAGAATCTGATTTCCTTCAATTGCCAAGTACGAAAGAAAAATCGGCGGCGAAATATTATCAAGCCATTCAAACTTCGAAAGAGCAATCATTAGAACGTCTACTCTTTGGTTTAGGTATTCGTCATGTCGGTGCTAAAGCCGCGCGGTTAATTGCACAACAATTTAAATCCATTCAAAATATCATGGATGCAACACCTGAAGCGATTGAAGCAATCGAAGGTATTGGGCCAATGATCAGCCAATCAATCGTTCAGTATTTTGAAGACGATGAAGCAAAGGCTCTAATTGGACGTTTGGATCAAGCAGATGTAAACTTAAATTATTTAGGCCAGAGTGTAGAGGATATCGAGTCACAAGATACTTACTGGAGTGGTAAGACAGTTGTTCTAACGGGAACAATGGAACAATATACTCGCAGTGAAGCGAAGAAAATTCTGGAAGGAAAAGGAGCGACTGTCACAGGCAGCGTTTCTAAGAAGACAGATATTTTAGTTGCAGGTGAATCAGCAGGAAGTAAATTAACGAAAGCGCAAGATTTAGGCATCGAAATATTCGATGAAGCGCAGTTTATAGAACTTATTTAAGGAGTCACAAGATGAAACATATTAAAAAGCTAACGACATTAGCGCTGGCTGTCATCTTATTATCTGGGTGTATTCGAAATGTTGAGCAGGAGGAACAAGCTGCTCAAAATAGTAATACAGTACCAGTACAGACGACTTCAACTCAATTGTCTGATAATTACTATCGTTCAGTTATTGTTGATGGTCAATATCAATTAGGTGCAGCAGCCTCAGCAGATAATTACATTAATTCGGGTGAAGATCGACGTGCCTTTGAAAATGGCTTATTAAGAATTAGCCAAGAGGTATTCCCAACGAATCAATACTATATTCAAGAAGGGCAAATTATCGATGCCAATACAATGAATAGCTGGGTTAGCCGTGAAAGTGCGGACAATCCTGAAGGATTGAACCCGGAAATTCCACAGGAAATCGCTGAATTAGAATCCCAAGAGGAAGAACCGGTTCAAGATGAATCAAATCCAGAGGAAACTGAAGGGCAAGAGGAAGAATCAGCACAAGTAGCAGTTTCTTCAAGTACACCACCAATGTATTTGGCAAGTATTATCGAAAAAGATTTAATGACTGAAACAAATGAAGGTTTCGCATTAAGTGGTATTGCGATTGGTTTAGCGATGAATAGTAATTATTCATATACTGATGCCGACGGTGTTGTTCATGAACAAGAAATTTCTGTAGGTGAAATGCGTGAACGTGGACGTCAATATGCTAATATAATTGTAGGACGTTTACGAAACACAGAGGAATTACGTTCGGTACCGATTGTGGTTGGTATCTATAGTATGTCCGATGACGGGACAGTTGCCCCAGGGACATATATTCTAGACGGTATTTCAAGAGAAGGTAACTCAATTACTGATTGGAAAGAACACAACGAATACCGTGTGGCACTACCAATTATTAATGCAGATACCCAAACGGATGAATATTTATACTTTGAAAACTTTAGAACCGATGTGATGAACTTCTTCCCTAATTTAAACGGAATTAGTGGTGAAGCATTATATATTGATGGAGGTTTAGCCTCTCTAGATATTGAAATTATCACTCAGTTTTACCAAAAAACCGAAATTGTCGCTTTAACACAATACGTCACGGATGTAGCGCAGCGTCAATTACCAGAAAATGTTCAAATTGAAATTAATATCAATTCAGCAGCAGGTAATGAAGCAATTATTTCAAGACCAGCAGGTAGTGGCCAATTTACAACAATCGTTGCAAATTAAATTTTATAGATTAAAGAATGGAGAATGACTATGATTACTCATGAGGAACTTTTACGTGTTGCGTCTCTTTCTAAATTAGAAATTGATGCAAATGACCTTGACCATTTCGCAGAAGGCGTCAATAATATTGTCGACTTTGTGGAACAATTACAAGAAGTAGATACAGAAGGCGTGGAGCCAACTTTCCACGGTAATAAATTAAGAGATGTTTACCGCGAGGATGTTGCTAAATTACGTGGAAACACAGAGGAATTATTAGCAAATACGCCTGAACGTGAAGGAAACTATATTAAAGTTCCAGAAATGATTGAAAGTGAGGAGGCATAATATGTCACAATTTCCAACAACAATTACTGAAATTCAAGAAGGCTTAAAAGCAGGAGAATTTACTGCAGTTGAATTAACTGAAAATATTTTCTCTAGCATTGATTCAAAAGATGAAAAATTAAATGCCTTCATTACACTTAATAAAGAGGAAGCGTTAGAACAAGCTAAAGCAGCTGACGAACGTGGATACTCTGATGATGCACCAGCTTTAAATGGTGTGCCAATTGCGATTAAAGATAATATTTTAACGCGTGGTTTAACAACAACCGCAGCAAGTAAAATGTTAGAAGAATTCGTACCGACTTTTGACGCAACCGTTGTTGCTAAGTTAAAAGAAGCTGGAGCAATTATTGTAGGTAAAACAAACTTAGATGAATTTGCGATGGGTGGCGGAAATGAAACGTCATACTTTGGTAAAGTTCATAATCCTTGGGATTTAGACCGTGTACCTGGTGGTTCTTCAGGTGGTTCAGCTGCGGCAGTAGCGGGACGTTTAGTTCCTGCAGCTTTAGGTTCAGATACGGGTGGTTCAATCCGTCAACCAGCAGCTTTCAATAGTTTAGTTGGTCTAAAACCTACTTACGGTGCGGTTTCACGTTTAGGAGCAATCGCATTTGGTTCTTCATTAGATCAAGTAGGACCAATGACACGTACAGTTTTAGATAACGCTAAAGTGATGGAAGTAATTTCTGGCCATGATGAATTAGACGGAACAAGCATCCCTGATTTAGACCGTAATTACACAGCTAAAATTGGTCAATCTTTAGAAGGATTAAAAATCGGATTCCCTAAAGAATATAAATCAGATATTATTGATGCCGATATCCAAGAGAAAATGCAACAAGCTGCAGATTGGTTTGAAAGCCAAGGTGCAACAGTTGAAGAAGTTTCTTTACCACATTCTCGTTACGGAATTAATGTTTACTACATTATTGGTTCAGCTGAAGCATCAGCAAACTTACAACGTTTCGATGGTATTCGTTATGGTTACCGTTCTCCAGAAGCTAAATCATTAGAAGAAATTTATGTGAAATCTCGTTCAGAAGGATTCGGTGAAGAAGTTAAACGTCGTATTATCTTAGGAACGTATAGTTTAGGTTCAGGTCAATATGATGAATACTACAAGAAAGCAGCACAAGTTCGTACTTTAATTAACGAAGACTTTGAACGTGTATTTGCAGATTATGACTTAATCATGGGACCAACAACAACAAGTACTGCATTCAAGATTGGTGAACGTGAAGATGATATTGTTAAATCTTATTTATCAGACTTATTAACGGTACCATATAACTTAGCAGGATTACCTGTTATGTCTATTCCAGCAGGATTTGACAGTAATCAATTACCAATTGGTTTACAATTGGCTGCTAAACCAATGGATGAAGCTACTTTATATCAAGCAGCTTACGCGTTTGAGCAAGGTCATGACTATGTTGACCAAGCACCATCAATCTAAGGAGGAGTTACAGGATGAATTTTGAAACAATTATCGGACTAGAAGTCCACGTCGAATTAAAAACAAATTCGAAAATTTTTAGTTCTTCACCAGCCCACTTCGGTGCAGAACCAAATAGTAATACAAATGAAAAAGACTGGGCTTATCCAGGTGCTTTACCAGTATTGAATAAAGGCGCAATTGATTACGGAATGCGCGCGGCGCTTGCATTAAACTGTGAAGTACCAGAACGTATGAGCTTTGACCGTAAGAGTTATTTCTACCCCGATAACCCATCTGCATACCAAATTACACAAGATGTTGAGCCAGTTGGTTCAAATGGTTATGTAGATATTGAAGTGAATGGTGAGATTAAACGTATCCGTATTAACCGCGTTCACTTAGAGGAAGACGCTGGTAAAAATACACATGGTACAGATGGTTACTCATATGTTGACTTAAACCGTCAGGGAACACCATTAATTGAAATCGTTACAGAAGCAGATATTCGCTCAGCTGACGAAGCGTATGCTTTCTTAGAAAAATTACGTGAAACAATCCTTTATACAGGTGTATCTGACGTTCGTATGGAGGAAGGGTCACTACGTTGTGATGCTAATATTTCTCTTCGTCCATTTGGTCAAGAAGAATTCGGTACGAAAACTGAAATTAAAAACTTAAACAGTTTCAACTACATTCGTAAAGGTATCCTTCACGAAGAAGAACGCCAAGCCAATGTCTTACGTTCAGGTGGAGTTATTCAACAAGAAACTCGCCGTTATGATGAGGCAACGGGTGAAACAATCTTAATGCGTATTAAAGAAGGAGCGGCAGATTACCGTTACTTCCCAGAACCTGATGTTCCACCAATTTTCATTTCACGTGAATGGGTTGAAGATGTACGTCAGCACTTACCAGAAATGCCAGCAGATCGTCGTGCACGTTATACACGTGAGTATGAATTACCAGATTATGATGCAATGGTATTAACACAAACGAAAGAAATGTCAGATTTCTTCGATGCAACGGTTGAAAATGGCGCAGATCCAAAACAAGCGTCAAACTGGTTAATGGGTGAAGTATCAGCATACTTAAACAAACAAGAAGTAAGTTTAGGTGAAACTGAATTAACTCCAGTTAACTTGGCTCAAATGATTAACTTAATTGAAGATGGAACAATCAGTTCTAAGATTGCTAAGAAACTCTTTACGTTACTTGCTAATGAGGGTGGCGATGCAAATGAAGTGGTTGAGAAAAATGGCATGGCTCAAATTTCAGATCCAGCAAAAATAATGCCTATTATTGAAGAAGTGGTTGCAGCTAACGAACAATCAGTTGAAGACTTCAAGAATGGTAAAGGCCGTGCGGTTGGATTCTTCGTTGGTCAAATTATGCAAAAAACAAAAGGTCAAGCAAACCCACAAGTAGTTAATAAATTATTAATGGAAAAATTAAATTCATTATAATTGCGATATTTATAAGATCTCTAACACGATGCGTGTAGAGATCTTTTTTGTGTGATGAAAGTAGAAAATAAGCTAGTATAATATAATGACATATAATTTCAAAAACATATTACTATTGAATAAATGATATGAAATTTGAACTTTAAATCTAGTCTTTTTGAAGATAATACGATATACTAGATTAGCGGTTGTTTAAATTCGAAATAATATTTACTGAGGTATTGTATTGAATTAAGATAATCCTTATTTTATTAGGCGCGAAAATATTAATTGACGTGAATCAATTCATAGTTTAATTTTGTGCGCTATAATAGAATTTATAGTAGATCTGTGGATAATTATGAATTAATTATGAAATTCATAATTAGTAGGTCAAAAAATCATCAGACGTGTTATAATGACAACTATATAGTAAATATTAAAAATATTTCAATTTAACGATAGTTTATTGACTTATTTTACGTTGCCCTTATAATTAATGATGAGCATTCATATTATAATATATTTAATCATTTTATGACTTAGGAAAGGATGTTTTCGTTGAAAAAGAAACTAACAATTGCTGGCTTAAGTGTTCTTGGATTAGCTGCTGCTTATTTAGGTGGTATTGGCTATTATTCAGATCGATTCACACCGAATACTGAATATAAATCGGTCGATATTAGTAATTTAACACTTGAGGAAGCGAATGAACATATTGCAAAAGTAATTTCAGACCAAGAATTTAAATTAGTTGAGAATGGTGAAGAAGTAGCAACCGTTTCGATTGCTGACTTAGACCCAAGTTTCGATACTCAAAGTGAGTTAGAACAAGTTTACTATTCACAAAATCCGAACAACTGGATTGCTAGTATGGTTTCTAACACTGTTTCAGCTCAAAACGAAGAAGCTGAGGTTATCGAAATTGATACTGAAGCTGTTGCAGCTGAAATTAACGAACAAGGTGATCGTGAAGCAGCAACGGATGCGTCAATTGCTTACAGTGAAGAGGATGGCTACTATGCAGTTGAAGGTGAAGCTGGAACTGAGATTGATCCAGAATTACTAGAAGATGCGATTGTAGATCAAATTACTACAGGTGAAGAAACAGTTGAAATCGAAGAGGCATACGACCAACCTGAAATCACTGTTGAAAGTGAAGAAATTCAAGAAACTCTAGAACAAATTGATAGTGTTATCAATACTGACTTAACAATTGAAATTGCTGGAGATACAATCGAATTAGATCCAGAACAAATCGAAGATTGGTTACACTTTGATAACAACAATAATATGATTTTAGACAGTGAAGGCGTTTCTGCGTATCTATCAGAAATCAATGAAGAATATTCAACATTTGGTAAAACACGTAGCTTTGATTCAACTCTCCAAGGTAAAGTAGATGTACCACCTGGAATTTTAGGTTGGGGAATTGATATTGAACAAGCAACAACAGATTTATCTGCTGCAATTCTTTCAGGAGAATCTGGTACACACCAATTAGCAACATACAGCTCTGGTGGTAACGCTGGTTCTGAAGATGAAATTGGAGATTCTTACGTTGAAATTGACTTAACTAACCAAATGATGTTCCTTTACCATGAAGGTGAACTAATTGTTTCAACAGAAATGGTATCTGGACAACCTGAAGCTGAAACTGTTCCAGGAGCTAACGCGGTAAATGAAATGTTAACTGACACTAACTTAGTTGGTTACAATCAGTTTTATAATGTTGAGTATAGTACACCAGTAAGTTACTGGATTCGTTTCGATGACCAAGCCCAAGGTATCCACGATGCTCCATGGCAAGGTACATTTGGAGGGAATACATGGCAATATGCTGGTTCACTAGGATGTATTAATACTCCACTAGGTGCAGCCGCAACGATTTACGAATATGTAGATATCGGAACACCAGTTATGGTATTCTACTAAAATTAATTAAATAAAAGGTCGTAGCTTAACGCATGACGTTAAACAGCCGCCGAACTCGATTTGATTGAGTTCGGTGGCTGTTTTTTTTGCATGTAGAGGGCGAGGATGCATAAGTTGTGCATCTACGGAAATCGGATGAGGAGAGGATGCATTTTTTTGCATCCCCAAACCGCAGAGAATTTTACTGAAAAATAAAATCACATCCAGTCACTGACACTAAGTCGATGATGGAATGTGATTTTTTTAATGTTGCCCATAAACTATTAAACTTTTTTGTCTTGAAATTCCTTTTCCAGCGCTTGTTTAACGCGTTCTGCGGTTGGTTTCGGAATTCCTAGCGAAGTAATATCTTCCATGCTAGCTTCATGAATACGAATCAGTGATTTAAAGTGTTTCAATAATTTTGATCGAGTTTTGGGACCAACGCCAGGAATCTCATCTAAAATAGATCCAAATGTTGATTTACTACGCACATTGCGGTGGTAGCTAATCGCATAGCGGTGGACTTCTTCTTGAACACGTTGAATTAAATGAAAGGCTTGGCTACGTGGGTCGACATCGACTAAATCTTCACTGTAACCATCCATTAGAGCTGCAGTTTTATGTGTGTCGTCTTTAACCATGCCAGCAACTGGAATCGCAATGCCTAGTTCATTTTCTAAGACATCTCGGGCAGCACGAATTTGAATTTTTCCACCATCCATTAGAATTAAATCTGGCAATGGTTGATCTTCTCGTAATAAGCGCGTATAGCGGCGACGAATTACTTCTTGTGTAGAGGCAAATTCATCGGCTCCTTCAACTGTTTTAATTTTAAATTTACGGTAACTCTTGCGGTCTGGTTTACCATAGCGGTAGACAACCATCCCGGAAACCGCATTGGTACCTTGGATATTAGAGTGGTCAAAAGATTCAATATAGTCAGCGCGTGGAATATTTAAAAAGTCAGCTAATTCATCAACGGCTGCAACAGTTTTCTTTTCACTCATTTCAATTAAACGGAAATGTTCATCAAGTGAAATTTTACTGTTTTTTTCGCATAGTTCGAGCATACTCCGTTTTTTACCTCGTAATGGAGTAGTAACCGGGATTTGTAAAAAGTCACTTAACAATTCTTTATCAACATCACTCGGTACTAATACTTGCTTGGGTCTAATTTGGGCTTGCTCTTCGTAGAAGCGGGCAATTAATGTTGTCACTTCATCCTCAGGATCGCCGTAACTAGGTTCAATAATAGCTTTACGTTTTAAGATAGAACCTTGACGTAACATAAAGACTTGAATGGATAGCCAACCTCGGTCTAGCGTATAGGCAAAGACATCCGTATTATCATAATCTTTACTCATTACATTTTGACGTTCAACGGTTGTATTAATATAGTCAATTTGATCTCTAAAATCAGCTGCAGCTTCAAAGTCTAGCTTTTCAGCTGCTTTCCCCATTTTTTCTTTTAAAGCTTGTTTTACTTCCCCGGTATCACCATTGAAGAAACGTTCGATTTGTTGGATGTTTTCCTGATATTCTTCAACGGGCACTTCATGATCGCATGGACCAATACATTGGCCTAAATGATAGTAGAAACAGGCGCGTTTTTCATTTTTAGGGCAATGTCGGAGTGGATAGGACTTTGTTAGGACTTGTTGTGTATTCGTTGCTGCATAAACATTAGGGAAGGGTCCAAAATATTTCCCGCCATCTTTTTTTACTTCATTCGTAATAATTAATTGCGGATCCCGTTCATTCGTAATCTTTAAATAGGGATACATCGTCCCATCTTTTAATTTAATATTATATTGCGGGCGGTATTTCTGAATCAAATTAATTTCCAAAATTAAGGCTTCTTTATTACTATTAGTCACAATAGTTTCAAAATGATGAATCTCAGAAACTAATTTTGTTGTCTTAGTATCATGAGCTCCTCTGAAGTAAGAACGCACACGATTTTTTAAATTTTTTGCTTTCCCTACATAAATAATCTGGTCATTTTTATCCCGCATTAAGTAACAACCAGGGAGATCGGGAAGTAACTTTAAATGTTTTTCAATATTACGTTTCACTTCTTGACGATCGTCTAACATATTTCACCTCACTTGTCCTTTTTAAAAAGTATAAACACAAATTTCAATTCTTTATCTAATCTATTATACCAATAAAGTAAGGAAAATGCATCTGGGGTGTTCGTATTTTGTTCGGTAAATATCTACGAATGAAAATGGAAAATTTGATTACTTTTAGCGTCTAATTACCGGTGGATTAGGCTGATATGCTATAATTAGTCTAACAGTCTAGAAGGTGAGTGATACGAATGCAATTCAACGATTATCCATATGAACGTATTAATACTGATTTAATAAAGGAACTATTTACAGCATTAAATGCAAAGCTTAAAGGTGCAACTAACGCAGCAGAGGCATTAACAATTATTGAAGAAATTCAAAGTATTCAAAGTCAAATTGAGACTTCCTCTACTTTAGTTAGTATTCGCCACTCATTAGATATACGCGATGAATTTTATCAAGAGGAGACGGCATTTTGGGATGAATATCAACCAATTATTTCAGAGTGGATCACTGATTATTACCGTATTGTAAGTGATTTGCCATTCCGTGAAGAGTTGGAAGCAGAATTGACACCCACATTTTTCAAAATAATTGAATTACAATTAGCAGTCTTTTCACCGGAGATTATCCCATTATTACAACAAGAAAATCAATTAGTGACAGAGTATAATAAATTAATTGCTTCAGCTAAAATTGAATTTAATGGGGAAGTGTACAATCTTCCAGAAATGACGCCATTTGGGGAGAGTAATGACCGAGGTGTGAGAAAGTCAGCTCAAGAAGCGGTCACAGCATTCTTCAGTGAACATTTAGACAACTTCGATGAATTATATGACAAGCTCGTTCATGTGCGTCATGATATGGCAGTGAAATTAGGATTCTCAAACTATGTCGAGATGGGATACGCACGTCAAAAACGTTTGGATTATGACCGTAATGATGTTACGGTTTACCGTGAAGAGGTATTAAAACATATTGTACCATTGGTGAAGAAAACTTATTTACACCAAGCAGATCGTTTAGGTTTAGATAAATTATATTATTATGACTTACCAGTCAGTTTCAAATCAGGGAATGCTAAACCTGTGGGTGGTGTTCAAGAATTAACTGATATCGCTAAAGAAATGTATCATGAAATGTCACCTGAAACCGGCCAATTTATTGATTTCATGACTGACCGCAACTTAATGGATTTAGATGCACGAGCAGGCAAACAATCAGGTGGTTACTGTACTTATTTATCAGACTTTAAGTCGCCTTTTATATTTGCTAATTTTAATGGTACATCTGGAGACGTTGATGTTCTAACACATGAAGTAGGGCACGCATTCCAAATATTTGAATCACGCTGGATAACAACACCTGAAGTGATTTGGCCGACTTATGAAACATGTGAAATCCATTCGATGTCAATGGAATTCTTCGCATGGCCTTGGATGGAAGGCTTTTTTGGAGACGCTAGCGAAAAGTATAAATATAATCATTTATCTGAAGCGGTACGATTTTTACCATATGGCGTTTTAGTGGATCATTTCCAACATGAAGTCTATGAAAATCCAGAATGGTCACCAAAAGAAAGACGTCAAGCATGGCGAACACTTGAAATGAAATATTTACCTTGGAAAGATTACAGTGATAATGAACTCTTAGCAGAAGGGGCATTTTGGTTTAGACAAGGGCATATTTTCGCAGATCCATTTTATTATATTGACTACACACTCGCGCAAATTGTAGCTTTACAATTCTTCAGCTTACTACAACAAGGTAAAAACGAAGAGGCATGGGAAAGTTATTTAACGATTTGTCGTATTGGTGGGACACAGTCATTCTTACAAGTAATCGAAGCAGCGAATTTAGAATCACCATTTAAAGAGGACATTTTACAAGAAATTGTATTTCATGTAGAAAGCTATTTACAATCGGTCGATACCACTCAGTTCAACTAATATAAGGAGGAAATAATGATTAAAATAGGAACAATCGGTACGTCATGGATTACAGAAGAATTTCTGCGTGCCGCTAGATTAACGAATTTATATCAATTACACGGCGTTTATTCAAGATCCGTTGATTCTGGGAAAGATTTAGCCACTGTATTTCAAGCAACTTATTATACAGATGAATTAAATAATTTACTCTTTGACCCGGAAATTGATGTTATCTATATTGCCAGTCCTAACTCGCTCCATTACGCACAAGCAAGACGTGTGCTTAAAGCAGGTAAACATGTGATTATTGAAAAAACAATTGTCTCATCGGTTGCTCAATTGAAAGAATTGCATCAATTAGCAGATGAAAATGGCGTCTTTGTATTTGAAGGTGCCGCTCATATTCATAATCGTAATTATCAACGATTAAAACAGATTTACCGTAATAAAATGAGTGAGAAAACTCAGCCATTTTACGGTGCTAATTTCAATATGGGTCAATATTCATCACGTTATTTACGTTATTTAGATGATATGGAAAAAGAGAAAAAAGGGCCTAATATCTTTGAATTAGATATGTCAGGTGGAACTTTAATGGACTTGGGTGTTTATCCGATCTATGTAGCAATGGATTTATTTGGTACACCGAGTTCAGTGCGCTATTTAGCACAAAAGGGGCCGAATGGGATCGATTTATTTGGTCATATTCATTTATCATACGATGATTTTGCCGTCAGTATCTTTATATCAAAGGCAGTACATTCAGAATTAACGAGTGAAATCTATATCGATGATGAGACATTAGTTATCCATGAAATTTCTCGTATTTCGCGTGTTGATTTACTTAATGCTAATACTGAACAAAAGACTCTGATTGATTATAAACCGGAAAATCCGCTTTATGATGAATTAATGAGCTTTGCGGAAGTAATGAATAATCCTGAAGATCAACATATGAAAATTGTATACGAAGATTGGAAACAACTGAGTCTCCAAGTAACCCAAACAATGGAATTATTACGCCGTTCGGCTAAAATTTCAATCAATACAGAATTAAATGAGGATACGAATGCTTAATCAATTAAATGAAACATTACAACAAAAATGGCAAGCACATGGTTTTAATGAACCAACTGCCATTCAAGAGGCTTTATTTGAGCCGATGACCCAAGGGGAATCATTGATTGCCCATTCTCCTACGGGAACAGGTAAAACATTGGCTTATTTACTGCCAATTATTCAACAAACAGAGGCAAATAAACAATTACAAGCAATTGTTTTAGCGCCGAGTCAAGAATTAGCTAAGCAAATTTTTGATGTCGCTGTCGATTGGACAGCAAATACTGATTTAACGGTTCAATTAATTATCGGTGGGGCAAATGTCAAACGACAAATCGATGATTTAAAAGATAAACCGGAAATTATTATCGCCACACCGGGACGACTATTAGAAGTGATGAACCAGTCCCGTAAATTGAAAGTTCACACCGTAGAACGCATCGTATTTGATGAAGCGGACTATTTAGTTATCAATAATGAAACAGGCGCTCTGGAGCCAGTGATTAGAGATTTAACCAAACGCTTGATGCGTGACGTAAATTATTTATTTATTAGCGCCACTCAGTCTGATGATTTAGATAAAGTCGCTAAAAGAATTAAAGAAGACATTTCAACGGTAGAAGTAGAAAAAACTGAAAACCAGACGACACATATTTACTTAGAAGTAACGAATCGTCGTAAAGACGATACTTTAAGACAGCTAGCGCATCTTGAAGGAATGTATGGGATGATTTTCTTTGAACAAATCGCTCAAATTGAACAAGTTGCAGCAAAGCTTTTATATAATGGTATTCCTGTTAGTGTCCTCCATGGTGATTTAGGGAAATTAGAACGACAAAATGCGATTCGTGCCTTTAGAGAAGGTAAAACAGTCTATTTACTGACAACCGATATGGCGAGTCGTGGGATTGATATTCCAAATGTCAGTTGTGTTATTCATTATAATCGTGTTGTTAATTTAGACACTTATACGCACCGGTCAGGCCGGACAGGCCGAATGGGAACAGTTGGTTTAGTTATTTCTTTGGTCAACCAACAAGAATTCCTAGACTTAAATAATATCTTGGGGAGTAACTATACTTTAGAAAAATTCACTTTATACGAGGGCATGTTAATGCCGGAACAAATGGCGGAGGAAGCGCAGACTGTTAATCGACAAAGCTCGAAGCGACCACGCAAGAAAAATCAGCGTAAAAATCGATCGAGAAAATGATAGGTGTGTTGAGTGATTCGAATAAGCATTAAAATAGTGTGAAATCACCAAATGCGTTAAACTGAATCAAGAGGATAGGAGCAGGCATTTGAAGAAGTTAAAACGTCCCAAAAAATGGCATGGTATTCCGCAAAATGAAATGGTTCCCTATCGTCGTTATATTAACCGAGAGAAACCGGGGTTTTGTGGAACTTATTCAGCTGCTGCACTTATCCATTATATGGTCAAACATGAACGTGATTATGATTTGGATATGATGCGTTTACTATCAGCACTCGAGGGTAAGATTGACCGTCGCGGTTTCTATGGTGGTACGTATCCATATGATGTTGTGAATGGATTGAATGAATTACTAGCGGATGATGAATATCAAGCACACGTAAGGTATCGTCACCGACGAGTGATTTTTGATCAATTAAACAAAGAGGAGCCATTACCTGTAATTATTGGTACTCTATCATTATTTGGTAGTAAATATGGTAATCACTGGTTGCTCGCTTATAGCTATGGTTATAACGAGGGTGGCCAATTGTTTTACAAATGTTACGACAATCATGGCCGTATTAGTGCGGTTATCCCAGCCAGTCAAGTGGGCATTGTAATTTGGTTAGAGAGGAAAGATAAATAAATGACAAAAGAATTTGATTATATTGTAATTGGTGGCGGTAGTGGAGGTATTGCTTCAGCGAATCGTGCTGCTGAACATGGTGCTAAGGTTGCTGTTATTGAAGAGGATCAATTAGGTGGAACATGTGTGAATCGTGGATGTGTTCCTAAAAAAGTTGCCTGGTATGCTTCAAAAGTGAGTGATGCGATTCATCGCTATGGTCCTGGGTATGGCTTTAATGCTGAGAATGTGACTTTTGATTTTTCTGATTTTAAAAAGGCTCAAGATGGTTACGTTTCAAGAAGCCGTCAAGGATATTTCAATCGCTTTGATTCGAATGGCATTACTTTAATTGAAGGCCGTGCAGTCCTAAAAGGAAATCAAAAAGTAGAAGTTAATGGTGAAATTTATCATGGTGATAAGATTCTTATTGCGACAGGTGGCCGTCCGAAAAGTCTGAATGTTCCTGGGAAAGAATTGTTAGATAATTCTGATGACTTCTTTAATTGGGAAACATTACCAGAATCAGTTGCAGTGATTGGCTCTGGTTATATTGGAATCGAATTATCACAAGTTTTACATGGTTTAGGCGTTAAGACTCATATTATTACGATTGATGAGCGTCCTTTACTTAATTTTGATGCAGATATTATTGCCGAATGGCAAAAAATGAATGAAGCTGATGGCCCAGAATTAATGCTGGAGACAGCTGTCGATGAATACCGTGAAGTAGATGGTCAAATTGCGTGTTATCGTGATGGTCAAGAGATTGCTCGTGTAGACCGTGTAATTCAAGCTATTGGAAGAGTACCTAATGTTGAACAAATTGGTTTAGAAAATACAGCTGTCGAAATTGATGAAATGGGCTATATTGCGGTCGATGAAGGTCATGAAACTGCTGAAAAAGGTGTATATGCGATTGGTGATGTAATTAACCGCATAGCATTAACACCTGTTGCGATTCGTGCAGGGCGCCAAGTGGCAGAATACTTATATAACAATGCAGAGACTTCAGAAATTGATTACAGCAATGTACCGACTGTTGCTTTCAGCCATCCAGCAATTGGAACAATCGGTCTGACTGAAGATCAAGCACGTGAAATTTATGAAGATTCTGAAATTAAAGTATACACAAACCGTTTCTTCTCAATGTATGCTTCAGCAGCTTGGCACCGTGAACCAAACTTCTTCAAACTAGTGTGTGTTGGGGAAGATGAAAGCGTAGTTGGATTACATGGTATTGGTGAAGGCGTAGATGAAATGATCCAAGGCTTCGGTGTAGCAATGAAAATGGGCGCAACGAAAAAAGACTTTGATTCTGTGATTGCTATTCACCCAACAGGTGCTGAAGAATTTGTAACAATGCGTTAATCTCAGGGCTTATATGTGCTTAGGAATGCGTTTTAATTGACATCAATTAACCAAAAATATTATAATCTAGTTACAAAGTAAAGCTTTGTAAAACATTAAAATAGGAGTTGATAGACATGATTTGGTCAATTATCGTAGGTGGCCTAATTGGTTGGGTTGCAGGATTAATTATGGGTCGAGATATCCCAGGTGGCGTTATTGGTAATATCATCGCCGGTTTTATCGGTTCATGGTTAGGGAACATGTTCTTCTCAGGATTTGGTCCAGAAATGGGCGGATTCTTCATCATTCCATCATTAATTGGTGCCATTGTATTAATAGCGGTTGTATCATTTGTACTTGGACAGCGTCGCTAATTATAAATTATTCAAGAAAGACACAGATTTTCTGTGTCTTTTTATTTTTTTGATTTGTAATTCTGTGGTATGATAGTATAAGTATGAAATTCTGAGATTGACAGTTAGAAAAAGGTGCTTATATGTCGATAGAACCAATAAAAATATTTGAACAAAATTATACTGTAACTCCTGCTGATATATCTGAAGATACCAACCAGATGACGATCGCGAATATTTTACAAAAAATGCTTGATACCTCATTCGGACACGACCATCATTTAACAAAAGAGGGTCAATTTTTTGCGCCTCTATTAGGTGAGGGTGATACTTGGGTCGTGACTCAATATACCATTGATGTCCACGATTTACCAAAAGTGAATGACCAATTAACGATTACTACGCAAGTTGTTCTAGCGAATTCCTTTTTTGTAAATCGTTATTTCACTGTGTCAAACGAAGAGGGCTTGCTAGTCGAAAATCATAGTCAATATGTAGGAATCAATATCGAATCACGCGAAGCTTTACGTTTAGATGTCGAGGCATTAAAAGAAAGCGGCATTATAGATAGTTCACTGAAACACCGTTTCAATAAAATAAAAGTTACTGATGATGCAAACCAGTTGAGCGAAGTGATTTATCAGATTCAAGAGAAAGATATTGATTATAATCACCATGTCAACAACACGGTTTACATTAATTGGTGTTTGGTAGTACTCTCAGATGAGTTTAAGCAATCACATCGAATGACTCACATTGATGTGAAATATGGTCAAGAAGTTCTACCAGACGCTACTGTCAAAATTAACACATATGAAAGAGTGGTTGATAATCAAACGACAACCATTCATATCATTGAAAATACAGATACAAATAAAGAAGCGTGCCAAATCCAAATTGATTGGCAGCCAAGATAGAAAGGGAACATATGATAACAATTAAATCACCACGAGAAATAGAAAAGATGACCGAATCAGGTCAATTATTAGCGAGTATTCATGTTGCATTGCGCGACTTTATCAAACCAGGTGTCACAACCAATGAGATTGATAAATTTGTTGAACAAAAGATTGTCGAAGGGGGCGGAATCGCTGCCCAAATTGGTTATGAAGGTTATGAATACGCAACATGTACTTCAGTTAACGATGAAATTTGTCACGGCTTCCCTTCAGATTACGCCTTAAAAAATGGCGATATGGTCAAAGTTGATTTCTGTATCGATTTAGATGGTGCTATTTCTGATTCTTGTTGGTGTTATGCTGTTGGTGAATTAACTGACGAACACGCACGTTTAATGGAAGTAACGAAAGAAGCTTTATATAGAGGAATCGAGCAAGCACAAGTAGGTAACCGCATCGGAGACATTGGTGCAGCAATCCAACAATACGCCGAAGGTGAAGGATTTGGTGTTGTTCGAGACTTTATCGGACATGGAATTGGCCCAACCATTCACGAAGACCCACAAGTACCCCACTATGGTTTACCTGGAAAAGGTAAACGCTTGAAAGAAGGTATGACTATTACCATTGAGCCAATGATCACAACAGGAACTTGGCAAATGCAAATGGATCCAAATGGTTGGACTGCACGTACTCGCGATGGTGGATTCTGTGCACAATATGAGCACTCAATTGCTATTACAGCTGATGGACCTGTGTTGATGACGGATCAAGAGACGGTTAAGTAGGAATAAATTTTGACATTTTAAGTATAAAATAAACGAAACGCTATATATCACAATTTCGAAATGTGATTTATAGCGTTTTTTAAATCTTAAGAATAAAGGAATTTAAAATTTAGTTACAAAAGTAGTTTAATTGAGAGGAAACAGCTTTCCAAACTACTCTTCTTCCCCAGCTAATTCAATCCCAATTTCCTTAATCATTTTTCTTAAATCATCTTTAATTTCTGGATGTTCCAATCCATATTCAATACTCATCTCTAGGAAACCAATCTTAGAACCAACGTCATAGCGTTTTCCGTCAAAACGTTTGGCAAAGACGCGTTGTGTTTTGTTTAGTTTGTCAATTGCATCTGTTAATTGGATTTCCCCACCAGCACCTGGTTCAAGTGTCTCTAAAATATTAAAGATTTGAGGTGTTAATAAATAACGACCAATAATAGCTAAGTTACTTGGCGCATCTTCAGGCTTTGGCTTCTCGACAAATTGACGCACATTGTATAGTCCTTCTGACATTTGAGCTTCAGGATCGATAACTCCGTATTTATCAGTATCTTCGTGCGGGACTTCCATCACTGCAATATTTGATGCTGAAGTTTCATTGTACACATCAATTAATTGACGCGTTAATGGTACTGCACTTTGCATAATATCGTCACCTAACATTACGACGAAAGGTTCATTTCCAACGAATGCTTTTGCTTGAAGAACCGCGTGGCCTAATCCTTTAGGGTAAGGTTGACGGACAAAGTAAAGATTTACATCTGGTTGGTCATGTAATACTTTTAATAGTTCAGTCTTTCCAGCCTTATCAAGATGTTGTTCTAATTCAATATTAGCATCGAAGTGGTCTTCGATCGGGCGTTTGTTACGTCCTGTAATAATTAAAACTTCTTCTATACCTGATTTTACCGCTTCTTCAACGATGAATTGAATCGTAGGTTTATCAACAATGGGTAACATTTCCTTAGCCATTGCTTTAGTAGCAGGTAAGAAACGGGTTCCTAGTCCGGCAGCAGGTATTACGGCTTTTTTTACTTTAGTCATTTATTTGCTCCTTACTATTAGATTGGTAAATATCTTTATAGGTTTGTGTAATTTCAGGCCAATTGAATTGTGCACTTTCTTTTACAGCATTTTGAGATAATCTCTCATGATTGACGTAAATATGATCAATTGCTTGATTTAACCCGAGATGATCATTATTTTGAACACTCATACCGACTTCACCACTCTCAAAAAAGCTATCAAAACCTTCATTCTTAGAGTAGATAATCGGTAAACCTTGTGACATTGCTTCAACGTAAACAAGACCGAAAGTCTCGCGAGTTGAAAGTAATGCAAAAATATCCATTTCACGGAATAGCTGAAGAATCTCTTCTTTTGTCTTTTGACCATGATAAGTAACATGGTCAAATTGACATAATTCCTTTTTGATTTTATCAGTATCGTTTGAACCGACAATATGTAACTCTAAAGGACCGTAATTGTCATTATACATTTTGGTCATTTCAGCCAGTGGTACTAAACGCTTTTCGGGATGTAATCGTGCTACAGTAATAATTCGTAATGGATTATGAACAACAGGCATTTTGTTAGAATATTGATTTCTATGCCAAAATTCATCAATACCATTTGGAATTACTTTTGTTTTAGCTAAAAATTCATCTTGATATTTACTTGGAACATACTTCTCCATTACAATATTTTGTGTGTTTTTTGAAATATAAACAATTTGACTAGCATTCTTCATAATATTTATCCCTGTGTTACGCATCCAAGGCATTTTACCAAAGAAAGTACGTTCGTCGGCCGAACGTACTGCAACGACATAGGGAATGCCATACTGTTTATTGAGTTGATAAGCTAACCAACCATTTGAAAATAATGAATGGGCATGTAATAAGGTAAATTCTTCAGGATTAACTTTTTCAAGTAAATCTTGAAGGATTTTTTTATGCTTAACTTGAAAGATGAAGCGATCATTTTTGTTAAAACAACGACTCACTTCGATATCATCACTTGGTGTAACTTTTAAATTATCTTCTGGGTATTGATGTGAGATTGGGACATAGACCTGAAAGGGAATGCCGGCTTCTCTTTGATGCTGGTACATGTCTGTATACAATTTCGTAGTTGAATAATACGAATTAATATGTAATATCTTCATGCCTATGTACCTCCTAACTTTATTATTCTGCTTGTTCTAATTCTTCGATTCGGTTTTCTAACTCTTCAAGTTTTGATTCGTAACTAGCTGCACGTTCTTCATATGTTACATTGACATTATCACCATCATCTGGATTTAACCAGTAGGTAATGAGATAAAGTCCAGCAAATAATGCGAGAATAATAATCAGTAAAGAAGGCCAACCACCACGGTCGATGCGGCGGTCAACTTCCCCTAATTGTTTCTGAATCTCTTCTTCAATTTGTTTTGAAAAATTATTATTTTGTTCAGTCATGATAATCTCCTATGCTTAATTGAATTAAAATGCCCATTCTCCATTTCTGAAGACAGGAATCACTTCACCATCTTTTGTGATACCGTCAATATTCATTTCAGCATTACCAACCATAAAGTCAACGTGGACATCACTACGGTTTAGTCCTACTTCATTTAATTCATCTTGTGACATTTTTGCGCCGTTTTCTACTGAAGTGGCGTAAGCTTGCCCAATCGCTAAGTGGTTTGACGCGTTTTCGTCAAATAGCGTGTTGAAGAAAATGATATTTGATTGTGAAATGGGTGATTGATGTGGAACTAATGCCACTTCACCTAATTGACGCGCACCATCGTTATCGTTAATTAATTTTAGTAATGTTTCTTCGCCTTCTTCAGCAGTTGCTTTAGTAATTTTACCATCTTCAAAGTGGAAGATCATTTTATCGATAACCACGCCACCATAACTTAATGGTTTAGAGCTTGTAATCACACCTTCTGCACGGTTAGCATCTGGTGCAGTGAATACCTCTTCAGTTGGCATGTTAGCGATGAATACTTCGCCTTTTTCGTTGACACTACCAGCTGATTCCCAGACATGATTGTTTGGTAAACCAAGTTTTAAATCAGTCCCTGGTCCAGTATAGTGTAAGATGTCAAATTGATTTTTATTTAAGAAATCTGCTTTAGTTTGTAAACGTGCTTCATGTTCATCCCATGCTTTAACAGGGTCTTCCTCATAAACACGGGTTGTTTTGAAGATTTCATCCCATAATGCATCTAATGCTGCCTCGTCTTCTAAATCAGGGAAGACTAAGTTTGCCCATGCTTGACCAGCTCCAGCTGCTACTAACCAACTTACGACATTGGCTTGTGTCGCTAATCGTTCTTCTTTTAATGCTTTAGAGGTTGCACGTTGAGCTTGGCTGATTTTTTCCGGGTCAATACCTTTTAATGCATTTGGATCAGATGAACGTAATGACATACGTTTAGTACGTTTATTCATTAAGTCATTTGATTCATCAATACGGTATTGAGGAATATCGGTTAAAGTCTCAACAGATTGCCCAACGTAGTGGATACGTGTTAATTGATCGTCTTGGTAACGAACAATGACCTTTTTAGCTCCGGCTTGATAAGCTTCTTGAGAGATCAGGCGGGCTAAAGGTGCTAATTCGATATCAGCAGCTAATTGGATATAATCATCCTGGCTAACGCCTAAGCCTTTGTGAACTAAAAGGTGTGCATATTTCTTAAGTAAGTGATCAAAATTGTCTAACATAAATACCTGCTTTCTAAGTCTAAAAAAATTTAATTTTGGAAGTAATCGGCTAATTGATTGGCATATAATTTCAATGCTTGAATATCTTCTGGTTCGTCAGGAGCCATATTGATTTTGCAATTATCGCCCACGCGTGCTGCGCCAGCTTTAATAAATTGTTCTTCAAAATCATCAACAGCTGTTGCGAATTTCGGATAGAAGTCATCTCCAGAACCAAATGTCCCAAAGGCTTTACCGCTTAAATCCATGTCTGGGATTGCATCGTAATAGTCGAGCATTTCGTCAGGGATTTCAGCATCATTCCCGTAGGTATAAGTCCCGATTAATACAATGTCGAAGTCTAATAAATCTTCAGGATCAGCATCCATCGCTTCATAAATTGTTACAGGAACGTCTCTGGACTCTAGTTCCTCGGCAATAATTTCTGCAATTTCTTCAGTATTACCCGTCAGGCTTCCGTAAATGATTAATGCTTTTACCATAACATCCTCCTTGTATAAAAAATCTACATATTCTGCTCAATTATATCAGATATAACAGCTCGAATCATCTAAATATCTCATGCGCTTTCTTTTAGACGGAAGATATTATAAATAGCGGTAATAATATTGAGATAATTATCATGTGACTTTAATAGTAAAAGTATTCTAAGAAATATAAATTTAATATAGTTTATGGTATACTATGGTAATCATGAAAAAGGAGTGAGCTTATTGACTATCTTAGTTACCGGTGGCGCTGGATATATTGGGAGTCATACAGTTGTTGAACTAATCAATAGCGGGTATGACATTGTTATTGTCGATAATTTTTCTAATAGTCATCCTGAAGTTATTAAACGCCTTGAGGCGATTACACAACAATCAATTACTTATTACAACGTGGATATTTTAGATAAAGAAAGTCTGCGTCAAGTATTTACTGAACATCAAATTTCAGCTGTTATTCACTTCGCAGCCCATAAAGCGGTAGGGGAATCTGTTTCAAATCCGCTTAAATACTATCATAATAACGTGGAAGGGACTGTTTCACTACTTGCAGTTATGGACGAATTTAATGTTAAGCGCATTGTCTTCAGTTCGTCGGCAACTGTTTATGGCTTTAATAATCAGTCGCCATTAAGTGAAGATTTGCCAACTAATGAAGCAAATAATCCTTACGGTTACACGAAAATAGTTAATGAACAAATTTTAACGGATATGACCATTGCTGATCCTGAGTGGTCGGTTGTATTACTGCGTTATTTTAATCCGATCGGAGCACATGCATCCGGAACAATTGGTGAAGATCCAAGTGGTATACCTAGTAATTTAATGCCCTATATTACACAAGTTGCCGTTGGAAAACTGGAACAAGTAAATGTCTTTGGTAATGATTACGACACACCAGATGGAACAGGGGTCCGCGATTATATTCATGTGGTTGATTTAGCTAGAGGCCATGTTAAAGCGGTCGATCAAGCACTAAATGAATCGAAATTAGCGGTTTATAATTTAGGAACGGGTCAAGGATACAGCGTACTGGATTTAATTAATACTTTTAGTGAAGTGAACGAAATTGAGATACCACATGAAATCACTGATCGACGTCCTGGTGACGTAGCTGTTTGTTATGCAGACCCTACAAAAGCAAGAGAAGAATTAGGCTGGGTAGCTGAGAAAACACTTGCTGACATGTGCCAAGATAGTTGGAAATGGCAACAAAACAACCCACAAGGTTATCAAGCGGGCAACATGAATGGCTAAAAAAGTTAATAAATACCTGGTGAATAGTAATCATTTCCAACAGGAAAAACGTAGACGCTCTTTTACTAAGGGCATTGCGGTTTTTCTTGTGATTATTATTGTATTTATTATCCTTTATTTTATTGCTCAAGCAAAAATTAGTACAATCGAGGGTAGTTATCAAGGTATTTATAGACCGGATATCCAAGATTCACAGGCAAGCGTTACACCTGATGAAAATGGGCATTACTCATTACTCGTTATGGCAGTTGGTGAAGAACGAGAAGAATCAAATTATGTTCCTCGCGTTCAATTAATTGAACAAATAACAGTAAATACGACAGATGATCAAGCGACACGCGTCATTATTCCTCATAATACAGTTCCTAGTTGGGATGACCAGGGACTTCCTCTCAGTCATGTCTACACAGAACAAGGCATAACGAGTGTTATTCAAAGAACGGAAGAAATTATGTCCGTTGATTATGATCATGTGGTCACCTTTAATCTCCCGAATATCCGGCCATTAATCGAAGAATTAGGTGGGATTACAGTAGAGTTTCCAAGTGATCTAGAAATAGACGGTACAGTACTTGCAGCAGGAGAGCGCGTAAATCTCTCGGGATTACAAGTAGAACAATTATTAGAACAACTTTCTCAAGCAAATGCCTTGGAGTACCGCTACGCTATCAGAGGAATATTAGATGGATTAATCAGTGAAATATTTAATCCGAGTCATTTACTTAATATGGATCAATATTTAGAAACAGCACAATTAAGTATCCAAACAGATTTTCCATTTGAGAATTTGAAATATGTTTATCTTGGCAATTATAATTCAATTTTTGAAGATATTACTGAAATGGAAATGGAAGGTAGACGTTCAAGTAATGAATATGGCGAGGTTATTGAACTTAGCCCCACCTCTTTGGATTTAATTCATGAATTATCAAATTAATGGATTGAATCCTTTTATTGGCATAATGGCCAAAATTTAAAAAGTTAGGAAGACCCGATTAATGAAAAAGTTTTTCTTTAATAATAAAGGAAAATTCAGTTGGTTAAAGTTAATCCGTAACATTTTCGTTGTGGTCGTAATAATTGCAGCAGCAACCGCTGGAAAAGTTTATCGTGACGTACGCACAACACTTAATTATGTTTCGGATGATATTTCAATCACCGAATTACGTGAAGAAGAAGTTAATATTGAAGAAGGCGAAGCGATTAATGTACTCCTCATCGGAACGGATGCCAATGAACTAGAGCGTACTGAAGAGGAGGGCTTTGTCAGCCGATCAGATACATTAATGTTGGTTAATTTAAATCCAGAAACAAAACAAACTCAAGTGCTAAGTATTCCCCGGGATAGTTTAGCGATGGTTGAAGGGGAACCGGATAAAATCAATCATGCATTTGCATACGGTGGGGCAGAATTAACGATTGAAACTGTTCAGGATTTCCTCCAGGTACCCATTGATTACTATGCAACGGTTGATATGTCTGGACTTGAAAAGTTAGTTGATGCAATTGATGGTATTGAAGTTACAAGTCCACTGACCTTCGAATACAGAGGGACTGGCTTTGTTGAAGGTGAAACTAGGGAAGTAAATGGCGTTAAAGCGATGAACTTTGCTCGGATGCGTTATGATGACCCAGAAGGGGAAGTTGGACGTCAAAATCGTCAGAAAATTGTGATAAAAGCAATCGTCGATAAAATTTTAAGCCCGGAAGGGATGACGAATTTGCCCAATATCCTACAAGTTGTCAACACACATGTAAAAACAAATATTAATTTACAAGAAGCTTTGAATATTTATCAATCATACATACCTGCCTTAGATAATATCAATGTGGTGAAATTTGATAGAATGGAAGAAGTTTATTTAAATGAAGTATTCTATTTCCATATACCTATGAATGAGCGAGTGAGAGTGGCTAATGAATTTAGACATCAGTCTTATCTTCCACCAATTACCACAGCTCAGTTAAATGATCCGATTGGTGACGGGGATGGAGAAACTGAAGTGAAAACTTTAGCAGTTGTAATCAATCAATATCCTACCGGGATGAGTGATGAAGAAATGACTGAAATTATTAATCGACAAGAAGAACTTCAGACGATTCGTCAAACTTCACAAGAACCACAACCAGTCGAGTGGACACCGCCGGTTAATAATAACAATCAAAATAATAGTGGTTATACACCACCAACTAACACTGCACCGGTAGAATCAACACCGCCAGTGTCTGTGGAGCAACCACCTGTTTCTCAAGTTCCTGAAGAGCCTACACCCGCTCCAGAACCGGCACCTAACCCGACACCGCCTGTGGATCCAGGTACAAGTGAACCGCCAACTGCACCTGTAGAACCAGTTGAGCCAGCTCCAACGGAACCCGTTGCCGAATAAAATGACGAAATGAATGCCATCCGGCATTCATTTTGACTTTATAATCAGAATATATTGAAGAAGAGGAGGCTAGAAAGTGAACGAAGTAAAAGATAATTACCCGCCATTGCGAGTCTTACATATTATGAGTGGCTTTGGAGGTGGTATCTCGAGTTTTATTTTAAATAAAGCGAAAGAAATGCCCCAATTTAATATTGCTTTTGATGTAGTAACCTATGACGAGTGTTCAGACACTTTCACCCAAGCAATTGAAGCAACCGGAGGCCAAATTTATCAATTAGCTAATCCAAAAATTGATGGATGGTCTAAATTTAAAGCATCTTTCCAAAAAGCCATCATTGAAAACAAATATGATCTAGTTCAGTGTCATATCGATGGTTACCGTGCTCTAGCTTATTATCATTTATTACCAAGTGAGTTAAAGAAAGTGTTTTACATCCATGCGCATAATAGTTATGTAAAACCGACTCAATTGACGAAAAAAGCAGAATTTACGTTGAATCAACAAATTAACCGAAAATTGTCTACATCAGTTCTGGGGTGTGGATTGCAAGCCATTCGTGGTGTTTACGGTGATAGTGTGCCAGAAAATGAAATGATGATGGTACCTAATAGTATTGAAACCAATCGATTTGCTCTAAATGAAGCAGAACACAATGAATACCGTCAATCATTTAGATCGGAATATGGTTATTCGGACACTGATATTGTCCTAGTGCAAGCATCAAGATATGAATATGCAAAGAACCATACGTTCACTGCTAAATTTGCTGAATATTTAAAAGATAAAGGATTAAATCTGAAATTTATCTTCTTTGGAAGAGGTAAACTTGAAAGTGATATCCGAGTAGAAATTTCAGAACGAGATG
The DNA here is from genome assembly GCA_015863215.1 of Aerococcaceae bacterium DSM 111176. Taxonomy (GTDB): domain Bacteria; phylum Bacillota; class Bacilli; order Lactobacillales; family Aerococcaceae; genus DSM-111022. Next base: position 101,581 of record JACBXN010000034.1, read on the forward strand.
TTGAAGAATACTTTTCGATGAATGATTATGTTAGTGATATTGAGCGTGTTTTTGCTGGTGCGGATATCCTATTCCTGCCTTCGCATTACGAAGGTTTGCCGACAGTTGTTGTTGAAGCACAAGCAGCTGGATTGCCAACAGTTATGTCAGATAGTATCACTGAAGAAGTTGCTCTAGGTTTAGATTTAGTAAAATCCGTTTCGTTGGATGCACCTTTTGAAGATTGGTATGAAGCAGTTTTAGAATTAGCACACAAAGAATTAGTGCCATTAGACGTGCGAATGAATCATTTGGTTAAACATAATTTTACGAATAATACCTCGGCTGTTCTTTATGCACAATTTGTCCGTGGTGAGCGAGATTATTACCAAATAAAGGAAGATGATAAATGAAACGATTTTTACAAAGGCTCTTTGGATTTAGCTTAGGGCCTATTTTAGGCGCAGTCATATCTTTAATTCAAGTACCTATTTTGACGTATTTTCTATCAACTTCAGAATATGGTAAGGCCGGACTGTTCCAAAATATGATTTTAATGATACCGACTTTTATCTATATTGGAATTGACCAAGCATACACAAGAGAGTATCACACCACATCTGATCGCCGTCGACTCATGCAACAAGCGATGGTTGTGCCGATGGCTGTGGGTATTTTGATGATGGCCATCTTCATCTTATTTGACTCTCAATTGTCATTCTTCCTCTTTGGATCGCCCGATTACTATTATATAGTATGGTTTGCAGCGGCTTGGGTTTTAGCAACAGTAATTGAACGATTTGTGTTATTAACCATTCGGATGGAAGAACGTGCGATTGAATATTCAATAATGACGTTTATGTTGAAATTAGGAACATTTATTGTCTCATTATTATTAATTTTTGCAGGCTGGATTGATTTTAGAGTCGTTGTTTATGGACTCTTATTTGGTCAAATGGCCGTTGATTTATTTATGTTCATCCGTTACCGAAATTTACTTGATTTAACAGGTTTTACATTCGATTGGCCACTCATTAAACGCATGTTTATCTTTGGATTACCATTAATGGTAGCCGGGGCGATGTCATCTGTCTTAAACGGACTGGATCAATTTTTCTTACGAATCTTTTCAACATTTGATGATAATGGTGTTTATTCAGTTGGTTTACGGATTGCCGGTGTTATTGGTATTATCAAGACGGCATTTACAAGTTTCTGGGTACCGACGGCTTACCGCTGGCACGAGGAAGGTAAGAGCATGAAACACTATAAGTACATTAGTGACATGATTTTATTATTATTAACTTTCCTATTTTTCGCGATTTTATTATTAAAAAATCCAATCGGTTGGTTCTTGAGTATTCAAGATCCTGGATATGATCAAGTGAAATATATCATGGGACTCCTCGTCTTCCCTCATATTATGTACACATTGTCGGAAACAACCACATTAGGGATCGTATTCTCACGCAAAACACATTATAATATCTATATCAGTCTATTAACGATTATTCCAAATGTGATAATAAATGTGAGTTTAACACCTTTCTTAGGATTTAAAGGGGCAGCACTTGCTTCAACCGTTGCTTATATTATGTTTTATTTAGCAAGAACATTTTATTCGAAGAAGACTGGTTTTTACTTTGGTCAACGCATGCAAATTTTCGCGATTTTAATAATGACCATTGCAGCAATCATTAATGCCTTTGATGTGCCTATGATTGAATTGATTACATTAGTATTAATGGGTATCACATTGTTAATTCAAATACCAACAATCAAAACGACTTTAGAAATTAAGAATAATAGTAGTGAATGGGATTTTAACTAAAAGGAGGCAATATGTATATATTAATCGTTTTTATGGCGATGGCAGTATTTCTAGGAACTGAAATACTCGCAATTCCAACTCCTTTAGCACAAATGACCTTTTATCGTTTAGCTATTTTTGGTTTATTAGGTGTCACCTTGATTCAACTTTTACTAAAACATGATAAGCTGAGAGTGCATCCTAAAACGGTCAGTACTCTAGCTGCAGGAACATTTGTTTTTTGGTGGTTATGGGCACTAATATCTGGTGTCTGGGCAGTTGATAAAGTAGCTTGGCTACAAAGTTTGTTTCTACTGACTTTAGGTGTCGGTGCGATACTATTAATGTATCTTCACATCCATCGGATGCATCAATGGAAGCTAGTTGTTTATGGTATTTGGTTCATGATGACTTTACTCTTACTTTTAGGTGTGATTGAGATTACCTTTAACGTTTATTTACTAGCGGATTTAGGTAAATTGGATAAGTATGGCACCTTTAATACTCAACCATTAACACGTATGCCGATTACCATTTTTGAAAACCAAAATGATTATGCGACGATGCTACTTGCGTATTTACCTTTGAATTTTATTCTATTCAAAGGGACACGGTACAATTTAATGCGGATTCTAACGAGTGTCTTAATCGTACTTGGAACCTATTTAATTTACCGGACACAATCTCGTCTAGTATTATTGAGTGCGTTAATATTCTTATTTATCATGTTTATCCAATTATTTAAATGGGATATTAAAACGAAGGTATTCCGTAATTGGATAATCGTTGGTGGTGTTACTTTGACAGCTTTAATATTATTGGTACCTCAATTACGCAGTATGGTGTCAGGATTAATTTATACCGGCGGTATTTATGATCTAAGCGGTGACGAGGTGCGCATCAACTTATGGCGTAATGGTTTCCTATTCCTAGCCCAGACCTTTGGTTTTGGTGTAGGTGCGGGAAATATTGAAACTTGGATGGGTGAGTTTGCCTTTTATCCTGTTGAAAATATTGTAAATATGCATAATTGGTGGTTAGAAATTTTAACCGGATATGGTATTATTGTCTTTGTTTTATATGTTGTGATGTATGGTTTATTGATTCATAAATTGCATCAATTAAGACATCAATTAACCGAAGTGGATAGGGTAATTTGCCAGTCGTTTATTGCTTTTCTAATTGCCTTTGCTTTCGCAAGCATTACGAGTGCCAATAACATGTTAATCGAATGGCATTGGGTTTATTTTGGTTTGATTATTAGTTATATTAAATTGGCAGAATTGCGTATTTACAAGAGGCAATCAACCACTTTAAATCATTTAAACAGTAAAAGGAGTTCATATGAGTTTAGTAACAATTATTAGTGAATTATGGCGATTCTTCGTCGATCACATTAAACAATTAATTATTTGGGGGATTGTGACAGGACTCATCTTAGTCGGCGCGCAATTTGCCTTAGGATTATTTAACAATCCAGAAGACGCAGCAGCTTATGATTATCTATCAGAAGTTTATCAACAGGAACCGGCTGAATTTCAAGCAGTCATTACGTTAGATGATGGTAATGTATTCCATAATTCTTATATTTTCGATGAATACTTTACAACACCGGAAATTTTAGAGGAAGTTGAAGCTCAAACTGGTGTGGAAATGACTAAATTTTATGAGAGTGAACAATTACTTGAACTATTTAAGACAAGTATGTACCGAGGTGGGGTTGCAGGTATTCGTAACACATCTTCGGGGGTCATTACTTTTAGATTTTTAGTAGCGCCGACTGCGGAAGAAAATTTACGCGTCGCTGAAGCTTACCGCGATATTTTATTAGATGAAGAAAATATTCCATTTATGGAAAAGCAAACAACTACGATCATGGTTGAACCAGTGATTGGTGAAATGCTTGACTTAGAGCGTACACCAGAAGTACCAACAGAGGAAACATTAAATATTTATGCTGGTCAAGGTGTTTTATCTTATGTGGTATTTGGAGTAGCAGGGTTCATCTTAGGTGCAATTTTAAGTGTGGCGTATTTCTTTATTAAACGCTTGTTGTCAGATGATATTTACTACGCTTTCGACTATTCTTGGAACTTTGATGATTACCATAAGTTAATTAATTCAGAGCGAGTTGAGAATTTATCATACAGCGAATTAATTAAATCTGTAAGTAGTCAAAACGTGATCATTTCCCAGGATGGATTAAGCAACGTTGAAACGCAATCAAGTTTAGCTCAAGCTAATTTACCTGTTGACGCTGTTTCTGAAATTACGATTGTTGTTGAATCACAGAAGACAACTAAAGACTGGTACCGTGAGCAATATCAATTTGCGAAACACTACGGAGTTCCTGTCCAAATTATTCATGTATACTAGGTGATTTTATGAAACAAGAACCATTAATTTCAATTGTAACGCCTGTTTATAATGCGTCTGACTTTATTGAAAAGACGGTAGATAGTGTCTTATCACAAACATTTACTGATTTTGAATATATTTTAGTCAATGACCAGAGTACAGATAATAGTTTGTCGATTTTGGAAGATTATGCAGAGGTCGATGACCGTATCAAAGTGATCACTCTAGAAGAAAATAGTGGTGCGGCAGTTGCTCGTAATACAGGACTTGAAGCAGCAAGAGGTCGATACATTGCATTTATCGATAGTGATGACGTTTGGCATAGGGAAAAATTAGCCAATCAAATAAATTTCATGCAAGATAATGACTACGAATTTACATATACTGACTTTGCTTTAATTAGTGAAGATGGAGCCGTGTTGAAGGAACGGACAGGGATTCCTGCTAACATCGATTATGATGGCTTGCTGAAAAACACAACGATAGCATGTTCTACGGTCATGATCGACCGCACGAATATCGGGGACTTCCGAATGCCATTAGTTCGCAAGGGTCAAGACACAGCGACATGGCTGATGTTAATGCGTGAACACAATTTAACAGCCTATGGTTTGCAAGAAGTATTGAATTACTACCGCCAAGTAGCAGGTTCAATTTCTAGTAACAAAGTGGATGCTTTGAAACGAACTTGGAATACCTATTATCGACTAGAGAAATTACCACTACCCAAAGCTATTTATTATTTTGTTCATTATGTCTGGAATGCAGTAAGAAGAAGATTGTAGTATATAACCCCCTTTCGCTTGGTGCGGAAGGGGGTTTTGGTTTTGGTATTGGGAATAGAACGCTTTTGAAAAATATAATGAGTAGAGTCGCAAACAGCGACGCTACTTCAAAATTAAAACGAGTAGTAGAGTCTCAGATAGTGACTCTTCTGCAAAATAAAAACGAGCAGAGTCTTAGATAGTGACTCTTCTATAAATTAAAAATGAGTAGAGTCTCAGATGGTGACTCTTCTGCAAAATAAAAACGAGCAGAGTCTTAGATAGTGACTCTTCTAAAAATTAAAAATGAGTAGTGTCTCAGATGGTGACTTTTCTACAAAATTAAAATGAGTAGAGTCCCAGTTAATGACACTAATATAAAATACATACGAGCAGAGTCGCTACTAATGACACTTCTGGAAGTTAAAACGGTAGTAGCACAAAAGTGCTGCTACCGCGCTGGTTAATCTATAAGTTTCTAGAGCACTAATTTAACATATTTTTTGACTTCCATCGATATAGATTTTTAAGGGCAATTCTATGACCAATCCATTCACTTAACCTGGGGATAGAGGGTGTTTCATTAAATAAAAATCTATAGTCATTTAATTCCTTTCTCGCCAGATCAAGAATTGTATAATCCATACCACAATCATGACAAGTTACTTTTTTAGAATACTTTTCAAAGGGGGGGACGGACTTCCCGCAACAATTAAAATAGAGTCCTTTCTCCATGCCGTTGAAACTATATATAGGCATGTCAGGCCAGCGATGCGATTTGTCGTTGTTGTACTTTAATAACTTATTAACCTGCCTAACGACACTTTCTGTCGGAGGTGCAATCTTACTGGCTAACTTAGTAAAATGTTCTTTAATTTGATGATGTAATATAATCGGTTTATCTTTAGGTAGACCATATATTGTAGCGCCTTCAGTTGCGATGATCACATTATAGCTAATTTTCAAATCAATATTTAAACGATTGAGCAATTTCTGCAGTTTTTTGGTCGCCTTTTCAACTTGATCAAGTGGGTCATCAATTATCGTATCATTACTGTTACGTATTACACCATTCTCATCAAAATAAATATCAGTCCGATATCCCTTTATTTCATTTACGATAATTTCAGTCCTTGTTGTCAGCAACAGGTCCAATTGAAATTTCTCCTCAAATAACGGGTAGTAACTGAATCCACGTATCATTTTCCAAGAAGCGCCAATCGATTCTATGATGTCATCAACGAGACATTCATATTTGAATCCTCGTTCTAAATCAGCAAGATACCAGTTATGTTCAGGCGGCAGAGCGTTACGGCATTTAAGATTTTCTAGTAATACCAGATTCATTGGTTTCTTTCGTTTCATTTCCATTTAATCACCTCATATATAAATAGGCGAAAAATCCCGAAAGTTGAAAAAATTCGTCAAATAATTTTATTTTTGAAAAGTATTCCTTAACAACTCATTTCATCGTAAACTATCGCCACAAAAATGACAGTTTTTAATCAGATGAGACTTTTATTATTTGCTTAGAATTTCAACCAATGCTAGAATCGAGTTGAAATTGCAGTTTATGGGAGGAATAATGAATGACAACAAAAATCACATTTTGGTCAGGATTAGATACCATCGGGGCCAATATTATCAGTTTAGAAAAAGATGGCTTTCAAATAGTGACAGATTTAGGGGCATATGTCGGTGCGGATATTGAAGCATTACTAGACAAGAGCCGTACTTCTGAATTATATGAGAGTAAATTATTACCTCCAATTAATGGTTTATATCCGGAAGTTCAGGTGAAAGACTTGCCGCTAGAATCGATTGAAGAAAGTGATTTAAAGACAGCGATTTGTTTATCTCATTTGCACTTAGATCATTTAGGCTCTTTCGGCCAAATTAGTCGAGAGGTGCCTGTTTACACATTAAATAAATCAGAACAATTTTACACACAATTAAAGGAACAAGAATTATTACCTCAATATGATGTTAACTGGCAAGGTGTTGAGACTGGTGTAACTTTTGAACATGGACCATTTAAGATCACTTTTCACGAGTCGGATCATGATACAATTGGTGCTGCAGCTATATTTATAGAAGCACCAGACTTGAAATTAGTTTATTCGGGTGATTTAAGATTATCTGGATTCGCGCCAGAACGCGTACTAGATTGGGCGATCAAAGCCAAAGAATTCCAACCGGATATTTTATTACTAGAAGGTACATCCTTCTCTTCATCAGATGAAGACATTAAAGAAGAAGTTCCCTTTGCGAACGAGACAGAAACATGGAGCTTGTTGACTGAGCAATCATTACTAGCAAAGTTGGACGATTTATTAACGCAAACATCTGAATTAATCACATTCAATGGCTATCCGCAAAATATTGAAAGATTAATTCACGTTGCAGAACTAGCCAATAAATACCAAAGAAAAATGGTCTTGGATCCAGCGTACTTTGAATTAGCCAAGCCATACCTTGAAAACCAATCAATGGAATTAATGAAATTAGGCGATGACGTATCACCAGCTGAAATAAAGCAAACCCCAGAACAATATGTCGTGCAAATTGCTTATGAAAATCATGAGGCACTTTTTGAAATTGGGACAGGTATTTACATCCATTCCAATGGAATGCCTCTCGGCCCATACATGCCAGAATTTGAACCATTCTTTGAACGAGTGATCGAAGCAGGCTGGGATGTTATTTTCGCCAATGTTTCTGGACACGCTCACCAAGAAGATTTACTCATGTTAGCCTATTTGATTCAAGCAAAACGAGTGGTACCATGGCATACATTCAGACCCATTGCATTTGGCGAGGCATTAAGTAATTATGGGGTGCCAGTATTCTTACCAGAAAAACAGACAGAATATTCTCTAGAGAATATTCTAAACCAATCAAAATAAACAAAAATAATAAGCATTTGATAATGAAATTTCATTATTAAATGCTTATTTTATTATCATTGAAATCTCATTATACCAAGGTTTATTTACATAATCTTTACAATTACTATCGACACATTTACGGCAATTTAATATTGGGGTGATATACTCAAAATGTATGAGAAAATTTTAGAAGAGGTGGTTAGGTGCAAGTTAGATTTGAAAATATTACCCTAACATTCGATAACAATAAAACGGTTTTAGATAATATAAACTTTACATTACCGAGTTCAGAATTGCTGTCGTTTTTAGGCCCAAGTGGGAGTGGTAAGTCGACAACACTTTATTTGATTTCCGGATTACTCTCACCAACGTCGGGAAAAATATATTTTGATGATCAAGATGTAACTAAAATGGATCCAGTTAAACGTGAAGTGGGGCTAGTTTTCCAAAATTACGCCTTATATCCACATATGACTGTACGTGAGAATATCATGTTCCCATTAAAAATGGCTAAGATGAATAAACGTGCCCGTATTGAACGAGCGGAAGAAATGGCAATGTTAACACGTATTCAAGATCAATTAGATAAATATCCTCGCCAATTATCAGGTGGTCAACAGCAAAGGGTTGCGATAAGTCGTGCACTTGCAAAAGAGCCTAAAATTTTATTAATGGATGAGCCGTTATCAAACTTAGATGCAAGGTTACGAATTGAAATGCGTGAAGAAATTAGACGTATTCAGCAAGAAACAAAGATTACAACGGTATTCGTAACGCATGACCAAGAGGAAGCATTGAGTATTGCAGATAATGTAATGGTTCTAAACGATGGCCATATTCAACAAATGACAGATCCTGTTTCATTGTACCGTCAGCCTGCGAATTTGTTTGTTGCTAATTTTATTGGAACGCCAGTTATTAATAAATTTACGCGCCAATCACAATCATTAAACCAACAACATGATCTAATGAAAGAAGAATGGCATACACTGGGAATTCGACCAGAATACATTCAACATAGCAATGAAGCCGATCACTTAATTCAAGCTGAAGTTAAACGAGTAGACATTGTAGGTAAGGACCAAACGGTCCATTTAGAATTCCAAGGCGAAGAAATTATTGCCTCAGATCTTTCAGGGAACTTAGAAGAAGAGAGTCTCGTTTATTTAACAGCTGATCCGGAAGGGATTTTATTATTTGACAAGGACGGGAAAAAATTAGACAAGGCTGCTACTACTGATGTGCAAGTAGGTAATAGCGATGATGAATAAGAAAAAGGATTTCAGATCGACTTTACAAGCACTCTTATATTTATTACCGATGTTAATTATTATCGGTATTTTTACGATATATCCGATTTTTAAATCCGTCGATATGTCTTTTTATACGGACTACAATATTTTTACTGGGATTGTAGAGGAACGTGGAATAGGAAATTATCAAGAATTACTGACTGACTCAGAATTTTATGACGCTCTGTGGAATACTGCAGTGTACGTTCTATGGGTAGTTCCAGTATCACTTATTTTATCTTTGGGTATTGCATTGTTATTGAATACGATTCCTTTTATAAAAGGGATATTTAGAACAGTTTATTTCTTACCCTTTGTAACTTCAACTGTTGCGGTATCCATTGTGTGGAGTTGGTTATATCACTCAAACTATGGTTTGATAAATTACTTCCTGGGCATCTTTGGTATCGATGGAATGCAGTGGTTGCAAGATCCAGATTTGGCCATGCCGGCAGTTATCATTATGGCTATTTGGAAAGGGTTAGGCTTTAATATTTTACTGCTCCTCGTTGGACTAGGAAATATTAACGATAATTATTACCAAGCTGCGAAGGTAGACGGAGCAAATGGTTGGCAACGATTTTGGAATATTACCTTACCACTTTTACGTCCAACTATTTTCTTACTTACTGTAGTGTCAGTAATCAATGGCTTTAAAGTATTCGATGAAGTGTTTGCCTTATTCAATGGCCGTCCTGGACCTGCAGGTTCTGCAACGACATTGGTTTACTATTTATACCGTAAATTCTATGAACAATATGATTATGGAATGGCAGCAGCCACAGGTATGGTCTTATTTGGTATCGTGTTAATATTGACCGTTATCCAATATTTAGGGAACCGATACTTTGAGAAAAGGGGAGGTTAACCAATGAAGAAAATATTAAATTTATCACTATCCTATATTGTTTTAACTTTAGGTGGCTTTTTAATGATTTTGCCTTTTTTCTGGATGATCTCAACTTCTTTAAAAACAGCGGGACAAGCAACAGCCATTCCCCCGATTTGGTGGCCATCGGAACCACAATTTGGTAACTATGAAACAGCCTTATCGATGGCACCATTTGGACGATACTTCGTCAACAGTGTGATCGTCACTGTTTTATCAACACTTGGAGAATTAATTACGAGTATTCTAGCAGCTTATGCCTTTGCTAAATTGAAATTTTGGGGCAAAGATTTAATATTCTTAGCTTTACTAGGAACAATGATGGTCCCAGGTGAACTGATGACCATTCCAAACTTCGTTACTCTATCCGGATGGGGCATGATTAATACTTATGGAGCGCTGGTTATACCATGGTTAGCTTCGGTATTTACGGTATTTGCTCTAAAACAATCATTTGAATCCGTACCGGATGAATTATACTACGCCGCAAAGGTAGATGGCTCAAGCGATTGGCGCTATTTATGGGAAGTTATGGTCCCATTATCTAAATCTTCCATTGTTGCGGTCATGATCCTCAAAGTGATTGGATCATGGAACTCATTTTTATGGCCTTTAATTGTCACGACTGAACGTGAGATGCGTACGCTGCCTGTTGGATTGCAATCATTTACGACTGAAGCGGGAACACGCTTTGAGTTATTGATGGCTGCATCAGCTGTAGTTGTATTACCGATGATTATCTTCTATTTAATTTTCCAGAAGCATATTATCAAAGGTATTTCACGATCAGGGCTTAAAGGATAGTTGGAAGTTACTCTGGTTGTAAATTCGTTTCTATTGTCAAAAAGGAGAGAGAAAAATAGTATGAAGAAAATTGTATTATTAGCTGTGACTGTATTTACAGCATTAGCAAGTTTTGTATTAGGCGCACCTGTCCAAAATGTAGCTGCGCAAGACGCTGTAGAAATTACATTTTGGCACGCAATGAATGGACCACATCAAGAAGCAATTACTTCTTTAGTGGATGCATTTAACGAATCTCAAGATCAATATGTTGTTGTAGAGCAAAACCAAGGTGACTACAACACATTACAACAGTCAGTAATCGCATCAGGTGTATCTGGTGATTTACCGACAATGGCTCAATTAACTGCATCAACTGTGGTTGACTTTAAAGACCAAGGTTTAACAATTGCTTTAGATGAGCATTTAACTGAAGAAAATGGCTTCACACAAGAATTACGTGATGATATTTTTGATGGATTCTTAACTGGGGTAACTTTAGATGAGCAAATCTATGCATTACCTTTCTCAAAATCAGTACGTTTAATGTTTGTTAACCAAGACATGCTTGATGAAGTTGGTGCTGAAGTTCCAACTACTTGGGAAGAAGTTGAAGCTTTAGGTGTAGCTTTAGACGAAGCTGGCATTGAAGAGCACGCAATGGGACTTGAAAATGGTCCTTCAATGGAATATGAAACAATGGCTCGTCAAAATGGTGCTACATGGATTGCAGATGACTTATCAGAAGTTGAAATGGCATCAGAAACTGCTGTTGAGCCATTACAATTCATGGCTGATTTAATTAACAATGATCACGCTCGTTTAGCTGGTGAAGATGGATTCATGTCTGGACCATTCTCACAAGGCGCTTCTGCTTTATATATTGGTTCATCTGCTGGTTTACCACACGTATTACCAGGTGTTGAGGAATCAGGTATGAACATGGTTACTGCTGAAATCCCAGTATATGGTGAAGGTGATCCATTAACATTATTTGCTGGTAACGACTTAGGTGTATTCAACTCAGCATCTGACGAAGAAATTGCTGGTGCAGTAGCATTCATGTCATTCTTATTAGAAGCTGAAAACACAGCACAATGGGCAATTGATACAGGTTACTTACCAATTACTCAAGCAGGTGTTGACTCTGACTTATGGCAAGAATACTTAGCATCAGATGCAGGTCAATTTATGGAAGCAGCGACGGCAGAATTAGAATACGGTCGTTCTCAAGTTCCTTACGTTGGTTCATCTGAAGTATTTACAGAATTAAACTTAGCAATGGAACGCGTATTTATTGAAGATGCTGATCCAACAACAGAAATGACAGCTATTGAAGAATTAGTGAACGAGCATATCTCATCAAGTAACTAATTTAACGATTTAGAAAATTTTCACTAGAAATACCCAGAGTACAAGAGAACTTATGTCTAGGCATAGGTTCTCTTTTTGTTTGGATTAATTTTTATAAGCGAGGCAATAATGCGATTAGCTGCTTTGGTAGATCCATTGGATAATTGCACCATTAGATACAATTATGCTATTAAATTCACAAGGTGAATGTTATTCTGTAGACGTGTACAGTTTGACATTGTTATTTTTCGGTAGTATAGTATATGTACAAGAAAGAGAAAGGAGAAAATATTTATGATTAGTATCATTTCATATATCAGTGCAATCATAGCATTCGTATATTTAGGTATTTTAGGTATTAAAGATTTACCAGAATTAGTACAAGATGGAAAAACTGGAACCATTACATTAAATGTTGCAGCTTACTTATTCGCATTTTTAGTACCGATGTTTTTATTAATCTTTGGCTTTATATTCTAAAAATTCGGTCAAAAGGTTCGAATTCGAGAGAAAAACGTTTTCAGAAAAGGAGAAATATTTATGATTAGTATCATTTCATTTATCGCAGCGATTGTTGCATTCGTTTATTTAGGAGTTTTAGGAGTTAAAGACTTACCAGAGTTAGTACAAGTTGAAAAAACAGGAACAGTTACATTAAATGTTGCAGCTTACGTTATGGCATTCCTAGTACCAATGTTCTTAATTGCATTTGGTTTCATGTTCTAAAATTTAAAATATCGACTAAACAATAGTTGAATTAACAGTGAGGAGAAATAATTATGATTAGTACAATTTCATTTATTAGTGCATTTATTGCATTTGTATATTTAGGTGTTTTAGGAGTTAAAGACTTACCAGAATTAGTACAAGTTGAAGAAACAGGAACAGCTACATTAAATGTTGCAGCTTACGTTATGGCATTCCTAGTACCAATGTTCTTAATTGCTTTCGGTTTTATATTCTAAAATCGTAAAGATAGAGAGAATAAAAATATTTTAAGAGAGGAGAAATAAATTATGATTAGTGCAATATCAGTTATTATAGCTTTAATTACTTTTGTTTACATTATTGTCCTTGGTGTCAGTGACTTACCAAACTTAGTTCAAGTTGAAAACAAGGGAATCATGACGCTTCATGTTGCTGGATTCTTAATGTCATTCCTATTGCCATTGGCTTTAATCGCTTTTGGTATTATGTATTAATTGGAAAATGGATTCAGGAAGGGAGTAAATTTTCATGACTAGTACAATATCATTTATCTGTTTGGGCTGTTTAGGTCTAAAAGACCTAACGATTTAGCCCAGATCAGCGATGTACAGTGTTTACAAAAAGTTATCAAATTTGACTAACGTGAAACTAATTTACTCGTAGTACTTGAATTTAATTTATTAGTAAATAGTAAACCCCCCGTTTCCCACATTGGGACGGATTAGGGTTATTTTTTTACTTACAATTTAGTTATGATCAATATCTATTTGCGAGTAATTTCACAAATGAAAATGTTTACTGTAGACGTTTACAGGTTGATATTGTTATTTTTGATTGATATAGTGTATATATAAGAGAAAGAGAGGAGCGATTATCTATGATTAGTACAATTTCAATTGTGAGTGCATTAATTGCATTTGTTTATTTAGGTGTTCTTGGTGTTAAAGACTTACCAGAATCAGTTCAAGTGAAGAGTGCTGGCGTAAGCACATTAAACGTAGCGGCTTATTTATTAGCTTTCTTAGTACCAATGTTCTTACTAGCGTTTGGTTTTATTTTCTAATATCTTAAAAAGTAAACCCCCCGTTTCCCGTATTGGGACGGATCAGGGTTATTTTTTTGCTTAAAATTCTTTAAGAGAAAGAGCTGCTAAGAAGTCGTTTGTCTTAAGGAGTCTTTGGGTCGAAAAATGAGCATAACTACGTTATAATAAGCATATTATTCATGAAAAATTGTAAGGGAGGGTGAAATATTTATGCCAGAATTACCAGAAGTTGAAAGTGCCAGAGTGGGATTACATCAGGTCACAAAAAACAAGTTAATCCATGACATAGAAATATATTGGCCCAACCTTATTGCTACTGAATTATCGGTCGATGAGTGGCACAACACTCTGATCAACCAGACGATTCACCAAGTATCTAGGAGAGGTAAATATTTAGTTTTTGAATTGGATACTCATGTTTTGGTATCCCATTTAAGAATGGAAGGTAAATATTTCTATTACCCATCTGAAGATATTCCAGAAGAAAAAGCGAAACATACTCATGTTATTTTTAAATTTAAAGATGAGACAGAGTTACATTATCATGATGTCCGTAAATTTGGCCGTTTTGAATTAGTTCAGTACGCGGATGTCGACCAGTTCTTCCAAGAGAAAAAATTAGGACCTGAACCAACAGGGGAAGAGTTCGATTTGGACGCATTTTCGGTGGCGTTATCCAAAAAATCTCGTGTGATTAAGACAGTGCTGTTGTCGCAGGAATTAGTAGTAGGGCTGGGGAATATTTATGTCGATGAAGTATTGTTTGATAGTGGTATATATCCTGAGCGTTTAGCAAATTCCTTGACAGAAAGTGAAGTTACAACACTTCGGGAAAATATTATTCGAACGATTGAACAAGCGACTGAACTTGGCGGATCAACGATACGCACATACAAGAATACGTTAGGCGAATCGGGTAGGTATCAAAATTATATCCAAGTATATGGTAAAGAAGGTCAGCCATGTCCAAATTGTGGTACTACCATTGAAAAAATAAAAGTTCACGGCCGTGGAACGCATTTTTGCCCATTTTGTCAGCCAAAGGAGAAAGATTAATGAAGACAATCGTTATTACAGGTTCAATCGCAACAGGTAAATCAACGGCATCGAATTATTTGATTGATTTAGGTTACACCGTCATCGATACGGATTTAATTGCTAGACAAGTCGTTGAACCAGGTTCTGTCGGCTTGGATAAAATTAAAGCAATATTTGGGGAATCGATGATCCAATCAGACGGCACACTGAATCGTGCGGCATTGGGAGATGCGATATTTAATGACGACCAAGCGCGTGAACAATTGAATAACATAACACATCCTTTAATTTTTCAAGAAGCTGAACGTCAAGTAAATACAGCTCGTGAAGAAGGGAAAGAAATTGTATTCATCGATATTCCTCTCTTTTATGAAGTGGATCCTGACTTGAAATTCGATGAGGTATGGTTAGTTTATGTTCCCGAGAATATTCAATTAGAACGGTTAATGGCGAGAAATACCCTGTCAGAAGAGGAAGCAATGGCTAGAATCAAGAGTCAAATTTCAATCGAAGATAAAAGACAGAAGGCGGATGTCATACTTGACAATTCAGAGGAAAGGTCAAAATTATACCAACAAATTAACGATCAATTGGGTAATAAATGAGGGTTTATGGTAAAATATAAGTAAATTGTACATGTCAGATAGTAAAGGAGATCAACCTATGGAATGTCCAAAATGCCATACTTTGCAGTCAAAAGTGGTCGACTCAAGACCGACTGATAATGGGCGTTCAATTCGCAGAAGACGCGAGTGTCTAAATTGTGGGCACCGTTTTAATACCTTTGAGCAAGTTGAAAAGATACCATTATTGGTAATTAAACGAGATGGAACACGAGAAGAATTTAACCGTGATAAATTGATGCGTGGGATTATTCGCTCCGCGGAAAAACGTCCAGTTACCCGTCAACAAATGGATAGTTTAGTTGCGAAGGTTGAGGAAAAAATCCGTGAAGAATTTGATGGCGAGGTTGAGAGTAGCCGTATTGGTGAGTTTGTAATGCCGTTATTATTTGATTTAGATGAGGTGGCTTATATTCGCTTCGCGAGTGTATACCGTCAATTCCAATCGCGTGAAATGTTTATGCAAGAATTAGAAAACATGAGTCAGCGCCGAAATGAGGAGTCGTAAATGTCAAATCGGATTGCACCGATCCAACCTTATTACATCGTTAATCATGTAAAATTAACACCATTACAATTGGAAGCTTTGACTCACTTTTACCAACCGATTACAGGACCAGTTGCGGTCAGTGTTTATTTGACATTGTTAAATACACCATTACCTGAAAAGCATCAAAGTGATCGTTACGTGCATAATCAATTAATCGAACAAATGCAGCTAACGATGCATCAATTAGATGATGCAATAAAACATTTAGAGGCAATTGGATTAGTTAAAACTTACCGAGATCGTCATTCACACGCAGAATCACGTCGTCAGACACTCTATTATCAAATAATCGCACCATTAGATCCTAGAGCATTTATTGAACAGTCTCATTTGAGGGCTGTTCTATTTAATCAGATTGGGCCTCATAATTATCACGCTCTGCTTAATCGTTTTACGCCGGAAATGATCGATTTATCATCCTTTGATGAAATTACGTTATCTTTCAATCAAATGTATCAGGTAGGTCATGAAATACCAAATCAAAATGAACAGCTTGTATCGGATAGACCGGTCGCTCAGTTGAATATTGAAGCGGCGAACGAGACATTTAATTATAGTCAATTCTTACAATTTGTGATGGCAAATCATGTCGATCATAGTGAACTGACAGTTGAATTGAAAGAAAATGTCTTAGCAATGCATCAGATGTTTGAATTAAATGAAGCACAAATGGCTGAAGTAATTAAATTAGCAACTAATCAATTAACGAACAAAATCGAGCAAGATAAATTTATTGAAATTATTCAAAAGCGTCAAAAGCAAAACCAATCGGTTCGGTTAACAAAGTCGAACGAGTTTCCTAAAAACTATACTAAACAAGAAATTGAATCGCGAAAACAAGCGATTAAACAACATTATCCTGAGATTAATGATCAACAAATTAGTATCATTTTATTATGCGAACAAATGCCTGCAGAGACTTTCTTAACTAAAACGAAAGAAGCGAAAAAAGGTTTCCCGAATGATGATGAATTGTACTTTATAAATAACTTACTGACACGTTCCAATTTGTCATTACCTACGGTTAATTTGTTGGTTTACTATTTATTGGTGATGCAAGGTCAGCCGAATGTCTATAAAGGGTCTTTACAAAGAATTGCCAATGATTGGCAACAAAATGGATTGACTTCACCTGAAACGGTTTTTCAATACTTGAATAAACAAGCTCAGGTTGAGAAAATCAAACAGAAACAAGGTAATTTCCGTCACTATCCAAATAAAAATCAGTCAAATACTTATTCAGAACCTATTCCAGAATGGTTACAAAAGCAAAATGAAACAAATGGCGAATCACCACAAGAAATACCATCTGAGGTGGTATCAAAAGAATCACAAGATGCCATTCGTGCACGTTTAGCAGCATTATACAGCGAGGAGGAGAGTAATTAATGGAATCCATTAGAGATGTTATGAAAAATATTCAGCCATCGAAGGCTCAACAAGAAGCATTTCAAAAGACACGACAATCAATATTATCTCACCCTAAAGTTGCTGCTTTCTTAGAGGAACATAAGGATACAATCACACCAGAATTAATTGATAACAGTTTGTCGAAATTGAATGAATTTGTCAAAGAATCAAATAAATTAGAGCGTGGTGAAATGGGTGCTAATCCTGGATTTGCCCCAGTTTTATTCTTTAATATGAATTATATTGATGTTGATTATATTGCGACAGATATTTATTACCAAGAAAAAGAACGCAAAGAAAAAGAGAATTTAATTGATAACCATACAATGTCACTTGATGTACGTAACGCGACACTGAGTACTTATGATTTAAATTCCTCAATTCGAGTTCAATTAATGGAAGAAATAATCGATTTTCTAGCTACTTTTAGAAAAGACAAGCATTTAGCACGGGGATTATTTATTCATGGTCCATTTGGTGTAGGTAAAACCTATTTAATGGGGGCCTTAGCTAATGAATTGGTGAGTAAGGATCATGCGAGTGTGAATGTATTACACTATCCTACCTTTATTAATGATTTGAAGGGGACATTTGCGGATAATTCAACGCAAGATGTAATCAATGCGACTAAAACAGTGGATGTTTTAATTTTAGATGATATTGGTGCGGAGAGTAATTCGCAGTGGGTGCGTGATGATGTTCTAAATCCTATTTTGGAGTTTCGGATGAAGGAGTCGTTGCCGACTTTCTTTACGTCGAATTTTGGTCCGAAGGATTTGGAGGTCCATTTGGCGATGACGAAGTCGACGAATGATCAGTTGAAGTCGAAGCGTGTGATGGAGCGGGTTTATTATTTAGCGAAGCCTGTTTTGTTTGAGGGCGAGGATCGTCGTCGTAAGGCTTGGAATTAAAAATGTTGGATTAATCGCATATCTACGAGACAAGGGATATTCATTGTAGCCGTGGGACCGTCTTTCGCTCTCTTGCAGAGGAGCTTCAGACTCGCCTAGCTATTGAATCTGTTGCTGAGAGTGTTGAGCTTTAGCGATTACAGTCTCACATGCGATATAAAAGGCAGTCAGCCAAGATTGCTTACAGAGATAAATATTGTTATTATTCTTTAACCAAACGAGCTAGCACCCTTCGGGTGCACAGCTTCTAATACGCTAGTGCGTCCTACTTCACGGCACATGAATATCCCTTGTATCTTCGATATGCTTAGTTTACTGTGTCATTTAAATCCATGACAAAGATAATGAAATAAAATTTATGAGAGATAATAAATAAACAGTTCCATTTGTAGTGTGTTGGTGAAGATACTAAGTTGGTAGGAATAATTTTTAATGTAGCTTTTAGGCACGGCCTAAAAGCTTTTTTATTGTTTTGTGTGAGTTTTGGAATTAGTGGTTTGTGGGGGGAATTAATGATACCCCTTGTTTTATCATTAAAATTGAGTGCTTCATGGAACAAGTTCGACCATCGTCATTAAAATTTTGTGCTCATGAACCAGCTTGGTCATCGTCATCAAAATTCTGTGCTCATGAACCAGCTTGGTCCATCGTCATCAAAATTCTGTGCTTCATGAACCAGTTTGGTCCATCGCCATCAATATTCAGTTCTTCATGAACCAGTTTGGTCCATCGTCATCAATATTCAGTTCTTCATGAACCAGTTTGGTCCATCGCTATTAAAATGCAGTGCTTCATGAACCAGTTTGGTCCATCGCCATTAAAA
This sequence comes from Aerococcaceae bacterium DSM 111176, assembly GCA_015863215.1. Classification (GTDB taxonomy): domain Bacteria; phylum Bacillota; class Bacilli; order Lactobacillales; family Aerococcaceae; genus DSM-111022. The sequence continues at coordinate 120,805 of JACBXN010000034.1, forward strand.
TGCAGTGCTCGATGAACCAACTTGGTACATCAATATCAACTCACCTCGATGAGACACCATGTTTCACAAAAAAACTAAAAGACTCTATAACGCGGAATCGTTTACATCTGCCGTCACGCCAACACTTTCCAAACAAAGGCTTGTCATCTAAAAATAAACATGATATATTACATTTAATCACTTATTAAAGACATGAATCATTGACCTCTTATTTCAGGGAAGAGCCGGTTGCTGCAAGGCTTATAATGTCAGATGGTTTACCACTTTAAGTTCAGTCAAGTGACGTGGCGACGCGTTAAGTCGATTTTAAGAACAGATTTATCTGTTAAATTTGGGTGGAACCACGTCGATTACGTCCCATTAGTTGTGATGACTAATGGGGCGTTTTTATGTTTTTTACGATAACGGAGTGTAAAGTACCCAGATCGCAGATGCAAAATTAACCATACTTTTAAAAATAAAGAACCAATATGGAGGAGAATTATGTCACAAATTACATTAACATTCCCAGATGGAAATCAGAAGCAGTTTGATGCTGGCGTTACGGTGAAAGACGTTGCGGGGTCAATCGCAAAGTCACTTCAAAAGGCGGCATTAGCGGGTAAATTAGATGGTGAAATTATTGATTTTAACCAGCCAATCACAGCCGATGGAGCGATTGAAATCATTACGGATAAATCAGAAGAAGCGAAAGATTTATTAAATCACTCGACAGCGCATTTATTAGCGCATGCTTTAACGCGCTTATATCCAGGAATAAAATTCGGTGTGGGGCCAGCGATTGAACAAGGTTTCTACTATGATACAGATAGCGCAGAACCAATTACTGAAGCGGATTTACCGAAGATTGAAAAGGAAATGAAAAAAATCATTTCACAAAACTATCCAATCGAAGGGCGCGTTGTGTCTCGTGAAGAGGCGTTAGAAATTTTTAAAAATGATGAATATAAACAAGAATTAATTAATGATTTACCAGAAAATGAAGAAATTTCTGTTTATACACAAGGTGAATTTACTGATCTTTGTCGTGGGGGTCATGTTCCTTCAACTGGTAAAATCAAAGTCTTTAAATTGTTATCATTAGCGGGTGCTTATTGGAGAGGTAATAGCGACAATCCAATGATGCAACGTGTTTATGGGGCAGCATTCTTCAAGCAAGACGATTTGGATGAGTATTTACGTTTACGTGAAGAAGCGAAAGAACGTGACCACCGTAAATTAGGTAAAGAATTAGACATCTTCATGATCAGCCAAGAAGCAGGTCAAGGTTTACCATTCTGGTTACCAAAAGGTGCTACAATTCGTCGTACAATTGAACGTTATATTATGGATAAAGAAATTGATTTAGGTTATGAACATGTGTATACACCAATCATGGCTAAGTCTGATTTATACAAAACGTCAGGTCACTGGGATCACTATCAAGACGATATGTTCCCACCAATGGATATGGGGGACGGCGAGATGTTAGTTTTACGTCCAATGAACTGTCCACACCATATGTTAATTTATAAAAATGATATTCATTCATACCGTGAATTACCAATCCGTATTGCGGAATTAGGAATGATGCACCGTTATGAAAAATCGGGTGCTTTATCTGGTTTACAACGTGTGCGTGAAATGACTTTAAATGATGCGCATATTTTTGTACGTCCAGACCAAATTAAAGAAGAATTCACGCGTGTGATTAACTTAATCCGTGAAGTTTATGATGACTTCAACATTACAGATTATCGTTTCCGTCTATCTTACCGTGATCCAGAAGATAAAGAGAAATACTTTGATGACGATGAGATGTGGGAAAAAGCACAAGCAATGTTAAAAGAAGCGATGGACGATTTAGAATTAGACTACTTCGAAGCTGAAGGTGAAGCAGCTTTCTATGGTCCGAAATTAGACGTTCAATTCAAGACTGCTTTAGGTCTGGAAGAAACAATGTCGACTGTTCAATTAGACTTCTTATTACCAGAGCGTTTCGACTTAACTTATGTAGGGGAAGATGGTAAGGACGACCACCGTCCAGTTGTTATTCACCGCGGGGTTGTGTCAACGATGGAACGTTTCGTGGCTTACCTAATCGAAGAGTATAAAGGGGCATTTCCAACTTGGTTGGCTCCGGTTCAAGCAGTGCTACTGCCGGTTAGTCCAGAACACCACGGCGATCATACGGAGAAGGTATACAAAGCACTACGTGATCAAGGTTTACGCGTCGAAATGGATTTACGTAATGAAAAACTGGGTTACAAGATTCGTGAAGCACAAACTTCTAAAGTGCCTTATCAACTAGTAATCGGAGATGCTGAAGTTGAAGCGGGGACAGTAAATGTTCGTAAATATGGTGAAAAAGACTCACAAACTGTTTCAATTGAAGAGTATATTGAGTTAATCAATGCTGATATTGCATCGAAGAGCCGTGACAATTAATTAATACAATACTTTTAAAAGTTAAGCCATTCAGAGTTTCTGGGTGGCTGCTTTTAAATATTAGGGGGAAGTAGATGAAAGTAGAGCAAGCAGCGCCGTTTGGAATGCGGGACAAAATCGGTTATATGGCTGGTGACTTAGGAAATAATGTCGCGTTCCAATTACAGAGCTCGTTTTTGATGTTATTTTATACCGATGTGTTGCAGATACCAGCTGCAATGGCGGGGACCATGTTTTTGATGGCGCGTATTTTTGATGCGGTGACAGATGTGTTAATGGGTCACTTGATTGATAAACAACCGACAACGGACCAAGGTAAGTACCGTCCTTGGTTACGCAAAATGAGTGGTTTTCTAGCATTAATGACATTTCTAATTTTTCAATCAGGGCTTCAAGATGCTTCGATGACCGTGAAAATTGGCTATATGTGGGTAACTTATTTACTCTGGGGATCGATTTTCTATACATCCGTAAATATTCCTTATGGTTCGATGGCTGGTGTGATATCACCCAATCCAAGTGACCGGAGTGCATTATCGACATTTAGAACGATTGGAGCGAGTACAGCCAATTTATTTATTGGTGTCGGAGTGCCACTGATCATTTATCATGAAATTGATGGCCATCAGGTGGTGAAAACGGACGCGACGTTTACTATTGTCGCGGGTGCTGCTGCTTTAATTTCGTTTACAGCTTTAATGGTCTGTTACCGCCTGACGACAGAACGCGTTAAAATTCCGGTGAGCGATGGGCCGCGTGAATCATTTTTCCAAATAGTTGGGAAATTATTGAAGAATCGTGCGTTAGTAGGGGTTATCGTTGCGTCGCTTGGGATGTTAATGGCGACGACGACCATCGGTCAAATGAATAACTACGTTTATGCGCGTGTATATAATTCAACGATTGGTGTGTCAGCGTCAAATTTAATCAACCAAATATTAACACTAACCATTACCGCTCCGTTAGGCTTAGCTTTGGCACGTCGCTTTGGTAAAAAGGAAATTACGTCTGTTGGGATGTTCTTGGCGAGTGTAATGTTTATGTTGCTATGGTTAATTGGACCACGCTCGATTTACATTCATATCGCTATTGTTGCTGCTGTATATATTTTATATGGATTCTACTATTCCCAAGTATGGGCAATGATTCCAGATGTGGTGGATGATATTCAAATTACGATGGGGAACCGTGATGGTGGGACAGTTTATGCATTAAACTCCTTTGCCCGAAAAATTGGTCAAGCCATTTCAGGAGCTTTAGTTGGGTGGTCACTTTCGTATATTGGCTATGATGCTCAGCAATTGGAATTGTCAAACCAAGTTCAAAACGGCATCTTTACCATGTCAACACTGATTCCAGCAGGTGCATTTTTACTTGCCGCACTTTCACTATTCTTTATTTATCCATTAAACCACCAGCGCGTTGAGGAAAATAACCAGAAATTACATTCATAATTTATATAGGAGCGATTCACTAAGTGAGTCGCTCTTTTTGTGTTGATGGGGAAAGTATGGTGTTGGATATTGAGAGTAACTGCGATTGAGGTATGAAATTAACCAATGTTTAGATTTTGGTCTGAGAGTAAGGTGATTAATGAACTTGATGGAACAACATTGACCATCACAGCTGAATGGAGGATGTCGATGGGACAACATTGACCATCACAACTGAATGGAGGATGTCGATGGGACAACATTGACTATCACAGCTGAATGGAGGATGTCGATGGGACAACATTGACCATCACAATTAAATGTAAGATCTCGATGGAACAACTCCAGTCATTAAACCGAATGTAAACTGGAAGCTTACGGGACAACACAAAAAAATACCCTCAGCTTCAAAAGCCGAGGGCAATATTTTAATATTAATTAAAGACATTGAAGATGTCGCGCATGAAGTTAGTTAATGTGTTGTTACGTTCATTTTCTAAGTTTTCTGTTGCTTCATTTTCGGTAGCGCCTGATTCTGTTGATTCTTCTTCTTCAACTTCAGGTTCTGGTAATTCACGTAGGTTAGTTGGTAGTGCTTCGTTTTGGTACATGTCAGGGTAGTCTAGTAATCCATCTAATAAGATTTCTGTTTCCCAGTAAGAACTCGTTCCCTCATCGAAGATACCCATTACAACGGCATAAACTTCACGTCCATTTTCATTCGAACTATGAGTGATGAATGTACGTCCGGCACCGTCAGTGAATCCTGATTTCAAACCATCGACACCTTCACGGGCGTATGCACTCTCTGATTCTGGTAGTAATTGGTTAGAGTTTCCTAGATATGTTTCGTATGCTTCGCCTTCAGCCATAACGTAAGTTAGAGCAGAAGTGATGTCTAATACTTGAGGGTAGTCTTCAACTAAGTGTTGACCAACCAATGCCATGTCAGCTGCTGACATGTAGTTTTGATCGTCTGCGGTTGAACCTGGGTACCATAATGATTCTGGTAATTCTCCGTTTGGTGCACCTGATACAGTAAACATTTGAGCATTCGTAATGTTCCATTCAATTAATTGGTCGTTCATTGCTTGAACAGCATCTTGTTCAGAACCAAATAATTCCCACATCACGACTGAAGTGGCGTCGTTACCTGAATGGATTAAGATACCATTTAGTAAATCTTCTACTGAGTATTCTTCACCAGCAAGTAATCCAACATTTGAAAGATTTGGATTCATCGTAATATCTGTTTCAATTTCTTCAGGGACAGTAATCATTGTGTCCATTGAAATGTCACCAGCTTCAATTGCTTCATAGATGAGGTATGCTGCTAAAATTTTAGACATTGATGCGATCGGGTAGGGTGTAGTACCATTTCTTTGTGCTAGAACACGATTTGTCTCAGCATCAATCACAACATACGAACGTGTATCCATATTTTGATCATACCAGTCAACTAATTCTTGAGGATAGTCTTCTGGACGTTCGAATTGTGGAACAGGAGCTAACAATTCAGAACCTGATGATAGTGTCGGTGTTTTGCTCAATTCCTGTGCCAGAATCGGTGTGCTACCTGATAATAAAGTCGCAAACACAGCGGTAGATATAAGTGCTTTTTTAATAATATGTTGTTTTAACAAACCGTTACCTCCATAGTAATAATCTCGTTCTTATATTATAGTCTAAAGTTTCCAATTTTTAAACGATTCTCGTGAATTACTTTAAAAAGTACTATATTCTATATGAAAATTCACAATTTGTTCATAATGATGCTTAAATATTTGGTATAATAAATGAATAATAATGTGTAAGGGGGGATTTTGTGCAAACAAATCAACAAGCACCCACAAATAATACACTTAAAACATTTAATTGGCTGATCGTTCTACTAGCGGTTGGTTTATTGTTGCCATTTTTCACAAATATTATCGTCGTACTCTTCGTAATCGTTAGTTTACTCTTTCAAAATAGGAAAACGTTACGACAAGATATTAAACAATTGGGTTGGTTGAATGTATTCATTATATTTAATTTAATCATCTCAGCAGTGAATCAAAATATATTGGGAATGCTTTTGTCATTAGTATTTCTAATACTCGGACTGCTATTTGTTTACTACCGACGGTATCTAACGGCACCGATACTTATACTCATATTAAAGATATTTTTAGTAGGATCAATTATCCTCGCTATTTACGCTTTTATTGTTTATGCTCACTATTCACTGACGCATGGTTACGGTATTTTATATGTTTTTAAATATGCAGCCATTCAAACACGGGCAGAAGCGACCTTCTTTAATGCCAATTATTATGGATTATATTGTGTGTTTATGGTGTTAACAGCCATTTATTTTTTACTAAAAGTACCCACAAAACGGTGGAAAGTTATCAGTGGTATTGCGATCGCAGCCAATATTGTTTCCATCATCTTAACCGCATCACGCTTTTTTCCAATAACACTCATTGTAGCAGTGGTGATGATGTTAATTTTTGTAGATAAGCGTTGGGCTTATACTGCGTTAGGTTTAGGTGCAGTTGTAATTATTGCATTAATTATAAAACCAGAATTAATGCCACGTCTTGAAAATTTAGACTATGCCTTTGAAGACCGCTTCGATTTATGGGATGTTGGTATAAGTATTTTTAAAACAAGTCCAATATTTGGACGTGGGGCGATGAGCTATCAGAATTTTTATTATCTTTTTACGGATGATGCCGATATGCATGCTCATTCATTATATGTTGATACTTTAGCTAATTACGGCATAGTTGGGATTATCTTAATTTCGATGATATTCCGACCGCTGGTTAAATCGATGTTCAAACTGTATAAAAATAAATCATTAAGGCCAGAGTTCGGTTTATTATTTGGTTTTATCGTCAATGTTTTTTTCCACGGCATTATCGATTTCGCGATATTTTGGGTTCAAACAGGGTTAATCTTCTTAATGGTTGTCCTTGTTCCAAATGAAGTGATTGAAGATTTAGCAAATTATAGTTCCGATTCAAGTAGGGATTATGTCAAAAGAGAAACGGAAGAAGAAGTTTCCAAATTTAAAAAACGGGTTTCACAAAAATAATTGTGAGCCCGTTTTTATTTTGAACGAAAAATCGAGGGAATGACATACTTTTCAAAGGGTTACTGTAGAGGTATTCCGCCGTAATAACTAAGGGAAGTGGTGATACTGTTACCGGCTTCATCATATATATATTCCGAATAGATTTCGCCAATTTGAGGAGCATAGTAATAACGCTGTATTTCCCCATCAGGGAAAGTTATTTCAATAACTAACACTTGTTCATAAAGCTCTCCGTTAACAACGTACTCCCGTAAAATATCGGACACGACATACTCTTGCTCACTTCGGTAACCACGTTGGAAAGTATCACCGACTTGTAGAGTTAAGGGTAAGAAAAGCGACATTTGCTGATCGAGGGAATCTTCATGATAACGGAAATCCTCTTGTTCGTAAGATTCGGGGAAATAGGCTAATTCATAAATCCCATCTGATCGGATTTGATAAACGTAAGTGACTGTAGTGCCTGAAGTGGCACGGCTCACCTGGTAGATTCTGTCTTCATCTAGTTCATAGTCAAGCGTTAATGAGAAGGGGGCAAATTCATTGCCGTAACCACTATATTCATAGTATAGATGGAACAATCCGATTGAATATTCTGCTCCGTTAACCGTCGCAAATTCTTCTTCAGGCACCTCACCATAGTAACTAAGTGATGTGGTTTGAGTACCTCCATTATCAGTAGGGGTATATTCCGCATAAATTTCACCGATGTCTTGTGCATAATAAAAGCGATGTGTATCACCCTCAGAATAAGTGGTTTCAACAACAATAACATCATTATAAGTAACGCCACCAAGATAAAACTCATCTAAAATATCAGTGACAGTAAAGGCTTGTTCCTGTTGGTAACCTCGGTTGAAGGTATCACCAATTTGAAGTTCAGCAGGAAAGTAGAGTGATTTACGATCGTCATGAGCATCCTCATGGTAGCGGAAATCTTCTTTCCCGGTAGTGTCGGCGAAAAAGGCAACTTCGTAAATGCCGTCTTGAGTAAATTGATAAACAATAGATCTCGTTCTACCTGCATTTGTCAGACTTATCTGATACAATCCATTTTCATCCATTGCATAATCAAGTGTTAGGGTAAATGCGGCCATTTCATTGCCGGTCGCAGTGTAATCATAAAATGGATAAAAATTTCCAGGTGCATATCTAGAAGCCTTAACTCCAGTTGTATCTTCTTGAGCTGTAACTACTAATGTTGAATCGGGAATAGTAGGTGTTACGGACATAAGACCCAGACTACTAAAGAGGAGCGTACCTAATATCAATTTTGGAACAGTGTGCTGATTCATGGGACTTCCTTCTTTCTTTATTTGTTATCTTAATTTTACTAAAAAAGGGTATACAAACCTAGTGTAAGCGCTTGTAATACGAAGTGGAAAGTTTTAATTATTATAAAGATAATATTTTTTTGAAAAAATCAGCAAACATAAGTTGTAAGCGCATACAAAACAAAAGAAATATGTTATAATATATATGAATAATAGGAGGTGTTAATTATGTTACCAGAGTATGAACGCGTGTTATTCGCGACAGATGGGTCAGAAAGTGCCAATGCAGCTTTACAAAAGGCAGTTGGGATTGCTCAACGTAATAATGCTAAATTGTATATCCTACATGTCTTGGATTCAAGGGTCTTAAATGCAACTTCAGCGTCAGATCATAGAATTCAAGAAAGGATGAAATCAGGCGGCGATACGATTATGAGTCAAGCTAAGGATTATGCCCACGAACAAGGTGTAGCAGATGTAGAAATACTCCTTGAGTCGGGTGATCCGAAGAAAGTAATTGGAATTGATATTCCAGAACGTGAAAACATTGATCTCATTGTCATGGGTGCTAGAGGTACAGGTGCAATGGAAAGATTCTTTATTGGGTCAGTATCTGAGAATGTGGTTCGTCATGCAGTAGTTGATGTTTTAGTTATCCGGTAAGTAGAATTGTATTTGAATATTGATAAAGGAAAGAAGGATACAATCCGTGTATTTGAATAGTCAATAAAACCTGCTAAATAGAATTGTTTAGCAGGTTTTTTAAAGGAAAAGTATTCTAAATATATAGTACAAAATATTTTAATCTACAGGAGGTGTAAATGATGTTACAAGAATATGAACGTGTATTAGTTGCGACCGACGGTTCAGAGGGTGCGGACGCTGCGATTCATAAAGCTGTGGCAATTGCAAAACGAAATCATGCTGAGTTATTCATTTTACATGTCATTGATACAAGGCCAGTTCAAGCAACTTCAGCACCAGACATAAAATATATGGAAGCAATGCGAAAAATTGGTGATGACATTATCGCCGAAGCAATGGACTATGCAGAATCTCAAGGTTTGAGGGATGTAACTTCACTGATAGAGGTTGGGACACCTAAATTACTCATCGCTACTGAAATACCTAATCGTGAGGACATTGATTTAATTGTTATGGGTGCCAAAGGGATGGGCGCTTTAGAACGTTTCTTTGTTGGTTCTGTATCAGAAAATGTGGTGCGTTATTCAAAACATGACGTCTTAATTGTTCGTAAAGAAGATGTGTAAAACTATAATTTGAATGATTCCTAATCCTTCTAATGGCATATTCATTGTTTTTTCACAAATATAGGTGTTTATCCATGAAAACGGATACAATGAATGGTATAATGTATATAGAATAAAGTAGGAGGTAATAATCATGTTAGCAGAATATCAAAGAATTTTAGTCGCAACAGATGGTTCAGATGGATCTGAAGTTGCTTTACAGAAGGCAGTAGCCATTGCAAAACGTAATAATGCTACATTAATCATCCTTCATGTGTTGGATACAAGAGCAATGTACGCAACAGAGAGTGCAGATTTGACATTCATCGATACCTTAAGAAAACTCGGAGACAAAATCGTTGATGAGGCGAAAGAATACGCAGAGAGTCAAGGCGTAACAGATGTTAAGACGATTACTGAATCTGGATCTCCAAAACCTGTCATCTCGAGAGATGTCCCTCAACGTGAAAATGTTGATTTAATTGTAGTAGGTGCTCGTGGTATGGGAGCAATTGAACGTCTATTTGTTGGTTCAGTATCTGAAAATGTCGTTCGTCACGCGGAATGTGATGTTGTCGTAGTGCGCTAATATGTTACTTGTTGTAAAGTGAGGCAATGAATTGAATTTAAATGTGATCAAACAATAAACCCGCTAAGTAGAAATGCTTAGCGGGTTTTGGTGTTGGTTTTAAATTTCAATATTACTTATAGCCTAAATCATTTTAAAATAATAATGCTCGTTATTGTTAATATAATGATGTAAACGATTGAATTTTCTTGATCAAAATAATTATATATGATCTAATAATTATAATGGATAGATTAGGAGATGAATTCAAGTGTTTAAATATAAAGTAGACGATATGTTATTCTATGAACTTCAACAACGAGCTGTAGTACCAAAGTTCCAACGGAAACTAGTGTGGTCAAATAATGAAAAAAAGAACTTTATTGAAACATTGAGCCAAGGATATCCCTTTGGTTCTATTTTAATTTATAAGTATGAGAATGATAACAAATATTCTATTATTGATGGTTTACAAAGATTTACCACTATTGAAGATTATATTGATAATCCTGAAAAATATATAGATTTTGATGATGTTGTAGAGAGTATAATGGATAAATTTATTGATCGTAATTTATTTGCACAAACAACTTTTGATAATTATAAAATAAAAATAAAGAATATAATTGAAAGTTATGTTAAAAATAAAAATAGTACTTTGGTGGATTTTATAAATGCTTTCCGAAATGAGTTACCTGAGGTTTTTGGGAATTATGAGTGGGATAGATTATCCCAGTTAGCTGAAGTGACCCAAGAAATTGAAAAAATACTCAAAGATTTTATTGATATTGATAATTTAAAGATTCCTACAATAATATTTACGGGTGATGTAGAAGAATTAGCAGCTGTATTTGAGAATTTAAATAGAGGAGGTAAAAAACTATCAAAATATCAAGTATTTGCAGCCCAATGGAGTAAGCATGAATTAAAGCTAGACGAGACAGATTTATTAGACAGAATACTAGGCATCACTATCAAGCGATACGAAGATTTAATTGAAACCAGAAATGTCGAGATAAATAATTTTAGTCGTGAGGAGATGAGTGAATCACGAACAATAAATATAGCAGAATTTTGTTATGCCTTGGGTTACTTAATATCAGAAAAAATGCATGTTTTTTGGGATAAAAATAATGAAGATACCGCAAATCAGATTGGATACTCAACTTTAGCTTTGGTTTTTGGTGTAAGGAATAAAGATATGAGTAAACTAGTAAAATATTTTGATGTTTTAATTGATAGCCAATTCCTCGAAAATCTGGTGGGGGCTATTTTAGAAATATTCACAGATATAAATGATCGCTTTGCAAGGGTATTTAAATATCCAGGCATAAAAAATGACAAATATTACGGTGGAACAACGGCATCAGATTTTCAATTACTTTCATTTTTCGGAAGTCTTTGGCATTTAAAATATGAAGGAATAGCAGATGGAAAAATGTCTATCAAGCCAAGATACAAATTCGATTACGATACAATCGAAAAAAATATGGTTAAATATTTTATCTTTGATACGGTTCAATCACGCTGGTCAGGTACAGGTGACACTAAACTGGATAGATTAGTTCTTGATCATGAAAATTATTATTTAAGAGAGTTAGAACGTGAACGTTTTGAGAGTGCTCTATTGAACTGGCATGATGATTCTGTTTCAAAGAATAGTATTAATTTTGAACCGGTATCTAAAATGCTCTATACAATACTAACATCGTTTTATCACCAAAATTATCAAGAAAATCTTTACGATAGTGAACATGTGATTCCAAGAAAAACAATTTCAAGCATCCGAAGCCAAAGTAATCATTCGATACCAGGAGGTTCGATTGGGAATCATATGTATTTAGATAGAGACACTAATCGTGGTAAACAAGATTTATCTCTCTATGAAGTTACAAAAGAAGGATTTGAGATTAGAGAAGACTTTATTGATTATCATTTTTATCCAACGAAAAAAGAGTTCCAGGATATTAAGGCTGAACTTAAACGGAAAAATGGGGATTATGAGCAAATTAATAAAACAATTGGTAATCGAGGAAAAGCAATTATTACTGATTTAGTTAACAAAATATATAATTAATAAAGTTCATTAATCAGTATAAAAAGTATGGGGCTGGGCAAAAAGTCCTTAAAATACAAAAACGGGATTCACAATAAGCATTGTGGAATCCCGTTTTTACTTGATTTCTGTTAAAATGAAAGCCCTCTCATGGTATAATAGAAGTAACTACCCAAC
>JACBXN010000046.1 GCA_015863215.1 Aerococcaceae bacterium DSM 111176
TTGGGTAGTTACTTCTATTATACCATGAGAGGGCTTTCATTTTAACAGAAATCAAGTAAAAACGGGATTCCACAATGCTTATTGTGAATCCCGTTTTTGTATTTTAAGGACTTTTTGCCCAGCCCCTATATTTTTGTATTAAAAAAGAGAGCCGAAGCTCTCTTTAATAAAATTTAGATTTGTGTGAAGATTATTCAGCTGATTCTTCTTCAGTTGACTCTTCTTCAGTTGTTTCTTCTGTAGCTTCTTCTTCAGTAGCTGACTCTTCTTCTGTAGATTCTTCTTCAGTTGCTTCTTCTTCAGCTGGAGCTGCTGGTTCGATTGCAATTGCATCTTCCCAAGTTGTAACTTCTCCTAAGAAGATTTGTTTAACAGCTTCTAAAGCTAAACCTTCAGCTGGGTTTTCGTTGTTAACGATTACTGCGATACCGTCTAAAGCGATAGCATCGAAATCTAATGATTCAGCTTCTTCTTCAGAAACTTCACGTGAAGCCATACCTAAGTCAGCAGTACCGTTCATAGCAGCTTCCATACCAGCTGATGAACCGTTTGAAGTAATGTTAACTGTAACACCTTCGTTTAATGCTGAGTATTCTTCAGCTAATTTTTCCATAACTGGAGTTACTGAAGTTGAACCTACAACTTCAACAGTCCCTTCAACACCTGCAGCTTCATATGCAGCAGCGTCGTCTTTAGATGCAATGTATCCTTCAGCTTCTACAACTGCTTGACCTTCAGCTGAGTCGATGAAAGCTTTGAAGTCTGCAGCAACTTCTGATAAACCTGCTTCTTTGTCCCAAGCTACGTTAAATGGACGAGCGATTGGGTAGTCACCAGCTTTAATGTTTTCTGCAGTAGCATCAACACCGTCGATTTGTACAGCTTTAACTGAGTCATCTAATGAACCTAATGAGATGTAACCAATTCCTTGTGCATCACCAGCAACAGTTTGCATAACACCGTTTGTTGAGTTTTGAACAACAGCGTTAGGAGTTGTTAAATCGTCATCGTTTTCGTCAACAACACCAACGATTTCAACGAATGCTGAACGAGTTCCTGATCCGTCCTCACGTGAAATTACGTTAATATCTCCTGTTTGAGCAAAAGCTGGAACAACAGATGCTAATACTAAACCTGCTGACGCTAAAAATGGCATAACTTTAATTGATTTTTTCATTAAATAAACGCTCCTTTATTTTTTGTCAAAATTGACTGCAATAATGTCTCGGACTGATTCATATCAGTACAGTATAAATGTAACATAGCTTTGTAAATTTATGGTAAATTCAATGTAAATTTTATGTAAATTCTTTGTAAATCCACTTGTTTAGCCTAATTATTCGCTATTCACACTCTCTCAATGATTATTTAAGTAAAAGGAATAAAGTAAAATATAATAATGAAGCTATTCATAAATTTATTTATTAAAAAACCGCATAAAATCACTATCTTTAAGACAATGATTTTACGCGGTTAATAATGTAATTTTTTTACAAAACACTATTCTTTATATTATTTTTCTTCTACTACTGCTTCATTTTTTGGATTTAATAGCCATACTAATAACAATGCACCGACTAATCCTCCAATTAACCATGATACTAAGAACATGATTGGATTTGTCACTCCATTAGCTAAAACAGCGAATACACCACCGTGTGGTACATAACTGACACTACCAAAGAACATACTTAGCGCTCCTGCTACACCAGATCCAATCGCAAGTGATGGGATAACTTTTAATGGGTTAATTGCTGCAAAAGGAATCGCTCCTTCAGTAATAAATGCTGCACCTAATACATAGTTAACCATTGCTGAACTATGTTGAGCTTTAGGGTAAAGATTCTTGTTAATTGTTGCTGATAATGCGATAGCTAAAGGTGGAACCATACCACCAATCATTACCGCCGCCATAACATCTGATCCAGCACCCCCGGCTTCAGTAACTAATGCTGTACCTGTAACATAGGCTGCTTTATTAATTGGACCTCCCATGTCAATCGACATCATTGCTGCAACAACAAAACCAAGTAATACTGACGCTTCCTGCGGGATACTATCAATCAGGTTCACTAATCCAGTCATGACTGCACTCATCGGACCATTAATGACAAATAACATCAATAATCCCATAATAGCTACACCTAAAACTGGGAATAAGAAGATTGTTTTCATTCCCTCAAGAGATTTTGGCATCCAGCTGAACGCTTTACGCAGTAACCATACAACTCCACCTGCTAGGAAACCAGCTACTAAGGCACCTAAAAAGCCTGATGATGAAGCCCCTTCAAAGACACCTAATTCTGTATTAAACGCTGTTAAAATGCTTGGATTGGCGAATAATCCCCCAACAATACCTAGAACGAGCCCCATTCTGTCAGCAAGGGATTGACCAATGTATCCAGCTAACATCGGTAACATCATCGCAAATGAAATACTACCCATTGTGTTTAACGCTTGTGCGATTGGACTATATTCTGGGCTACTTGGGTCTGCCGAATTAATTCCCCAGAAGAAAGAAATTGCAATTAAAATCCCACCTGCAACAACGAATGGTAACATATGAGATACACCGTTCATTAAATGTTTATAAATTTGACGACCTAATGACTCACCTTCACCATCATCTGCTAATGCCGCATTTTCGTCCGCATTCGCTGCACGGTAAATTGGTGCGTCCGCTTTAGTTGCTCGTGTTACTAATTCATCGGCTTTATTAATTCCATCAGCCACCTTAGTGATGATAACTGGTTTACCATTAAAACGAGCCATCTCTACTTGCTTATCAGCGGCTACAATAATTGCCGTCGCACGATTAATGTCATCACTCGTTAAGCGATTGCCAATTCCTGATTGACCATTTGTTTCAACTTTGATATTCACGCCTTGTGCTTTTGCAGCTTGAATTAATTTTTCCTCTGCCATATATGTATGAGCAATTCCAGTAGGACAAGCAGTTACTGCTAAAACATACTCATCTTTGTTTGATTCAACTGAGGCTACTGTTTCTGTTTCTTCTACATCTGCTTCTTGTTCATTTTTGTCAAATTGACGAATAATATCAATCACTTCTGACGGAGTTTGTGCAGATAATAGCCCTGACTTAGCATCCGGGTTCATCAATACTGAAGATAACGAAGCAAGAGCTTGTAAATGTTCACCACCGCCACCTTCTGGTGCTGCAATCATGAAAATTAATTTAGCGGGTTGTTCATCAAATGACTCCCATTCAATTCCTGAGTTTGAACGCCCAAAAACAATAGCTGCTTCTTGAATTGATTCATGTTGTGCATGAGGGATAGCAATCTCATCTCCAACTCCTGTTGTAGATTGAGCCTCTCGCGCTTGTAATCGTTCAACATAACCAACCACATCACTCACTCCACCAGATAAATTGAATCGTGATGCTAAGTGATTTAACGTTTCGTCTTTTGTCATTTCTGGAAGCGATAAGTCCATCGCCTCTGTGACAAATAAATCTGCTAATTTCATCAAATATTCCTCCTATTTCACTGCTTCTACTTTTATTTCTTTAATTAATGTCTCAACTAGTTCCTTAGTTCCTATCCCCACAGAATAAGCTGTTGCACTTCCGGACGCTGCTCCTTGACGTAAACTTTCTTTATAGTCTCCTGTGGTATTAAATGCAGCCATGAATCCAGCTACCATTGAGTCCCCTGCTCCAACCGAATTTACTAATTCGCCGTCTGGCACATTCGCTCTATAAACTTCACCGTTTTCGGTCACTAATAATGATCCATCACCACCGCGTGATACGATTACATTTCGTGCGCCTCTATCTTGTAACTCTTGCACATAATGAACAATGTCCGCTTCCGAATTAATTTCAACTTCGAAAATCTCTGCAAGCTCTTGTTCATTTGGCTTAATCAAGAATGGTTGAAATGGTAAACAAGAGGTCAATAATACTTTATTTGTATCTAACACAAATTTTGCCCCGATATCTTTTGCTAATTTAGCAATTGCTTGATAGTGTCTTGCATCTAAACCCGGTGCTGCGTTACCGGCTAGGAAAATGGTATCTTCTGCCGTTAAGTTCGCGGCTAATTTAGATAGTAGTAAATCAAACTGTTCGCTCGTTACAGTTGGCCCATTTGCATTTATTTCTGTTTCCAATTGAGATTTTAATTTGACATTAATTCTCGTCACTCCATCTACTTCAACAAAATCTGGTTGAATTCCTTCATTACTTAATTCGTTTTTAATGAACTCTCCACTGAAACCTCCAATAAACCCAGTTGCTACAGATGCTTGTCCTAGTCGCTTTAACAGGACAGACATATTTATTCCTTTACCTCCAGCAACATATTCCTCCGTAGTTGACCTGTTTAGATCTCCTAAATTTACTTCAGGTACTCTAATTACTAAATCAATTGCTGGGTTAAAAGTTATCGTGTAATTCATTGATTCGCCTCCTCTATTTCTGCCACTTCTTCAAATTTTTGGGCATCTTCTGGTGATAGTTCATCTGTAAAAATAATCGCTTGATCCAGTTCTGCTACCTTTGCAAAGCTTACTTTATTAAATTTGGATGCATCCGCTAAAATATAAGCTTGACGACTTTGTTTGATCGCCGTTTGTTTAATGAGTGCTTCCTGAATATCAGGTGTTGTTAATCCAGCAGTAATTTCTACACCATTTATCCCTAAGAAAACCCGGTCAAAATAAAATTGTTCCATTTGCTGAATCGCTTGAATACCAACAACAGCTAAAGTTCCTGATTTTATATGACCACCTAGGACAGAAACATCTAGTCCCATCTCTCCAAAAACCTCTGCTTGACGTAAGCCGTTAGTGATAATTTTAAGCCCTTTTTTATCTTTTAAATAAGGCGCCATTGCAAGGGAGGTTGTCCCTGCGTCAATGAAAATCGCTTCGTTGTCATGTATCACCTGAGCTGCATAAGCAGCTATTTTATTCTTCCCCTCAACATTTTCAACGATTTTGTCGTGAAAACGGGGTTCCTTGGTAGTTTCAAAACGACCTTCAGCCCCGCCATGAACCCGAACTAATAGTTCTTGTTTCTCTAATTCAGACAAATCTCTCCTGATTGTTGATTCCGAAACATTCAATTCTGTCACCAATTCAGTCACTTGGACTGTTTTATTTCGGTCAATTTTATCTAAAATGTATCTCCAACGCTCTGCTGTCAGCATTTCTATCACCTCATAATTTGATTATACCATGAAAACGCTTAATTTCAATCTTTTCTTTCATTTTTATTCAAAAACATTCTTTTTCAGTCAAAAACAATCAAAAAAAGACATCGAGTGAATGATATGCTCCCTTTATGACAGACAGTGAAATATATAAATCACTGTCCATCATGAAGGGAGTATTTATTATGGGAAGAAAAGTAAGGAAAATATCTTCTGATATAAAGCTAGAGTATGCACAACA
>JACBXN010000047.1 GCA_015863215.1 Aerococcaceae bacterium DSM 111176
TTTTCGTTCACCTTTCATCCTCCAATTCAATTGATACTGCAAAAGTATAACTGAATTGGTTCTTTTTTTGGAATAAAGTGCCGAAACTTATCTAGCAATAATTGCTGAATCTAATTTAGCATTAACACCTAATCACGACCATAGGAGACTTGATCCAACGCATTGACATGGTGTACGAGGAATCTGAAGAAAACAAAGTGATTCGCCGTGAGTTGGAGGAACAAACTGCCAAACATGAACAACACTTGTCTAGAATTGATCTGGCACTTGATGATATTAAAGGCACATTGAAAGAAGTTTTAAACTTGGCGAATAATTCTATTTATTAGGAGGTTCTATGCAATTATCTAATTCGTTGTACGATCGGTTGAAATGGTTTGTGTTAATTTTCTTACCAGCTTTTGCAGTTTTAGCAGCTGGTATTGGGGATATTTATTATTGGAGTTTTGTTGAACAATTTGTGTCTGTTGTAAATTTAGTTGCTGTATTCTTGGGAACAATTCTACAAATTTCTAATATCAATTACCGCAACGGAGGTGGCACACATGGCGTCACAACTGCTTAGTATCGCAAATGGCTATATGGGGGTCAATCAGTATGATAGTCGTCATAGATCTCTAGTGAGTGATTATAACCGCGTCACTCCCCTACCTGTTGGTTACCGTCTTAAGGTTGAGGATGATTGGTGTGCAGCGTTTGTTACTGTGGTTGGTGATAAATTAGGTGTAAAAGGATTGATTCCCCGTGAATGTGGAGTTCAACGTCAAATTGTCTTGTGTAAAGAATTAGGCATTTGGATTGGTAAGAAAATGCCCCAACCAGGAGATTTAATATTCTGGGATTGGAATCAGAATGCGTGGTCTGACCATGTTGGATTTGTAGAGTCTGTATCTGCTGATGGTTATGTTACCACAATTGAAGGGAATTCTAACCGACGAGTCCAGAAGAATATTTTCCATTATCTAGCGCCAACTATATCAGGATTTGCTAGACCAAGATATTTAAAGGAAGCAGCTGGCTCAAGTTTACCAAGTAGCCCTCTTTCAACTTCATCATCTGTTGTGGATGCAGTCATTCGTGGAGAATTTGGAAATGGTGCTGACCGTGAACGTCGATTAAGAGAAGCTGGTTATGATCCGAGTGAAGTGCAAACAAAAGTGAATAATCATTTGCAATCAGGAAAAGATGGTTCCTATACCTCTACTGAATCTGAAATTGCCCGTGAAGTAATTGCAGGTAAATGGGATAATGGAGGTCAAAGACTAAAGTTATTAATGGCTGCTGGGCATGACCCTGCTGCCATTCAAAAAGAGGTTAATCGCCTTGTTTTGTTGGAACCTAATAAACCTACAGTGACGGAAATTGCGAATGAGGTTATTGCTGGTGAATGGGGAAATGGCAATAATCGTGTAGAACGACTAAAAGCAGCTGGCCATGATGCAGTTAAAGTTCAAAATGAAGTTAATCGATTGGTGAGATTGACTCCCCAATTGGTTGATCAAAATTTACCAGTTACCACCCTTCCAGCCAGTAAGAAATTTCAGGGTTTACAATATCAAAGCAGATTTATTTCTGGTGATTTAATTGGATTTATTCATGAAGAAGCACAGCAATATGACATTGATCCTGCATTTTTGATTACGATGCTAGATTATGAAGCTTTGTGGGGATCCAGCGGTGTTGCGAAAACCGACAACAATTGGGCTGGTATGACTTGGAGTGCGTCTTACAAGGGGCATCCAGATGTAGTGAAATTTAAAGGTTCTGCCCGACCTGCTCGTGAAGGTGGAAATTACATTCATTATCAGTCAGTTAAAGATTTCTTGAGAGATTGGATTTATCTCTTGCGTCCAGGTCATATTTACAAAGTCAGTGGTAAAAAGACCCTAACAGAATTTATTCAAGGACTATTTAAGGTTGGTGGTGCTAAATATGATTATGCAGCTACTGGATATACTAATTATTTAAATGGTATGGTTCAGCGTTACAAAGGGATATTGAATGTTAATGGAGAATTTGTCAAACGAGTAGCTTAATGCTGCTCGTTTTTTGATTGAGATTATCAAACTGTCTCTTACTTAATTCAAATGTAAGGAATGTTAGAGCAATACGTCAAAAACATTCTTCAAATCTGCCATATTTATAGAATGTTTTAGATTAAATTCAGAAACATTACTCACTTTAAGGCATATATGAGGAACTTTGGAGTCCTGAATCCAAAACATTCCATAGGTCTGAAATATTACTATTTTCCATTACATCTACTAACTAACATTCGCCGGCAAACAAAGGGTTTAAAAGGAAAAGAGTCGCGCCTGCGACTCTACCTTATGTTTTAAACCACAAATCAAACTAAATACCCCATCCAAAAAAAATCGCAGTCAATCACATGAATGTCATGCTGATTGAACGCGATTAATTTTACTCTATATAATTTTGATTCTATCAATTGGCAACTATTACACTTTCTCCAACTCTTCATCCACAATCGCTTGTGTTTCCTCTACCCCAAGGCTGGCACCAAATAGGGGTGAGCCGGGTTCGAGGATGACGCCGTTCTTAAGGTCTCCGATATAGAGGGGTGTGAAACCAATTGTTTCGACGATGGTTTCGACTACCTTAACGGCTTCTTGGTCATCTCCAGTGATGATTTGGGCTTTTCGGTTGTCTGGTGTGTCTGGTCGGGCGTCGTCGCTTAAATTGTGGTAGCCCATGTGGTTAAAGGCTTTGATGATGGTGCTGTCTTGGAAATAGGCTTGGACTTTCTCTGACGATGATTGTTCCTCGTCTGAATAGATATTATCCAATCCGTCGACTTCCCACCAATAATTCATGGCGTCGATGACGAGTTTACCTTTCAGTAATTCTGAATCAATTTCTTGGTATTTACTCAGTGGTAAAGCTAAGACGACAATGTCGGCTTGGTTCGCTAATTCAGCGTTTGTTACTGCTTGGGCGCCTGGAATTAAGACACTGACGGTTAAGGCAATTTTATCTGTTGAGCCTGATCCTGATATAAGGACAGGATAATCGGCGTCCACTAATAATTTACCGAGTGTGGTGCCCAATTTACCAGCTCCGATGATTCCGATAGTTGGCTTCGTCACATTAATTCCCTTCTTTCAATAATTCTTTGACGCGAGGGATTACTTCAGTACCATATAGACGGATGGTTCTGAAGCGGTCTTCTTGGGTTGTTCCGCCTCCTCCGTAGATTAAGTCAAAGCGTTCAATGCCCATGTCTTTGATGACGCGTGCCATTTTCTGAGCGACTGTTTCGGGGCTTCCGACATAATAAGCACCATGTTCGATTTCATATTCGAAACGCTCGTCACTCATTGGTGTCCAGCCACGTTCTGCTCCTAATTGATCGAAGTAAGGAATCATGTATTTCTTCGCAATTGCTAGGGCTTCTTCGTCTGTTTCAGCGATCACTCCATGTGAATGGACACCCACTGGATGGATCGGTTGACCAAATTGTTCAGCAGCTTGTTTATATAAATTAATGTATGGTTTGAAACGGCTTGGTTGTCCGCCGATGATGGCTAACATCAGTGGGTAGCCATATTTCGCAGTACGAATCACTGATTCAGGTGTTCCACCGACTCCGACGTGGACGTCTAATGTGTTTTCAGTCATGCGTGGGAAGACTTCGATATTATCAATTGTCGGTGTATGTTTCCCTTGCCAGTTAATGGGTCCACCTTTAACTAATTCGTCGAAAAAGGCAATCTTTTCTTCAAATAATTCATCGTAGTCACGTAAGTTGAAGCCGAATAATGGGAATGATTCTGTAAATGAGCCACGACCTAACATGATTTGCGCACGGCCATTTGAAATCGCATCAATCGTCGCGAAGCGTTGGTATAAACGGATTGGGTCATCTGAACTTAATACCGTTACCCCAGTTCCTAAGATGATGTTTTCTGTTGTGCTGGCAAGTGCAGCTAGGATTGTTTCCGGACTTGAGATTGAGAATTCCTCACGGTGGTGTTCACCCAGTGCGATTAAGTCCACGCCTACCTCGTCTGCTAATTGTCCTTCTTTGACGATGTTACGGATTGATTCTTCATAAGAGATGCGTTCTCCTGTCTCGCCATCGATCGCAATATCTCCAAATGTATCTAATCCAAATATTAATTTATCTACGTTCATTTAATTCACTCCTATTTATCTTCATGGACATGTAGTCCGACTATTTTCATTAATTCCGCTAATTCGACCTTCTGGTTGTCGTCGAGTGGCTGGAATATTTGTTCGATTATTTTGAGGTGTTTCGGGAATATCTCCTGGAAGAGCGCCTCTCCTTGATCCGTCAGGCATACCTTCCAAAAACGCTTGTTCGTTTCTTCTTGTTCCTTGTAAACAAGGTCTTTGCCTTCCAATTTGTTGACAACATAAGTGATGCTGCCGCTTGGGATCATCAGCTTGTCGCTAATCGTCTGGATGTGTTGCGGGCCTTTGTTGTACAAGAGCTCCAACACGGAGAAATGGTCCAATGTTAGGCCGTGACTCTTGACGTCCTCGACGATGCGGTTATATATACTCTTAGAAGATTTCAGCCAAATGCGCATGAGGCGTAAATCCCCCTCCATTGTTTGATGTTCGTGGTTCATGATACCCCTCCTTGTGGAATTGTTACCCTAAAGTTAGGATGTAAGTATATTCTAGCTCTAGGATGTCCTGTTGTTAAGTCCTAATATTAGGATGTTTATTTGTTTAGAACTATGGATTTTTGAAGGTGGATTTTTTAGATTGCTTAGATCCCTGATTATTGCATTTAATTTGTACCAACCCTGCGGTTCTTTTTACCAGTGATTGCGGACAGTTTTACCACTCTTTGCGGAAGAATTTACCAAAACTTATATATCCTCCTATATACTTATTGAGCACA
>JACBXN010000048.1 GCA_015863215.1 Aerococcaceae bacterium DSM 111176
CTAGGAGGGGGAGGTTTTTCAAGAGTTTCTCAATTTTAAATATTAAATAAACCACTCCCTTTATCTTTTTGTGAAATATAACAAAAAGTAACGCGACGCCACAGGGCTTGTAGACTGTGGCGTCGCGTTTTTTGACGCTTTCTGCAGCTTTCTTTGATTGTGAAATAAAGCTTCTTGACGGTGGTTGATTTAGGTGGTATATTTAAAACAAGAATTTTAAATCAACGGTAAAAAGAGGGGTTTTATGGCGAAACAAGAAAAAGAACGCGAGTTGCGCGTTAAAAGTTTTACAATTACTCAAGCCATTCATGAGAAATATTGGCTAGGATATGACGAGGGAACTTTTGACGATTATGAGGACTGGGACAACTTGGAAAGTTTAACTCAACAGATTGCGGATAAGTTAGAACGCGATGAAATCAAACAGGGCGAGAAAATCGAAAGCGAGATTGAAATTGTTGAGATTGCTTCGATACTTCATGATAAAGATAAGCAGAAAAAGTTTGATGTTGAATTGCAACAATATGTTTATGAGGACAAGCATAAGCATGTTCATATTTTCGTTGAGTTAAGTCGTACAGTTAGCTTGCCGTTGATTGCTGAGCGCTTGGGTATTGCTTCGAACTTTATCGAGCAATTAGGACGCGGACGATATGCAAAGGAAAACACGCTTGCTTACTTGGTACATGCTAAGAATGCTGATAAATATCTTTATGATCCGCGAGATGTTGTTACTTTAGATACTTTTGATTACTTGGAGTATTACGGGGAGCGTCATGAGCAATGGCAGGAGGCGCGAGCGACTAAAAAGAAAAAAGAAGTAAGCTTGCCAAAAGTTGATTGGTTGGTTGAGAAGATTTTGCTTGGGGAGATTACACGCGAAGAGATTATGCTTACTGATGATTATTTTGCGGTTTATGCTTCGAATAAAAAGCGAGTTGATGAAGCTTTTGAGGTCTTTGTTGACCGTAAGATATTTAAGGGAATGGAAGCAATGCGCCGAGGAGATTTCACGCTGAAATGTTACTACATTACAGGGCAACCTGATAGCGGGAAGACTGTTTTTGCTAAGGGGTTGGTTGGTGGTTTACTTGCTAAAGACCCGTCTTGGACAGTTTTCGAAGCAGGCGCAACCAATCCTTTAGACGGTTACAGGGGAGAAGAGATAATCTTTATGGATGACCCAAGAGCAAGCGCCTTTGGCGCGAGCGATTGGTTGAAGCTACTTGACCCAATTAATACTTCACCGATTTCTGCAAGGTATAAAAACCGTACACCCGTTGCGAGGGTTTTGGTTATGACGGCGTACATGCCCATTGACGAATTTTTTTACTATGTTCGCGATAAAGGCAATAATAGAAGCGAAGCGCTCGACCAATTTTTGAGACGCTTCGCAGGGTTGGTTCAGATTGTTAAGATGGAAAACGGGCAACGCGTTTTCCATTACCTTGAGATGAAAGAGTTGGATAACCCGAAAAGTATTGCGGTATATGATGAAGACGGAAAGAAAACTTTTGTAAGAGAGGGAGAGAATCCTTTTGGTGATTCTTGGAGGCGACCTTTTGAAAAGATAAGCCTTAACTTTTACCCTCAGATTTTTGAGGGGAGAAGTGGTGTGCCTGCTCGTGATTTAGAATTCGAGAAAGGGTTGAAGTTCTTCATTGACTATGTCTATGAAGAAGTTAAAGGTGACATTCAAGATGTCACCCCGAAAAAATAAAAGGAGTGAGCTTCTTTTATTTTTGATTAGCCTGTAACTCTTTTTAGAGTTACAGGCTTTTTATTTCGAGCGAGCGAGAAATAAAATAGAGCTTCGGACGAGTCCGAAGCGGTAGCCCCCTGCAAGGGCTCGCGGGGTATCTTGAGCTTGCTCAATAGATACCCCTAGCGAGCTATAAGTATGTTATACTTGGATGAAAGAGGCGAACCATTGAGCGTCTGGAATCCGAGTTTAACATACACCACAGCGAGGCGACCGAATAGGAAGCGTCGAGGTGGTTGCAGGGCGAAGCGAACCGTTGAGGTTCGACCTGCTCACGACTGAAAGGAGTGAACGTACGTGAGAAATAAGCTGAGTATCAATCGCAAGAAGTTGAAGCGTGGGTCAAGCGTGGGTAATCTTTATAAAGAGTACACACGCGATGAATCCAATGCAGAATACTATGACAAGGACGGACGAGCAATTGATACAACCAAGACGGGAGACAATGTCACGCTGGTTGATGTCTTTGCTAAATTTAAAGCGCAGGATCAAGTGCCTGATGATTTAACTTTTGATGACTTCCGCGAAGTGCAGATTGGTATCTTTGATAAGGCAAGAGCTTCAAGAGATGATGGGGGAGACTCTCGGCGCTTGCGAAGTGATGCCGTTGATATAATTACTAATGTTGTGCAACCGTCAGCTGAATTTATCAACTCACTATCACGCGAACAGCAGATTGAATTTTTTAAAGATACGCTACAAGTAATGGTAGATGATAAGGGAACGTGGGGGACTCCTTTGGTTGCTTCGGTTCATTTTGATGAAACAACTCCGCATATGCAGGTCATGACTTCCACACTCAATCACGATGACCAACTTGGAGCTTCCGTCAATAAAATGTTCGGGAATAAAACTAAGATGTCGCGTGACCAGTCTCGTTTTGTGGAGCAGGTACAAGCTAAGGGGTGGCAGGTTGAACGTGGCATTCAACGAGTCGATAACCCACACTATCAAAATTTTCGGGACGAGATGACCTCTCAAGGTCTTGAAGTGACTCGGTTGAATGACGAGGAAGCTTTTGCGATGTTTGAGAGAAAAAGAGAAGCCCACACCCAAAAAGAAAAAGATTTAGACTCACGTGAAAAGACTCTTGATGCACGTGAGAAAAATCTTGATGATAGGGCAGAAAAAAATCATCATCATCTTAAGATTTTGCTTACACGTGAGAAAAAACTGAAAGAGCGTGAGGACTCTATGAGTGAGTCTATGGGCTTTTTTGATAATTTTTAT
Source organism: Aerococcaceae bacterium DSM 111176 (assembly GCA_015863215.1). Taxonomy (GTDB): domain Bacteria; phylum Bacillota; class Bacilli; order Lactobacillales; family Aerococcaceae; genus DSM-111022. The sequence continues at coordinate 2,993 of JACBXN010000048.1, forward strand.
GCTGATAATGGCGGACCTGGTGGCATGATGGGGGCTTTGCATCTTGCCCCACAGCAAAAAGTTCTTTTTGCGGTTGAAAAGGTCATGCAAGTGCAGAATGTCATCAAGCACAAAGAAGCGTGGATAAAAGACAAGTTGCCACGTGCTGAAAAAGCTGCAAGTGTCATACAAAAAGGCGCACAGCCTTCAAAAATCGATTTAGAGCTTGCTAGAGAGATTTTTGATTCGGTAATTGAACCGACTCAAGGAACAGTTGAACAACGTCAAAAGTCACAGAGTGTAGAGCGCGAACTTGATTTTGATATATAGATTATGTAGCTGATCCTGTTTGGTTTATCGGGCGCACCCGTTAAAACATAAAGGCTTTTTACTGGAGACCTGCGGAGCACGCGAAGCGCTTGGGTCGGAAGTGAAAAGCCTTTATGTTAGGGTGCAAAAGCCCGATAAATTGAACAGGTTCAGCGTGTGTTCTTTACTGTTTGGGTTGAGGGCGCTCCCCCTCATGGGGGGTGGGGGGTGGTTTTGCTTGAGACAATTTAGAATATTTTTCTATCAAATAAAATACTGTAAGAGGGAAAAAGATATGGAAATTAAAACAGAAAGATTATATATTCGTCCATTTATAAAAAAAGATATTGATGATATATACGAGATATATAAGGATAAAAATGTCTGTAAATATTTATTACACGAAGCGTGGGAAAACTCTGATAAAGAAAAAGAATTTGATAAAAAGATACAAAATAATGAATTAAGTGAAAATTCCTTATTAAGTTTAGCCGTTGTATTAAACGATAAAGTAATAGGAGATATATCAGTATGGTATACAGAAATGAGGGAAACAGTTGAGATTGGATTTGTTTTTAATCCTAAGTTTTCAAAGAAAGGTTACGCAAGAGAGTCTGTATATGCAGTGATTAGTAAACTTTTTGATAATTATAAAGTGCATAGAATTCAAGCAAATCTAGATGCTAGAAATACACCCTCAGCAAAATTATGTGAAAATTTAGGGATGAGACGAGAAGCTCATTTTATAAAAGATTATTGGAACAAAGGCGAGTGGACAGATTCTTTTGTATATGGAATGCTTATCACGGATAAAAAGAAAAATAAATAAAGAGATCCAGAAAAGTTTAATTATATAGTTGATTGCTGGATTTAAGAGTCGATGAGTAAATCTACTAATTGGATTATAAAACACGGTTCTAGGAGTTTTAGTAAAAACAATTATAATTTGAAGTTATGTGTCTGTTTAATATATCAATAAAAAATTCGATATGTTTCTGAATACGTACTAGTATAAAAACCCCTATGATATGTTTACCAATACGAGGAAAATGCTAAAAAAGTCTATGATATGTTTGCGAAAACGTAAGAATGGGCTTTTTATCCATAGTGACGACTCGAGGCATGGGGGGTGGGGGGTGGTTTTACCCCTCCTACTAGGAGGGGGAGGTTTTTCAAGAGTTTCTCAATTTTAAATATTAAATAAACCACTCCCTTTATCTTTTTGTGAAATATAACAAAAAGTAACGCGACGCCACAGGGCTTGTAGACTGTGGCGTCGCG
>JACBXN010000049.1 GCA_015863215.1 Aerococcaceae bacterium DSM 111176
ATCTAGCCATGATGACTCGTTGAATAAAGAAAAACTTCTGTTTTAACCCACAAGAGTGAGTAAAACAGAAGTTTATAATATATTTATCTAGTTAGCTAAAAATATTTTCACTAACTTAATGACATTGATTGGCAAGTCGCTTTTTTTGTATTTGAATACGTTATTGAATACGTTAATTTGACAAATCTGAAAAATGCAGTTATAGTGTTCATGCAGATTATAGTAACACCAATGAATGGGAGTTCGATAATTTTGCAAGGAGCCTTTTTTTAAATTCATAATGAAACCGGTTCTTAACACAAAATCAACATAATCTATACAGAAACTTAACACAACTACCTGGCATTAGTGTTACAATGACTGGGATTAATCAGAAAAAGGAGGATGGCGATGGATTTCAAAGAATTAGTAACATCAATTGACGAATTAGGATACCAAATTATCATGCAAACGATACCTTCAGATAAGGTCATTGTTATTATTAACGGTAAGTCGCCGATAGCTCACTTACTCCAAGATAAAGTAAATGAATATTATACTGGCTATGAAGCCTTTAATGAACTATCTGAAGAAGAACACCATGAATTAACAAATTTATTAAGTACTTTTGCGAATACACCAGTAAATGTACGTTAAAAAAACTTAAAGAAGCATGTGGATTTTTGACATGCTTCAATTTTTACAAAACAATTTAACCGTTTTCTATGGCGGAAATGTAAATTGTTCGCTATAATGAAAGTATCAAATATGTAACAAACTTAAGGGGGATTAACATGAGTCGTTTAGTAAGTATGACGGATATGTTGAATAAAGCAAGAGAAGAACAGTATGCGGTAGGTCAGTTCAATATCAATAACTTGGAGTGGACTCAAGCAGTATTAACAGCTGCTCAAGAGAATAACTCACCGATTATTTTAGGTGTTTCTGAAGGTGCTACGAAATATATGGGTGGCGCTCAAGTAGTAGCGGCAATGGTAAATGCTTTAATGGAAACAATGGATATCACTGTACCTGTAGCTTTACACTTAGACCACGGAACTTCATATGAATCTTGTAAAAATGTATTAGACGCAGGTTACACTTCAGTAATGATTGATGGATCACACTCACCAATTGATGAGAATATTGCATTAACAAAACGTGTAGTTGAATATGCAGGCATCAAAGGTGCTTCAGTTGAAGCGGAAGTTGGAACTGTTGGTGGTGTTCAATATGCTGATTTAGCTGAATGTATTCGCATGGTTAAAGAAGCTGACATCGATGCTTTAGCAGCCGCTTTAGGATCTGTTCACGGAACTTACGACGGAGAGCCTCAATTAGGTTTTGATGAAATGGAAGCTATCTCAGTTGCTACAGAAATCCCATTAGTATTACATGGTGGTTCAGGTATTCCAGAACACCAAATTAAAATGGCAATTGAACGTGGACACGCTAAAATTAATGTAAACACTGAGTTACAACAACAATTTACAGCAGCGACACGTGAATTATTAGACAACGATAAAAAAGTTTACGACCCTCGTAAAGTATTAAAACCAGGTGTTCAAGCAATTGTTAAAACAACAAAAGAAACAATGGACCGCTTTGGATCAACAGGTAAAGCATAATCTTTTAAGAAATAATTTTGACCAGATAGTGTAATGCTATCTGGTCTTTTTATTTGCCATTTTATTGGAAGGTTTGATAATCAAAGTAACCCTAGGTTGGCGCGATTCACAAAAATAAGGAATCTGGGACTATTTGCTGGTATACTTTGTAAAAGTTGCTAACCAGATAAGGAGAACATCATGAAAACAGCATTTTTAACAGATAGTCCAACAAACTTTGCGCAAGAGTATTCAGATCGCGAAGATATATTTGAAGTGTTACTTACCGCAAACTTTTCAAATGGAGAATCAGTTTACGATACAAGTGAACCCAAAGACATTGACCGCTTCCTAGAATTACGCCCTCAATTTGAAGAAAAACCAACTTCTTCACAACCAAGTTTAGGTAGTATCCACGAAGTGTTTGAAGAAATTATCGCTAAGGGGTATGAACGTGTAATTGGTGTTATCCTAGGAGAGAAGATGAGTGGAACGCTTCAGAGTACAAGGATAGTTGCTGAAGAATATGAAGATAAACTCGAAATCCATCTCTTTGATAGTGGAGCATTAGGTACTGCTAATTACGGAATGCTGGAAGAAGCCATTCGTCTAGTCGAATCTGGAGCAAGCATGACAACAATCGAAGATAGAATAAATCAGTTAATCGCCGAGACACAAACATTCATTCTTCCAGAGGATATTTCTGGCATGCAGAGTGGGGGACGTTTTGTAGCGTCTGAAGAAGCAGTAGTTGCTTTGAAAAATACAAAGAACATTTTGCATTTTACAAAAGAAGGAACGATCACATTATTAGAGAAAGTTCGCACTAAACGTGTTCGTGAAGCGCGTTTAATTGAAGCTATAAAAGAGGCGAAACAAAAATTTGGTAATATTAATGTCATTATTATGCACGCTAAAGCAGACGAAGAAATGAAGAAATTCAGTGATAAAATTAATGACGTATTATCTGATGTTACAGTGCGTTTAATCGATATGCGCCCGGCGTTAATGTGTCACGTTGAAGAAAAGGGTTATTGCTTAAGCATTGTGCCGGTGTTGCCAAAGAGTGCGGCGGAAATTGCTTAAAAGACAAAAATAAGAGGAGTAAAATATGAAAACAGCATTTTTAATTGATAGTACAACTGGCTTTGCCCAAGAATATGCACAACGTGATGATATTTTCGAAGTTACACTGAGCGTTGTATTTCCTAATGATGAAACACTCCCAGATTCTAGGGATATTCAAACAATTACAGATAAATTTTTAGAGTTAAGAAAAGAATTTGACGAAAAGCCTCACACGTCACAGCCGAGTGTAGGAAATATCCAAGATGCTTTTGATAAAATTGTGGAACAAGGGTACGAGCGCGTGATTGGTATCATGTTAGGTTCGAAGATGAGTGGGACTTTTCAGAGTGCTAATATCGTAGCAGAAGATTATAAAGATAAGTTAGATATTCATCTATTCGATAGTCACTCAGCTGTTACAGCTAACTATGCATTAATCGAAGAGGCGATTCGTTTAGTTGAATTGGATACAGAGATGTCTGTTATTACTGATAGAATTAATCAACTGATTAAAGATATTGAAACTTATATCCTTCCTGAGAATTTAGCGGCACTTCAAAGAGGAGGACGATTTGAAGCGACTGAAGAGGCGGTAGTGGCCTTAAATAATACAAAGAATATCTTATATTTCAAAGAAGAAGGCACAATGAATCTACTTGAAAAAGTACGCTCAGCGCGTCGCCGCGAAGTACGTTTAATTGAATTAATTGAAGATGGCTATCAAAAATTTGATGGGAATATTCAGATTATCATTTCGCATGCAAATGCATATGAAGAAATGGTAGATTTCAAAAATAAAATTCAAGAGGTATTCCCTAAAGTGTCTGTACGTATCATTGATATGCTACCTACTATCATTTGTCATGTAGATGAAAAAGGATATTTCGTTAGTGTAATTCCAAATTAAAATTATAAATGAAAAAGGGGCTGGGCAAAAAGTCCCAAATAAACAACCAGCGAACTCAAAACCAATAGAGTTCGCTGGTTGTTTTTATGCATTGAATTTTTTGACGTGTTTTCCCTCATTTTAACGGCACCCCTTCGGA
>JACBXN010000050.1 GCA_015863215.1 Aerococcaceae bacterium DSM 111176
GGCAAAGACCTACTCTCGCAGGGACAAAGTCCCAACTACCATCGGCGCTAAGAAGCTTAACTGCTGTGTTCGGCATGGGAACAGGTGTGTCCTTCTTGCCATCATCACCACACAGTTGTCGTATCTCTAAGTGAATCTTTATTCACTCAAAACTGAATATCCCTCAAACAATCCTCAAAATTGATTCTTATGGTTAAGTCCTCGACCGATTAGTATACGTCCGCTACATATGTTGCCATACTTCCACTTCGTACCTATCTACCTGATCGTCTCTCAGGGGTCTTACTTACTTGCGTAATGGGAAATCTCATCTTGAAACTGGCTTCGCACTTAGATGCTTTCAGCGCTTATCCATCCCACACATAGCTACCCAGCTATGCTCCTGGCGGAACAACTGGTACACCAGCGGTGTGTCCAACCCGGTCCTCTCGTACTAAGGTCAGCTTTTCTCAAATTTCCTACGCCCGCGACGGATAGGGACCGAACTGTCTCACGACGTTCTGAACCCAGCTCGCGTACCGCTTTAATGGGCGAACAGCCCAACCCTTGGGACCGACTTCAGCCCCAGGATGCGATGAGCCGACATCGAGGTGCCAAACCTCCCCGTCGATGTGAACTCTTGGGGGAGATAAGCCTGTTATCCCCAGGGTAGCTTTTATCCGTTGAGCGATGGCCCTTCCATGCGGTACCACCGGATCACTAAGCCCGACTTTCGTCCCTGCTCGACTTGTAGGTCTCGCAGTCAAGCTCCCTTCTGCCTTTGCACTCTACGAATGATTTCCAACCATTCTGAGGGAACCTTTGGGCGCCTCCGTTACTGTTTAGGAGGCGACCGCCCCAGTCAAACTGCCCACCTGACACTGTCTCCCGTACTCTATATACGCGGGTTAGAGCGTTCATGAATCAAGGGTAGTATCCCACCAACGCCTCCGGTGAACCTGACGGCCCACCTTCTTAGGCTCCTACCTATCCTGTACATGACACACAAACACTCAATATCAAGTTGCAGTGAAGCTCCATGGGGTCTTTCCGTCCTGTCGCGGGTAACCTGCATCTTCACAGGTACTATAATTTCACCGAGTCTCTCGTTGAGACAGTGCCCAGATCGTTACGCCTTTCGTGCGGGTCGGAACTTACCCGACAAGGAATTTCGCTACCTTAGGACCGTTATAGTTACGGCCGCCGTTTACTGGGGCTTAAATTCGTACCTTCGCTTGCGCTAAGCACTCCTCTTAACCTTCCAGCACCGGGCAGGCGTCAGCCTCTATACGTCACCTTTCGGTTTGGCAGAGACCTATGTTTTTGCTAAACAGTCGCCTGGGCCTATTCACTGCGGCTGGTCTTTAACCAGCACCCCTTATCCCTAAGTTACGGGGTCATTTTGCCGAGTTCCTTAACGAGAGTTCTCTCGATCACCTTGGTATTCTCTACCTGACTACCTGTGTCGGTTTGCGGTACGGGTTCGTGTTAACTCGCTAGAAGCTTTTCTCGACAGTATGATTCGTCACCTTCGCTACTTTATTTCGCTCCAGGTCACAACTCACCCGTAAAGGAATAAGCATTTGACTCATTCCAAGGCTTGTTGCTTCTACAGCCATCCAATCGGCTGCGTGACATTACCTCCTGTGTCCCTCCATCGCTCAAACGTTAACACCAAGTACAGGAATCTCTACCTGTTATCCATCGCTTAGACCTATCGGCTTCAGCTTAGGTCCCGACTAACCCAGGGCGGACGAGCCTTCCCCTGGAAACCTTAGTCAATCGGTGGACGGGATTCTCACCCGTCTTGCGCTACTCATACCGGCATTCTCACTTCTATGCGCTCCACAGCTCCTTACGGTACTGCTTCACCGCACATAGAACGCTCTCCTACCACTCATCCATCAGGATGAATCCACAGCTTCGGTGTATTGTTTAGCCCCGGTACATTTTCGGCGCAGGGTCACTCGACTAGTGAGCTATTACGCACTCTTTCAAGGATGGCTGCTTCTAAGCCAACCTCCTAGTTGTCTGGGCAACCCCACATCCTTTTCCACTTAACAATCACTTGGGGACCTTAGCTGGTGGGCTGGGCTGTTTCCCTTTCGACTACGGATCTTATCACTCGCAGTCTGACTCCCATAGATACGTCTACGGCATTCGGAGTTTATCTGGATTCGGTAACCCGAGAGGGCCCCTAGTCCAAACAGTGCTCTACCTCCATGACGCTCGCTATGAGGCTATACCTAAATATATTTCGGAGAGAACCAGCTATCTCCAGGTTCGATTGGAATTTCACCGCTATCCACACGTCATCCCCGCATTTTTCAACATACGTGGGTTCGGTCCTCCAGTGCGTCTTACCGCACCTTCAACCTGCACATGGATAGGTCACCTGGTTTCGGGTCGACGACACCTGACTTACGCCCTATTCAGACTCGCTTTCGCTACGGCTCCGCTTCTTCAGCTTAACCTTGCCAACTATCGTCACTCGCCGGTTCATTCTACAAAAGGCACGCCATCACCCTTTAACGGGCTCTGACTACTTGTAAGCACACGGTTTCAGGTACTCTTTCACTCCCCTTCCGGGGTGCTTTTCACCTTTCCCTCACGGTACTGGTTCACTATCGGTCACTAGGGAGTATTTAGCCTTACCAGATGGTCCTGGTGGATTCCGACGGAATTTCTCGTGTTCCGCCGTACTCAGGATACTCCTAGAGCTTAGTTAGATTTCGTCTACGGGAGTCTCACCCTCTGCGCTATATGTTCCCACATATTTCGACTATCCTTCTAAGTCTCACGTTAGAGTCCTACAACCCCACTTATAAATAAGTGGTTTGGGCTCTTCCCGTTTCGCTCGCCGCTACTCAGGGAATCGTTATTTACTTTCTCTTCCTGCAGGTACTAAGATGTTTCAGTTCTCTGCGTCTACCTCACTTGCGTGTAACATCCGTTAGATGTTGGGTTTCCCCATTCGGAAATCTCTGGATCAAAGCTTACTTACAGCTCCCCAAAGCATATCGGTGTTCGTCCCGTCCTTCATCGGCTCCTAGTGCCAAGGCATTCACCGTGCGCCCTTTGTTTCTTAACCATTATTGATCATTTTCAATATGATCGCGCTATTTTTTTCGTTCTATATTGCTATAGACTCGGTCAATTTCTCGGTTCATTATATCTTTTATTAGAAATTATAATTTTGTTTGTGTATTAACACCTCGCATGAGAATGTTAATACTGGATATTCAGTTTTCAATGAACAAAT
>JACBXN010000051.1 GCA_015863215.1 Aerococcaceae bacterium DSM 111176
CTCGCAATACTACTAGATAATCGAGGCTAATAGGCTTCGTTTTTTTATTTGTATGCCAATATTAATTTTAATCAACAAAATACCCGAGTTGAATGAGCTTCAACTCGGGTTTGTCTACGGTCTGAGATCACATATGCTTATGTGACCTTTTAGCTTTAAATTTTAAAATATATCTTTTTCATCAGCAATTTTCTTTAATTTCTTAATTTTTTCAACGTCTTTAATAATTGGGAAATTAATATAGAAAATTGATCCTTCATTTTCCACACTCTCCACCCAAATATTTCCACGATAACTTGTTACCAATTGTTTAGCAATACTTAGACCAAGTCCATTACCGCCCTTGTCTCTTGAGCGTGCTTTATCAATCCGGTAAAAGCGTCCGAAAACTTTCTCTTTATCTTCTTCGGTCATTCCTTCACCAAAATCTTGAATCGCAATTTCTACTTGAGTAACAGATTCACTAACTGAAATATGGACTTCCTGACGATCTTTTGAATATTTAACTGCATTATCAAGTAAAATAATTAAGATTTGTTCGAAGTGATTGCGGTACATTCGCACATACAGAGGTTGGTTCATTGTTTGATCCATATCTAAATAAAACTCAAAATCTTCGTGTAACATATCAAAGTTATGGAAAACTTGTTTCGTTACTGAATAAATTTCGGTCATTTCATCACGGTAATCAACATCAACGTGATCTGCTCTAGATAAATCTAACATTTCTTGAACTAATGTCTTCATTCGACTAATTTCTTGTAGTGAAGCGTCGATTGAGTTTTCCAACACCTCAGGATCATCTTTCCCCCAACGCGTTAACATCTTTAAATGCCCCTCAACGATAGCAACCGGCGTTCTTAATTCATGTGAAACATCTTCAACGAATTGTTTCTGATTGGTCACATAAAGGTCGATTTTATCTAATAAACGGTTAACATGAAGACTTAAATCACTCCACTCATCATCACTTCCCGGTTTTAATACGCGAATATCAGAAAGACTATCTTCCTCTACTCGGTCTAAAGCACTCGTTAAATAATAAAGTGGTCTAAAGAAATAATGACTGATTAAAAATGAAGCTATTAATTGAACAAAAATCATTATAATTGCTGCAAATAAGTACATTCTATTTTCACTATTAAGTGCAGCATCATAAATTTGAGGATTGATCGTTACTACAATGTGACCAATTTCTGATCCTGTCACTGATGATGATAAGTTAGATTGGCCACCTAAAGTGGGTTCTCCATTAACTAACATCATTTGGATATTATCCTCTAAACTTACTTCATCCAATTGATTTTCTTTCGTTTGAAATACTAAGTCTCCTGAATTTGAATATAGAAAATAACCATATTTATCCATATCCAGATAATTAAGCGCTGATAAAAATTCTTGTTGCTCGCTTAATTGCCGTAAACCTGTTGATGACATATCAAAACTTTCATAAGGAACAATAGGATATCTGGTTGTCTCTAAATAATTGACAACACTATCAGTATTTTGACTTAGTTCTATTTCTAGAGCATTTTTCGTATTTGAGGTAGAATAAGTATATAAAACTGCCATCAATACAATATTTAATAAGGTTGCAATGACGAATAATAAAATACCCCATTTCCATCTAAGGGAAAGGGGTTGTTTGATTTTTTTACGTAATTCAGCCATGCTAAGTTCTCATTACATAACCTGTTCCACGAACAGTTTGGATGTATGAGTCCTGATTTGGTAAATCGATTTTATTACGTAAATATCGAATATATACATCAACTACGTTTGTTTCAACTTCTGATGTATATCCCCATACTTTTTCTAATAATACATCACGTGACATTACCATATTGACATTTTCCATTAAGAAAAGTAATAATTCATATTCACGTTTAGTTAAATCAATTACTTCTTCGCCTCGTTTAACGATACGGTTTGCCTTTTCAATTGAAAGGTCACGGTAATTAACTGTTGGTTGTTGTTGAGCTCTTTGCTCTTCCTCGTGGTCGATACGACGGAATAAAGCACGTAATCTTGCCAATAATTCTTCAATTGCAAATGGTTTTACAATATAATCATCTGCACCTTGATCTAATCCTGATACACGGTCCATCACGCTATCACGTGCAGTCATAATAATGATCGGTGTATCTTTTACTGGACGAATACGGCGACAAACTTCTAAACCATTTAATTCTGGTAACATTAAATCTAAAAGAATGACATCCCAGTCTTCTTCTAATGCCATTTCTAATCCAGTGCGTCCATCATGAGACACTGCTGTTTCGTAACCTTCGTGTTGTAATTCTAGTTCAACAAATCCCGCTAAGTTCGTCTCATCTTCTATAATTAATACGCGTTGTTTATCTTTTTCAGTCAAACTAAATTCCTCCTAATTTGCTATTTATATCATTGTAATTTTACACTATTTTAATATTTTATGCCACTTTTACACGAAATGGCCTCATCTTATTTTCACAACTTAAATGCCAGATAAGATTTTAATCATTTATCTTTCAATTCATTGCAATTATACACTATCTTTTGTAAAATAAAAATAATGTTCACTGAAAGGAAATTACAATGAAGAAAAAAGATAAAAAAGCGAAAAACAAGAATAGATTCTTTAAATTATTTGTCATTTTAATAGTAGTTTCTTTTATTGCGCCAATGGCCATTTCATTACTACTATCATTGGCAAATTATTTAGGTTAATTGCTCAGGATTACTTAGGTAATCCTATTTTTTTACCCAAAAATAAAGGGGCTGGGCAAAAAGTCCTTAAAATACAAAAACGGGATTCACAATAAGCATTGTGGAATCCCGTTTTTACTTGATTTCTGTTAAAATGAAAGCCCTCTCATGGTATAATAGAAGTAACTACCC
>JACBXN010000052.1 GCA_015863215.1 Aerococcaceae bacterium DSM 111176
TTCATGGACAGATATAATAACCGTCGTTATCAGTCAAAACTCAATAATTTAGCACCGATAGAATTCAGAAATAAAATTGCCGCATAATTTTATTATTTCATTGTCCACTTGACTTGGACCAGTTCAGAATTTCGCATGAAGTTTAAACTCAGACTCCTACTATAGCCCACAAAAATAACCACCCTAGATTCAATTCCAGAGTGGCCATCAATTAATTTCTATTATCCAATTGCTTTCTTAACATCTTTTCAAACTTAGTCCCTTTAGCTGGTGCTAATAGTTCTTCTCTTGTGTAATCTTTATGTGGAATGCCACGAGTTAGCTTTACCGCTACGGTTAACATTTTCTTGGTTTCGCGATCTAAAGTAGGATCATGTTCGAAATCCAAAACGTGATTACTCTTTTCTAAATACGTCACGGCTTTCCTTGCTGTCGATGCTCTTTCCCCAGTTAAACCTGCACTATTTTCAATCAATGTCTGCAACACCGTTTCTTTAGTAAGCACGATTCTTCAGCCTCCTAACCAATTCTGGTAACTCGAAAAGTATTGTCTATTAAATGGAACTTTCTATTTGCAAAAATTATATCACTTAATCCCTGAGTTTGTAATTAGATCGAAGACTAGAACTCGGATAGGATAACCACCCCAGATTCAATCCCAGAGTGGCTAACCTTTACCCAATCAAATAAGTTTCAATCAATTCTTGCAGTTGCCCTTCGGCTACTTCGCCGATTTGAGTGTAGACGATTTCGCCTTCTGCGTCGATGAATAGCGTGGTTGGTAGCATCGTGACGCCTAAATTGAGTTGCGATAACATGCGGTAGTCGTAAACGATGGGGAAATCTAAGCCTTGTTCGGCCATGAATGCATCGGCCATTTCTTTGGTTTCGATTCCGTTACTGCCAACGGCGTTCAGCATCACGAACTGAACGTCTTCATATTCGTCCATGGCTGCCGCGAATAATGGCATTTCACGTTGGCAAGGTTCGCACCAAGAGGCCCAAATGTTGACAACGATCGGCTCTCCGACGTAGTCTGATAATACCGACACTTCCCCTGCTTCGTCTTCAAAGCGGATGCGGCGAACGACGGACAACTTGTCTAAATGTGCCGCCGGGTCCTCTTCTTCCGTTTCATCTTCTGCCGCCACTTCAACTTCGGAAGTCTCCTCGGTTTCTGCCACTAACTCTTCCGACGAACTCTCAACCAATTCCTCGACCGAAGATTCTTCAGAGGTGACTGCCATACTTTCCCCTGATGGGTTGGATTCGTTACGCGCGAGGCCCCAGTAAGCGGCTGAGGCGAGGGCGATGACAGTGACGAGGGTGGCGATTAATGCGATCAATTTTTTCATAGAAAACTCCTAACTTAAGAATACGAGCCAGCGCGCGATGTGGCCGGTCATCATTAAGACGCCGAGGGCCACTAGGACCGCGCCGGATGCGATTTGGATGGTGCGGTGGTGGCGTTTCAGCCAGCTGAAGACGACTTTCAATTCGCCCATCAACACCGCCGTTAAGACGAACGGAATGCCTAACCCCACGCAGTACAGCGCCAACATCAGTGCCGCCTGGCCGTACGACCCCGAGTTGAGGATGAGGCTGTACACGCTCGCCAAGAATGCGCCCACGCAAGGCGTCCATGATACGGCGAAAGTAAGGCCTAAAACAAAGGACGAACTCCGATTCGTGCCCGACGAGAGTTGAAGCGGACGAATCATTGACGCGAAGCGATTCTGGAGGAGCATATCAATCCCAAACAGCAATACAATCAGCCCGGTTACGATATTTATGAGCTGACGATGCGCGACGAGAAAGGTTCCGATTTGTGCAATAAACAAGCCCATCAAAATAAATACCACCGAAAATCCAGCAACAAATAGTAAGGACTCAGTGAGCATCTTCTTCGAACTCGTTTCGTCTGCTGAATCTTCTCCCATAAAATAAGCTAAATATACCGGCATCAACGGCAAAATGCAAGGCGAGATAAACGTCAAAATCCCTTCTAAAACCAAAACCAAATAAATCAACGGCTCACCTCCAATATGTAAACCCGATTATACCATAGCTGGCGGGGGATCTAGTAGGCATTTGCTTGTGTGGGGGGGTTGGGTTGGGGTAGTGTCACTGATTGCGACTCTGCTCAAAATTTTAAAGTCGAAGTAGCGTGATTCGTGCTACTACTCAAAATTTGAAAAGCGAAGTAGCGTGATTCGTGCTACTACTCAAAATTTGAAAAGCGAAGTAGCGTGATTCGTGCTACTAGTCAAAATTTGAAAAGCGAAGTAGCGTGATTCGTGCTACTACTCAAAATTCAAAAGTCGAAGTTGGAGTGCTTCGTGCTACTACTCAAAATTTGAAAAGCGAAGTAGCGTGATTCGTGCTACTACTCAAAATTTGAAAAGCGAAGTAGCGTGATTCGTGCTACTACTCAAAATTCAAAAGGCGAAGTAGCGTGATTTGTGCTACTACTCAAAATTTGAAAAGCGAAGTAGCGTGATTTGTGCTACTACTCAAAATTTAACCTTGAGTTTTGCCATTTTAGATCTCCCACACCATCCAAGATCCACCACCAACTCGAGGAACTTCAATGCACTTGTCAATTTCCTCAGAAATTGACTTCCTTAAACACAAAGAAGCTTTTAGGCCGTGCCTAAAAGCTACATCAAACAGAAGGTAGAGTCGCCTGGGCGACTCTCAGACCGTAGACAAACCCGAGTTGAAGCTCATTCAACTCGGGTATTTTGTTGATTAAAATTAATATTGGCATACAAATAAAAAAACGAAGCCTATTAGCCTCGATTATCTAGTAGT
>JACBXN010000053.1 GCA_015863215.1 Aerococcaceae bacterium DSM 111176
TTTCATGTCACGTATATTATAATACATGACATGATAATATGCAAGATAAAAACCCTATAAAATGCTGATATATCAACATTTTATAGGGTTATAATAATCTCATGTCACGAACTAACGGGTGTTCAGGTTTTAGTTAAATGTTCAACTTTATCTGTAAATGCAAAAAAAGCCGATAATAATATCGACTTTCTGGTAAGCGGGTGAGGAGAATCGAACTCCCGACAACAGCTTGGAAGGCTGTAGTTTTACCACTAAACTACACCCGCATGTTATTTAATTATTATGACTACCATAATCTGAATTATTATCTTCATGAGCTTGTTTTACTTCCCAGTGAATAACGATAGATAATATAATTCTTAATACAGCAATAAATGCTAACATAAGAACGTCATTTAAATTGGATACTACTAAGGTATGAACAATCTCTGCACCCATTTTAAATTCTAAACCTAAAGCTAATGCTTCACCAAGAACAATCTTAACTTCACGATGACCGTAATTATTGTCATTTTTAAATAGAATTATTAATGCTCTAATTGATCCTGTTAAGATAATCGAAACACCAATAAACTCAACAAAAATAATAACGTATTCACTATAAATATGAAGCAAATCATTAGCCATTTCAAACATTTTTTTCACCTCTATAGATCATACTATTGCGGGGGTAGGATTCGAACCTACGACCTTCGGGTTATGAGCCCGACGAGATGCCAGCTTCTCCACCCCGCGATAATAAAAAAAGGAGGATAAGGGATTCGAACCCTTGCACGCTATTACACGCCTGACGGTTTTCAAGACCGTTCCCTTAAGCCGGACTTGGGTAATCCTCCGTTATATTAAAATGACCCCTACGGGATTCGAACCCGTGTTACCGCCGTGAAAGGGCGGTGTCTTAACCGCTTGACCAAGGGGCCATCATTATAAATAATAAAATTAGTTTTTCAAAAATACGGAGAAGGAGGGATTTGAACCCTCGCGCCGGCAAAACCGACCTACACCCTTAGCAGGGGCGCCTCTTCAGCCTCTTGAGTACTTCCCCAAATCCAAATATCTTTGAAATGGGCCTGAGTGGACTCGAACCACCGACCTCACCCTTATCAGGGGTGCGCTCTAACCACCTGAGCTACAGGCCCGTATTAAACTAAAAGCGGGTGAGGAGAATCGAACTCCCGACAACAGCTTGGAAGGCTGTAGTTTTACCACTAAACTACACCCGCATTATGAAACATAATGCATTACGCTTTATATTATTAAAAAAAACGGTCCGGACGGGATTTGAACCCGCGATCTCCTGCGTGACAGGCAAGCATGTTAACCCCTACACCACCGGACCATATTGCGGGGGTAGGATTCGAACCTACGACCTTCGGGTTATGAGCCCGACGAGATGCCAGCTTCTCCACCCCGCGATAATATTAAATTTTAAAAAGGAGGATAAGGGATTCGAACCCTTGCACGCTTTTACACGCCTGACGGTTTTCAAGACCGTTCCCTTAAGCCGGACTTGGGTAATCCTCCGTAATATATATGTTGATGGACCTTGTAGGACTCGAACCTACGGCCGGACGGTTATGAGCCGTCTGCTCTAACCAACTGAGCTAAAGGTCCTCAGTAATACAAAATAGCGGCGAAGGGGGTCGAACCCATGACCTTTCGGGTATGAACCGAACGCTCTAGCCAACTGAGCTACACCGCCATGTTATTAAAATAATGGAGAATAGCGGGATCGAACCGCTGACCTCCTGCGTGCAAAGCAGGCGCTCTCCCAGCTGAGCTAATCCCCCATTAGGATTATACTATCGGGAAGACAGGATTCGAACCTGCGACCCCTTGGTCCCAAACCAAGTGCTCTACCAAGCTGAGCTACTTCCCGATTATACAAATGCACCCTGCAGGAGTCGAACCTGCAACCGCCTGATTCGTAGTCAGGTACTCTATCCAATTGAGCTAAGGGTGCTAAATTTTAATGCCGAGGGCCGGAATCGAACCGGCACGGAGTGTAACCTCCGCAGGATTTTAAGTCCTGTGCGTCTGCCAGTTCCGCCACCCCGGCAGGGTGAATATTCTATAAAGAATACTGGCATAATTATTATTTAATTATGAAGCGGAAGACGGGATTCGAACCCGCGACCCCCACCTTGGCAAGGTGATGTTCTACCACTGAACTACTTCCGCAAACCTTTTAAAAAAAGTGCCGGCTAAAGGACTTGAACCCTCGACCCTCTGATTACAAATCAGATGCTCTACCAACTGAGCTAAGCCGGCGTATTTATTTTTATTTCATAGTAAAAATTCAGTATGCGGGTGAAGGGACTTGAACCCCCACGCCCGAAGGCGCCAGATCCTAAATCTGGTGCGTCTGCCAATTCCGCCACACCCGCAGGATGATATTTACTATATGACCTGTGTAGGAATCGAACCTACGACCCACTGATTAAAAGTCAGTTGCTCTACCGACTGAGCTAACAAGTCGTTATTAATGGAGGTTAACGGGATCGAACCGCTGACCCCCTGCTTGTAAGGCAGGTGCTCTCCCAGCTGAGCTAAACCTCCAAAGATATAAACAACCTGCGTGGCAAAGACCTACTCTCGCAGGGACAAAGTCCCAACTACCATCGGCGCTAAGAAGCTTAACTGCTGTGTTCGGCATGGGAACAGGTGTGTCCTTCTTGCCATCATCACCACAC
>JACBXN010000054.1 GCA_015863215.1 Aerococcaceae bacterium DSM 111176
TGTTAACGTCAAGTAGAAATCGGCACTTTTTGCCAATTAGTTTTCTGCAGATTCTGCTCGATAAGATTCGGCACTTATTTCTAATCAAAAACTCGTTGCCGATGTTTCATTCGATAACTTTCATCGTCCATCTGAATAAGCTCTACCCGATGGAGAAGGCGATCCAGAATCGCTGTTGCGACTCCTTCATCGCCTAATAGTTCTCCCCATTGATCTGGACTCTTATTTGAAGTCAGAATGATTGAACTACGTTCATATAAGTAGTCAACCAGCTGAAAGAACTGGTTTGCCTCCATTGGATCCATAGCCATATACATCAAGTCATCGATGATCACTAAGTCAGATTTTTTAATCCGATTTAATGCAATCTGTGATTTCCGTGTATAGTCACTTGTTTTCAGAATCGTTGTCAGTTCTCCCATCGGGAGAAACATGACTTGATACCCTTGCTCGATCGCTTCTAATCCAACGCCGACCGCTAAATGCGTCTTGCCGACACCGGGCGGTCCAAGAAGAATGAGGTTGTACTGCTGCTCTAACCAATTCATTTCCTTCAGCTGGCGCATTTGCCGCTCACTGAGGCTTGTCTGCTCACTTAAATCATAGTCCTCAAGCGTCTTTTGATAAGGGAATTTCGCCCATTTTAAGCGACGGGCTTTGTTTTTCTCTTCTCGCTTTGTTAGTTCGTATTTCAAGAGATGGTTTAACAGTTCATAATAAGTCCAAGATTTTTGCTCAGCCTCTCGCATGAATGCAGGAAGCTCAAGCGAAACCTCAGATAATCGCAGCTGTTTAAAGGCCTGCTGTAAATCTTCCAAGCCATTACTCATTCACTTCACCGCCCAAAATTTTGACATACTCACTGATTGAGCGTGTGGATACTTGAATACCTGATGAAGCAGTCGAAGAGATTGATTCGATTCCTCTTGGAATATCTCCCGGCTTGTGCTGGTTTAAATAAGCAGCGACGTCTCTAAAATCATTGGCGCTCCATAGTTCATTTTCAATACAATATGCGAGTGCCGCATCCCGTTCTTGGGGGTATGTTTGAATGCTCTTTTCCAAGACCATAAACTGATCGCGTACATACCGTTTATACTTTTCCGTTATTTTATCAATAAAGAGAATGGCTGCCTCTTCTTGTTCGAATAGGTCAATCATGGCTGTGCGGTATTTTTGCAGTGTTTTTTCCCGATCACGACCGTGGTTGCGATTTTTTATCAATTTACCTTTTTCTAAAGAAAGGGTATGCCGCGCAATTTCATCTCCTGTAATCTTATGTAGAATAACCAATTCTTGGCCTTTTTCATGAAGATAGACTTGATTTGAACCGACGGTTTTATAGGTACCAAGCGGTACCGAATAACGGTTCCCTCTAAAGCGAATCGTATTGTCTTTATTTACGGTAGCTGTTATACTATTTCTGAAAGATATATCTTTGTGTTTGATTGAAGAGACTGGTTTCAAGTGTGCTTTTTCCAGAAGGAACACTGAATCTGGTCTCTTTTTCGTTGTGCCGTGTACTTTATGATTTCCTGTGCGTTCCAGCCAGGAACGAGATTTCTCATTCCAGTCATCAAGTCCATCATAGACCCGATTCTTTGCGAAGTTAGCCTTTACATAACCGACGACACGTTCAATTTTTCCTTTGGTTTCGGGATCTGACCCGCGGCACAAGTAAACATCAAAACCTAAGGCTTGTTGATATGCTTGAAAGACTTGGGTGAGTAAAAGGTCTCCGGCGTTCTCGCTGACCGCGATTAAATTGTCTTGGTCATAAACCATTTCTTCAGGCATTCCGCCAAAGTTACGAAAGGCATTTTCATGCGAACGAATAGTATCTTGTGTGGTAAAGGGCCGGTCCAACCATTCAAGATATTTGTACCGGCTATGCGATAAAACAAAAGAGATAAAATACAACTTGATTTCTTCTTTGCTTCTTGTCTTTTGCTTCGTTTGACCCCAATCCACTTGGATTTGCGCACCCATCTCTACTTCGGGAATGGCTTCATATTGCCGGATTTTTTTACGTTTAGGGATCGCATACTGATCTCTCAGATATTTGATATACGACCGTACCGTGCTTGAGCCGACCTGAAGTTCCGGATATTCTTCCAATAGCCAGTCCTCAATTTGAGCAGCCGATAAATCGCTGTGCTCCTTCAGCCACTCCAGAATTATGTCTGCGTAAGGATCCAATTTCTTGGCTCGATTTTGTAAAGTATATGTCCATTCGGACATTTCCTTAAAGTCCTTTGCCAGATATTTCCTCACCGTGTCTCGATTCACTCCAACTTTTCGTTCAATTTGACTTTTATTGAATCCCAATCGATGTAATCGATGGATTTCATGATAAATACTCATCTTTTTTTCGTTCACCTTTCATCCTCCAATTCAATTGATACTGCAAAAGTATAACTGAATTGGTTCTTTTTTTGGAATAAAGTGCCGAAACTTATCTAGCAATAATTGCTGAATCTAATTTAGCATTAACA
>JACBXN010000055.1 GCA_015863215.1 Aerococcaceae bacterium DSM 111176
TGATTATTGCATTTAATTTGTACCAACCCTGCGGTTCTTTTTACCAGTGATTGCGGACAGTTTTACCACTCTTTGCGGAAGAATTTACCAAAACTTATATATCCTCCTATATACTTATTGAGCACGTTTACATCTTTTAGAAAGGTGAGCGTGACAATAAGATATATAGGAGGTTTTTGTATGTTCCCTTATCGAAAGATTTTGGAATTACATAGTGAAGGCGTATCGCTTAGAAGTATAGCTACGATTACACAGCACTCACGGCAAAAAGTAACGGAGGTGATTAAACTTGCAGAAAAGAGAGGTATCATCATCCCGTTGGATGAAGGAATCACTGATCCATGGCTGGAAGATTTCCTTTACCCTGAAAAGAAACAGGAGAATAGCGGGTGGCATGTCATGGACTTCGAATATGTCCATAAAGAATTAGCAAGACCTAATGTTACTTTGACTTTATTGCATGATGAGTATGTACGAGAAGCAAAGAGTGTAGGGAAAATACCTTATGCTTATCGAACTTTCGCTGAACATTATCACAATTATGCGATGAAATATAAGGCAACGATGCGCATTCGCCGAAAACCTGGAGAAATATTGGAGGTTGATTGGGCAGGTCAGACGTTGTCAGTTATTGATCCTGATACGGGTGAAAATAGAAAGGTGTATATATTTATCGCTACTTTACCTTGTTCTCAAATGTTTTACGTAGAAGGTTCTTATCGCATGGATTTACCGTCTTGGATTCGACTTCATCAGCATACCTTCGAATTTTTTGAAGGAACACCACAAATCCTTGTGCCTGATAATTTGAAGACAGGCGTTACTAAACATACGAGTAAAGAACTTATCTTAAATAAGACTTATGCAGAGATGGCTGACCACTATAACACAGTTATTTTACCCGCACGCGTTCGTTCCACTAAAGATATGGCGAGTGTAGAGGGTTCAGTAAATATTGTGTCCACATGGATTATTCAAGGTTTAAGGAACATGAAGTTTTTCTCAATCGAAGAATTGAACGATGAAATCTGGAAAAAGTTAGACTATTTAAATAACAGACCCTTCCAGAACCGAAATGGTTCCAGATGGTCTGCCTTTTTAGAAGAAGAGAAATTCGCACTTTCTCCTCTCCCAGCCACTCCTTATCGAATGTCTGAATGGCGTACCGCTAAAGTACGTCCAGACTACCATATCTCTATTCACAGTATGTTTTATTCTGTCCCTTATGAACTAATAGGTAAGGAAGTAGATGTGAAAATTTCAGACAGTACAATTGAAATCTATTTTAATCACATAAGAGCAGCTTCTCATCAAACATTATATGGAAAATACGGACAGTTCTCTATCTTAAAAGAACATATGCCTCAGAATCATCGATTGTATATCGAACAAACGCCTGAAGAGGGATTAAAATGGGCAGCAAGTATAGGCGATTCCACTCTAATGATTGTAACTTTTTTACTTGAGACTTATGAAGTAGAAAAGCAAGCTCTCAACGCAATCTTCACTTTAAAGAAGTTGGAAAGAAAATATACCAATTATGAAATCGAACAAGCCTGTAAAGATGTATTAAAAGCTACCAATCGACCGACGGTCAAAAGTGTGCAAACCATTATTCAATCAAATAAAAAACACGATGAAGAAAAATTAACAGAACCAAAATCTAGAAAGATGAAGGAAAAATATGGTTTTACTAGAGGGGCATCATATTATGGAGGTAGAAATAAATGAATCAACAAAATTATGATAAACTAAAACAGCTTAGACTCTCAGGTATGGCAGAAGCTTATGAAACCTTACTGTCAAACCCAGCATACAAGGATCTTACTTTTGATGAATTATTGGGAATCATGATTGATCAAGAAGATTCCGTACGTAAAAGCAATAAATTGAATCGATTACTAAAACAAGCACAATTCACCGTGAAAGCCGCTATAGAGGATATCCAATATGATACAGATCGTAAACTAGACAGAGAATTACTCATGAAGTTGTCAGCTGGAGATTATATCTTAGACGGTCGCAATATCATCTTTAAAGGTGTATCGGGAGCTGGAAAGACATGGTTAGCTACCGCCTTCGGCGTTCAGGCCTGCAGGCAATTTTACACCGTTCGTTATACTCGCTTGCCTAATCTATTAGAGGAGTTTAAAATTGCGACACACCAAGCTGATGGTAGTTACACCAAATTAATGAAAAAGCTTATCAAAGTTGATCTTCTCATCCTTGATGAATGGCTCTTATATGAGCTCACAAGTGAAGAATCCACATTACTCCTGGAAATTATCAACGCTCGTTATGAAGCGCAGAAGTCGAATATTTACTGTTCCCAGTTCGACTTTCCGGGTTGGTATGAGAAACTAGGAGACGGTACTTTAGCAGAAGCTATCCTTGATCGAATTATACATAATTCTTATGATGTACTTATAGATGGAGATATTTCGAT
>JACBXN010000045.1 GCA_015863215.1 Aerococcaceae bacterium DSM 111176
TGGGTAGTTACTTCTATTATACCATGAGAGGGCTTTCATTTTAACAGAAATCAAGTAAAAACGGGATTCCACAATGCTTATTGTGAATCCCGTTTTTGTATTTTAAGGACTTTTTGCCCAGCCCCTTCCTTATTAGAAAGAGGCTTTTAGGTACGTGCCTAAAAGCGGCATTAAAGAGGGGTTGGAGTCGCCCAAGCGACTCCTTCTTCTTTTCTCTTTGTTTGCATTAGGATTATATTTGTTATGGAATTGTGATTGAAAGAACTAGGATTATTATGTCATGCCGATACTAATTGTACTCAAAAATCCTATACACTAATAGAATCTACAAGGAATGTTTAAAACAGAACGCATTCAAAATGTAACAGAAATATCTAACTATCCAAACACAAACCAAAATAACGTCCAGTTCAAATTTCAACACCAAACAGCGATCTACACTCAAACCCCCGCCCCTGTACTTTATTTTATTGATTATTCACACACCAGACTAAAATTTTGAGAACTATTATTCTTTTAATAACACAAGTACCACGAATATTCATAACAACCCAAGCATATCGAAGAGGCCGGGGCTTTTCATGCGCCGTGACATAGGATTCAATACCGCATAGAAGCTGTGCGAGTGGAGCGAGCTACAGATTCATAGGTAGTGAAAGTCTGAAGCTCCTCTCGAAGAGAGAGCGTAAGACGGTCCCACGGCTGCAATGAAAAGCCCCGGCCTCGAAGATATGCGAAATATACGAACTTATGCCATACTTTCCCTGCTACTGCTACTAAAAGTAGAATAAATCAGACCAAATACTGATTTACGACTACCATGTGTCAATTACCAATAAAATATGGTACAATTTTAAGACACAAGGATAGAGACAAATAGGAGAAGAAAATGTTTAGAGGATTTTATAAAAAAACGACAGCTCAAAGACGAGCAATAATCGATGAGTTCCGTCCAGATTTGCATATCATGCCCAAAGCATTACCAGAAACCGTCGCCGACAATATGATCGAAAACTATTTAATGAACTACGAAATACCACTCGGCGTAGCCGTCAACTTCACAATCAATGACAAACCATACGTCGTCCCAATGACCGTCGAAGAACCATCCGTCATCGCAGCAGCGAACAACGCCGGAAAAATTCTAGGCAATATCAAAACGACTTATGGCCAGCGCGAAATCACCGGGCAAATTATATTATCCGGCGTCAAAAATCCGGAAACAGTTTTACAACAACTTGAAACACATAAATCAACATTATTACAACAAGCCAAAGACGCTTCACCAAACATGGTCAAGCGTGGAGGTGGGCCGATTGCGTTAACATTTGAGCATAAATCGTCTCAAATTGAGCATTATATTGTGATTTATCTCACATTCAACCCATGCGATGCAATGGGAGCCAATGCAATCAACACTTGCCTCGAAGCGCTTGCGCCAAGCATTGAAGAGCTCACCGGCGAAATCGCACTCATGAAAATTCTGTCGAATTACTCAGAAGTCGCTGTCTCGAAGGCTACTACTTCTGTCCCAGTACAAAAATTACATCCGAATTTAGAACAAGCCCAAAATATTGCGGAAAGTATTGCATTAGCCTCAGATTACGCTTCGATCGATGTTTACCGAGCAACGACACATAATAAAGGCATTATGAACGGTATCGATGCCTTATGTCTAGCAACCGGTAATGATTGGCGAGCAGTTGAAGCTTCCGTTCATGCATACGCGAGTCGAACGGGCAATTATCAACCACTGACAAAATGGACTTATGATAAAGAATCTGAATATCTCATCGGAGAAATTGAACTACCTATACCAGTGGCAGTTGTTGGGGGAACGATTTCTGTTCATCCAGCCGCACAATGGTCGCTTGAATTATTAAATAATCCTTCTGCGAGTGAATTAGCGGAAATCATGGCGGCCGTAGGCTTAGCACAGAACTTCGCAGCTGTTAAAGCGCTCGTAACCGATGGGATTCAAAAGGGACACATGGGACTTCAAGCACGCAGTCTTGCGATGCAAGTAGGTGCAACAGAGGGCGAAGTCATACTTTTAACAGAAAAATTACAAGAAGCACCACAAATGTCAAGTACGATTGCGCAGGAATTATTACAAGAAATCCGAGACAATCACAGTGAGGAGAAATAATATGACAAATATTGTAGGGATTGATAAGATCGCCTTTTACACACCGGATTATTATATTGATATGGTGGAATTAGCGCATGCGCGCGACACGGATCCAAATAAATTTACGATCGGACTACAACAAGATAAGATGGCAGTGATTCCTGTTTGGGAAGATATTGTTTCGATGGGAGCCAATGCTGCGCTACAAATTGTGGATGAAGAGGACCGCGCGACGATTGATCAAGTGATCTTTGCGACGGAATCAAGTTTTGACTATTCAAAATCAGCGGCTACTTATATTCATAATATGCTAGGGATTCATTCTTCTGCTAAATCTTTTGAAATTAAACAAGCTTGTTACGCAGGTACAGCAGGCTTGATGGCGGGATTTGATTATGTTCGTGCCAATCCAGAACGCCGAGTGTTAGTGGTAGCGGCAGATATTGCACGTTACGGGCTAAACACGTCTGGGGAACCGACGCAAGGGGCTGGAGCGGTTGCGATGATTATTTCAAGTAATCCAAGCATTCTGTCAATTGATCCACAAAGCTATTCACGTACGGATGATCAATACGATTTCTGGCGTCCGAGCCATTCACCGGTCGCATTAGTGGATGGGCACTTCTCAAATCAATTATATGCGGATAGCTTTATCAATGTCTTCCAACAAGCTGAAGTTGCTTTAGGAACTGAATTAAACGAAGTTAAAGCACTCGCATTTCACTTACCATATACAAAAATGGCGAAAAAAGCGTTAATCGCATTATCTGAAGCAGAAACAAAAATGGATGAAAAGATGCGCGCTCGCTTAATCGAAGACTGGCAAGAACAATTAAATGCAGCCATTGTCTATGGTAAACAAATCGGAAATACATATACGGCATCTCTTTATATTTCATTAATGTCATTATTAAAAGAAAATAGCTCACTTGAAGCGGGAGATAAAATTGGATTATTCAGTTATGGATCAGGTTCGGTTTCTGAATTATTCTTCGGAAATTTAGTTGAAGGGTATAAAGATCAATTGGAAAAGGTCGCAGGTCAAAATGACTTAGACGAACGTCATCAAATTTCAATTCCAGACTATGAACAATATTTTAATGACCGAGATTTGGAATATGAAGCAAATATTGATTTCGAAATTCCAGCCGATTTTAGTGGGTTTTACCTAGCTAAAATCGATGAGCACCGCCGTTACTATGACTTTAAATCAAGCAAGCAAAGATAAACTCTGTAACAGGAGTTTATCTTTTTTAATATAAATGTTATCTTTTTATAATAATAATCATAAAATATTCGAACTTAAAAGATATTAAAGTACAAAATTTTATGATATAGTAGAAATTGAACTGGAAGGTGATGAAACATGATGACTTTAATATATAGTATGGCAGTGCTAGTAGTTCGGATTGTTTTCGTCCTTTTATCATATCTAGTTTTTAGTAAGCTAAAGTGGCGTGAGGCCTTCTCTAACAAGAACTATTACTTGGCGAGATGGGCTTGTATTCTGCTTAGTATTAGTGTAGGGTATGCAGTCAGTTCATATTTTATTGAGATCATAGACATTATTCGTGGCGTAATTTTCACAGTGATGTCGCTTTAAAATAGGGAACGCTTTCAATGTGATGGCAGTCTGTTGAAAACGATAACTATTTATTAAAAACTATAAATTAATTAACCTTATCGTTCGCTCCAAAACGGTAAGCACAAAAAGGGGAAATATTTACAATGGAAGAAATCATCGTACATGGTGGCAACCGCCTAGAAGGTCGAGTAGTAATCGAAGGAGCGAAAAACGCGGTCTTGCCAATTTTAGCGGGTGCAATTTTAGCAGAAGATGGTAAAACGATTCTTAAAAATGTGCCTGTTTTATCTGACGTGTATATCCTTTCAGAACTACTTAAGAACTTAAATATCGAAAATTCATTCGATGAAGATAATAATGAATTAGTATTAGACGCGACAGGAAATGTATTATCTGTAGCAGATTACGACTTTGTCAGCAAAATGCGTGCATCAATCGTAGTTATGGGACCACTATTAGCTCGTTTTGGTTATGTTAAAGTAGCGATGCCTGGTGGATGTTCAATTGGATCACGTCCAATCGACTTACACTTAAAAGGATTCGAAGCTTTAGGAGCGGAAATCCAAACACACGCAGGTTATGTTGAAGCAAAAGCAGATAAATTAGTGGGAGCAAATATTTACTTAGACTTCCCATCAGTGGGTGCAACAGAAAACATTATGATGGCTGCGACTTTGGCAGAAGGTACAACCGTCATCGAAAACGTTGCGCGTGAACCAGAAATCGTTGATTTAGCAGACTTCTTAAACAAAATGGGTGCTAAAATCGAAGGTGCTGGAACAGATACAATTACAATCCATGGTGTTGAAAAATTACATGGTACTGAACACTTTGTTATCTACGACCGTATTGAAGCGGGTACTTTTATGGTAGCTGCAGCAGTAACTCAAGGGGACGTTTACATTCATGGCGCGATTCGCGAGCATAATTTACCATTAATTTCTAAATTAACGGAAATGGGTGTTGAATTTACATTTGACGAAGAAGGCGTTCGTGTTGTTGGTCCAGAAACATTAAAACCAACAGACATTAAAACAATGCCACATCCAGGATTCCCAACGGATATGCAATCACAAATGTCAGTAGCGCAATTATTAGCGGACGGATCAAGTTCATTAACGGAAACAGTTTTCGAAAACCGCTTCATGCATTTTGAAGAATTACGCCGTATGAGCGCGAAATTCCAAATTGAGCGTCAAACGGTTATTTCGTATGGTCCAACTGAATTTACTGGTGCACGCGTTAAAGCAACAGACTTACGTGCAGGTGCAGCATTAATTATTGCGGGATTAGTGGCTAAAGGAATTACGCGCGTCACTGATTTACATCATTTAGACCGTGGATATTATGAATTCCATCTGAAATTGGCTGCATTAGGTGCAGAAATTGAACGTGTAGATATTCAGCCTGTCAAAACTACAAAACGTAAATTACAAAACGCTATTTAGAAAACGAATGGGGCAATAGCATGAGCAGAGAAATAGGGATAGATTTAGGAACTGCAAATGTATTGATTCATTTAAAGGGACGAGGCATTGTCGTCAACGAACCGGCTGTTGTAGCCGTTGATATAAATACGAATGAGATTGTCGCCTACGGCCAGGAAGCATATGACATGATTGGCCGCACCCCGGATTCGATTAATGTGATCCACCCCCTTGAGGGTGGGGTTATTTCAGATTATGATTTAGCAGAAGCGATGCTGATTTTATTTATGCGCCGCATCCAAAATAATAGTCTCTTCTCAAGACCTGTTATTTTAATTTGTGCACCGTCGCAGATTAACGACATTGAGAAACAATCACTCATCGAAACGGCTGAGCGTGCCAGTGGTGGAATCGTCTATGTCGAAGAGGAAACCAAAGTTGCTGCACTCGGTGCCGGTGGAAACATCATGGCACCTAAAGGCACAATGGTCATCGACATCGGAGGCGGAACAAGTGATATTGCCGTCATTTCCCAAGGTGAAATTGTTAACAGCAATTCATTGCGCCAAGCGGGGGATTACTTTAACCAAGCGATTGTCGAATTCGTTAAGGAAAAGTATCATTTATTGATCGGGGATAAAACTGCGGAACAAGTGAAAATAGCGATTTCGTCGGCTGTCTTACAGCCCGAGGAAGATTTAAGTTATTATGATGTCAACGGACTTGACTTGGTGACGCGTTTACCAAAAGCCGTCAAATTAAATTCCAATGACATGGCTATGGCATTAGCTGAACCATTAGAGGCGGTTGCTCAGGCAACAGAATCGGTTTTGAAAAAAGTCAGACCAGAGTTATTAGCTGATATCGTCGAGTCAGGTATTTTATTAACCGGCGGTGGGGCACTCATTGATCAACTGGATGAATATTTATCTGGACGATTAGAAATTAGTGTCATCAAAGTCGATCAACCAATGAATTCAGTAGCGATTGGGACAGGACTTATGTTAGAATTAATCCAATCGGGAGAGTTCGAGAAATCGAAGCCATCCAGATGGCAACTTTTCAAACGCCGCTTACAACAATTCAAGCGCCGTTTAATGGGATAATGATGGGAGGATAAATAATGAGCGAACAACGTTTAGAAGTCAATGTGTGGAAAAGATTTTTCTTCGCACTTTTAAAGGTAATATTATTTGTGATTTTATTTGCACTCTTCGCCATTATTGGCTTATTTATTGGCTACACAATTATCGGAGACGGTAATTATTGGGAAGTTTTAAATCAAGATACCTGGGCGCATATCCTCAGTTTCTTTAATTAATCATACAAAACAAAGCTCAATTCACTTTCAGTGATTGAGCTTCTTTTCTAGGAAGTGAAATATGATCAATCAATTTATCTGGCCTGAGATTGTTCTCTTTGCATGGCCTTTACTATCCATGTATTTCGGTGTCATAATCCTCAAGCCACAAATCCACGACTACAATGTCACAGTCGCAACTTGTCTACTACCAACCTGGCTACTAATTATTAACGCCTTCAGCTTACTCATATACAATTTTAGTATCTTGCCATTATTGTTTGTGCTATCAATTTTTATAGTAGTCCTCGCATTGCATGACTACATCCGCCAAGTAAAAGAATATTTCATCGCCGACTTCCTAGTCGTCGCACTCCGCGTTTTATTTATTAGCTGGACATTCTTTTTAGTTGGGATTATGTTGACACGTGTTGTGTCTTACTTTTTTGTTTAGAAAATCATTTAATATTGAGAGTAAACCCCGCCTTCCTGGCGGGTTTTATCATATCATGAGGAGCGATGGTCAGTGGACCATCGTTCTTTTTTTGTTTCTAGGGGAAAAAGAGGAGGGTGCAAAAAATGCATCCCAGCGGCGTGGAATGACAAAATTGTGCATTTCCGATTTTTGAGAATGAAAGTCCCAAGTTAATTTAATTAACTTGGAACTTTTTGTGTTTAGGTGGGGAGGCTGTAAATTTATTGAATGGTTTTTAAGAATATTATTATTTAGTCAAAGTAACCCTTATTTTTCCAACGTAGTAATCGATGACGTTCAATTCGTCCATCAATCCAATGCTGCAATTTTGGTGTTGAAGGTTTTTCATTGAAAAATAGGATGAAATCATTGTACGCATTAATTACTAAATCGAGTACTTTGTGAGATTTCTGACATTTTTGGCAAGTTACAAGAAAAGTTCGAGGGCTTACTGCTCCTACTTCATTCCCGCAACAAGAATAATAGAGTCCTTTTTCCATACTCTGGTAACTATATTCGGGCATGTTCTGCCAACGGTGGGATCTATCATTATTAAATTGTAAAAATGTGTTAACTAAATTTACAGTCTCGGTAGTGGGAGGAGCAGCCTTTCTTGCCAGCCTTCTATAATAATCTTGAACTTGATGCTGTAATAGAATTGGTTTCTCGTCAGTTAATCCATAAACTGTTCCACCCTCGGTAGCGATGATGACATTGTATTGAATTTTCAAATCGATTTTCAGCCGGTCCAATCAATTTTGAAATTTTTCAGTCGCTTTTTTAACTTGGTCAAGTGGATCGTCAATGATTGTTCCGTTTTTGTTCTTTATGACACCGCCGGCATCAATATACAAATCTGAACGATAACCTTTTATTTCACTAATATAAATCACCTTTGCAGTTACTAATAATAAATCCAATTGGAAATTTTTCTCAAATAATTGGTAATAGCTAAAACCGGGGATTGTAATCCAAGGACCGTTTATTTCTTCAATAAGTTTGTCAATTTTACATTCGTGCTCAAACCCCCACGTTAAATCAGCGAGATACCTATTATGTTCAGGCGGAAGTGCCTTCCGACATTTAAGCATCTCAAGAAATAATAAGTTCATAGGTTTCTTGCGTTTCATTTTTAATTCCATTTAATCACCTCCCTTTATAAATAAGGCAAAAATCCTGAAATTTGAAAAATGCAGTAAATTTTTTACAAATACCGGAAAATCGAATAAATGAAGTGGTGTAAAAATGTCAGTAAATTTGATGCATCAAATTATTTTGATAGAAACAGAATCAATTAGCGACACCAGTGTTTTTATCTATTAGCTTGGCTTGCATTCGACTACAAACAAAGGAATCAAAAGGAAAGAGTCGCGAACGCAACTCTACCTTATTTATGATGAAGCTTTTAGGCTCGACCTAAAAGCATCTTTACAAGAAGGAAGTCAATTTCTTCAGAAATTGACAACTGCATTGAAACTCCATAGTTTAGTGTTCGATTGAAGAGACATTCAGTTTAAATGTACCAAGTTGGTTCATCGAATCCTTCGCACTTAAGATGATGCACCAAGTTGTCTCATCGAACCCTTCGAGTTCAAGATGATGCACCAAGTTGGTTCATCGAACCCTTCGGATTCAAGATGATGTACCAAGTTGGTTCATCGAACCCTTCGCACTCAAGATGATGCACCAAGTTGGTTCATCGAACCCTTCGCATTCAAGATGATGTACCAAGTTGGTTCATCGAACCCAATCGCACTCAGCATGATGCACCAAGTTGTAACGTCGTTTCTAGAACTCCTCCCCACCTCCCACTTCCACCCCCACCAAACCAGGGCACATCCCCCACTTACCCCTCACATTACACAAAACACGATAACACCAACGTTACCCGCCCTCATACTACCTGCAAAAGTGAGTCGATTTTGATTATAAAAGTTTTTGGGTGGTAGAAAGTGGGGGGTTGTGGTAAACTGTATTTAACGAAAATGAGGAGGTGTTGTCGGTGTTTATTGGAGAATATCAACATAATCTTGATGCCAAGGGACGCCTGACGATGCCGGCTAAATTTCGTCATTCTCTGGGATTAGAGTTTGTGATTACTAGAGGGTTGGATGGCTGTTTATTTGGATTTCCAAAAGAACGCTTCCAACAAATTCAAGAGAAACTATCAAAATTACCATTAACTAAAAAAGAAGCGCGTATGTTTTCACGGTTTTTCCTTTCGGCTGCCACTGAAGTTGAAATCGATAAACAAGGGCGTATTAATATTCCGAATACATTGATTGATTTTGCTAAGATCGATAAGGAATGTCGTGTGATCGGCGTTTCAGACCGAATCGAGATTTGGAGCAGCGAAAAATGGGATGTATTTGCAGCTGAGGCTGAGGAAAACTTTGAAGATATTGCAGAAGAATTAATCGATTTTGAATTCGATTTATAATTAGAGAGGATGCAAAGAATGGCATTTGAACATGATACAGTGCTACTTCAAGAGACAATCGATGCGTTAGATGTCATTCCACATGGCATCTACGTTGACTGTACGCTCGGTGGCGCTGGACATGCACAATATTTATTAAGTCAATTGAATGAAATGGGGCATCTCTATGCCTTTGACCAAGACATCAACGCAATTAATAATGCGAAAGAAGTCTTGAAAGATGAAATTGAAGCAGGAAAAGTAACGCTCATCCACCGTAACTTCCGTGACATTGAGGCCGCTTTGAAAGAGCATAATGTCAAATATGTTGCTGGAATTTATTATGATTTGGGTGTCTCTTCGCCGCAATTAGATCACGGAGACCGTGGATTTAGTTACCGTCAAGAAGCACCTTTAGATATGCGCATGGATCAGTCTCAAACATTAACAGCGCATACGATTGTTAATGAATGGGATTTTAATGAACTATTACGTATCATTTCACGTTATGGCGAAGAACGATTTGCCAAACGAATTGCTAGAGCAATCGAACGTGAGCGTGAAATTAAAACGATTGAGACGACAACAGAATTAGCAGAAATTGTAAAAGAAGCTATTCCAGCAGCGACTCGTCGTACAGGCGGGCATCCTGCTAAGCGTACTTTTCAAGCATTGCGCATTGCAGTGAATGATGAATTAGGTGCGATTGAAGATTCAGTTGAAGCAGGGTTAAAAGTATTAACCGTTGGTGGGCGAATGAGCGTGATTTCATTCCATTCATTGGAAGACCGCATAGTGAAACAAATGTTTAAAGAAGCTAGCGCGATGCCGGATGTACCACCTAACTTGCCAATTATTCCAGCTGAATTCCAACCGGAATTTAAACTGATTAACCGCAAGCCCATTGTCGCAACAGATGAAGAATTAGAAGAAAATAACCGAGCGCGTAGTGCAAAATTACGTGTCATCGAGCGAACGTCATTTAAGAATTAAGTTTTCAAGAAAGTAGGTGAAAAATGCAAACCTTTGAAAATACAAATTCAACCTTTGTAAAAACTGACAATATTCAATCAACACGATTAGCAGCAAAGCCAAAAGTTAACGAAAGAGTAATCGCTAGCCCAAGGGCTTTGACCAGGGGACAAAAGACTGTAATTTCAGTAAGTGTTTGTGTTTTTTTACTGCTCATATTTACAAACCTATTTGTACAATTTAAAGACGCACAAATCGTTCAAGAAATTGAACGCTATCAATTATCAGTGGGCGAATTAAACACAATGGCAGAAGGTGTCCGCAATGAAATTCATCAAGCGGCCAACTATGAAGATGTTAAGCAAGCAGCACAAGAAGAAAATATGACAATTGAACAATCACGAGTGAAGGATATTCAAAGTGAAGATGGACAATAAAGATTCAAGATTTAATATTGTTGTGTTTGTTGCGTTTATCATTGTTGTATTTTTAATCTTTGGTGCACGACTGTTTCAAATTGGTGTTGTTAACGAAGTGAACGATGTTGCATTCGAGCCAATGGACCACAAACAAACCCAATTAAGAAGTAGTAATCTACCAACACGCAGAGGAAGTATCTTGGACCAATCGGGCCAACCAATTGCTGTAGATACTACTTCTTATTCTATTTATGCGAATGTGGACGACAATCCAGAAACAGCGAGTATTGAGGATGTTGACTTAGCTGCACAAATTTTGAGTGAGTATTTACCATTAACGATAGATGAAATTATTAATATTTTAAGAACGCCCGGTGCCTCTCAAGTTGAATTTGGGGGAGCGGGGCAAGGTTTAACATTAGAGCAGAAAATGAGCATTGAACAACATGACTTATCAGGCATTTTCTTTACGCAAAATCCTGATCGTAATTATTTAAATCCTCTATTTGCATCGCATCTGATTGGTTACACTCTTCCTGAAGAAGTAAATGAAGGTGAATCAACACAAATCGCGGGGCAAATTGGAATTGAGTTTGCATACGATGATCAATTGAATGAATATCAAATAGCAGATTCAGAGAGTGGTGTCGCGTCAGGGCGTGATATCACATTAAGTTTGGAAATGAATTTACAAAATTATTTAGAAGATTTATTAACGACCACCAATGATAAGTATCAACCGAAGAATATGGCGGCATACTTAGTCGAAGTGGAAACTGGAAGATTACTCGCATCTGGTCAACGACCGAGTTTTAATCTCAATACTCTAGACGGGATTGAAGCTGAATGGCGTAATTTATTAGTAGAAAACGCCTATGAACCCGGGTCGACGATTAAAATTTTAACTACCGCTGCCGCTTATGATTTAGGCATTGTCCAACCAACTGACACATTTATGTCTGGGGAAATTGATCTTTACGGGACAACGGTTAAGGATTATAACGAAGTCGGTTGGGGTGAAATTACTTACGATGAAGGTCTTGTCCACTCGAGTAACGTTGGGGTGGCAGAGTTAATTGAGAAGATGGGGACAACTAGATGGCAAGAAACGCTGGCTGATTTCGGGTTTGGTGAAACAACCGATTCTGGTTTAGCCAACGAAAGTCCGGGAGACATTAATTTTGATAACCCGGTTTCAGCGATAATGTCAGGTTTTGGTCAAGGTTTACTAACCAGCCCAATTCAATTACTGCAAGCTTATTCTATGATTGGTAATGATGGTCAGATGATGAAACTGCAGTATATTGACCAAGTTGAAGGCCAACAACCCAATAGTCCAACCATCATCAAACAAGGAATTAGTCCTGAAGTGGCCAATCATATCTTAGATGTAATGGTCCAAACGGTTGAGGATCCTGAAGGAACTGCAAGAGATTTTGATAACCCGAATACACAAATTGCAGCCAAAACAGGAACTGCACAAATTGCCGATCCAAACGGAGCGGGGTACTTAACGGGTCCAACCGATTATTATTTCTCTGTGGTCAGTTTCTTCCCAGCGGAAGATCCTAAATATATGTTGTATGTCAATTTACAACAACCACAGACACCGAATCAAAGGACAGGTGCTCAAATTATTGGGGAATTATTCCATCCATTTGTCGATTATGTTATGATAAATGACTAGTCCAAAACGGATCAAAATCGGAATTTCAAAAAATCTCTACCAAATCTTAAAACCATCCAATTCCAGTTTAATGAACAAAATTTAGAATATCCTATTTTAAATTTAGAAAGGGTAATACTATGAATCAAACAGAACTCCTTAGTCCAATAAGAAGTTATCGAATATATGATCAAGCAAATAAATTAAATGAAGAAGTAACAACATTAGTCAATGACACACGCCAAGTAATCCCTGGAAGTTGTTTTATCGCAATTCGAGGGGAACACTTTGACGGCCATTCAGCCATCCAGGAGGTAATCCAAGACGGGGCTGGTTTAGTCATTGTTGAAGAGGTGCCAGAAGATGTGGAAACACTCAGCACGCAAGCAACGATCGTTGTTGTACCGAGTACTTTTCGCGCGCAAGCGTTCTTGTCGAATCAATTTTACGGTGAGCCGTCAACGAAATTAAATTTAGTGGCGGTAACGGGAACGAACGGAAAAACAACGACAGCGAATATGATCAACGACTTGTTAGAAGGTTTGGACCGCAAAACAGGCATGATTGGGACGATGCATTATAAAGTCGACCAATCATACTATCCAGCAGTAAACACGACGCCAAATTCGATGGTCTTACAAGGTTTATTCCACGAAATGGTTGATGCTGGCGTAACAGACACAGTTATCGAAGCGTCTTCGCATGCCCTACAATTAGGTCGTTTGTGGGGGACTGACGTTGATTGTGCAGTGTTTACAAACTTAACGCGTGAACATATCGATTTCCACAAAACAATGGAAAATTACGCTTACGCTAAAAGTTTATTGTTCAGTCAATTAGGCCAAAGAACCCAAGATGGGAAAGTAAAGCTTGCGGTCTTAAATGATGACGATGAATATGCGTCGGTTATGGCTCAAGCGACCAGTGCAGAGATTGTGACTTACTCTCTTGTTAATCCGAACGCAACAGCATTTAGTGATAATATCCGTTTATTAGACAATCAAACGACGTTCACACTTCATATTTATGACAAAGCGTTTGAGGTAGCGATTCCGATGTTAGGAACGTATAATATTTCGAATTATATGGCTGCTTTTTTAGTGATGCATGAATATTATGGTTACTCTCCAGAAACGATCATTGAAGCGACAAACAAACACTTTGAAGGTGTTTCAGGACGAATGGAAGTCATTGATTCAGAAACAGATTTTGAAGTAGTGGTTGACTTTGCGCATACGCCAGATGCATTGGAGAATGTTTTAGTTGAATTG
Organism: Aerococcaceae bacterium DSM 111176; assembly: GCA_015863215.1. Lineage (GTDB taxonomy): Bacteria > Bacillota > Bacilli > Lactobacillales > Aerococcaceae > DSM-111022. Next base: position 13,666 of record JACBXN010000045.1, read on the forward strand.
AATCGCTTCAAGAAAGGCCGTATTATCACATTATTCGGTCATTCAGGTGGAAACCGCGACAGCGGGGCACGGCCTGAACTGGGAGATATTTTATTCAAATATAGTGACGAGATAGTCTTTACTGCAGATAATCCACGATTTGAAGATGTGACTGCGATTTGCGAAATGATGATTCAAGATCATGACGAAAAACCATACACTATTATTGAAAAACGTGAAGAAGCAGTAAATTTTGCATTGGAACTCGCGCGTGAGAATGATATAGTATTATTTGCTGGAAAAGGCGGGGAACCGTATCAAATTATAGGTGACGAAAAATTACCTTATAACGAAGCAGAATATATTAAACAACAACTAGAAGAAATGAAATTGGTCTAGTCATAAAGGAGTAAACAAATGCAATCTATTGTCACTTTGACGACAAGTTTTCTATTAACATTAATATGTACGCCACTATTTATCCAATATTTCCGTAGGAAAAAACTCGGCCAAACAACGCGTGAAGACGGTCCATTATGGCATGAAGCGAAAACTGGAACACCGACAATGGGAGGAACAGTTTTCACTTTAGCGGCAATGGTGACTATTTTATTCTTAGGTTTAATTTTTAACCAATTGAATGGCTTTACAGTGAGTATTGTTTTAACTCTAGGAGTATTTGGTGGTATTGGTTTTGTGGATGACTTCATTAGTATTTTCAAACAGCAAAATGAAGGTTTAACATCGAGTCAAAAATTTATTGCTCAAGTTGTTTCGTCATTTTTAATTATTATCCTAGGTGGAGCTTTAGGAATTGACTGGACAGCAAATATTTTTGGCTTCCAATTACAAAATACGATTTTAATTGCACTCTTTGCTTCATTCTGGATGGTTGGTTTCTCAAATGCGACCAACTTAACAGATGGACTTGATGGTTTAGCAACTGGTTTATCGATCATCGCTTATGGAACATATGCTTGGATTGCTTATCAAGAAGCGAATCATGCTGTTTTATTCAGTTGTTTAGCAGTAATTGGTGGTTTAGTCGCTTTCCTATTTTATAATAAAAAACCGGCGAAAATCTTTATGGGTGACGTTGGTTCACTTGCTTTAGGTGCTGGTTTAGCAATTATTTCATTCATGTTAGACCGCCCGCTAAGTTTATTAGTGATTGGTTCAGTATTCGTGATTGAAACTGCCAGTGTTATTTTACAAGTCGCGTCATTTAAAACACGCGGAAAACGTATTTTCAAAATGAGCCCGATTCACCATCACTTTGAAATGAGCGGTTGGAGCGAGTCACGTGTGGTTTACACATTTTGGGCATTTGGTTTAGCCAGTTCAGTGTTATATTTACTACTTACTTAATCAATCATTACGTTTTCTTTAAATCATTACTTTTACGTTATTTTTTGCCGTAAATATGGTAAAATACTTAAAAGTAGAATACAAAAAATAAAGGATTCTTTGTTATCAATCCGTAGATTTCTACACTGATAACAGAGAGTCCTTTCGTTAATTAAACAGTAATTTTTAACTTAGGAGATAATATGAAATCAACACAAGATTTAACAAATAAACACATTTTAGTTTTAGGCTATGCGATGACCGGTAAGAGTGTGGTTGATTTTCTAGTCAAACAAGGCGCGAATGTCACACTTAATGACCGAGGGGATCTATCGACAGACCCGTCGGTTTCTTTTCTTATTGAAAAAGGCGTTACAGTTGTAGACGGTGGTCACCCGCTGGAATTATTGGACGGAGAGTTGGATTTTATCGTCAAAAATCCGGGTATCCCATATTCGATACCAATTTTAAAAGAGGCGATGAAACGCCAAATTCCGATTTATACCGACATCGAATTAAGCTCACGATACGCAGCTGGGTCAATCGTTGGTATTACCGGTTCAAATGGTAAAACAACAACGACTGCATTATTATATGAAATTCTAAAAAATCGCCCATCAGGCAAGGCGCATTTAGCTGGAAATATCGGGATTCCGACCCTTGATATTGTTCAAACAGCAACTGATTCTGATATAATTGTCATGGAAGTTTCAAGTTTCCAACTCGAGGGGACGGAGCAATTTCACCCTCAAATCGCTGTTTTAACGAACATTTTCGAAGCGCATCTGGATTATCACGGCAACCGTGAAAATTACGTCAATGCCAAGCTGAAATTAATCGCCAACCAAACGGCCAACGACTATTTAATTTACAATTATGACCAGCCCGAACTCCATGAATTAGTCGCTGACGCGCCTTCTGTAAAAGTCCCGTTTTCGGTCGCTAATGTAGATGAATATGTTCGTTCGCAGGGGGTCTATGTTGAGGACGGTGTTGTTTACTATCAAGGAAAAGATTTATTTGAAACATCACTCATTCAAATCCCTGGTGAACACAATGTTCAAAACGTTATCGCAGCTGTTGCTGTAGCGATGATCGAAGGGGTTGACCTGGACTCGATTAAAGCTGAAATCCATAAATATCAAGGGATGCCGCACCGGATTCAACCAATCGGGGAATTCGGTGGTAGACGCTATTACAATGATTCGAAGGCGACCAATGTTACTGCTACGATTACGGCACTCGATAGTTTCGAAGAGCCAATTGTATATATAGGTGGTGGACTTGATAGAGGGAACACTTTTGAAGAGTTAAAAGCGCACTTAAAATATGTGAAAGTGGCGGCATTATATGGCGAAACGAAAGAGAAGATGCGAGAGTCTTTCGTTGAAGCGGGCGTTCCAGTGGTGGAAGTATTCGAGACGCTAGAGGAAGCGACGGCCTTCGCGGACAGGGAAGCTGAGGTGGGGGAAGTCGTGTTATTCTCACCGAGTTGTGCATCTTGGGACCAATTCAAAAATTATGAAATCCGCGGCGAGACATTTGTCGAAGCGGTTAAGCAATTAAATAAATAAGGATGTGTTAGGAAGATGAAATCAATCAAACGCGTAGTCGTGTCAGGCGGGGGAACCGGCGGGCACATTTATCCAGCGATTTCAATTTACCAAGCAATTAAAGAGAAAAATCCCGACGTGGAAGTGTTATATATCGGGACTGAAAAGGGGTTAGAGGCTGAAATTGTACCAAAAGCCGGCATCCCATTTAGATCAATTGAAATTCAAGGGTTGAAACGCAGTTTATCAGTCGACAATATTCGTTCACTTTATTTAATGGCAACGAGTTCCATTAAAGCAGGACGCATTGTCCGTGATTTTAAACCTGATGTAGTCATCGGAACGGGCGGCTATGTTTGTGCACCTGTTTTATGGGGCGCAAGTATTGCTAAAATTCCAACGTTTATCCATGAACAAAATAGTGTTGCAGGTGTAACGAATAAATTTTTAGCACGTTCAGTCGATAAAATCGGCATTTGTTTCGAAGATGTTCGACGCGATTTTGGAGCGAATGCAGACAAAGTAGTTTATACAGGAAACCCGCGTGCGCAAGAAATTTTAGAAGTACCCGAAAACCCTGATATTTTACGTGAACAATTTGATTTAGATCCTGAAAAACCAACTGTTTTAGTATTTGGTGGTAGCCGTGGAGCACCAGCCATTAACAAAGCGGCAGTGGATGCAGTGGATTCATTCGTGGAAAGTAATTATCAAGTCATTATCGCAACAGGGACTATTCATTATGAAGAAATTGTTGAAGGTATCGGGCGTGATTTAAATGCGGAGACAGATAATGTGCGTATTGTTCCTTATATTGACAATATGCCTCAAGTATTCCAAGCGATTGATTTAGTGGTGAGTCGTAGTGGGGCAACGACATTGACGGAATTAACGGCATTGGGATTACCAAGTATTTTAATTCCGAGTCCTTATGTGACAAATAACCATCAAGAAGCGAATGCGCGGTCATTGGTTGATAATGAGGCTGCGATTATGATTCGTGAGAATGAGTTGAATGGTGGTTTGTTGTTTAGAATGGTGAATGATTTGATTGGGAATCCGAGTCGGTTGATGGTGATGGCGGAGAAGGCGAAGGAGCTGGGGACGCCGAATGCGAAGGACGATATAATGAAAGTGATCGAGTCGATTTTGAAATAGTTTTGATTTGAATTTTGTTTCCTGCATATTTGCATATCTGCGAGGAAAGGGTCATTCATTGCTGCCGTGGGACCGTCTTTCGCCTTCCTGCGGAATGGCTTCAGACTTTCACTCCCTATGAATCTGTTGCTGAGAGTGTTGAGCTTTAGCGATTACAGTCTCACATGCGACATAAAAGCAGTTAATCAATGAAAACTCATCGAGAATAATTGTAGTCATAAATCTTAAAGCTAGACGAGGTAGCTTGCTTCGCTCGCACAGCTTCTATACGGGAGTAAATCCAATGACACGGCGCATTCATGCCCCTTTCCTCTTCGATATGCTGGGCTTGTTGAGAAAATCAAAACTATTTTCTGATTTTGATAGGGAGAGTTTTGGTGTTGTGAGAGATTTTAGTGAGTGCTGGGAAGCTGAGTGTAGTTTTTTGAGTGAGGTGTAGATTAGCACAGGGTGCTAATCTATGCTTTGAAGAGATTGAAGTGACACATTCGTGTCACTTTGATTAGGGATTATAGGCTGGCAATTTTAAGATGACTAGTTTTGGGTCGAAGACCCAATGTTTAATCTTTGGCTGCCCCGTAGCGGGGCATCTACCTTAAATAAAAGGTGCCGATGCGACGCATCGGTTCATTAAAAGATCTAGAAAGCAGATTAATTGGTTTGTAGCAGAATAAACTTTGATTCCGACCAGCTGATGGAACAAGTTGTTCCATGGATCTGAAATAAAATGGGTCGATGGACCAAGTTGTCTCATAAAAGCTGTAAACTAATTGAATTCAGTTTTATACTCAATACAAACACATACGTATTGATTTTGTTTAAATATATCTAACAACACTTATTTTAGAATGTAATTAATTAATTTGCGTAATACAGCCATCATTTTCCCGTGGGAAAAAGGGATTTTGGCGCAGCTACTAAGGCTGTTGGCACTTTAGTGCCTTACAGACTTGTATGCGTAATAAATGCAGTTTAGTAACATAATGCATTTATTATACATATCGTCTGTTATTATTTTAACCAGCCGAGCATAGTAGTTCTAGTGCGAAGCACGTAGAAATACTCTAGCCAAAATAGTCCGTAATAACCGAAGGTTATGAAGGCGTCCCCCACGGAGAAAATGATGACTGTATGAAGCAAATTCATTGCGAACCATATTAGAAAGGAGGCGACCCACATGCCTAACTATTACACAGACCCAAACAAACAAAATAGACCAGAACAAGGCCAGCGGTCGCCTTCTAGAAATAACCGCATTCACGAACCAGAATATAGATCAAGCCGCAATCGCCGCAATGAAAACAGACCTCGAAACCAATATAATCAAGACCAATCTACCCAACCCCAACGCCGAGGTAATTTCAGATTAGACCAAAATAGAAATCAGAAGCAACCAGACCTCAGCAATCGTAAATTTAATACGGCGCAAAACAAAAATGCGCAGGGGAATGCTGGTGGGAATTACCGTGTAAATATGTCTTCGAAAGCGCCGTCTGAACCGACTTGGTATCAACGACGTTTACGAAGCCAAGCGAATAAGAAACCGGGGCAGTTGCCTAAAGGGAAGAATCAATTATTTGCGACTTATTTGGCGCTATTTCTACTGATGGGAATTTTTATTTGGATCGCTATGCCGACGGATCGGGCAAATACGATTGTGACTCGTGGGAATAATCGTGTGCCTAGGTCTGAGATTGTGGCGCAGACGGGAATTGTTCCGATGGATAAGAAATCTCAGATTGAAGAAGATGAAGTTGAAATTATTAATCAGATTCTGGAGCAGGATCCTTTAATAGAAGATTTAGAATTTGACTACAGCGACTGGCGAGGTCTGAATATTGATGTTACAGAGAGTGTTGTCGTTGGTAAAACGGAGATCGAAGGTGCTACATTCGGAGTACTTTCCAATGGGGCAATTGTTCCGACAGGAACTGCTGAAAATATTGAAGGTATGCCGTGGTTAGTGGATTTTTCGGATGAGGCGTTGTCGTCGTTGGGGACGAATATGTATCAGGTTGAGCCGGAGATTTTGAATTTGATGGATACGATTTATTATTCGACGAATCCGGATAAGCCGCATGTGATTGAGGTTCAGATGAAGGATGGTAGTATTGTGAAGGCGTCGCTTTCGACTTTTGCTGAGAAAATTAAGTATTACCCGCAAATGGTTGAGCAGACGAATGGTCGTTTGGGAATTTACAATTTAGAAGTGGGTGCATACTTTACGCCTCAGGGTGAGGGTAGTGAAAGTATTAAGTTGGACACTAATTTAGATAACTAATCTAATAATGCGCTGAGAGTACGAGTTTTTTCTTCATTTATTGGGCTTGTTGTGCTAAGATAAGTAAGAGATTTTGTTTAAAAACAACACATCTACATACATACAAATCAAAAAGGAGGTAACTCCCTGGATGAGAAATCAAGAAATTTTTGTGAGCTTGGATATTGGAACCACGTCTATCAAAGTGGTTGTTGCTGAATCTAATAATGGTCGTGTCAATATTATCGGTGTCGGGAACGAGAAATCTCGTGGATTGAGCCGTGGTGTTATAGTTGACATTGATGAGACGGTCTATTCGATTCAACAAGCAATTCAGCAAGCTGAGCGCAAAGCAGGAGTTAAAATTAATGAAGTAGCGGTGGGGATTCCATCAAATTTATTAGCAATTGAGGAATGTCACGGTATGGTCGCTGTTTCGAGCGAGAACCGCGAAATTACTGCTAAAGACGTGGATAATGTCATTTCAGCAGCGAAAGTTCGTTCAGTACCACCTGAGCGTGAAATTATATCAATTATACCTGAGGAGTTTATCGTTGATGGATTTGCAGGTATTCGTGATCCACGTGGTATGATTGGCGTTCGCCTAGAATTATATGCTCGTATCTTAACAGGACCGAAAACAATTATTCATAATATTCGTCGCTGTGTTGAGCGAGCAGGTTATAAGATTAATGAACTAATCGTTCAGCCACAAGCTCTAGCAGAAGTTGTTTTAGACGAAGATGAGCGCAATTTTGGGACAGTCATCATTGATATGGGTGGCGGTCAAACAAGCGCGTCAATTATCTATGATGATCAATTGAAATATTCATTCGTTGACCAAGAAGGTGGCGACTTTGTTACTAAAGATATTTCAATTATTTTAAATACGTCACTGGATAGTGCTGAACGCATTAAACGTGAATATGGTTATGCGATTGCGAGCCAAACGTCAGAGGAAGAATTCTTCCCGGTTGAAACAGTCGGTAAGAAAGAACCTGTGCGTGTGGATGAGCATTATTTAGCAGAAATTATTGAAGCACGTTTAAACCAAATTTTCCAAGTAATTTATGATGATTTAGAACGTGTTGAAGGACTAGATTTACCAGGTGGCTTTGTCATCACGGGTGGAGCATCTTCACTTCCAGGCACATTAGAATTAGCGCAACGTTACTTCGGTGACCAAGTTCGCTTATTTGTTCCTGAAGAAATGGGAATGCGTAATCCAATTTATTCAACCAGTCTAGGAATGATAGAATATATTGCTGGTTTAGATGATATTCATCGTATTGCTCAAGGAACTTATGCAAAATTACGTAAAGAGCAACCACGTCAAGGTTTTGGTGGACAACCAAGACAAGCAAGTCAAGGAGTTGGGCAACAACGTGAGGACTTTAATCCACGTGACCAACGTCCACAATTTGATAATAGCCGTGACTATGAACGTCAAGCGCCTAGAGAGCGTGCACCTCAACGTGAAGAAATTGACTATGAGGAAGCGTACCGTAGTTATCAATCAGAAAATCAAGATGATTTTTATCAAGAAGATTATCAAGATGACCAACAAGAACAATATTCAGAAACTAATCAAACTGCCCAAAACAGTGAAGGTGTAATGGGCAAAGTACAACAATTTTTCCAGACATTCTTTGACTAACATTTGACCAAGGGGGACAAACAAACATGGAATTATCTTTTGATTCAACAAACTATGAATATGGAGCAGTTATTAAAGTAATCGGTGTCGGTGGCGCTGGTGGTAATGCTGTAAACCGTATGATCCAAGAGGAAGTACAAGGTGTTGAGTTCATCGTAGCCAACACAGACACTCAAGCATTAGAATCATCAAATGCGGATGTTAAAATTCAAATTGGACCTAAAGTGACTAAAGGTTTAGGTGCTGGTTCACTTCCAGAAATTGGAGCGAAAGCTGCAGAAGAGTCGCTCGAACAAATCACTGCTGCATTAGAAGGTGCTGACTTAGTCTTCGTAACTGCAGGTATGGGTGGAGGTACTGGTACAGGTGCTGCCCCATTAGTTGCTAAAGTTGCTAAAGACATGGGTGCATTAACAGTTGGTGTCGTTACACGTCCATTCAGCTTTGAAGGACCAAAACGTGGTCGTTTCGCTGCAGAAGGATTACAAAACTTAAAAGACAATGTTGATACATTAGTGATCATCTCAAATAACCGTTTATTAGAAATCGTTGACCGTAAAACGCCAATGCTTGAAGCATTCTCTGAAGCAGATAACGTATTGCGTCAAGGTGTTCAAGGTATCTCAGACTTAATTACAGCACCAGGTTACGTGAACTTAGACTTCGCGGACGTGCGTACAGTAATGGAAGATCAAGGTACTGCGTTAATGGGAATCGGATTTGCTAATGGTGAAAACCGTACTGCTGATGCAACAAAACAAGCAATTTCTTCACCATTATTAGAAGTTTCAATCGATGGTGCAGAACAAATCCTATTAAACATTACAGGTGGAGCAGACTTAAGCTTATTCGAAGCACAAGACGCTTCAGATATTATTACTCAAGCTGCAGGCGACGATGTGAATATTATCTTCGGTACATCAATTAATGAAACAATGGGTGACGAAGTGAAAGTTACTGTTATCGCAACAGGTATCCAAACAGATAAAGGTCCTGAGGCAACGAACCGCGCTGCTTCATCACAACCTAGCCGCCGTCAAGGCTCATTCAATGCTGGTGCTGGTGAAAGCCAAGCAAAACCAGCTCAAGGAAACCGTAATACTGCTGAGCGCAAACCAGCTCAATCTCAATCAGAACGTGCTCAAACACCAGCTCAACCAAAACGTGAGTTGTTTGACAACTGGGATATTAACCGCGAAGAGAGCAAACGTTCAGTAGATGCTCGAGGCGATGAAGAACCAAAACGTGTATTTGAACGTAACAATGAAATTGTTCAACAAGAAGTAAAAGACAATGATGAATTAGATACACCACCATTCTTCAGAAAACGTAACCGTAATAACTAGAAATAGTATGATGAAGAGGGACGCACGTTCCTCTTTTGTCTTTTTTACGGGAAAGGTATTTTATTACAATCAGAAAGGAGTACTTTATTGTTCCTTTATAACATTATTCGTATAATCAACACCGCATTTAATGCTTACTCACTATTATTAGTATTATATGCATTATTAAGTTGGTTCCCTATGGCGCATGGAACGAAATTTGCAGAAATTATTAACAAATTAGTTCGCCCTTATTTACAATTTTTCGAAAGATTTAGATTCGGACAATTAGGATTTAGCGTCATTATCGGCTTACTTGTCTTGCGCTTAGCTCAAGCAGGTTTAAACAATATTTTATTTTGGCTACTGTTTTAAAAGTTAGGAGGTGAGGAAAGTATGGCAATTGAATCCATTTACCAGCACTACCGTGTTGAGGAGCAGCCTTTTATTGATGAAGTATTTGGGTGGCTACAAACCGCCGAGAATACATATGCTCCTTATCTTTCCAACTTTTTAACACCGAGAGAAGTTATGATTGTTGAGCAATTAGTCGGAAACAACGAAGAATTGAATGTTACTTTTTTCGGGGGATATGAAGACGCAGAACGTAAGCGTGCACTCATTTATTTCTCTTACTATGAACCAAGAGAAAGTGACTTTGAAGTAGCGGCATTTAATATTAATTTCCCAACAAAATTTGGCGCACTAACGCATGGACGTATTTTAGGGACATTACTATCAACAGGGGTTGACCGTAACCGAGTTGGCGATATTATAACCGATGACGAAAGTTGGCATTTAATCGTTGATGAAAAGATGACGGATTATTTCGAACAACAAGTCACTAAAATCGCAAATGTCGGCGTGAAACTGGAGCCGATTTCATTTAATACACTCTTAGAATCGAGTGAACAATGGAATAGTGAGACAGTGATCGCAAGCTCTTTACGGCTTGACACTTTGCTGAGTAAAGTCTATAATTTCTCTAGACAACGTGCCAAAACTGCCATCCAAAGTGGTCTTGTAAAGATCAATTTTGTGGAAATGGAACGTCCCGATGTCATCGTGGGCGTGAATGATATTGTGTCACTTAGAAAATTTGGCCGTTTCTGGATTGAATCCGTTGATGGCACAACAAAAAAAGATAATTTCCGTTTAACCGTTAATATTTTAGAACGTTAAAAGAAAGGACGTAAATCCATGGCATTAACACCAAATGAAATCGTGCATAAAGAATTTGATACGAAATTTAGAGGCTATGATGCAAATCAAGTCAATGATTTCTTAGATGTAGTAGTTGCAGAATTCGAAAACTTAATCCAAGAGAATACACGTTTAAAATCAGAATTAGGCGTAGCTGTTGAGAAAAATGAGTACTTTGCACAAATTCAAGAATCATTAAATAGTTCAATCGTCGTTGCTCAAGAAGCAGCTGACCGCTTGAAACAAAATGCGCGTAAAGAAGCTGAATTAATTTTATTAGAAGCTGAACGTGAAGCGAATAACCATGTTAATGAAGCAAACGTACATGCACAAAACTTATTAGCTGAGTCTGAAGAATTAAAGACACAAGGCCAAGCTTACCGCAACAATTTAGAGAAATTAGTCCGTGACCAGTTAGATTTATTATCTGGACATGAATATTCTAAATTATTCGGCGAAACAAAAACAATGGAAGATATGGAACTACCTGGTAACCGTTCAACTCGTTCGGTTAGCGCGCAAGTTGACAGTCTTATCCGTGAATCAGACGAAACAAACGTTTCAGATTTAGCAGCAGAGCAACAATCTTTAGCCCCTGAATCGGTTGAAGGATATAATGGTGAAGAGTCTGTTGAAGTACCTGCTGAAGAAGTATCATTTGCAGATACATTAACAGAAGTTCCAACTCCAGCTCCAATTCCAGCCGAACCTGAAACAGAGGTTGAAACTGAACCTGCAGTTGAAAATGAACCAATGCCAGATGAAACAGTTGTTGTTGATCAAGCAGAATTAAAAGAAGCGCTAGAAAAAGCAGATAAATCATCTTATGATGCTGAAATTGCAAAAGCGTTAAATAAAAAACCATCTGAAAGTGTTCTAGGCGAAACAATTCGTATCGAATTACCTAGAGACTAATTAAGACCAACATTTATAGTCACATTCTAAGCGAGCCGGGAAATGGTGTGAGCCCGGCGAATCACTGTCTATCGATGATCACCTTATTAAACAGATCGCTTAAATAGCGTTATCATGACTGAGTGAGTGGGCCGGAGTGCCTGCTAAATTGGGTGGTACCGCGTGCAAGCGTCCCTTCTGTTGAAGGGGCGTTTTTCTGATTTTTTTGGGAAGTATTGCGGATAATTAGTTTCTAGATATCTTCGAGGACGGGGTGATTCATTGTGCTGTGGGAATTTGCAACATACAGTCATATTTTCTCCGTAGGGACCGTTCTTCATAACTTCGTTATTACGAACTATTTTGGCTAGACCACTCCTAAGGTGCTTAGCACCAAGGAGTGGTAAGCTGCGCCAAAATTCCAGATACTACGGGAAAATATCGACTGTATTCCGCAAATTATTTTAGATAGCATAGTCAATGAAATACTAAGTATTTGCAAGAAATCAGAAAAGTTGTGGGATGTGAGAGTTCCGTAGTTTGTGGCTGCGGTTGGTGTTTGGTGTAGGTGATTTGGTTACAGCTTTTAAAAGGTGGATGCAATAAATTGCATCTTCTTGTTTTGAAGAAGGTGAGGATGCACTGTTAGTGCATCCTAGTGGATTGAAGCCCTCGGGGATGCAAATAATTGTATCCTTCAATTAGGAATTAGTGGTGACACAAAATAATGCATCCTCTCGGTGGACAGTATCTGAATTTGTTTGTTGTTTCGATGGGGATCCCAGAACAACGAACAAAGTGTGTGTTGTTTCGCTGAGAAGGCATAAACAACGAACAAAAACGCCAAAAGTGTATGTTGTTTGGTTGAGAAATCGTAAACAACATACAGAGTGTGTGTTGTTTGGCAGAGTAATCAAAAACAACGAACAAAACTAAAAAATTAAATCAATAAATCCAAGCTTAAGGAAAGGAAATCTAATGAAATTAAAAGAGACATTAAATTTAGGTAAAACAGCGTTCGCGATGCGTGCGAATTTACCTACTAAAGAAGTGACACTCCAAGAAGAGTGGGAAAATGCGAATATGTATGAGAAAATCCAAGAGAAAAATGAGGGGCGCCCGGCTTGGGTTCTTCATGATGGCCCTCCTTATGCTAACGGACAATTACATATCGGGCATGCGTTGAATAAAGTGACGAAAGACTTTATCGTTCGTCACAAATCGATGACTGGCTACCGTTCGCCGTACATTCCAGGTTGGGATACGCATGGTTTACCAATCGAGTCTGCTTTAATTAAACGTGACGGCGTTAACCGCAAGGAAATGTCTCTGGCAGAATTCCGTGACTTATGTAAAGAATATGCACTTGAACAAGTTGACGGCCAACGTACAGACTTCAAACGTCTAGGAATTACTGGTGAGTGGGACAATCCTTACTTAACACTAAATCCAGCCTATGAAGCTCAACAAATCCGCGTCTTCGGACAAATGGCCGACAAAGGCTACATTTACAAAGGTGCTAAGCCAGTTTACTGGTCGCCTTCTTCAGAATCATCTTTAGCTGAAGCGGAAGTAGAGTATCATGATGTGACATCACCTTCGATCTTTGTTGCGTTTAAAATGCGTGATACAAAAGGTGTCATCGACGAAAATGCAGAATTAGTAATCTGGACGACAACGCCGTGGACTTTACCTGCAAATATGGGGATCTCAGTTTTAGCTGATGCTAATTATGTTCAAGTTGCTGTTGCTGACCGCAAATTTGTTGTTGCACTAGAATTATTAGAAACAGTTGCAGAACAAATTGGTTGGGAAGATTACACTGTTGAGAAAGAATTTAAAGGTTCAGAATTAGAGCGCGCAGTTGCTGCTCACCCATTCTATGACCGTGATTCATTAGTGATCGTTGGGGATCACGTAACTCTAGACTCAGGTACTGGTTTAGTACATACTGCACCAGGGCACGGTGAGGATGACTACTTCATTGGTAAAGACTACGGTTTAGAAGTGCTTTCTCCAGTTGATGACCGAGGTCATTTTACAGAAGAAGCTCCTGGTTTAGAAGGAATGTTCTACCTAAAAGGGCAAAAAGAAGTGATGAAATGGATTACTGAGAATGGAACACTTTTACATTCTGAAGAATTAGTCCATAGCTACCCACATGACTGGCGTACGAAAAAACCGGTAATCTACCGTGCGACGCCACAATGGTTTGCGTCAATCGATAAATTCCGTGGGGAATTATTAGAAAACGTTGAAAATGAAGTAGTATGGCACCACCCATCAGGTGAGCGTCGTATGTACAACATGATCCGCGACCGTGGTGACTGGGTAATTTCACGTCAACGTGTTTGGGGTGTGCCATTACCAATTTTCTACGCTGAAAATGGGGAGCCAATCTTAGATATCGATGTGATCAATCATGTTGCTGATTTAATTGAAGAGCATGGTTCAAACATCTGGTTCGAAAAAGAAGCCAAAGAATTATTACCAGAAGGATTCACACATCCTGATAGTCCAAATGGTGAATTTACAAAAGAAATGGATATCATGGACGTATGGTTTGATTCGGGTACTTCTTATGCAGGGGTATTACAAGTACGCGACGACCAAGTATTCCCAGCAGATATGTATTTAGAGGGATCTGACCAATACCGTGGTTGGTTCAACTCATCATTTACAACGTCTGTAGCGGTTAACGGGCACCCACCATATAAATCAGTCCTTTCACAAGGATTCGTTATGGATGGTAAAGGACAAAAAATGTCTAAATCAATCGGAAACGTAATCACACCTGAAGAAGTGACGAGCCAATTAGGTGCTGACATCATCCGTCTATGGGTTTCAGCAGTTGACTACGAAAATGATGTTCGTATCTCACAAGAAATCTTAAAACAAGTATCTGAAACGTACCGTAAAATCCGTAACACGATTCGTTTCATGTTATCAAACGTGGAAGACTTCAACCCAGCTGAAAATACAGTTGCTTACGAAGACTTACGCAAAGTAGACAAATACATGTTAGCGAAAATCCGTGTCTTAAATGCACAAGTGTTAGAAAGTTATGACAATTATGACTATGCAACATTACATAAATTAGTCATCAACTTTGTTACAACTGACTTATCAGCCTTCTACATGGACTTCGCTAAAGACGTTGTTTATATCGAAGCAAAAGATGCATTCAGCCGTCGTGCAATGCAAACAGTTATCTACGAAATTTTACATAAATTAATCCGTCTACTAACACCAATCTTAGTCCATACAATGGAGGAAGCTTGGCAAGAATTACCAGGCGTTGAAGGTTATGTTCAATTAACAGACATGCCAACGGTTGAGGATGTTGACGCTGAACAAGCACTTGTTGACGAATGGGCACCATTCTTTAACGTTCAAGACGGCATTCACAAAGCACTTGAAGAAGCGAAAAATTGGGAAGAAGACCCAATCAAGAAAGGCTTCGAAGCGCATGTGACTGTTTACGCTGATCAAGATTTACAAAATAAATTAACTGCGTTAAGCGATGATTTAGCACAATTAAACATTGTTTCTAAATTAACATTAGTCGACAGCGCTACTTCAGCGGATGCTTTAGCGTTTGATGGGTTTGCGGTGAGTGTTGAGCGAGCGGAAGGGCAAGTGTGTGATCGTTGTCGTGCGGTGCGTCCTGAAGTTGGTTCAATTGAAAAGGCGCCGAACATGTGTGAGCGTTGTTTCAATATCGTTGACGAGCATTTCCCTGAGTATTTCGAGCAACAAGAAGACTAATCTTTTAACTTTAAGCCTCCCGTTTGGGAGGTTTTTATTTTGGAAA
Organism: Aerococcaceae bacterium DSM 111176; assembly: GCA_015863215.1. GTDB lineage: Bacteria > Bacillota > Bacilli > Lactobacillales > Aerococcaceae > DSM-111022. The sequence continues at coordinate 28,856 of JACBXN010000045.1, forward strand.
TTAATAAGAGTATGAAATTTACTCCATACAGCCGGGATTTTCCTAAGGGAAAATCCCGGCTGTATGGAGTAAATTTATTGAGTTTGTTTATTCTTTAAATTTTCTAAAATAAAAATGCTAATAAATAGTTCTTGTTTGTTGCTTGAAATGGGGTTTTAAAATAAATGGTGGATAAATTGGGGAGTGGTGGTTTTTGGTTTGTATAGAAAACTTTTGGGAGGTGCGGTGGTCAATTTCTGGGGAAATTGACTGGTTTGGGTTTTGAGGTGGAGTCGCTGGGGCGACTCTGTTTTGGTGAACTTCGATCGGAGTTGGTTTTGGTTTATTGTTGGTATACTTTAGAAAAATCGTTTTGGGAGTAAATTTTGGGGCTTTGTGCTAACATATTGGTAGTAGATGAGGAGGATTTGTATGTTTAATAAAATTTTGAATAATGATTATGAGATGCCGATTGTTGGGAGTGGGACGAATACGTTTGGGAAGGTCGATAATGCTTACAGCAATCCGTTGCGTGGGGATTCGCTTGAGGTTGATTGGGCGATTGAGAATGGTTATCGCCATTTTGATACGGCGCAGTCTTATTTTAACGAAAAAGTTCTGGGTGATGGGATCGCTAAATCGGATGTTCCGCGTTCGGAATTTTTCATTACGACTAAATTAAGTACTTGGGAAGGTTACCCGAGTGATGAGTGGGCTCGTGCTGAGATTGAAAAGTCGTTGGAGTTATTGCAGACTGACTATATTGACCAATTTTTAATTCATAAGCCTTGGGGTAATGATGAGGAATTAGTGCAGGCGTGGGCTGTGTTGGAAGATTACTATAACCGCGGTGTGTTCAAGTCGATTGGTGTTTCTAACTTTTCGGTTGACGAATTGAAAGTAATTTTAGAAAATGGGACTGTTCGTCCAGCGGCGAACCAAATTGAGTCGCATTTAGGCAAATGGCAAGATGATTTAATTGAGTTCCACAATTCAGAAAACATTGCGACTGTTGCGTGGGGACCGCTTCGTAATATCGGAGAAGCGCCTGAAGCTTTAAAAGCGATCGCTGAAAAGTACGGCAAAACGGTTGCTCAGGTTGTATTGCGTTACCAAATTCAACGTGGTGTGGTGGTTATTCCTAAATCACATAACAAAGACCGCCAAGCGCAGTCATTAGATATCTTCGACTTTGAGTTGACTGAAGAAGAAGCAAATCAAATTAGTGAGATGTAGTTTAATTGAATTGGAGGGGCCTGTTCTAGCTTTGCTGGGGCAGGTCTGTTTTTGTGGGGTGTGGGTTTACGGCTGGTATTGGGGCTGCGTTCAACTATTGCGGTAAAATCTGGAATGGGAGGTGCCGTTAAACTAAAATGAAAAAGAGTGAAACCGTTTAACGGAATCGGTATATCGTTAAACTAAACTGTAAAATCGAGAAATGGTTTAACGGAATCGAGAAATAGTTTAACGAAATCGGGTATATCGTTAAACTAAACAGTGGAATCGAGAAAAGGTTTAACGAAATCGGTATATCGTTAAACTAAACTGTAAAATCGGGGAATGGTTTAACGAAATCGGTATATCGTTAAACTAAACTGTAAAATCGGGGAATGGTTTAACGGAATCGGGTATATCGTTAAACTAAACAGTGGAATCGAGAAAAGGTTTAATGTTTTAGTCATTTCATCAAAACTAGGATCAAAATCCCACTCCAGTTTTGATGCAGATGTGTTTTCCATCAAAACTCGGCCCCAAATCCCGTGCTAGTTTTGACAGCGAGTAGTTTCCATGAAAAAAGGATGCGCAAACAGTGCATCCAAGTATTTTCTAAAAGAAAAGGATGCGCAAACAGTGCATCCAAGTATTTTCTAAAAGAAAAGGATGCATAAAACTGCATCCCCGCCACCACGCACCCACTCACAACTAAATCCAACCAAAAATCCACCCAACTCATAGAGCGGGGTGGCCAAAAAGGGTAGATTAAATTAAATATCCAACTTATCAAACGGGACTTCTTCGGCTTGTTTAAAGTCACGCTCGCGTTGTTTGCTAGAGATAGCTAATAACTGATCGCGTAGTTCGTCTTCCATGCCGCGTAATTCTGATTCGGCTACTCGGCGTTGACGGCGTCCGGTTTCTTGGATTTCTAATGTTTCTTGTAGGGCGTCGACTAAGTTGCGTTGTGATTGTTGTAGAGTTTGTAAGTCGACGACGCCACGTTCGGTTTCACGCGCTACGTCTACAGTCGATTGTTTCAACATTTCTGAGTTTTTCAATAGTAAATCGTTCGTTGTCTCAGATACCATACGCTGTGATGTTGCAGCATTTTGTTGACGCAATAGAGCCAACGCGATGGTAATTTGATTTTCCCATAATGGGATTGCTGTGTGAAGTGACACTTGAATCTTCTCCGCTAATGCTTGGTTTGTATTTTGAATCAAGCGAATTTGCGGTGCTTGTTGGATTGTCATTTGACGAGTTAATCGCAAATCATGTGTTCGTTTGTCTAAACGATCTAAGAATTGGTTAAGGTCGTGCACTTTTTGGACAGCCATTTGGTCTTGAGATTCATGGGCTGCTTGGATTGCTTCTGGAATGGTAGTTTCTTGTAATTCCTGCAATTTCAATTCGCCGGCTGCTATGTAGACATTCAATGCTTCGAAGTAATCTTTGTTTTTATCATAGAAACTATCTAACATTAAATTGTCGTTAAGTAATTCGTTTTTCTCACGCTCCAAACGAATCGCAATGCGGTCAATTTGACTACCAATTTTTTGGTATTGTAATTGTGTCTCGTCGATTGAGCGGCGTACTTTTCCAAATAATTTAGAAAAGAAACTTGGCTCCGCTGAAAGTTCACGCGGATCAGTTGACTTCAATTGTGTCATTAATTCCGTTAACGAATCGCCGATTTCTCCAGTATCTTTAACTGAAACTTGCGACAGAATCTCACGCGAGAATTCACTTAATTTCTTCTGTGCGTTTGAACCATAAGCTAAGACCGCGCCCATATTACTTTCGTCGATTTGTGTAGACAAGTCTTGGGCTTGTTTTTTTCGGTGCTCAGGTAGGCGTTCGATTAATTTTTCAGAGGTGAGTTCTTTTTTTGCTAAAATCTCTGCATCTGCTAAATCTTTATCAAAGGAAGACTGCATTTCGGTGTCTTCCACATCAAATGGATTTTTGAGTAAATCATCGACACCTGAATGGTCTTCATTTAACATTTGTTCAAATAAATCTTTTTCTTCACTCATCTAGGTCACTCCTTATTTATGATTGTTAAGAAAATCATCTAAGTCTTGCATCATATCATCCACGTTACTTTGCCCGATATCTTCTTTAATTATATCATCTACATTATCGGATTTGCTATTTTTACCATTTAAGATACGTTCAGCAAAGGCAATTTCTTCATCCATCGCATTATAAGTCGCTTGATGGAATTGGATGTAATCTTCATTTATCTCTTCGGCAATTAATTCGATCATTTGAGCTGACTTATCTAAAATAAGATAAGTCTGTTTGTTCTTCGCGACATGCCCATTGATTTCATTATATTTATCTACTAAATCTGTTAAGTTTGGTAATAATTTGTATAAGAAATTACCCGCTTCTCCGATGCGATTTGGCTCTTCAACAATTGATCGAAAATAATCTTGACACGTAATTACTGTTTTATGTCTTAAATTAATCGCGCGTAATTTGGCTGTTTCGTTAAATGTTTCATCTAATTCGAAAATCATATCACGAGCTGGCGCCATTTGTTCACGGAAGTAGTTAACATCTTCGTTACTTAATCCTGCTTCATGATAGTCAGACATTTTATCTTTTGAAAAATCTTTACTCGATTTGAAAGACTTGCCAGACATTTTTTCGACTACTTTCGAAACGAGATAGACAATCAAATGAGCGATCACATTTAAGACCAAAATGCTGATCGTTGTGATACTGATAGCGGCAAAGATATCCATTGATGAGTTAAACTCACGGGTCGTATAGAAACTTGGTGCCATAACAGAAATGAATACTGCATTTAATATCATGTTAATAATGAAAATAACAATATTAAATATTTGATTTCCTTTAGCAAATTGATGCTCGTAAACGGCAAATGGTAAGATTAAGTTAGCAAACCAACTAAACACGATACCTATTTGAATCGCTAGAACGGATGTCATGAAATTATTGTTAAGCATTAATATAGCGAACAATGCAACACCCAACCAGAGGACAATCGTTCTAATTATGGGGTTAAACTTTTTGAATTGAGCAACGCGCTCTCGTTCGGGTGTACGGTAAATGTTTACAATGGTCATAACAGCCAAAATGGTCAAAATTACTTGACTGGCTACTGTTGATAAAAACATCATTTTAAAAACCTCCTATTGTTTTCTTCTCAATTATATTGTAGCACAGCATTTTCTGTCGCTTATAGGCCTCAAGTCCTATCTTTGGTATAATAGGGGAAATTAAACCATTTCAATAGTAAAAGTAACCCATATTGATTACAATAAATTCGATAAATAAACACAATTACAAGTTAATATAAATAGGAGAGGGTAAATCATGTTAACCGATCAATCAAAGATTAAATTTCAAAACTCTGGAAAAGTAATTACTACTGAACAAATTTTCAATGGACACGTTCTTGACTTATACGTCAATCAAATGAAGATTGACGATCAAATCGTCGAGCGTGAACTCGTTCACCGTCATCCTGGTGTCGGTATTTTAGCGATTACACCAGAGGAGAAAATTGTTTTTGTTAAACAATACCGTCCTGCAGTGGATGAATATTTAATGGAAATGCCAGCAGGGCTGATCGATTTAGTTGAAGGTGAATTTGAAGACCCTCTCGTTGCAGCAAAACGTGAATTAGAAGAAGAAACAGCATATCAAGCAGCTAACTGGAAGGAAATTGGTGAATTTTATGTCTCACCAGGTGCATTAGATGAGAAATTACATCTCTATATTGCGACCGATTTAAAACGAGTGGAAAATCCACTTCCAGCTGATGAAGATGAAAATATCGAATTAATCGAATTAGAAAAAGCAGAGGTGCTTGATTTACTGAGAACCAACCAAATTCGAGACGCAAAGACAGTTATTGCGCTCCAATATTGGTTACTAAACGAGGAGTGATTTTGTGGTCAGAAATTTATTTAAACGCAAAACAAAAAATACAGATAATATAGAAGAAACAGAAATTAAAAAGGGACCCCGTGAATCAGAAATTATTGATTTTAAAGATTCATCTAGCTACTATAATAGTAACGAAAATTTTAACGAAGATAGGGTGACAGACCAGGAATACAATCCAGCGGATTATGATTCGGACTATCAAACTGCTTATGATCCTGAAACGCATGCCGATTACGAAGCAGATTATAACCCAGACTACACCGCTGAATATCCCCCTGAATACGACGCAGAAAACCCTAACGAGACCGATCCAGAATTTAAATACCACCGCCGTGCCAAATACCATGCCCGCACGGACCGCTTTTTAAATAACGGCATCATCATCGTCGGCGCCTTGCTCATTTGTGTCTTATTAATCGCCTTCTTTATGTAATAGAAACGAGGAATTTATGAAAATTGGAATTATTGGCGCAATGCCTGAAGAGATTGCTTTATTAAAACGTAGTATGAACATTGAAGATACGGTCAAACACTATGGTTCCGACTTTTTTGTGGGGACTTTACACAGTATCCCCATCGTTTTAGTTGAGTCAGGTATCGGAAAAGTTAATGCGACCATCTCGACCGTACTTTTGATTGAACACTTTAATGTGACGGCCGTGATCAACACAGGTTCTGCCGGAGCAATTGATCCTGCTCTTTCAATCGGAGATGTAGTCGTCGCAAATTACCTTGTGCATCATGATGTGGATGTGACAGGTTTTGGCTATAAACCAGGACAAATGGCGGGAATGCCTGAGGGATACTTCTCAGATGCGGAGTTAGTACGCTTAGCCCAAGATGCAGTAAGACGTCAAGGAGTTGAGCCTGTTCTAGGATTAGTGGTCAGTGGCGATGAGTTTGTCAACTCGCCGGAGCGAATTGAATCGATCCGAGCAACATTCCCAACGGCACGCGCTTGTGAAATGGAATCGGCTGCGATTGCCCAAACAGCTTATGCTATGGATGTTCCATTTGTCATCGTGCGCGCGATATCGGATTCTGCTGACCAAGACGCTGCAGTGACTTTCGACGAATTTATAGTAGACGCAGGGAGACAATCGGCACGAATGATCGAAGATATTATGTTGAATTTAAGCCAGGAGGGGTAAAATGTTAACGGACCAAAATGTCGGGCTCTTTATTACCGGGGGCATCGCTTCATATAAGATGGCAGAGTTGGCGCGTCTTTTGATCAAGCAGGGCGCGAATGTGCGCGTTGTGATGAGCCGTTCGGCGACCGAATTTATTACGCCGATGACTTTACAAATTTTAACGAAGAATGAAGTGTTGACGGATACTTTTGAAGAGAGACATCCTGAATTTGTCCAACATGTTGAGATGGCGCAGTGGGCCGATATTGCGATTGTGGCGCCAGCGACTGCTAATGTGATTGGTAAAATCGCCAACGGCATCGCGGACGAAATCGTGTCGACGACGTTACTCGCTCACGATAAACCGTTGATTATCGCACCTGCGATGAATGACCGCATGTTGTCAAACCCAGCAACTAAGCGCAATCTAGCACTTCTGGAAGAAGACGGGCACACGATTATCGAACCTGACACAGGATTTTTAGCAGAAGGGTATGAAGCCCGCGGACGCCTGCCTGAACTGACGCGTATTGTTGATGTAGTCATCAAACGCCATGTCCAAAAAGGATTGCGTCAATTATTACACGGCAAAAAAGTCGTTGTCACAGCTGGCGGTACGGTTGAGCGCATCGATCCAGTTCGTTACATCTCAAATGACTCTTCTGGTAAAATGGGCTACGCTTTAGCCCGCGCCGCAGAGTGGTATGGCGGTGACGTTCATTTAATCTCTACTAAGAAGAGTATGGTTGCACCAGAAGGTGTGACAGTCGAGTACGTGGAATCAGCTCGGGAGATGCAAGAAGCGGTTGAACGTCAATATGATGATGCGCAATTCGTTGTGATGGCAGCAGCAGTTAGTGATTACCGCGTCAAAAATAAAGCCGATCAAAAAATCAAAAAGTCTGGCGATTCTTCCGATTTGGTGATCGATTTAGAGGAGAATCCAGATATTTTAGCTGGCTTGGGTGCTAAGAAAAAGCATCAGACTTTAATTGGGTTTGCGGCTGAGACTGAGAACTTGATTGAAAATGCGATGAGTAAAATTAAGCGTAAGAATGCGGATTGGATTATTGCTAATGATGTGTCGAAGGATGGGTCTGGTTTTAATGTGGATACGAATGAAGTGACGATTATTTCGAGTGATAAGTCGGTTTATCAGTTGCCGGAGATGACGAAGTTGGATGCGGCGCTATCGATTTGGCAGACAGTGTTGGAGGCGGAGGATAGATCGTAATGATTAATTTTAAAGAACTGGCATAGGAATTTGCTTCATACAGCCATCATTTTCTCCGTGGGGGACGCCTTCATAGCCCTTGGCTATTCCGGACTATTTTGACTAGGCAGTCTGTAAGGCACTAAAGTGCCAACAGCCTCATAAGCTCGGCTAGTTATCAGAAATGATCTATAGTTATTTGAATGTGTTGTAAATTATGGAACTAAATTTATTACGCATGTGAACTCGTAATGTTGCTAAAGCAACAACGATTTCAGCAGCTGCGCCAAAATCCCTTTTTCCCACGGGAAAATAATGGCTGTATTCCGCAAATTCTTAAGTTAGAATTTTAATCTATGTTCAATATGATGATATCTCCATCTCCACCCTGGTTTTGTTGGGAGGTTCCATTGTGGGTAGTTTGATGGTAGAACTGCTTGGCTTGGGCTTGTTTTGGTTTTAAGGTAAGGATGAAAATAATAAAATTTTAGGCAAGCTCAGTTGATTGGGGCTTGTCTTTTTTAATGCGGATCTTTTCGCTTGAGCGAAAAGTGTCTTAGTGAGAATGAAGCTTTTCGACTTGTGTCGAAAACCATTTTACCAATGGAAAGGAGTCGCCGGTGCGACTCCTCTCAAATCAAACAAATTCAAATCTAATTTCTTCCCAGTTTGCACTTGAAATATGCTATGATAAAGCCAAATTTATTCCACGAGGATGATAAAATGTTAGAAAATATTAAATTTCCAATTGGGCTTCGGATTATTAAAACGGGTCTCGCTGTGTTTCTGTGCATTCTATTCGCGATGCTGTTAGACCTCGGTAGTCCGGCACTAGCTTGTCTGGCCGCTGTTTTCACGATGCGCCAGGACATGAATCAGAGTCTACATTACGGCTCGATGCGCATTGCCGGTGTATTTCTCGCAGGTGCTGTCACGATCATGATTATCTTACTTTTCCCGTTATCAGGGGCTGCTGATCCGCTACTCCTAGCGCTCGTTCCGCTAGGCATCATCGCTTACATTTTCCTAGCCGACAAATTCCACATGCACTCCGGCATCATCGTCGGATGCGCCACGATGTTCATCATCATGTTCGACATCCCGACCGACAACCAGCTCACCTACGCCCTCAAACGCCTCGCCCTCACCGTTGTCGGCGTAGCCATCGCACTTATTGTCAACAAAATCTTACCCAATCATTACTCTTCAAAAGTGTAATTCAGATAATTAAACGAGTAACTACGATCCTTGTTGGAAATGTAGTTACTCATTTTTGTCAGGTAAGCCCTCAAATAGGTTTGCGTGGCATCGATGGTCACTGTTGTTCCATCGCGGAGATTTAGTAATTGTCGATGGTCATAGTTGTCCCATCGAGATCTGCGTCTTGGTAACAACTCACAGAAATCCAAAAGTTGTTACTCAGAACCATATGTATCGGGTAACAACTCATAGATAAATCAAAGTGTTACTCAGAACACATGTAACGGGTAACAACTCTTTACTCCAACGAGTTGTTATCCAGTCTTTAATATTTAAACTTACCCCTCAGCAATCTCCATTTCTTCAGCTAAATCAGTGTAGTCGATCTCGCCTTGCATGAAGTCTTCGTGGTTGGTAGCAAAATTTTGCAGAATAGCATCGATTGTTTGAATTTGCACGGTCGCGTCATCGACGATGTAATCAATGATGTGGCCACCGAATGTTCGGTCATCTGAAATAAAATGGCAATGGAAGCCACCTTTACTCACACCATCAAACAAATCGGGTGTCAGAATTCCGATCGCAGTTCCTTGAACATTATAAGTCTCAAACTCTTCTTGCCCATCAGCCGCCTCAATCAAACGAGGATAAGGCTTTGTCTGCGGTGACACTGCGCGTGTTTGCACAAAAGGGTAGTGACCGTCAATACGAATGACTGAGAAGACGTTCTTGCTGCGCACCATTCCGGTAATAACAGAACGCAATTTCTTCAAAGTAATCGGACGATCAATCTCATAGCGCATATCCGGCTTAAAATCAGCCACCGCCGCATAAGGTGTCGTCCCATTCTCATCCGCTATAGTGACTTTCCCCGAATCTTTAATCTGGTAAATAACACCATCCAGCATCGTCAACTCGCCATCAAAAGTATGAAAAGTCCCGATCCCAGTATCCCCATATTTACGCAAATCCTTAAGCGGCAATGTCCCATCAAAGAACCCCGCCATCAAATCCCCCAAAGTCTGATGCTGAAACAACACATTCATCCCAAAACCCCCTCTAATATCAATACCCCAATTCTAACACATTAAATAATAATTAGAAATTAGGAAAAGTATAGTAGAAGGAATAAGAAAAAACTCCGATCGCATACCCACCACAATCCCCAAAAAAAATACCAGCTACATTATATTACACAAATTCAGATAAGATGGTAGAATGACAATATCATCTGCAATTAGTATTTCATAATTGTAAAACAATAATTCCAATGCCAACTAAGCATTTCGCAGAGGAAAGGACATTCATGCGCCGTGAATTAGGATGAACTGGCGTATTAGAAGCTGTGAGAACGAAGTGAGCAACAGATTCAATAGCTAGTCAAGTCCGACGCTCCTCTCGCAGAGAGTTCTAAATCTGCAAATGACTTAAATCATGTTTAATTATTAATTGCATTATCTCGATTAGCTGCAGATATTCCCGCATGTAAGTCCGTAATTGCTAAAGCAACAACGGACTCAGCAAGCATAGGACGGTCCCACAGCGCTATGAATGTCCTTTCCTCGTAAAAATGCGACTCCCCGCGGAAAAGTGCTGGCTGTATGAAGCAAATTCCAAATTAACTAAATAAAATATATGACAATGTATTGCATTCTCCCTCCCCACATGTTACACTATTCCTTGTGTAAAATAATGCAGCATTAAAAAAGAAAGCGCGTCAACAGTCCGAGCCTTTTAAGGTCTACAAGTAACAGCGGCTGCAACAAGCGAAAGTAGGAGTAGGACTGCACGCATTCGATTTTTAAACAAATTATTTTACTCCAAAACAAAATATATTGGAGGAATTTTATAATGGCAAGATATACAGGACCATCATGGAAAAAATCACGTCGTTTAGGTATTTCATTAACAGAATCAGGGAAAGAATTAGCACGTCGTCCATACGCACCAGGACAACACGGTAACCAACGTAAATCTTTAACTGAATACGGACAACAAATGCAAGAGAAACAAAAATTACGTTTCATGTATGGCATTAACGAACGTCAATTCCGTACTTTATTCGACAAAGCCGGAACTATGGAAGGTAAACACGGTGAAACGTTTATGGAGTTATTAGAAACTCGTTTAGACAACATCGTTTACCGTCTAGGATTTGCTACAACACGCCGTCAAGCGCGTCAATTAGTAAACCACGGTCACGTAACAGTTGACGGAAAACGCGTTGACATCCCTTCATACTTAGTATCAGAAGGACAAGTAATCGGATTACGCGAACGCTCAGAAGGTTTAGCTATCATCAAAGAAAGCTTAGAATCTACAGTAAGCCGTTTAGACTTCTTATCTTACGATGAAAACTCAAAAGAAGGTACTTTAACTCGCATGCCAAAACGTGAAGAGTTAAATGCAGAAATCGACGAAGCATTAGTCGTTGAGTACTACAACAAATTAGGTTAATCCTAACTTATTTTAAGCGTCCAACAGGGCGCTTTTTATTTCGTAAAACGGACCCAAACCAATTATCTGTATTCAACCAAACGATTAATGAGAAAAAAGTATTCCATAACCTAAAGAATTTCATGAAAACATGACTTTTTCTAGTAAAAGAATAGATTAAATGCTATAATTTATGGTGATATTTAGTCTGCAAGTGGCTAACATTTGACAGAATAGGAGCGAGAAGATGTCTTTTGTTGATATTTTATTCATCATTTTAATTATCGTCATTATCGTTGGTTTTATCACTTACTACTTACGAACACGATATAAAAATGATATTATTGAACTTGATAACCGAAAAGAAGAGATTTTACGCGTAAATGTCGCTGATCAATTGTTTACTCTAAAAAACATGGAACTTTCAGGACAAACAAAGCGTAAGTACGAAAGTCTAAACGCAACATGGCAAACAATCACAAATTTCAAACTAACTGAAATTGATTCAGCCATCGTTGGAGCAGAAACGCTGATCGACAATATGCGTATTATTAATGTAAAGAGCACGATTGATGACGCTCAAGCATTAATGGACGAAACACAAGCTCAAGTCGAAGAATTAGATACTGAATTATCAGTTCTACTTCAAGTACCTGACGACAACGCAGAACAAAACGAAGAATTACTTGAACGTTACAATGAAGCGCGTAAGAGCGTAATGAACCATAGTTTCGATTATGGACCAGCCATTGAAACATTAGAGAAAAATATTCAATACTTAGAATTAAACTTTAGCCGTTACAACGAATTAACAGCTGATGGGGATCACCTCGAAGCTGAAGATATGTTAGGCACAATAGAGTCAGACTTAGCGTCACTCGAATCAATTATCGAAAAAATCCCTGTAATGTACGATACAATCAAAAATGATTATGAAGATTCACTTGCAGATCTACGCTCAGGCTATGAAAAGATGATTGAAGAGAAGTATCAATTTGATTCACAAAATGTACCGGAACAAATTGATGAAATTCAAGAAAATTTAAATAATGCTAAAACAGACATCAAAAATGCTGACTTAAAAGAAGCGCAAACTAAGATGGACAAAGCAGACCGAGACATCAACTCAATTTATGATTTCCTCGGAGCTGAAGTTGAAGCAAAACAATATGTATTGAATCACTTACGCCAATTAAGAACAAAATTCGATGCCGTAACGGAAAACAACCATTACGCAACAATCGAAGTTGACCGAATTTCTCAAAATTACATCTTACATGAAGACCAACCAGAACGTATCAAAGAATACCAACAAGCAATTGCTGAACAGTATAACAAAATGGTTGAATTCAATGATGAATTAGATAACAATAAAGTTGTGTTCACTCAATTAGCTAAACAAATTGACAAAGTTGATCGCCGTATTTCCGACATCGACGAAGAACAAACTGAAATTGTTAAATCATTAAGTAATTTAAGTAAAGAGGAAAAAGACGCGAAGAGCAATCTAGACTTATACGAATTAGATATGCGTAACATGAAACGCCGTCTTGAGAAATTAAACTTACCTGGCTTATCAGAAATGTATTATGAAATCTTCTACCGCGTAACCGACCAAATCGAATATTTAGCTAGCCAGCTAAATCAAGTACGTGTCGACATGCGCCAAGTAAAGAATTTAGAATACAGTCTTGAAGAAGATATGCACCGTCTAGAAGAAATGACGGAAGGTATTGTAGATAACGCAATTTTAACGGAATACATGATCCAACATTCAAACCGTTTCCGTTATGATTATCCAGAAATGGATGATGCGATCGACGAAGCAGAGTACTTGTTCTACGAACAATACCGCTACGACGAAGCTTTAAATGTGATCGAGAAAGCACTGTACCGCGTTGACCAAGATGGTCCAACACAAGTACGCCGCATGTACCGCCAAGAAAAGCAAAATCGTATCTATTAATATTCAATCAAAGAGGCTCCGATCCGGGCCTCTTTTTTGATTTATCTGAAAGTGAGTCGCATATTTACGAGACAAGGGCCATTCATTGCTGCCGTGGAGCCGTCTTTCGCTCTCCTTCGGAGGAGCTTCAGACTTTCCTAACCTATTGAATTTGATAGCTCCCTATGGTCGCACAAATTCTAATACGGTTAGGAACCCAGATTTCACGGCGCATTCATGGCCCTTGTCTCTTCAATATGCTTAGTTGGTATTGGGATTATTGTCTCTTAGAAATTCTTGGATGTATTAATAAATTGTAACATTGTATAAAAAGTAGTAGGAGATTATTATTGGAATGTGATTTGAAAGGCTATTCTACTTCCTTATTGAATAGTATTGGGATCATTAAACTACTGCCAACTGTGGAATAAGATGTAGGAGTCGCCGTGCGACTCCCACTACATAAAAGAAGGTAGCTTTTAGCCCGTCGGCTAAAAGCCTCATTTAAAAGATGAGGTCAATTTCTGAGGAAATTGACTTCTGCTTTATCCCATAGTGTGTAGTTGTTGCTGGTGAGAAGGGGATTTTGAGATAACTTACAATGGTATCGTATAAAAGGTGAGTCAAATTCAATAGATTTTATAAGTTCGTATAAAAAGGTCGGTCAAATCCTATAGATTTTATACGTTCGTATAAAAAGGTTAGTCAAATCCAATAGATTTTATACGTTCGTATAAAAAGGTTAGTCAAATCCAATAGATTTTATACGTTCGTATAAAAAGGTCACTCAAAATCAATAGATTTTATGCATTCACACATAATCCCATGAAAAAAAGAGTAGATTATCCGCGATCGCACATAATCCCATGAAAAATAGAGTAGATTATCCGCGTTCGCACATAATCCCATGAAAAATAGCGCAGAAGATCTGCGTTCACCCATAATCCCATGAAATAAAGAGTAGATTATCCGCGATCGCACATAATCCCATGAAAATAAGAGTAGATTATCCGCATCCGCACATAATCTCAATAAAACAACTCTAGATTTTCTGCATGCACCCTAAATTCAAATCACCAATCCCAGCAATTCCCTTTAATAATGCGCGCAATTGACGTATAATATAGAGCGTGCATTCTTTAGTAGAATGATTTTAGACTTATAAATAAAGAAAAGACAAAAACAATATTAATTTAGATAAATGGAGGTTTTGGATGTACTATTTTGACAATGCGGCTTCGACGAAGCCGACACAGGATATTTTACAAACTTACATGACTGTCAGTGAACAATTTTTTGCCAATCCCTCGAGTGTACATAGCTTTGGGGAGAAGGCGAGTCAGCTGTTAAATCAGGCGCGTCAACAAGTTGCAGAGATTTTACGTTTTGATACGAGTGAAATTTACTTCACATCAAGTGGGACGGAATCGAATAATTGGGTGCTAACAGGAATTACTCAAGCACTTAAAGAACGCCATCCTGATAAAAATCGTATCCTTATTTCATCAATTGAACATGGATCAATGACAGCTCAGATTGAAAGACTGGTTCATCAAGGCTTCAAAGTAGACTTAATTCCAGTGACTGACCAAGGACTTGTTGATATGGATAAATTCGCCAACCTTTTAGATAACGATGTACTGCTTGTTTCGACGATGGCGGTCAACAATGAAATAGGTGCTAAACAGCCACTTATCGAAATGAGTGTGGAATTGATGAAATATCCAACAACAGCTTGGCATGTTGATGCTGTTCAAGCAACAACCAGTGAACTCGCAACGATTCACAATAACCGCATTGACCTTGTGACACTTTCAAGTCACAAATTCCATGCTGTTAGAGGGGCGGGTGTTTTAGCCAAACGTAAACGTATTGCCAGCCACCCAATGATTATGGGTGGAGGACAAGAATCAGGGCAACGCTCATCCACTGAAAACTTAGCCGCAATTGTTACGATGAGTAAGGCACTGCGACTTGTATCAGAAAAACAAGCCGACACTCACGAACGACTTGAAAAATACAAACAACAAATTATCGAGGCACTAAAAGATAACAACTGGAACATTCATACACCTAAGGAATCATCGGCACATATTATTTGTGCCTCTTATGAAGGCATTCCAGGTGAGGTTCTTGTCCATGCCTTTGCAGAAAAAGATATTTTCATTTCAACAACCAGTGCCTGCTCAAGCCGACGCCGTTCCGCACACGCAACGCTCCGCGCGATGGGCATTCCAGATTCAATTTCAGAATCTGCCATCCGCATGAGTATGGGCATTTTAACGACGCAAGAAGAAGTGGATTATTTAATCAAACAAATCCCACATATTACGAATAAATTTTAGAGGTGACACATGAAACAAATTATTATTCATTACGGTGAATTATCGACAAAAGGTAAAAATCGCAAAATGTTCCAACGTAAGTTGGCTGACCAAATTCGCCACTTAACCAAACATCTGGAAAAAGTAACGATTCAACCTGAATTTGACTTTATGTATGTCAAATGGGACGAAACGCCATACGAAGATATCATTGAAATCCTGAAAAATGTCCCAGGGATTTCGAGATTCGAACCCGTTTACCAAGTAGATAAAGACCTTGACCAGATTAAAGCGAAAGCTTTAGAACTATTCGCTGCCATTGAAATCGCCCCAAGCGACACTTTTAAAATAGTAGCGAAAAGACAGGACAAAGACTTCCCATACGATAGCTACGCCATCCAACGCGAGGTAGGGAGCGCCGTCGGCGAAGTTTACCAGGAAATGGCCGTCGAAATGAAACGCCCAACCCACAAATTAACCGTCAGCGTCCACAAAGACCGCGACGCTTACCTCTCCCTCAACCACTACCAAGGAATCGGCGGAATGCCTTACGGCTCGTCAGGGAAAGGAATGCTCATGCTATCGGGAGGATTTGACTCTCCGATCGCGGGTTACCAAATGATAAAACGAGGCCTGGAGCTTGAAGCCGTGCACTTCTCAAGCCCACCTTACACAAGCCCACAGTCACTAGAAAAGACAAAGAAATTGACGTCAGTCCTAACGCAGTACGGCTTACCAATGAAATTTCACAATGTCCCATTCGCAAAAATCCAAGAAGCAATCCGCGACAATGTCCCAGACCAAGCATCAATGACCGTCACACGACGCTTCATGTTGCGCATCATGGACGAATTGCTTGTCCAAAATAAAGCACAAGCCATCGTCAACGGCGAGTCACTCGGCCAAGTCGCTTCACAAACAATCGACTCAATGGTCGTCATCAACGAAGTAACAAACACGCCAGTACTACGCCCACTGATCGCAATGGACAAAACTGAAATTATCGAACTCGCCGAAAAAATCGGCACACATGACATCAGCAACGAACCATTCGAAGACTGTTGTACCGTCTTCGCACCCGTTGCGCCACACACAAAACCAAAACTAGCACCGATTGAAGAAATGGAAAAACGATTGGACATCGAAGGCCTCATCGCCGACGCGCTAGCAAACACCACTGTCGAAACGATCGATAGTGATTATATTGATAACCAGCAGAATCAGTTTGCGGGGTTGTTGTAATATATTTGAAGAAAGCAGAACATTCAAATCGAGTGTTCTGCTTTTTATGGTCTAAATGAGTTTTTTGGAAAGTTTGGATTTATTTTTCATAACAATCCTCAAAAATGCATAAAAATGTGGAAAGAAAAAATGAAAAATATGGAACTTTCCAAAAATGATGATCTGGAGCAGGGACAGCGTAAAAAGTTGAGGGGAAAATGAGTAGAAGTTTTTACGCAGAGGTCGTAGCGTACAAAGTTTAGTGGAAAATGAGCTGAAGTTTTTACGCCGGGGTCGTAGCGTACAAAGTTGAGAGGAAAATGGGTTAAAGTTTTTATGCTGGTGGCTTGGCGTACAAACTTAAATTGAAAACGAGCAGAAGACTATAAGCAAATTGTCCAGCTTAAAAAGGGGTGGAAAAATGGTAAAAAATTGCCAATGGCTAAAGGTAAAAGCAGCCACTTCATCAGCGGCTGCTTTGTTTATTACTATGTATTCATTTAAAGACTATCTTTTTCCAAAATATCCTTTACTTCATTAACACTAAAGTCTGTATGTTCAGCAATGGTATCTACCGTCAGACCACTTCTATAAAGTTGGAATATAACTTTTTCGATTCCACGTTCAATCCCTCTATCCTCAGCAGTAGAAATATTAGCACGGTATTCAGCTTCACGTTTATTAATAATTTCAGTCATCATTCTTTCCTCCTGATCTAGATTGACAAATTGAGTCAGTCGAGCAGCTTTCTTAATATAATCCGGCGCAGGTCGGAAAAATTTCTAGATAAAAACGTAAGCAAAAGAGCATCAATTTGTAGATAAGCTCTTTTGCTCATACTTTCGAACTTAAAACTAACTCGATTAATCTAAATCTAAAATATCTCTAACTTCATCAGTGCTAATATGTAAAGATTTAGCAATAACATTTATCGTTACTCCATTGTTATAAAATTCATGAATTACTTCAATTTGTTTTTCTTCGCGCCCTCTATCCTCAGCAGTCGTAATCTGCGCCCAATAATCGGCTTCGCGTTTGCTCATCATTTCTGCCATCATTTTCTCCTCCTGACTCAAGTTCACAAAACGAATTTCCTGACTCGCGTTTTTTAAATAATCCGGGGCTGAATCAGTCACATTCCCCGTCAAGAAAAACTCTTTCCAATACTTTACATTTGGATGAGGGGACAACGTCCCGCTCAGTTGGAAGTACACCAAATCAATCGTCTGAACGTCCAAATCTTCCAACTTTTCATAAGTTTCATCATCAAAATATTTAAAGTGACGAATCATCCGGCTGTCCGATTTAAACAGGGGACGCTCCAAAATGCTGATACTATACACTTTAAGCAAACTAGAATAATGATTAGACTTTTTACCTTGACCCTTATAATTCTCAGTATACTCCTGAGCCCCATAAAATAATGTACGCTCAATGAAATAATCATGGGCCTACAGTTGCATCTCCACCGTAAAAATCTCACCCGAAGCACTCGTCGCCAACAAATCAACCTCTGTCTTCAACAACGCCCCAGGCTCCAACGCATACTTGAACTGATCGATGTGATAAGGCTGCTTCACCTTGACGCTTTCAACATCCACCTGCAGCACATCCTGCAAAAAGCCAATCAAAATCTCCTCGTGTCCCGCAGACGCAAACGTCTTTTTAAACAACAAATCATTCGTCGGCAAATACCTCTTCATCCCCATTATATCACGTATCAACCCCTTTTTCTTTAAAAGTGTACGGCTCCTATTCAAGTGTGCGATACAACAATACGTAATCCGGTGAGCGCCAGAACTCAATATTCTCATCCAAGAAATTGACCAAGCCCAAGATATCAGCGAAATACTTTTCATCAAAAAGATTAGTCGCGCCCAGTGAATTCATCTCAACCGGCATCAACTCCAAAGCCAAATCAGTCTGACCAGATTTCGACCAACGTTCATAAATTCCGCGCGCCGTAAACAATAACTGCGCAGCTTGCTCCGCCGAAAACTCGACCAAATCAGGCATCATCTCAGCAGACGCCGGCACCACATTCCGCTTCACATACGACTCCAACGCATAAAAGTTCATAAAACCAAGATCCTCCACAAACGACGCCTCAAAATCAAACGCCTGAAACTTCTCCTGAACCACCCGGAAATCCTCCTGCCAAACCGCCAAAGCCTCATTACCCGAATCATGCGCCGCCTGCTTATCCAAATTACTCAAAATCCCAATAAACTCCATCGCATTCCCAGGAAACTTCAACATCACCTCATTAAACCCATCAAACAACCCATTAAAAGTACCATAATCATCCTTATGCACAATACTCAAACTAACCTTTAAATTCATCACAAAACCCTCATTTCAAATTTTTTTATAGCTCTTCCAAAAAATCACTATACTTATAAATAGGGGAAAAATTCCAAAATGTGAAAAATATCGGAAATTGCTATAAATTATTTACCCAATTATCATAACTTTTCCCCACACACCGAGTTGAGATAAAATTCCATCTATTATTATCAGAACTCAAAGCAACACAGAAAGTTAAGATAGAAATCAGCTTGAAATTATCACAACTTAAACCCGCAGCCCAAGTTGTGATAAACCAAACCAAAATTCCAACTACAAACTACGGAATCAAAATAAAAGAGTCGCCCCCGCGACTCCACATCATTCAAAACAAAGCTTTTAGGCCACGCCTAAAAGCTCCATTTACAAAAAGAAGTCAATTTCCGAAGAAATTGACCACCGCATTTTCAAGTTTATTGGTTGTTAGAGATCGAAATGCTGAAACAACCAATAAACTGTTATTTGTTTACGTAAAAATTCAAAAACATCCAACAAAATTGACTGAACTGGTACATGTTTACATTTTATTTTCGAAACAACCAACAAAGTGTTAGTTGTTTTCGATACCTGACTCAAACAACGAAAAGTTCACTACTATCTCAATTGAATTTTCTACGCTCAAACCAACTGGGTTTGGTTCTTATTTATATAATTATTATAAGTATACCCACCAAGTATACCGAAGAGGCGCGGGAAGAGTTAACTTAATAATTTGCGGAATACAGCCATAATTTTCCCGTGGGAAAAAGGGATTTTGGCGTAGCTACTAAGGCTGTTGGCACTTTAGTGCCTTACAGACTTGTATGCGTAATAAATTTACTTTTATAAATAACCACCAATTAATATAAATATAGTTCATATTGTGAAAACAAGCCGAGCTTAGAATACCTTGGCGCAAAGCGCTTAGGTATTCTCTAGCCAAAATAGTCCGAAATAACCGCAGCTAAATCTGCAATAAATCAAGATCTAAGTTAATCTGAATTTTTGGAAATTCATTTAACTGCAGATTTTCCAGCATGTAAGCTTGTAAAGTTGCTAAAGCAACAACAAGCTCAGCAGGTTATGGAGGCGTCCCCCACGGAGAAAATTATGAGCTGTATGTAGCAAATTCACTACAAACTATAATCGCCCGCGCCTCGCAGGTATACGGTAAGGAACCCCATCATTTGACTAACCCAAACCAATTTGTGACAATATCAATAACTAATAAAACCAAAGAAAGGACCAACCCCCATGACACAAAACATAACCAAACTCCAACAAGCCCTTAACCAATCACAAAACATCGTCTTCTTCAGTGGCGCCGGTATGTCCACCCAAAGCGGCATCCCAGACTTCCGCTCATCCGACGGCATCTTCATGCAAGAGACAGGCCACAAATATACACCCGAACAAGTCATCTCGTACTCATTTTTCAAACAGTACCCAGAAATTTACTTTGACTTTCATTTCAACAACCTCGTCTATCAAGACGCAGAGCCAAACGAAGGGCACAAATTCATTGCCGACCTGGAAAAAACAGGCAAACACGTCGCAGTCGTCACCCAAAACATTGATGAACTACACCAAAAAGCCGGATCACAAGAAGTCTACGAACTACATGGCAACGTCATGGACAACTACTGCACAAAATGCCAGACATATTTCACAATCGATCAACTACAAAAAGACGATCAAGGCGTCCCACGTTGCCCACACGACAACGGCATCGTCCGCCCAAACATTGTCATGTACGAAGAACAACTTGACCAAAACACAGTCAAAGGCGCAATCCAAGCCATCAAACAAGCCGACATGCTCGTCATTCTCGGCACATCACTCATCGTTTACCCTGCAGCAGGATTCGTCCAATACTTTGAAGGGGAGCACTTAGCAGTGATCAACAAAACCCCCATTAAAGTCAACAACCAACAAGAAGTCCTCGCATTCGAAGACACCATCGACAACATCTTCGGCCAATTAGAGATCGAAGGTAGATAAATATGTTTTACCAAGATTTCACCAAAACAACCGACGAAATCGCCCGAGAACTCCTCGGATACCGACTCGTCCACGAAACGGCAGAAGGCGTCGCATCGGGGTGGATCGTCGAAGTCGAGGCATACCTCGGCGCAGAAGACAAGGGCGCCCACACGTATAACGGCCACCGCACCCCGCGCGTCGAAGCGATGTACATGGACGCCGGCCACTTTTACATTTACCAAATCCGCGGCCACCACTCGATCAACTTCGTCACCCAACCCGCAGGCGTCGGCCAAGGAGTCCTCATCCGCGCCCTCGAACCCGACGACGGCATCGACCTCATGCACGCCCGACGAGGCGGCCAAACCGGCTACAACCTCACCAACGGCCCCGGCAAACTCTGCCAAGCCCTCGCCATCGACAAAACCCACTACGGCACCCCCGCCACCCAATGCCCACTCTACATAGACTTTTCAAGGAAAAGGAAGGCACACACCATCGAAACCAGCCCAAGGATCGGCCTCAGCACTAAAGCCCAAGAATGGCAACAAGCCCCCCTCCGATTCACAGTCCAAGGCAACCCCTGGACCTCCCACTTCAAAGGCAAACCAGCCGAAAACAATGGGTGGCTTAGTCAATAAAAATTCCACCCAGGAGCCGCCAGCGACTCCTATATTTTAGTCTGTGAAGAGGGGAGAGATGATAGGCTGGTACACTGATTAGACTTCCCTCAATATTGAGTAACAATTATCTGAAATCTATTAGTTGTTCACCGAATCCTATGGTTTTGAATAACAACTCAATCAAAATAAAAAGTTATTATTCATATCCTGTGATTTTGAATAACAACTCAACCAAAAACCAAAGTTGTTACCCGTATCCTATAGTTTAATATAATCAATAAAAATGGAGAGTATCTCTCAGTCCCGCAATTCTGAATAATTATCATAAACAAAGGAGGAGGACACTATGTCTAATAATACAGTCAGAATCATGTTAGACATTTGGGCAGGACCAATTTGGGGCTGCACTTACGATCAAGAAACAAAAAAATATAACTACCACATGCAAAAACTAGCAGACAATAAACAACTCATGGCCATACACCAAGAAATCCAAGATTTATACTCGTCATACTACCATTTTGACCACAACGACCAGCCAGTATATTTTGACGAGAAACAAGAGAAGCAGGATAAAACTAAAATGCTGCTCTTATTTCAACAGCTCCTCAGCATAATCAATAAACTCGATGAAGGTACCTATACGATCGATGACCGTGAAACAGAACGCATCAAAAATTTATAGCCAGAACAAAAACGGATAATAACCCATTAAATATTAATAGTTATTACCCGAATCCTATGGCATTGAGTAACTACTCAACCAAAATGTAAAGTTGTTACTCATATCCTATATCAATTAAGGAATAAATATCAACGAGATCCTCAAATCATTGTGACTACTTTTTGTTGGTGGTATAATAACTATACAAGAGAGGAGGAAGTTTTATGAGTAATAAAATTCAACAAAATAATAAATATAAAACTGAAAAAGTAGAAGTTCCTTTGAAAGAACTCGTCAGGTTTGAAAATTACATGGTAAATCTTTTTCCTGAATTAAAATCTGGACGGCAGCGCCCAAGAAATCCAAACGAAAAGGAAAAATTAACCGAATGGGCCAAAGGTGATCCAATTGAACTTAACAAAATATAAAGAAGCATTTGAAGACTTAATTCACCAACAAAATCAATCAGAAAAACTCTTAATTGCTGCGTCAATAATTCATGAATTATATCAAGAATTACTAAAAGGTAAAAAAGGGTATACTGATGAAAATTTTGTTGTCGTTGGTGGATTAAGTCTTGATTATTATACAGCGTCAAATTACATCACAGCTGACATTGATATCATTATTGATAAAGATAATGATCGAATTTTTCTCGAAACTATGAATACTTTGGGATTTACTAAAAAAGGAAAAGATTGGTACCACAATGATTTAGAAATATTTGTTGAAACGCCATCTCCACCATTCGCAGGAGATTATCAAAAAGTGTCAACTTATGAAATTAAAGAAGGTTACAGAGTCCCAATTCAAGCAAAAGAAGATATATTTTTAGACCGCCTTCGTGGTGTCGCTCATTGGAACGAACGTAGTTATCTCAGTCAAATACGAATGTTGTTAGAGATTAATGATAAATTTGATTTCAACTATATTGAAAAATCTCTGGTAGGAGATAAAGAAACAGCAATATATACGAAATTAAAATCCTATTTTATTGATGAAAGTATCCCGAGTTTTGATCACATTGAATATACGAAATTGTTCATTGATTTAAAAACAAACGAAATTGATTTTACAGATTATCCCTCTCACAAAACGATAATTTTGAGCGATTGTGTCATCTTAAAACCTGAAGAGTATTCAAAATTCACAGGCTACGCATATCTTTCTGGATTCATAGGGCAAGCCAAATTAGAGTTTCTAGTGGATGAAAAAACATATTATACAAATCGATCCGAAACGGGTTTTATTTTGGACGACATTTACAAAATTGACGACAAACCATGCGACCTCAAAGCTCTCTTGAAAATCCTAAACAACATGCTCTAGCCACATAAGGCAGGGCGTGTTTATTTTTCACTTTGGAAATTATTACAATAAAGAGGGCAGTTGAAGAAAATCTGGTATTAAGATTGGAATAACTTTAATCACAACCCAAATAATTAGTCCCACCATCCATAAACCACTACCAACAATGGAATAAAATGGTGAGTCGCCCAGCGACTCCACCGCTTTTTTAGAATGTCGCTTTTAGCCCAGTTAAAAAGCCTCATTCTTGAACCGCAGTTCATAAATCCTACTAGTATGGTATTGCTACTCACCATCTAGAAATATATCTCCACCCACAAAAGAGACCACCACCCCTAATGAAACTACCAACATTAACCCCCTCCCATCCCCAAGAAGTAGGGTGAGTATTGTATTTATACGCTTTATAATCTCTATCTCACTAAGCATACCCCAGAGGCAAGGCCACAACTAACAAAATAATTTGCGCAATACAGCCATAATTTTCCCGTGGGAAAAAGGGATTTTGGCGTAGCGTAGAACATCTTATTGCGTAGCAATTAGAAGTTCTCTAGCCAAAATAGTCCGAAATAGCCAGAGGCTATGAAGGCGTCCCCCACGGAGAAAATTATGAGCTGTATGAAGCAAATTCTATACCAACTTTATCAGCACCTTGCCTTGTAGATATGCGACTTTTAATGAGACTCATTCAAATACAAAACAAAAAAAGAGCAGTCACCGACTGCTCACAACAAACTATATCCTAAAACTAATGTTTATTTACTCTTCATCCTTAAAAGTCTTATACTCCACACTCAACCCACGCATCACACCAGGACGCTCAGCAACACGACGCGCCCACTCCATCACATTCTCATACTCATCAACATTCAGAAACTCAGCAGACCCATCATACAAGTCACCCAGCACCAAACGCCCATACCACGGCCAAATCGCAATATCCGCAACCGAATACTCATCACCAGCCACAAACGCATTATCATCCAACTGCTTATCAAGTAAATCCAACTGACGCTTCGTCTCCATCGTAAAACGATTAATCGGATACTCCAACTTCTCAGGCGCATAACTAAAGAAATGACCAAAGCCACCACCCACATAAGGCGCCGCACCAATCTGCCAGAACAACCAATTAACCACTTCCGTACGACCCTGAACATCTTCAGGAATCAACGCACCAAACTCATCCGCCAAATACAACAGAATTGAAGCCGACTCAAACACACGCAAATCACCCTCAACACCCGTATCCAACATCGCCGGAATCTTCGAATTAGGATTAATCTCAACAAAATCCGACCCAAACTGATCGCCCTCACCAATATGAATCAAGAACAGATCATAATCCGCCTCAACCCCCAACTCACGCAACTCCTCAAACATCACCGCAACCTTAATCCCATTCGGCGTACCCAACGAATACACCTGGAAACGCTCCTCACCACGAGGCAAACGCTGCTCAAACCGCGCCCCCGCATCCGGACGATTCCCACTCAAACTCTCGCTCTCATCTTCCCATTTCCAAACCTCAGGCAATTCATAACTCACACAAACCACTCCTTTTCCACCATCATACTACAAAAGTACAGCACCCACCAAACAAACCAACTCCGATCCCCATACAGCACTCAACCAAAAAACCACCCCAACCAAAACCACTCACTCAAAATTAGCTATACCCAAATTTCACACCCAACAACCAACAAAGTGCAACATGTTCCACCAAATTTTTAAAAACAACCAACAAAAATCCCAAAACTGCAACTTGTTTCACCAAAATCCCCCAAACAACAATCAAAGTGTTACTTGTTTCCCAACACCCACACCAATCCCATCCACCAACATCAATCTCTTACTATTTACTCCCACCCCCAAAGAAGAATTTGATGAATAACTCTCAATTACAATAGAATTTATCATAATTATTTATCCAACCCTGGATTATTATACAAACCAAGCATACCGAAGAGGCCGGGGGCATTCAGCCGCCGTGTCAAAGGACGACTAGCGCATTGAAGCTGTGTGCCCGAAGGGCACTACAGATCCAATAGCTAGGAGAGTCTGAAGCTCCTCTCGAAGAGAGAGCGGAAGACGGTCCCACGGCAGCATGAATGCCCCCGGCCTCACAGGTATGCGGGCTAAAGCAAAAAAATAGACCCTGACATACCTGCCAAGGCCATACAAAATCATCTATGAGTTCTTATTATCGGAATCTTTATCATCCGACCCATCAGAATCGTCATCAGAACTATCCTCATCAAGTTCATCAGACTCTCCCTTTCTCCCAAACTCCTCACGCAAATACCTCATAAACTCCTCACGCGAAGAAAACTCACCACTCTTAAACAACTTACTCAAAAACCGCGACTGATCCATAAACATACGCTGCACATTAAACACCGTCAACACAGTCACCCAAAAATAACGCCCCAACGGAATGGCCACAAACAACCCAACCAGTTCCACCAACAAAATAGGGAACACAGACGCAATCACCAATAACTTAAACCGCGCACCAAACTTCAACTGCATCATCGACGGCGCCGAAAACACGCCCATAAAGAATGTCAACAACGCCATCTCAAACACATACATCACCAATGACCCCACAAACAGCGTCACAAACGCCGGGATCATCAACTGCGCAATATTGTTATTATAGTAATTCAACAACACTTTCAAATTATTCGGCGTCCGGAACACATCAATCTGTAACGGCACCTCCGTCACATTGTCCAACGCACCCACATAAGCCACATTCTCAAACAAGAACAAGCTAATATAAGTATCCGTCGACATCTGTTCCTGCTGCGCAGCACTCAATGGAATCGAACCATCCTCCGCGTCACGACGCACCGTATCATCAATCACCAACTGGAAATACTCTGACTGATAATACAAAGGCTTCGAACCTTCCTCAATCTCCAAACGCCCAGTCGCCGACTGTCTAAACTCCGGCACATACTCACTCGCACCAGCGACACTATCGCCAATCCCTTGAACTACCGGCAACACAGCCAGTAACCCTGTCAGCGACAATAACAGATTAATGAGTAGAATCACGCCTAAAATTTGTTTTCTATTTAATGAAACGCTCTGCAATGCATAACGTGGTTGTTTAATACTGGTTTTGAGAATATCAAAAACTACTTTCAAATAATTCACACCTTTAAATTTATTATTTACCCATCATATCTAAATTACGCCGACGTTTCAACTTTCACCCTCCGGCGGCGCCACAACCACTCGCCAACACTCAGCCCAAGACCAAGCACCAACGTGCCCATCCCCACATACAAACCACGCGGGAAATAAACTAACCGAATCTCATGCGCACCCGCCGAAACCGGCACCGACAACAACGTATCATTCAACACCGACACCGGCTCAACACGCTCGCCATCTACCGTCACCGACCAATTATCATCATAAGGTACCGTAAACAACACCTGACTCTCCGGCAGCTCCGTCTCGATCGAACCGATAATCTCATTATGGTTAAAGTATTCCACCTCAAACAAGTGATCTTGCTTCGATGCGATTAAGTCATCATATCTAGCTTCATCGAATTCATAAAGATAAATAAGGTTAGCAGTCATATCTTCTTCTTCCATATAGAATCGGAAGGTCTGCCCATCCGCTATTTGCCCATAACTTGCATTCGTCAATTGGCGGCGGCGATAAGGCGTATACCAACGGTAACGCACATTATTTAACTGCAATGACACTGCATCTTTATCCAACTGAGAGGGTAGGGTGAAGTAATAAGGATTTTCACTTTCTGTACTGAAAGTTAATTCAACATAACCCGGAACGTCTTCCGTCCCATCATTTTCATACGTGTAATAGTCACCATCACCCTCATCGGTTACACGGACATTGTGGTAAGTCACATCATCAAAACTATGACGCGTGAAGTAATTCGCCGTGTCTCCAGAGAAATCTAATAGATCCAGAATCTTTTCCTGGTTCCCAACTGGGTCATTCGACACCAATAATTCCTCAGACTCTGCTAACTCAGGCTTCATCTCAATCCCGAATCCTAAACGTTCCTCATTTTCACGAAGGAGATAACGATCCGATTCGCTCACCAATGTATATTTATCATTATCTAAGTCCGTTCCTTCACGGTATAAGACATATTCATCATCCGCTGTGTGACTGGCTGTATCTTCGGTAATATCCAAATGATAACGCACATTAAAGAAGTCATCCGTCATAATTGTCCCATTCGTATAAGCGATAAAACCATTTCCATCCGGCATCCCTAAATAACCAAATAATTCCGGTACATGCGCTTCAATCGTCGATCCGAAATGATCCAACCCATGATAATGAGCATACATCGCTTCATTTTTCGTCCGCATGAACGTCTTGTTCGAACGGTAAAATGTATCGTCCCCGTGGCGAACCGGACCTACTGCCTCGTCCAACGTCACAGTATAATCACGGAATTTACTTTGATCGACATAACTCATCTCCGACAGAATCAGTCCCGCATTACTTGTCATCTCTGCCACCACAAACGCTAAGATAAACCATTGGAAAATATCCGGTTTCAGCGACTGGTATTGAAGTAACAACAAGAAACCAATAAAGAAAATCAGCGAAATGAAAATATTCATATCCGATAAGAATTCATAATCCGCTAAATGATTGAAATAGTAAAAGGCCATACCACCCATTCCAGCAAGTAATGCCAGTGGCAACCAAATCGATTTCCCTTCAGCTCGCTTAGTGTATGCACGCATCGCCAACACTACTAGGAAGAACGATGTCGTAAATGAAAATCTAAAATGATACCAAATCGGGAATTGACCGCCATGCCATAATTTATTCACTAAATCATATCTAAACGACACAAAGAACACAGCTAACACAAATAGCGCCACTAATTTCTCACGCCAATGAATCTTTTTCTGGAAGAAATAACTGAATCCCAGTAACATCACCAGCATCCCTGCATAAATGTTAGGGCTACCTGAAGACATTTCATCAAAATTAAAACTACCAATAAACGACTTCGACATCATATCGGCTAAGTTATGTGTCGCATCCAATGTTAATCCCAGTGACTGATGTGTTCCTTTACCAATCGATAATGAATCAACGGTTGGAATTAACATAACCCCCGCGATTAATACCGCATAAATTGAATAACGAATGAAAGCACCATAATCAAAAGCCGCTTGTTTCAAATCAAAACGAGCATGCGCTTCTTGGCGTTCAACCACCACAACGAGGGCATACAACGCTAGGAAAATACAGATCATAAATCCAATATAATAATTCGCAATTAACATCACGGCTAAACTAGCTACGTATAGAGCATAGTGACGGCGCTCAACAATCGAATGCAAACCAACCGCAATCAGAGGTAAGAAGACCAAACCATCAAGCCACATAATATTTAAGAGATAAACAATCACATAACTCATCAGACTATAAGTCAAACTAAAGCTTAGTGACATCGGCGTATTCAATTTGTAAATACGGCGACTAAAGAACATAAAGCCCAAACTAGCAGCTAACAATTTCAAGTAAGTCAGTAGTGTCACCGCAATATCAAAATTCCCTTCATTAAAGAAGAGTAAAATCAAATTAAAGGGACTCATTAAATAATAAGCCCATAAACCAACCATCTCGCCACCAAATCCCTTTTCAAAGGAATAAAAGAATTTTGTTGGATGATTTAAAACAGTGTCTTTAAATTGACTGAAGAAATCAATATATTGCTGGCCCAGATCGACCGTTAACATCGTCTCGCTCCCGAACGGAACAAAATCAAACATAAAACAAATGAATATAAAAATTCCTGTAAACAAAATTAAATTTAATAAATAAGGTTGAAATTTCCGTTGCATAATTAGCTCCTTCAATAAATATTCTATCTTATTCTATCAAACATAGCCGGTTACTGCCTAATGTTTTGGAGTATCTTCTTATAATAGTCATAACCCATGAATAATTTATGGAGATTTAGTAAAAGGATAGAATTTCAAACCAAATTTTGATAAAGTAGATAAGCAATGTTTTGATTTTCAAACGGATTTGTTATAATAACAAGGATAAATAAAAATTTAGAAAGAAGTGGACTTGATTAATGGCAAGATATAAATTAAATACCAACAAAGCCAAAGGCAGTCATGTTCCTTTGAGGTTGAATCTGCTATTTGTAATAGCATTCTTTGTATTCATCGCCTTATTCGTAAGGATGGGCTATTTAATGCTTTATAATGGTGAATATTTCCAAACGATGGTACAACAAACTGAGTCAACCATCTCAACGGGAGCCGTTCCTCGTGGAATGGTTTACGATTCACAGGGGCAAGTAGTCGTAGACAACAACCCTGAACAAGCCATCTTTTATACACGCGGTAGCACATCAGAAGTTGGGTCAGCTGAAATCATCGAGGTCGCAACGGAATTAGCATCCCTCATCGAAATGCCAATTTCAGACTTAACTGAACGTGATCTACAAGATTATTTCGTAGCCAAGAACCAAGATGTTGTTAATGACCGACTCTCAGATGAAGAGGCACAATTAACAGGATCAGCGTTAAACGAAGCCCAATTAGATAAGGTAACCGAAGAAGACATCCAATTCTCAGACGCTGAGATGAAGATCGTTGCTTTATTCAAACGCATGGGTGGAACATCACAGTATTCAACCGTTCCAGTTAAAAACCAAAATGTAACGACCGCTGAAATTGCGCGTGTTAGTGAACATTTAAGTAGTCTACCTGGTATTTCAACCGGAACTGACTGGCAACGTTCGTATCCTCAAGGTG
The DNA here is from genome assembly GCA_015863215.1 of Aerococcaceae bacterium DSM 111176. Taxonomy (GTDB): domain Bacteria; phylum Bacillota; class Bacilli; order Lactobacillales; family Aerococcaceae; genus DSM-111022. Next base: position 59,143 of record JACBXN010000045.1, read on the forward strand.
ATATGTTACGTTCAATCTTAGGTTCGGTTTCAACAGAACAACGTGGTATTCCAAGTGAATCAGCCGGTGAATTATTATCTCGTGGTTATGCGATGAATGACCGAGTGGGAATTAGTTATATTGAACAACAATATGAAGATGCCTTACGTGGGACTAAGTCGCTTTATAATATTGTAACTGACGCAACGTCAGATGATGTTCAAACAACGCAAATGTATGAAGGTACGCAAGGCGACAACATTATGTTGACCATTGATTCAACATTCCAACAAGAATTAGACCGTATCGCTGAGGAAGCCCTGATTGATATGGGTGAATTCCGAGGATTAAATGACCGTGTCTATATTGTAGCGATGGATCCAAATAATGGGGATGTCTTAGGAATCACGGGTCGTCGTTTTGCTTACGATGATACAACTGATAGTTATGATATGACTGATATTGTCGATGATACACAAGGTGCAATCAACTCCAGCTTTGGTATGGGGTCAAGTATTAAACCAGCCATGGTAGCGACAGGTTATATGGAAGATATTATTTCAGTGGATAATAATATTATCGTCGATGAGCCAATGAAATTCGCTGCTTCACAAGAGAAGTCATCGGTATTTAACCGTACTGGCGAAGTGCCAATTTCAGATATTGAAGCTCTACAAAAATCATCCAACGTTTACATGATTAAATTAGCGATGATGATTGGTGGTCAAACGTCCCATGAAGAAGACGGGCCATTAACAATCGATGGCAATACCATCGACATTGTCCGTGGTCATTTAGGTGAATTCGGATTAGGAACAGATACTGGAATTGACTTACCATTTGAATCTACTGGATTCTCACCAAGATCAGACCAACTCGTTAACGCGATTGACTTGTCTTATGGACAGTTCGATTTGTACACGCCATTACAAATGGCGCAATTTGTTTCAACAGTTGCTAACGGTGGAGTGCGTTATGCACCACGATTAGTCAAAGAAATCCGCTCACCAAGTACCAATGGTGGACCTGGTGGAACAATCGCCACAATTGATCCGAAGGTAATGAATGTTATTCCATTATCAAATGCAGAAATGGACCGTATCCATGAAGGAATGCGTCAAGTATCCCATACAAGTGAAGGTACTGCTCGTTACTTCTTCGAGAATTACCCAATCCAAGTAGGATCGAAAACAGGTACGACAGAGGCATTCTACGCTGGACCAATTCAATATGCACAAAATAATCCAGTAACGAATGCGACCTTTGTTGGTTTCGCACCGCTGGAAAATCCAGAAATTGCGATTACGGTCATCGTGCCTTACTTAGAGGAAGCATCTACTGGACGTGAATCAACAGAAATCGCCCATGAAGTGATGAATGCGTACTTCTTAAGTCAATCTGAAACAAGAGAAACGATTCAAAACTACACAGGTGACGGGGCGACTGAATCAACAGAATCGACCGAACCAACAGATCCGAATGCCCAAGCACAAGAAGGGCAAACAACGGATGAACAGACGACAGGTAACTAGATTTACTAGCGTAATTAACCATTAAATAATCATTAAAAAGATAACATCTATGAAAATAGGTGTTATTTTTTTGAGATTTTGGTTCTTAACAGAGATAAATATGATATTATGTTATAGGAAGAGTAAGACTTATGTTAGATATATTATTGAGAGAGGTGTTTTGTATTACAAAACCATCGAATTTTAATGTTGAATGATGGGTAAGTAATAAATATAAGAAGATTTCATATAAATAAATTCATAAAAGTGATTTTAAAGCGATTTCTTTATGAAAAAATTATGGAAAAACAATCCAATTAATGTATAATAAAAATTATGAAACTTTTTTATAAATAGTCACTCTGTGACGTTAATAATGGAGGAAATATGCAAGAAGAAATTAGTTTATTAGAATTATGGCAGATGCTGAAGCGTCATCTAGGTAAAATTATCGGATTGACCGTTTTATTCGCCGCACTGTCTGCTGCCTTTATGGTATTTTTTGTACAGCCATCATACAGCTCAAACGCACAATTAATTGTTAACCAACAAAACAGCAATGAGCAACAAACAATCCAATTGAATGAGATCCAAACAAACGTTCAATTAATCAATACATATAGCGATATTATTACAGCTGATTCAGTTTTAAACGAGGTTTCTGAACGCTCTCAAGGCATTTATACTCCTGGAGAATTACGTAGCGCAATCAGTGTTGGACAAACACAAAACTCTCAAGCATTTGAGATTACTGTAACACTAGATAGCCCTGAAAACGCACAGACTATTTTAGATTTATTAATTGTTGTCTTCGAAGAGACATTAACAGAGATTTATGAAAATGAAGATCCAAATATCTTCGTTATCTCTGAAGCAACTTATAATCCTAGCCCAGTATCACCAAGCTTGATTATGTACTTAATAATTGGTGCGTTTATCGGATTAGCACTTGGACTGTTAATTGCATTCATTACAGAACTTTCGGATACAACAGTAAAAGACGAGCAGTTCTTAATTGACTATGGTTTGATCAACTTAGGGAATGTAGCGAGCATTTCTAGTAAAGATGTGAAAGAAACACGAATTTCAAATCAAAGTCGTACTAGAAGTAGAGGAGAATAAACGATGGCATTATTTGGAAATAACAGAAAAGGTCTAGAGAAGAAATTTACTAAAGATCAAGCTTTAGGAGCACCTTTAGTTTCAGTATTTAGACAAAATTCAATTCAATCAGAACAATTTAAATCAATTCGTACGAATATCGAATTTGCGCAATTCGATAAGAGTGTTAAATCATTTATCGTTACTTCATCTATCCCAGCTGAAGGTAAATCAACAGTATCATCTAACTTAGCCCTAACAATGGCTAAAACAGGTAAGAATGTATTATTAGTCGATGCCGACTTAAGAAAGCCGACAGTAAATAGAACATTCAATATGGATAATGAATTTGGTTTAACGACATTATTAATGGATGAAGAAGCAGATACATCACGTGTTATTAAACGCATTTCAGATTTTAATCTGTATGTATTACCAAGTGGACCAACTCCGCCGAACCCACCAGAATTACTTGGTTCAGCTAAAATGAGTCACTTAATTAATACATTTGAAGAGAACTTTGATGTCATCATTTATGACGTACCACCAATGAACACAGTGTCTGACGCACAAATTATGGCTTCACGTGTTGGTGAAGTAGTAGTAGTTGCTAGACAAGGATACGTTAAGAAAGAAGAATTAAAGAGAAATATTTCAGCAATCGAGAAAATCGATGCGAATATTATCGGATTTATTATGAATGACCAACCACTCGACAACTTTGACGAGTATGGTTATGGGTATGTTTATCAGTAATTTATTATTGGGGATTGATTATTTATTTAATCAGTCCCCATATTGCTATATAAAACAGTAAAGCAGGAGATTAAATGACACACAAAATATTAATCACAGGTGAAAATTCATACATTGGTACGTCCGTTGAAAATTGGTTGAACAAAGAGACCGGTAAGTTTCACATTGAAACAGTCGATACGAGAGACAACAAGTGGAAACAAGTGGACTTCTCTAACTATGATGTTGTCTTTCATGTAGCAGGGATTGCACACGCGAATGCCAAAGAAGATGCAAGAGATCTGTATTATCAGGTTAATACCGATTTAACAATCGAAATCGCCAAACATGCTAAAGAACATGGCGTCAAGCAATTTATCTTCATGTCGTCGGCAATTGTTTATACATCGAGTGAAATCATTGACGGTAAGATTACTAAGGATACCGTGCCATTATCTGATGATCCTTATGGAGATTCCAAAATTAAGGCAGAAGAAGGGATTATGTTATTAAACGATGATAATTTCCGAGTTGTTATCTTAAGACCACCAATGGTATATGGTAAAAACTCTAAGGGTAATTACCCTAAATTAGCCAAATTGGCATCAGTAACGCCAATATTCCCTAATTACCATAATAAACGTTCAATGATTCATATTGAAAATCTAGCTGAATTCATCAAACTCATGATAGTCAATGAAGAAAATGGTGTTTTTTGGCCACAAAATGCGGAATTTACCAATACCAGCAAAATGGTTGAACTGATAGCAGAAGCACATAACCGTAAGCTATATAAGACGCCATTATTTAATCCACTTATTAGCGCACTTAAGAACCAAACAACCATTAATAAAGTGTTCGGTGATTATTATTATGATGAATCTTTAAGTGTCTATCCAAAAGGCGATTATCAAGTCAATACATTTGCTGAATCGATCAAGAAAACAGAAGAATAATCGAACTTTTTCATAATTGAGAAAATTGTTAGACTAAAATTTGACTTATTTCTGTTTAAATTGCCTTTGATATCAGTTTGTAATACAATAAAATTAATCAGATTATAATATTCTAATTAAGAAAAGAGGAATTCATATGAAAAAATTTATTTTAAGTATGTTGGTTGGTCTAACAGTATTTACTTCAGGTAATATCATTCAAGCTCAAGATGATTTCTTGGTAGACGAGGAAGCAGCGAAAGTTTTTGAAAATGAAAATTTAATCAACACAAGAAACTTTTCTGAAAATAGTGAGAGTAGTGTTGAATTTGAAGGTGAGAGTGTCATTGTTGAAGTTCAAAATGAGAACGGTGGTTTACTTGTTGATGCCAGCACTCTAGAACCTAGAACTGACTATGTCATGACATTTAAGTACAAAAAGATTGATGGATATTTAAATAGTTTCGGTGGCCACACAGACGGTATCTGGCAAGATAATACTGTATATTTAGACGGTGAAGAGAATGGTGAGTTTACGGATAACAAATCAGCATTCAAATCAGATGATACTGAGGTGCACGAAGTGATCATTGAATTTACTACACCAAGAGATTCTTCTCCTAACTCACGTCTAATTATTCAACCAAACCGTGGTGACTTTGACACTGTAACAGTTGAAATCACTGATTTCTTCCTAGTAGAAGCAGATGTCTTTGAAGAAGAAGTAGACTTAGACTAATTAAATTTGTATAATAACTTCATTCCAATTAACGGCTGAGTAAAATCAGTCGTTTTTTTATAACCTAATCATCCGTCAATTGCCATATATTTATACGGGTGTAAATGCTTAGTTTACATAAAAGAAACAATTGTTAAATTCTGTGCCCAATACTTGAATTTATAAGAAAAAAATTCATAAATAGTGTATAATTGACAGTATATGGATTTTTTAAAATAAAGCTTATTAGAATACAAAAATCAAAATATTATGAGGTAATATAAGGGTTTAAATGCATTAATTCTTGTAAGTTTAGATGGAATAGAGGAGTACTATATGGAGCAGTTTATACAATTTGAAGATATTATAAATTTTATAAAGAAATATTTCTTGTTGATCCTGTCTGTAACAATATTATTGGGTGGTAGTGCTTATGCTTTGTCTGAATATGTTTTAGATAAAGAATACCAATCTCAAGCGCAATTATTAATTAATCAATCATCAGGAGAATCACAAGAAGCTAATTATTTGGATATTCAAACGAATGTTTCCATGATAAATACACTCGTAGATATCATGTTTGGTGACAAGGTGCTCCAACAAGTGTCAGATCAGATGGACAATCGTTATTCAGTGGGCGAATTAGAATATGCATTGAATTATTCACATAACTTCAATTCGCAAGTCTTTACTGTAGAGAGTACACTGCCTGAACCTGAAGATGCTCAAACAAGCCTGGCACTATTAATCGAAGCATTTGATACGACTTTTAATGATATTTATGAACTGCCGGAGGAACAGAGCAGCATGAGTGTCATTTCACAGCCAGACTTAAACGAGAATCCAACGAGTCCAAATATTCCAGTAAATATTATTATTGGGACATTAATCGGTTTCTTTATTGGTTTAATTCTAAGCTTAAGTAGAGAAATTTCGGATGATAAAATTAGAGACGAAGCATTCTTCGAGAGAATGGGTCTGGTTAAGTTAGGACAGATTAGAGAATTAAGTGGCCGTGAATTAAAAGATACACGACTAACCAAAAAGAACGTTAAGAAGAAGGACAAGAAAGATAAAAAGAAAGAAAAGCTAGAAGAAAAAGAAAAGAAGAAAGGAGCTAAATAGATGTTTAAGAGATTAGCAAACAAAAGAAAGTTAACTGAACAGAAGAAAGGCTCCTCTTTAATTACGCATTTAAAACCCAACTCAGTCATCACTGAAGATTTCAGAACGATTCGTACGAATATTGAATTCTCTAGTATTGATGAGAAAATTAAAACACTTCTGGTAACGTCAAGTTTACCATTCGAAGGGAAATCAACCATTTCATCAAACTTAGCCAATGTCTTTTCTAAAAATGGGAAGAAAATCCTATACGTTGATGCTGACTTAAGAAAGCCAATGCTCCACCGTACATTCAGCATCCCAAATGAAAAGGGATTATCAACGATCTTAGCGTCTAAGTTCAATTCAATCCGCTGGAACGATATAGTTGTTAATGGACCAGAAGATAATTTATACTTATTACCAACAGGTCCAATCCCACCGAATCCAGCTGAATTATTAGACTCTAAACAAATGTCAGATTTGATGGACGAGTTAAAAAATCATTTTGATTTAATCATTTATGATACACCACCTGTAATCCCAGTGACCGATAGTCAAATATTGGCAGATAAGGTGGACGGTGTGGTATTAGTTGCCAGATATAATTATACGAAGAAACAAACAATCAAATTAACCAAAGATAAATTAGACGCCGTAGAGGCGAAAATACTTGGTTATATATTTAATGCAGTTCCAGACGATAATCAAGACGATTATGGTTACACAGAATATTATGAAGAATAGGTGATCATTAATGTTAGTAGATATTCATTCACATATACTACCCGGAATTGATGATGGAGCACAAGATTTTGATGATACCCTGGCACTGGCTGAGCAGGCAGTAAGAGAGGGAATCACGCACATCATAGCGACTCCTCATTATAGAAAATTAAATTGGCTAAATAAAAAAGATGAAGTACTTGAATTAACTGAACAAGTGCAAAGCTTCTTAGATGAAAATAACGTTAATTTAAAGGTTTATCCATCTCAAGAAATTCATGTGACGGATCATTTAATTGATGAGTTATTAGATAATAAACTGTTATCTTTAGATCCGTATGATCGTTATCTATTGTTAGAATATCCCTCAAGAAATTTACCAAAGAACTACTTGGAAACTTTATCTCATGTGATTGACCTTGGTTATACACCGGTTATTGCTCACGTTGAGAAACAAGCTGAATTATTTAATAATCCAAGTTTACTTGTAGAATTAATCGAGATGGGATGTTTAACTCAACTGACCGCTAGTTCACTACTAGATCCAGCAGATGGGGCCAAATGTCTTGAATTATTAAATCAAAATTTAATTCATATCATCGCGTCCGATGTCCACAATTTAGATTCACGAAACTTCCATATGAAGGAAGCATTCGAGTTAATTGAGCAGCATCAATCGATTGATTATGTTAATTATTATATTAATAATTCCAACCAATTAATTAATGGGGAAGACATTATCATTAAAGACCCTAAGAAGATCAAGATGAAGAAGAAACGCTTCTTCGGATTGAAGTGGTTTAACTAGAAACGGAGCTATATATGAGTAAAAAACAATTAACCTACCTATTAGTATTTAGTGTCTCTCTGTTTTTGGTCCTCTGTCTAAATGTAGTCGTTTATTTCTTGGCAATCCGTCAAGGTAATGATGGGGTTACATTGCAGCTATTTGGTGGCGGGGACGATGGGGCATTTTACTGGGAACAAATACAAAATATACTCAGGGGATTACCATGGATTAGAACCTCGGTTTACCCACTCGTTTCTGCTTTCTTCATCAGATTAACAAATCTGAATGATGTCTTTATGATTCGATTATTTAACTTAATTGCCTATTTTGTCCTAGTTATATTTAGTTTAAAGATAGTAGAACATCTCTATCTAGAAACAAATAAGAAATCAGAAGAAATTTATAATCGAAAGATATTTCTGATTGTCGCATTTACAATATATTTAAGTTTACAGATGAATGTTCACATTTCAATCCTGAGGGACGTGTGGATTTATGCGCTATATGTAATGAGCTTATACTATTATCTTAAAATATTGAACAACAAAGGAATTAAATATTGGAACATTGTTGTTCTCTTAATTAGTTTGTACGTTTTAGGACAATTTAGAGCATACATATTAGTATCATTTTTAATGTCATCTATGTTAATTTTTATTTATCGCTATTTAAACACCAGTAGACACTTGATTATTTTCTTCGGCGTGGTATTTGCTATATTTGTACTTTATTATACCTTTTTAATGGATTTTCAAGTGCCTTTCGTTGAGAAGTCGCTGCGCGATGGTTTAATTTACCGTTTCTCTGCAATCGAATTCATAGATGCGGGGAGTCAGATGAATATTGACTTAATTACGCCAAACTTTATGGTGTTTATTGTCCGATATATTCATAGTTTCTTCGGAAACTTAATTGGACCACTACCTTGGCATATTTCAGGTTTCAGTACGCTGATTGTATTTTTTGCTGAGACAACATGGATGGCAGTGATGGTGTATTACATCTTCAAGAATCGTAGAAATATCCAGTATACTGAAGGTATTATCTTAATTCATGGATTAGTATGGAACGGTTTTATCGCCTTCTCTAATGACAACATTGGAACGGCGACGAGACTTAGACCAATTACTTGGATTTTATTTATAATCGTTTTTATAAATATTATATCTAATAGAAAGAAAACGAGAACTTTGGAAAGAAGGTGAATGAATAATGAAAAAAGTCTGCGTCATTACGACAATTTCAAAGACAGTTGAATCTTTTGCTGTTGACTATTATTCATACATGACAGAAGAGGATCAATATGATGTTACTGTAGTCTCAGACTTTGATGATTCATTTTACGATAGAATTCCCCAAAACCTTAAATTCCATCCCATTGGGATGGAACGAGGATTAAGTTTCTCTGGTTTCAAAACAATAATAGAAATGTATCGATTCTTTAAGAAAGAAAAGTTTGATTTAGTGCAATACTCAACGCCCAATGCGTCACTCTATGCTTCAATTGCTGCATTCTTAGCAGGAATTAAGGTGAGATTATATTGTCAATGGGGTTTATATTATGTTACTCAACGAGGGATTCCGAGATTTTTCTTTAAAACAATGGAAAGATTAATTTGCGCGTTATCAACCAATGTTCAACCCGATAGTTATGGGAACCTGGAAATTAGTTTTAATGAAGGGTTCTATAATGAGAGTAAAGGGGAAGTTATTTGGAATGGTAGTGCCAGTGGGATTGATTTAGACCGATTTGACATCGATAAGAAAGAAGAGTGGCGTCAGAAAAGACGCAAAGAGCTGAATCTGACAGAAGATAATTTTCTGATTGGATTCGTTGGGCGAATTACCAGAGATAAAGGTATCTATGAATTACTTGATATGTTATCTGAAATATTACCGAAATATCCCAATGTTCATTGCATGATTGCAGGTGATATGGAAGATGAGGAAATTAAAGATGATCCAGAATATAATTGGTCATTCGATCATCCACAAATAACTTATCCTGGTAGAATCAGTGATATTGAAGAATATTACTCAGCATTTGACGTCTTTGTCTTACCAAGTTACCGTGAAGGTTTCGGTACGGTAATTATTGAAGCCGAAGCGATGGCAGTACCAGTGGTTGTAACAAACATCCCTGGCCCAACAGAGGCAATGAAACCGAATGAAACAGGGTTAGTTGTTGAGAGAGAGAATGCAGAACAATTAACCGAAGCAATCGAGAAAATGATAACGAACCCAGATATGGCTCAGGAAATGGGCGCTAAGGGGAGAGAATATATTGAAACAAGCTTTGATAGTAAAATTTTATTCGATAAAATATTAGCAAATCGTAATAGGCTGATAGCTAACTCGCAAAAAGGATAGTCTTTTACCATCACCAGATTCAGAAATGAGGAATTAAATGAGAGTATTAATTACCGGAGAGAATAGTTATGTCGGTACACACGTCATGAAGGAACTTGAAGAATCAGGACATCAAGTTGAGGAACTAGAAGTTCGTTCTGACCAATATAAAGAGTTTGATTTCTCCAACTTTGATTCGATCGTCCATGTTGCGGCCATCGTTCATCAAAAGAACGGACAAATTTCTGATGAAGAGTATTACAGAGTCAACTCTGAGTTACCCGTTGATATAGCGACAAGAGCTAAAGAAATGGGCGTGAAACAATTTGTTTTCCTAAGTACGATGGCCGTTTATGGTCAAAACAAAGAGTTGCCTAGTGGAAATGTGATTGACGAGAATACACCATTAGCACCTGTTGATATTTACGGTGAGAGTAAATTAATCGCTGAAAGGGAATTGGCTAAATTAGAAGATGATAACTTCCACTTAGCAATTGTTAGACCACCGAGTATTTATGGATTAAATTGTCCAGGGAATTATATTACTAAATTTGTTTCTCTAGCAGACAATTTACCTTTCCTCCCTGAGATTTACAATGACAGTAAACAAGGATTCTTATATATCGAAAATCTATCAATATTTATCAGACTACTCATTGAAAATCAAGAACGAGGAGTATACCTTCCTCAAGATGACCGTTCTATTAGTACACTTGAATTATTAGAATTACTGGCAGAATACCGAGGAAAGAATAAAGCCAAGACAACCGTTTTTAACCCGCCTATAAGATTACTTGAGAAAAATCCATTAGTCATCAAATTATTTGGTGGTATTTCTTATGATACTAACCTTGACTATTTCGGTAATGAATACCGTAAATATTCCATTGTGGACGCATTTAAATTCGTTCAAGAAATGGAATAAATTGAGATGACTCTTTAATTAGGATACAATACACTCAAGAAAATCTTGAAAGGAAAATAAAATGAAATTAATGACATCTTTACTATCAATATTTCTAGTAGCATGGAATGCGTTCAGTTTCTTTACCAATACTGATGAAGAGTTAGAGTATCCAACACATGAAAATGCGTATGTTCCCGCGAGAGAATCTGCAGTGGAAGAAGGAGATACAACCATCTCTGCTTTAGAAACGAGTTCTATAACTGAAGTGAATTTAGTCGAAGATTTCGATGCAGTTCCAAATGATAACGAAGATGATTCAGCTGCCTTTGAAGCAGCCTTTGAAATAGCGGCACAAGAGCCCATTAGATTAATCATCCCGAGTGGTGAATACTTAATTGCCGCAGATTATGTCGTGACTGGAGAGAATATTCAAGGTATACACATCCAAGGGGATAATGCAGTGATTAAACCATTACACCCTGAAGTTGAACCTATGAATGAGCATTTTGTCTTTGACCTTAGAATGGCTGAAGATAATGTTGGGGTTAAAATTGAAGGAATCACAATCGATGGTTCACTCAATGACCAAGACCTTTATTTTGTAATGGAAGTGCCTGAAGATGTTTATACGACACCACTTCAGCGTGGTATCTTCATTGAAGGTGCTAAAGATATTGTCGTCGTGGATACAACATTCCAACATATGTACGGTGGATATACACTTTCAATCCATGACTATCAAGACGTCACAATCCAAGATGTTTTAATCGACGATGTCGGTGGGGATGATATTACAGATAGTTTCGGGATGGCCTTCTATTTTGGTGGCCATACAGGAGACTCAGTCATTAATATTGACCGTGTTGTAGCCAATGGTAAAGTATCACCTAGAAATCCAAGCTACACAGCATGGATTGGGGTAGTACTTGAAAATGGAACGATTCAAGATCAAAACAAAAATAACTGGTTAGTAGACAAAAATACAACTGTAAATATTACCAATTCAGATTTCTATGATTATGAAACAACATTCCACGTTGAGAGTATGGCTGGTAATGTTTATTGGAATGCGGATAATATTAACACTCGCGCGAAAGATTACTTTATCGCAGCAGGGGTTAACGGTGAACTGAAAGAACGTACTTACAATCTAAACATGGAAATGACACCATGGGGACGTAATGGGATTGTTCACGGAACTTACTACACTGAGAAAGAACGTGAAGATAATATAACAGGTATTAACCGTTTTGACATGTATGATTCAACGATTACTTATTTAGAAATTGATGGGCGTGCAGCGCCAATTGGAACAAGTTACGGTGACTCAGTTGTTGCGGGATACCACAATGTTATCTTGGAAAAATTACCAAGTAAATTAGTAACAAATGGTACAGGTATATTTAATGACTCACTGATTATTTTATCAATCAACAGTACTGAAACAGCGGCTAGTTTACGAAGAGGTCCATTTAGTGAGCGCCAAAATCAAACGGTAGAATTTAATAACACACCGGTGGTTAAACAGGGTGAAGCATATGAACCGATTACTCAAAGTGAAACAGCACCTGACTGGTATGTACCAAGTGGTTATGTTGCACCGGAATTAGCAGATCCAATTCCACCAGCAGAATTACATCAACAACTTGAAGAGAATGAATAAAGAGGGGGAGTAAAATGGGAATTAAAATCTTGTTTATGCGTAGTGAACAAGCATATTTGCCGGAAGTGGATGCCTATCTGACATATTTCAATCAGTTAGCAGATTTCCAGGCTTTTGATTCTTCAAAATTATCTCCGGATACGTTAAATTATGCAGACTATGACATTATTTGGGAATTTAAAGGATTTGGCGGCGTTAAGCGTAGTCAACTAAATGATAGACAAATACTCATTCATGAGTATTTGTCTTTATCTACAGGTAAATTACCTCAGTTAAAAGATAAAGCGAAAACACTATTCAATGAAAAGCCAGATTTGCGTATTTTCCTGAATAAATATATTCATCAATCGCTAAAATTTAACGACGGTGTTCCTTACCATTTCAGAGATATGGGAGTTGCTGAGGCATTCTTAACACAAACTAAACCCGTTGAGCGTAATGGGTTTGTTTATGTAGGAGCGATTACACCGGAACGGGATATTTTAACCATTCTGGATTATTTCAGTAAACAAACAACAGCAAACTTATATCTGATTGGTCATGCGGATGATGAAATTAAGAACCGATACCAAGAATCTGATAACATCAATTTCTTAGGGAAGAAGAATTATGATCAGATTCCTGAATTACTCAATCAGTTTGAATATGGAATTAATTATATACCAGACAAATTCCCGTTTAATAAACAAACCTCAACAAAATTGTTAGAGTATGTTGCCTTAGACTTAAAGATTATAAGTACAGAGTACGAATGGGTTCGAAATTTTGAACAAGAAAATAACCTATCTTTCTATTTTATTGATGATAAAGCGCCTCAAATAAACTTTAATGAGCTGGATCAATATGAATTTAAGGGACTCTCTAATAAAGAGTATTTAACTTGGGAGAATATCATTACACAATCAGGTATTCTGGAGTCGATTCGAATGTTAATAAATAAAAGAATGTAGGAATAATATGAGAACCACCATAACAGTTATTTTGCTGACGATCTTGGCAAAATTATTTGGATTTGCAAGAAACATCGTATTGTCATATTTTTTCGGAGCATCGGCAGTCAGCGATGCTTATTTGGTAGCACTATCTATTCCAGAAGTTTTGTATGATTTTATCATTATTGGTATTTCTACGAGTTTCATCCCTATTTTCAGTCAAGTCAGACTGAGAGAAGGGGATAATGAAGCGATTAAATTCACGAATAATGTCATTAATCATGTTTTATTATTCACTTTGGGTCTATTCTATGTCGGTTATACCTTTGCCAATCAGATTGTGCAAATTTTTGCGACAGGATTCTACGGTGAACGTTTAAACTTAACCATTGAATTGACGCAACTTGTATTACTTAGTATGTTCTTTACGTCGGTAGTAACAATACTTAATGGATACCTCCAACAAAAACGTAATTTTATTATTCCGGCTTTAGTCGGAATACCATTAAATCTATCGATTATTGTCGGAATTATCTTAGCTTATTACTTTGATCAACCATTACTCTTAGGGGCGTCATATAGTGTCGCAACACTGAGCCAGTTGTTCTTTGTATTACCAGCTGCCTATAAGAATGATTTCAAGTATCGGTTTACGCTCGATACGAAAAATCCGTATCTATTCCAATTAGTTAAAGTGGCTTTGCCGGTTATGATTGGAACGTCGGTGAACCAAATTAACGTTTTAGTTAACCGAACCATTTCATCTCAATTAGCAGTTGGGTCAATTTCAGCACTTAACTATTCTTACCAATTAGTATTCTTTGTTCAGAGTGTTTTTGCACTGTCCGTATCGAGCATGATTTTCCCAATTATGTCCGATTACGCCGTTCAGGAAGACTTTGTTTCATTTAAGAAAATCATTAGTAAAACCGTTAATTTAATTTATTTAATTATTTTCCCGATCACTGTTGGAGCGATCATCTTCCCCGAACAAGTCGTCGATTTACTATTTGGACGCGGGAATTTTGATGGCGATGCTATTCGACTAACCGCATATGCCTTAATCGGTTACGCTGTAGGGATGATTGCCAATGCCCTGAGGGAAGTGTTATCAAGGAGTTTCTATGCCTTAGGCGACTCTAAGACACCAATGAAGAATGCGATGTTTGGTGTGGTTATTAATGTGGTTTCAGCGATCCTATTATCAAGAACATTCGGAATTATGGGACTATCATTAGCATCCAGTCTTGCGTCAATTGTGACGACAATCTTATTATTCATCGAAATACGTAGAAAGGTCGGCCAATTAAATCTTCGATTATTTGCGCTAACAGTATTTAAATCTTCTGTGGCAGGTATTATAATGGGTATTGTGTGTTTAGTTGCGTATCAATATCTAGTGATGATCACTCTACCAATCATAGCACTCGCTGTATCTATTGTATTAGGTGCAGTAACTTACTTTGTATTATTAATCTTACTGCGAGAACAAGAAATTTTAGAAGTCCTGTCAACAATTACATCAAGTATTAAACAAATCATTAAAAGGAGTTAAGTATGCTTATTTCTATTATTATTCCAGTATATAATTCAGAAGCAGTTATCGACCGAACGATTCAAAGTGTATTGAACCAACCTTTTAAAGATTATGAAATGTTCTTAGTCAATGATGGGTCAGCAGATAATAGTGGAGAAATAATAGATAGATATGCGGGAGAGTACCCTAATATTTACGCCTATCATCAAGTCAATCAAGGAGTATCAGCTGCTAGAAATAAAGGAATCAAAGAAGCTAAAGGGGATTATATCCTATTTATTGATAGTGATGATGAGATTAGTGATGAATTCTTAACGGATTTTATCCAATATGAAGCAGATTATCCAATGGATCTATTTATTGTGCCGTATGCACACAATCAATTACCAACGGATTATGAAGAGAAAGAGTTATATACAGATAATAAAGAAGAGGTCTTAGAGATTCTGTACACACGAGTTGATATTAGTTTCTTTAGCACCAATATGATTTATAATAAAAGATTATTTGATCACTTCTTATTCCCTGAAGGGAAAATTTATGAAGACAATATGACTACTCTACTCAGTGTTCATCATGCGGATAAGATGTTACTCTCGAATAAACCAAGTTATATTTATCATCAAAGCAAAGAAGGGATTGTCAAGAGTACCTTTAAAGAAGGGGAAATGGATAATATAACAGAGCGAATCAGAATGATTCCGATTATTGAAGAACATTATCCGACATTGTATAATCACGCACTCTCACATCTACACACAGGTCTTACAAGTGCACTTAGTAAAATTGCATCCATAAAAGATAGAGACCAACGAAATAAGTATGCCCAACAAGCCATGGAGTATGTTAAACCATATGAACAAGACTTCGCCAACAACCCACTTATTTCTGCGGCTCAACGGTCTAAATATCATCTATTTAAACTAAGTCCAACACTGTATCATCATATTTATAGAGTGTTGAGGGAATAATTGACCCTAAAATTATCATAAGAAATACCAAATTTTTTACCAGTAATTGGAGATGATATTATTATGAAACAAGGAAGAGCGATGAGAATCTTTGTCCTTGCAAAGAAATTATATAAAAAAGGTATCCCTTTTTTACCCGGATTTTTAACCATTTTAAACCGAACGGTATTTTCTGTAGATATACCTTTCGACGCCAAAGTCGATGATAGTGTATTCTTAGGACATAATGGACTAGGGACAGTCATTCACCAACACTCAAAAATTGGTAAGGGAACCTATGTCATGCAGAATGTCGTTATTGGTGGTAATTTCGGGAAGCAAAGACAAGAAGGCTCTGAAGTAATCGTTGCGCCAGTTATTGGCGAAAATGTCTTTATTGCACCCGGTGCACACGTAGTTGGACCCGTTGTAATTGAAGATTATGCGGTCATTGGAACAGGAGCAGTCGTCATCAAAGATGTTAAATTTGGTGAAGTGATTGTTGGAAACCCAGGACGCGTACTTCGGACAATGACCCTGGAAGAAGCAACCGAAAATTATAAGAAAATTTAATAACGAAACAAATAAAGGCCTAGCAATTGTTAGGTCTATTCGTTTGCTTATAACTATGTTAAAATATTGGAAACAATAGAATGAAGAGTTTTATCACTATTTCAAGAGGAAGAAGTGAAATCATGGAAAGAAGTAAATTCATTAAGCGTTTTGTTACCTTTGTGACGAGTCTATCTAAAATGAGTCGGGTTATGATCTGGAGAATTTTAGATCTCATTGCCCTGATACTGGGTTCAATCATTAGTTATATTATTTTTACGGATATTATTGTGATGAACAATGTTCATTGGGCTTTATTTATAGTGCTCACGACAGTGACATATAATATTGTGTCACACAAATTTAAGTTAGCGAACCGTATCGCGCGCTATCATAATATGACCGATTTTATTGTCTTATTTGTTGTACAATCGGTCAGTATTGTTTTAACAGGCTTATTAATGAGTTTGATTCTGACTAATTTTTCATTTAGATTTGTAGTCGTTACCGCACTATTCTCCGCTATCATAACGGCATTTTACCGAATCGCTTGGCGCGGGATATATAGTTACCGGATTGCATTATATAATAAAAACGAACATACCAAGAATGTCCTGTTAATTGGAGCAGGAGATGGTGGATCCATGTTTGTCCGCAATTTTAACCGAAATCCGGAAAATTTAAATATCGTTGGAATTATTGACAATGATGCGAATAAACATGGTACCAGCCTTGGTGGAGTGCTTGTGTTAGGTGATGAATCGGTCATAGAGAAAATGGTCTATGATTATGATGTTGACGAAGTTATCCTAACCGTTCCGTCATTGGAATCGACAGATTATGAGCGAATCTTAGTAATGATGAATGAATTAGATGTTCCTGTTTATAAAATGCCTCCGGTTGAACAAGTTATCCAAGGGAAATATCAGACCAATGAAAGCAAGAAAATCCAAATTAGTGATTTGTTGGGCAGAGAAGAAATAACCCTTGATGAATCGCAAATTCTGGATGAAATTGAAGGGAAAGTTATTTTAATTACTGGTGCAGGTGGTTCGATAGGTTCGGAAATTGCGAGGCAAGTTGCTAAATACAACCCGATGCAAATTATATTATTAGGTCACGGTGAAAATTCAATCTATTTAATCCACCGAGAACTATTGAGTGATCCTGATAAATCAACGCAGTTTATCCCAGTTATAACAGATGTCCAAGATTATGATGCGATACTTAAGGTATTCAAACAATATCAACCAGACATTGTCTATCATGCAGCGGCACATAAACATGTCCCATTAATGGAAGTCAATCCAATTGAAGCATTGAATAACAATGTATGGGGATCATATAATGTTGCCAGAGCCGTAGACGCAGCGGGTATCCCTAAAATGGTGATGATATCGACGGATAAAGCCGTAAACCCACCGAATGTGATGGGAGCAACTAAACGCATTGCGGAATTGTTAGTCATTGGTATGAACCAACAAAGTAACTCGATATTCTGTGCAGTACGTTTTGGGAATGTACTCGGGAGCCGTGGGAGTGTTATCCCGGTATTTGAACAACAAATTAATGAAGGCGGACCGATTACAGTCACTGATTTCCGTATGACACGTTATTTCATGACTATTCCTGAAGCAAGTCGATTAGTGATTTTTGCTGGTGCTCACGCTGAAGGTAGTGAAGTTTTTGTGTTAAACATGGGAGAGCCTGTCAAGATACTAGACCTCGCTAAGAAGATGATTCTACTCAGTGGCCACAATGAACATGAAATTGGCATTGTTGAATCGGGTATACGACCAGGTGAGAAACTCTATGAAGAGTTATTAACCAGAGAAGAACTGGTTGATAAACAATTAGATGATAATATCTTTATCGGCCAAGTCATTGATCAGCCGATAGAGGAAACACTAGAGTTTGTTGAAAGTCTCAAGAATTTATCTCATAATGATATGAAGAAAACAGTTATTCAGTATGCGAATGACAGTCATAAAAATTAAAATAGAATCAATCGAAAAACAAGCAGCTTCGGTTGCTTGTTTTTGTATGCGGAATTGTTCCATAATTTTTTTAGAGTATTGATAAATTATCCTATAATTATTGAATAATGTGAGGTAAATTCATGTATAATGGATGGTATATGTGTGAAAATATATTTCACAAAAGTAAACAAATAATTAACTAACTATTTAACAGTAACCAAAACAATGTAAAATTTTAAAGGAGCGGGCGATGGAACGTATTTTATTAGCTTCACCACATATGAGTAAAGAAGGATATGAACTTGAATATATACATGATGCATTTGATAAGAATTGGATTGCTCCTCTAGGAGAAAATGTAGATAAATTTGAACAAGAAGTGGCAGAATTAGTAGGCATTGATCATACTGCTGCATTGGATTCAGGGACATCAGCTATTCATTTAGCATTAAAATTAGCAGGAGTGAAACAAGGGGATATTGTATTATGTCAAACTCTAACCTTTGTAGCGACTGTTAATCCAGTTTTATATGAAAAGGCAGTACCTGTATTTATCGATTCAGAGCCAGGTTCATGGAATTTAGATCCAAAATTAGTGGAAAATGCCATTATTAAGTATAAACCGAAGGCATTAATCGCGGTTCATTTATACGGACTAGCAGCTAAAATCGATGAAATAAAAGAAATTTGTGAGCGACATGGTGTGGTCTTAATTGAAGATGCGGCCGAAAGTTTAGGGACTATCTATAAAAATCAGTGGACAGGAACATTTGGTGATTTTGGTATTTATTCTTTTAACGGGAACAAGATTATTACCACTTCCGGTGGAGGAATGCTCGCTTCAAATAATAAAGAAATGATTGATAAGGCGGTATTCTATTCAACACAAGCTAGAGAACAAGAAATTCATTATGAGCATGAGGAGATTGGCTATAATTACCGTATGTCCAATATTGTGGCTGGTATCGGGCGAGGCCAATTAAACGTGTTGGAAGAGCGTGTTCAACAAAAACGTCATATATTTGAGACTTACTACAATGCATTTAAAGACATTCCGGAAATTGAGATTATCCGTGAAGGGGATAATGAACGTGCTAATTATTGGTTAAGTACGATGATCATTCATTCAGACACTATTACTCCGAAAATGGTATATGATGCATTAAATGACCATA
Source organism: Aerococcaceae bacterium DSM 111176 (assembly GCA_015863215.1). GTDB lineage: Bacteria > Bacillota > Bacilli > Lactobacillales > Aerococcaceae > DSM-111022. The sequence continues at coordinate 78,786 of JACBXN010000045.1, forward strand.
ATATTGAATCAAGACCCGTTTGGAAGCCAATGCATTTACAACCGGTCTTTAAAGACTATGATTTTGTAGGGACAAATGTGGCCGAGGAATTATTTAATAAGGGACTCTGCTTACCGAGTGATACAAAGATGACAGATGAAGATTTACAAAGAGTTGTAGACGTCGTGTTGAGTGTGTTTGAAAGATAGGAGAACGGTATGCAAGACATGTATCAAAATTATATAAAGCGAGCCTTAGATATAGTTTGTTCGCTAGCAGGGATCATCATTTTATCACCGATTCTCTTAATAATTGCATTACTAGTTCGTGTAAAGTTAGGTTCTCCAGTGATATTCACGCAACGTCGACCTGGTTTAAATGGTGAGATATTTACACTGAAGAAATTTAGAACTATGACCGATGAAAAAGATGCCTCGGGACAATTACTTTCGGATGATATTCGACTTACTAAGTTTGGTAAGACACTTAGAGCAACGTCCCTAGATGAATTACCTGAGTTATGGAATATTCTAGTTGGGGATATGAGTGTTGTTGGACCCAGACCTTTATTAGAACACTATTTACCACTATATAACACTCGACAAGCTAAAAGACATGACGTTCGTCCTGGACTTACTGGCTATGCTCAAGTTAACGGACGCAACTCACTCGATTGGCCAGAGCGCTTTGAATTAGACGTACAATATGTTGAAAATATATCATTTTGGTTAGATATTAAAATCATCTTCCAAACAGTTTATAAAGTATTTGCCAAAGAGGGGATAGATTCAGGCACATCGGTTACTATGGAGCCATTTAAGGGGAATAAAGATGAGTGATACATTAGTTATGCTAGGTGCTGGAGGTCATGCAAAGGTTTGTTATGACATTGCACTGGCAATGGAACAGTGGCATGAAGTAATTATACTAGATGATAATCAAGAAAATGACTATTTTACAATTAGTGGACCAATTTCTGATTATATTAATTATGATGATGCGGATTTTTTCATTGCGATCGGATCAAATGAAGTTCGTAAGAAATTTATCTTAGATTTGATTGCACAAAACCTTTCAATTGCGACATTAATCCATCCTTCTGTCATCATTGGTAGTAAGGTTCAAATTGGACAAGGATCAGTCTTGATGCCTGGTGTCATTGTCAATGCGAAAACTCAAATAGGACAAGGGTGTATTATTAATACAGCTACAACAATAGACCACGACTGCCAAATTGATGATTATGTCCATTTATCTCCTGGGGTGCATCTTTCAGGTACTGTTTCTATTGGAGAAAGCAGTTGGATTGGGACGGGGACGAGTGTTATTAATAACATCAATATAACTAGCCAGGTTATTATAGGAGCAGGTGCAACAGTAATCAATGATATTAATCATGTAGGTACTTATGTTGGTGTCCCGATTGAAAAAGTCAAATAAAAAATATTAGTATAATAAAAAATGCTCCACAATAATACCATCAATTCTTTGGCAAATGAATTAGGTGGTTATTTTTTATTACCGCTTTTTATCTTTATTTTGAGTATAATAAAGTTAAGTTAATTTGAGAAGTATGCAATATAATGGTCAAAACATGGGAGAGTGAGACGATTTTTATTTTGATGATATAAAACGTTACAATTGTAAAATGAAAACGAATTAATTCACTTTTTTACCTATTAATCTATCTTTAGACTGATGTATAATGTATATAAAGAATTGTTTGTGAACACCTCTAGAAATGTAATTAGTTTAAAATGTAGTTGACTGAAGAAATATAAAAGTAGAATATTGTTAGTCAATAAAAGTTTAACTATTGATTTATCATCTAATTATTTGAATAGAGTTGTTGATATAATTAGGAAACCGTAATTATTTAAGGAACTGGGTACGAAATTAAGTTCAGAATAATAATAAAATCATTCACACAATTATTTAAAAATTGAATTAATAGTTCTTTTAAATTTAAAATATATTATTAATTCTAATGAGAGGAATAATTATGCAATCTACAATTTTATTTTTAGTAAATCATGAAGTTGTTATTTATAATTTTCGAAAGGAAATAGTTGAAGCGTTTTTGGAAGTTGGTCATAGGGTAGTTATCTCGTCTCCTCCTGGTGAAAAAATTGATGAATTAGTGTCGGTGGGATGTATTCACGAGAATGTTACTATCAATCGACATGGGAAAAATATTACAGAAGATTTAAGTTTAATGAGACAATATGATAATCTATTTGCGAAGGTAAAACCTGATATAATTTTCAGTAAAGATTAACTTTGAATACATTTAAAAAATTATTTATGGTAGGTTTAGTTCCATTTTTACTTTTATTCATACTATCACCATATGTATTTAGATATATATTTGGAATTCAATGGGAAAATTCAAGCATTTATACTAGAATATTGATTCCGTCCATTTTTGCTGATTTTATATTTTCACCAGTGAACAGGTTGTATGAAATTATTGGCTATCAACAAATAAGATTAATTATCGATATTATTGGTTTTTTGATGGTCCTAATAAGTTTTTTATTTGCAAGGAGTATTTCTGATTCTCCTTATCTTGGAGTGGCTTTATATAGTTTCGTAATGACTGTTTACTGCGCCTCAATTTATTTTGTATTAATCTTCTTGTTAAATAAGATAATTAAAGATGAAAAAATGTAGCATTTAATTATGAAATTAAGATATGGATTTATTGTTACATACTTAATGTCTTCAGCTAGGTATTTTCACCATTAATTTATAATAACAGATGATTTGAAATCATTAAAAATATTAAGCGATTGTTTTAAGAATATTTAACATATGAAAGGAATAAACAATGAATATAACTGTAGTTGGAATGGGATACGTAGGTCTGGCAAATGCTATATTATTTGCTCAAAATAATCAAGTAACTGCATTAGAGATATTGGAAGAGCGGGTTGATTTGATCAACAATCGAGTATCACCACTTGAAGATAAAGAAATGATTGCGTTTTTTGAAAATAGAGAATTGAATTTAACGGCGACTTCAAATCCTGAGGAAGCGTATAAAGATGCTGAGATTGTTTTTGTTGCTGCACCCACAGATTATGATGATGAAACGAATTCATTTGATACCGATGCGCTAGAGTCGGTTTTAACTGATATTAAAAAGTATGCACCTGAAGTAACTGTGGTATTAAAATCAACAATTCCAATAGGGTATACTAAGAGTGTCCGTGAGAAATATGGTTTGGACATCATTTTTTCACCTGAATTTTTGCGTGAAGGTAAGGCATTATATGATAACTTACATCCATCACGTATTATTGTGAGTAACGAAAGCCCAAACTCACAGCGAGTTGCGGACTTATTAAAAGAAGGGGCAGAAGACACTGATACGAATGTATTATTAATGAATAATACTGAAGCAGAGGCAGTTAAATTATTCTCTAATACATACTTAGCGTTACGTATTTCATATTTCAATGAGTTAGATACATATGCTGAAGTTAAAGGGTTGGATACACAACAAATTATTGAAGGTGTAGGTTTAGATCCGCGTATTGGTGATCATTATAATAACCCATCATTTGGTTATGGAGGGTACTGCTTACCTAAAGACTCTAAGCAATTATCAGCTAACTTTGCAGGTATTCCAAATGAATTAATGGGAGCTATTGTTGCCTCAAATGATACTCGTAAAGATCATATTGCATCTGAAATTCTTAAACGTGAACCTAAAAAAGTTGGTGTATACCGATTAACAATGAAATCAAATTCAGATAACTTCCGTCAATCAGCGATTCTTGGAATTATTGAACGTTTAAAAGCTGAAGAGATCGAAGTTGCCATTTATGAACCAACATTTGATGGTGATACTTTCGAAGGAATGAAAGTGATTAAAGATTTTGGTCAATTTAGTAAAAATGCAGATGTTATTATCGCAAATCGTGAATCTGAAGAACTACAACCAGTTATGGACAAAGTTTATACTCGAGATGTATTTAATAATAACTAAAACAAAAAAGGGGCTGGGCAAAAAGTCTGAATTTTGCTAGTTTCTAAAAATATACTACAAAAAGAATCGCATAAAATCACTGTTTCTAAGACAATGATTTTATGCGATTTCTTAATTTTAAGACTTTTTGCCCAGCCCCTTTTTATTATTCATTTTTATCTTCATTCCAACCTTCACTTACACCATCACTACTTATTACACTCTTAATGGTTAAGAAGAAGCATTTTACATCCATGGCGAAGCTCATTTGTTCAATATATTCGCCGTCTAATTTTGCTTTAGTAGGGATTGGTAATTCGTCACGGCCGTTAACTTGAGCCCAACCTGTCAGGCCAGGTAATATGTCATTGGCTTTATATTTATCACGTTCAGCTACTAAGTCATCTTGGTTCCATAGGGCAGGTCTAGGTCCAATAACCGCCATTTGACCTTTAATAATATTGATTAATTGTGGTAATTCATCTAAACTTGTTTTTCTCAGGAATGCACCTGAATTAGTGATGAAGGCAGCTGGGTCACCCAATAAATGAGTGGGCATGTCGCTTGGTGTATCGCTACGCATTGTTCTAAATTTATAAATTTCAAATAATTCTTTGTTTTGTCCGACTCGTTTCTGTTTAAAGAAAATAGGACCTGGAGAATCTACTTTAATCCAAATCGCAATGACTAAAAATAAGGGAGAAAGAATAATCAATCCTAGTAGAGAAAGAATGAAATCAATAATACGTTTTATAATTGGGTACAACTATGTCACCTAGCTTTCAATAATAATTTCATTTTCATTTTATCATATTTCGAAGTTTCTAAACAGTGATTATCGAAGTTAAATTGCATGATAACGTTTATCATGTCATGGTATAATAAATGGAACCAAATATTTAACAATCTATTTAATACAATGAATCCTATGAATAGGAGGATATTATGAAAACATTAATGAAAATATTATTGAGTATCATAGTTGTGTTTATTATCGCAAATGTAGTTTTACTTTTTAACTTAAATATTGGCGAAGAACCAAAAGAATCCGATGTGATTATCGTCGCATCTGGTAGCCCTGATCGTGATTTTAAGGCAATGGAACTATTTTGGAGAGGCTATTCGACTTCTGAGAAAATTATAGTTTCACCACTCTATGAACCTTTAAGAGGCATATATTTAGCAAATGGTATTACATCTAGGAATTTGATCGATGAGCCTTATGCAACCAGTACCTATACAAATGCTCGTAACACACTTAAATTAATGGATGAACTAGGTTATGATTCTGCAATTATAGTCACTGCGGACTTTCATACACTTCGGACAAAAATGATTTACGAGCGACAAAACCGCCATTATAATTTTGATTTGACCTATGTTTCATCCTATCAAGAGGTAGATGGGGAAGAAGTGAACTGGTATGAGATAACATCGAGAAGAAGATGGGGATACAAAGAAATTTATAAATTCTGGGGATATTTATTTGGTCTCTATCATATTGTTGATCTCTAATCCTGAAAAATTTAAGGTGAGAATAACATTCCTATGTTATAATTAATTTGATAATAATATGAAGGAGATTACTTATGTCACGTGTAAGAAAAGCAGTTATTCCAGCAGCGGGAATGGGGACGCGCTTCCTCCCAGCGACAAAGGCTTTAGCAAAGGAAATGTTACCGATTGTAGATAAACCTACGATTCAATTTATCGTTGAAGAAGCGGTGAAATCGGGAATTGAGGATGTTTTAATCATCACTGCCCAAAATAAACGCTCAATTGAAGACCATTTTGATGCGAATATTGAATTAGAAAATCATTTAGAAGCAGCTGGTAAAACAGAACTCTTAAAATTGTTACATGATCAGCCACAGGTCAATTTATTCTTCGTCCGTCAGTCATATCCATTAGGATTAGGCCATGCGGTACTTCAAGCGAAGGCATTTGTTGGAGACGAACCATTTGTTGTTATGTTAGGGGATGATATTGCACATAGTGAAGAGCCACTAACGAAACAACTGATTGATGTTTACGACCAAACTGGCGCATCAAACTTAGCCGTTATGGAAATCCCTCATGATGAAACAGATAAATATGGTGTCATTGACCCAGAAGCTGAATTAGCAGACGGCATCTATAATGTTCGCCAATTTGTGGAGAAACCAAAACCTGAAGATGCACCGAGTAACTTAGCTATTATTGGCCGTTACTTATTAACACCACAAATCTTTAACATTTTAGAACATCAAAAAGCCGGTGCCGGTGGTGAAATTCAATTAACTGACGCCATCGACGAATTAAACAAAACACAACGTGTCTTTGCTAAACGCTACGACGGTAAACGTTATGACGTTGGTTCAAAAATCGGCTTCATGGAAATGAGCATGGACTACGGTCTTGAACATCCAGAAATCAAAGACGAGATGGAAGAAATGATCATTTCGTTAGGTAAGAAGCTGGAAGCGAAGAGAGAACAAGAATAGTAAGTAACAGAACTTACAGGTTTAGATTCAGATTTGATCCTGAGTCTACCCACTGGGATAACTAGTGTAGACTCTAAGATCATTCAATTGATTTAAATCGGAGTTGCTATCCAGTGGTTATTGCCATAATTTCCAAAGAATAATTGGAAGTGTCTATTTGAATAATAAAAACAGTGAACAGTAAAGATGAAAATTTTTACTGTTTTTTTAAAGGGGAGAATACATTTAGTGAATATTTTATATGTTACGACGATTTCGAATACGGTGAATGCGTTTTTGGTGCCGCATATTGAAATGTTGGTGAATCAAGGGCATTCTGTGGATGTCGCGTGTAAGATTGTTCAGGAAGTGGATCCGACCCTGAGGGACTTAGGTTGTCAGGTGCATGAGTTGCCATTTAGTCGGGAAGTTATGAAGAATGATTTCAAGGGGTTAATTGGTGGGCTGCGGCAGACGGTGATTGATCATGGGTATGATGTTGTGCATACGCATACGCCGATTGCGTCGGTTGTTGCTAGAATGGCTTGTCGGAATTTAGAGGGCGTTAAGGTGATTTATACGGCGCATGGCTTTCATTTTTATAAGGGCGCGCCGTTATTAAACTGGGCGGTTTATTATCCGGTTGAGATGATACTGTCGAGGTATACAGATGTGTTGGTGACGATTAATCAAGAGGATTTTGAGCGGTCTGGGAAGTTTTATGCTGGAGAGACTCGTTTGATTAATGGGGTTGGTATTGATTTGGAAGTGGACGAGGTTGATGCTTGGGAGCTTGATGGTTTGCGGGGAGATTTAGGGATTGTTGAAGATGATCTGGTGCTGATTTCTGTGGGGGAATTGAATCAGAATAAAAATCATGAGATTGTGATTAAAGCTGTCAAGGAGCTGGGTGATCCGTCTGTTAAGTACCTTATTGTAGGTGAGGGTGAGTTGAAGGATTATTTGGAGGGTTTGGTTGCGGAATATGGATTGCAGGATCAAGTGAGTTTGTTGGGGTATAGGGATGATGTGGACCGGTTACTCCAAGTGTCCGATGTGTTTGTGTTTCCGTCGTTTAGAGAGGGATTATCCCGTGCTTTGATGGAATCGATGAAACATGGTAAGCCTTGTGTTGTGTCTGATATAAGAGGGAATAGAGACCTGATTGTTGATGGTAGTGGTGGACTGTTGGTGGCGAATGATGTAGGGGAGTATGTTGAGGCTGTTAGGAAGTTGCTTGATGGGGATTTGAGGGCTCGGTTTGGGGAGTTTAACCGGGAGAGGATTAAGGAGTTTTCGTTGGATAAGGTGTTGGGGCAGTTGGGGGAGGTTTATCGGGCTGTGGGTGGTGAGTGAGTGTGGACTCCCTCTGTAGGCTGAGACTACATTCATCAAAGACCTTTAAAGCTTTTTAAGGCTGTTTTGGTGGGTTGAACTTTAGAGTTATAGATAGAATCAAAACCATCATTTGCACCGGGGGATATGGCAATTATTTAGAATTTATATGGATTAAGATGGTGTTGGTGGTGGGGTCTGGTTGGCTGAAGTGGTTTTGATCATTTCGGTGAATAACTTGAGTTAATTATTATATTTTTGTTAGTTGTTACTCAATATATGAGTTAGCCGAGTGAGAAGTTTGCTCGGCTTTTTGCGTGAAATTATGAGAACATTTATGGAATTGGCAATAGTGTGGGTTCAAGTCTGCGATAGGAATTAAGGAAGTAGATATCAATAGTTTTAAATTATAAAACAATGAGATTGTAAACGTTTTCCTTTGTGATATAATTAGCATAAACTAATATATTGGAGGGGGTTTAATGTTAAATAGAGGTTTGAAAAAAGAGGCGCTTACTAAACTAGAGGAATCAGTAGAAAGATATGATAGATTAGTTCCAATAGTTACTGACAAAGCAGAACAATTATTTGTATTGAGACAAAATAGTGGAGAAAATGTAATACAACCCGTAGAAAATTATATTAATAACTTAGCTAATAGCCCTAAGGAATTTGATAAATCATTCGCAGAATATAAAGCAGAGTTTGAAACCTTTAATGAATTAATTCTATCCTTCAATCAAGCATCAGTGAATACAGATATTAAGGCTGGTGGAACAGCTGTTGCTGGAGTAGCAGCGGGTGCTGGCACAGTGGCTTTAATGCCTACAGCTGCTATGGCAATTGCTACTACATTTGGAACTGCGTCTACAGGGACAGCTATTGCCTCATTAAGTGGTGCTGCTGCATCCAAAGCTGCGTTAGCTTGGTTAGGTGGCGGAGCACTAGTAAAAGGCGGAGCTGGGATTGCGGGTGGAAAAGCGCTACTCGCACTTGCTGGTCCCATTGGCTGGGGAATTGGTGCAGCAGGTGTCATTGGTGGTGGTCTTTATGCGAATTCAAAAAATAAAAAAATATCAAAAGAAATGAACGAAAAAAGAAAAGAAATTGAAACACAAAATACGGTTTTAAATGCCTCAATCATTGAAATTAAAGAATTAATCGGTCTAACAGAAGAACACCAACAAGGTATTTTAAATTTATTGGGAGAACTTAATAATCTTAATAAAGATAACTATAACCAATTTAATGATTATGAAAAACAACAATTAGGTTCTCTCGTGAATCACATTAAGTCATTATCTGCACTCCTTAATAAAAAGGTAAGTTAGTATGGAGAAGGTTATAAACAACCCTAAATTTAGAGATCAATTAAATGCAACTATAGTAGATTCTGTAAATCAACGAAGAATTGCAGAGGAGTTAGAGAAACTAAAAATTCAGGATATAAATTTTTCAAAAGCACTTTTTGAAATTAACAAAGTCAATGAATATATTGGTACTCCTGAAAATATATTAGGGAATCTACATACTAAACATGGTGAAATTGCTGAACAAGTCGAAGTTGGCGTTAGAAGAGCCATGCAAGCATTAAATGGTGAGGCATTCACAGCAACATTTGAGGGGGTTGGAAGAACAGCTCCAGTAGATTATATAATTGATGGAATAGATGTACAGTCAAAATTTATAAATGGAACAAATAATGGATTAAGAGCAGTTATTCAACATTTTGAAATGTATCCAGAATTTGGAGGAGAAAATAAATTATACCACATCCCTAAGGATCAATTTGAGGTAATCGAAAAACTATTAAATGGTGAAGATATTCCAGAATTAAGTTCAAGGACAAAGAATGCAATCCTAAGGTCCGTCGGAAAAATAGAAGAGATGTCAGGGAAAAAATTTCAAGATGCTGTGAACCCCAGTATCTCTGAATATGCCGACGTACAACAAGGGAAAATCCCTGAAACTATGAACAAGCATGAAGACAATGTTAAAAAAGAGAATGCAGCGAAAAAAGCACAAATTGCTGAGGAACATAAACCAAATCTTAATGAAGGTTTAAGAACAGCCGGAACTGCTGCAGCTATTGGTGCTACCATATCAATAACTACTTCATTTTATAAAAAGTATAAACAAGAAGGAAAAAGATTCTACAAGGGTGAATTCACTCGTGATGATTGGGCAGAAATTGGTCTAGATACTGGTAAAGATGCTATTTTGACCGGGGTGAGTAGTTTAGCCATCTATGGAATGACGAATTATGCAAATCTATCTGCACCACTGGCTGGTTCAGTTGTATCTGCTACCAAAGGCGTATCATCATTATATTTAGATTATCAACAGGGCGACATTGAATTTGACGAATTTTATGAATTGAGCATGATAACGTGTTTTGAATCTGCTGTAGTTACATTAACTACTATTTCAGGACAAGCACTTATACCTATTCCAGTAATAGGAGGTATGATAGGGTCGTTTGCTGGAACACTTATCATGAATGCAATTGGTGAAAATGATAAAACCACTGCTAATATGATTCGTAAAGATATGGATGAATATATGAGTATGTTAGATGAAAAGTATCAGACTTTAGTAAAATCTATGCTGGATGAGTTTAATAAATTGGGAGATTTAACTGAAGCTGCATTCAATTTAGAAAATAATCAAAAATTACTCTCTTTAAGTGTCGACTTAGCAATAGCATATGGGATTGCCGAATCAGAGTTACTAAAAAATACATCAGAGGTTGATGCATTTATGCTAGGTTAATAGAATAGGTGCCTCCAATCTTCATATAACGCCATAATAACAAAAATTGCGATTTCCTGATCAGGGAATCGCAATTTTTTTGACTCTATGTCAAATATTCCTTCAAACCTAATGCTGATTCAATGTATCAAATGTTATTTTTCCATTATTAGCGATGACCATAATGTCTTCCTCGAAAGATGCTCCCCAAGTAGGATAGTAAAAATAGACGTCATAATCTTTCCCAATATTCTTTCTAACCTTTTTTGAAGTCTCTTTTGCTATATCAAGAAAATCATCCCATGTTCCAAAAGCCTGAGGATTCAATTCATATGCCATTGCCAGTATTTCATCTTCCATAGATCCTATAAAAAATATTTTTACTGCTTTTTCATCTTCATTCAATGCGACGGTAGCCATGTCCTTATAGTCAACTTTAAGTGATGATACTAAATCTTCTTTCTCCTCAGCTGTAGCTTCAGTGTTGCCACAGCCAACTAATGTGAGTGAAAAGATTAGTACTAATGCTAAAGACAAATATTTTTTAATGTTTTTCATGATTGATAATCCTTTCTAATTTAAACAGTAATCACGGCCAGCACTTTGAGAATCCTTGTCAATCACTCCTATCTCTATTAGTTAATCCTTTATAATTAAATTATAGTTATTGAGATGGACAATTAATGGGGTTTAGGTTTTAATTTTAAATTATTAGACTAAGGTCATCATTTGTCTATCTCGATAAAGTATAATTATGTTAATTAAGATTGGAGGGGGTATATTGAGAAAAATGGGTAAAGTTGATAAAGGTTTTCGACTGTTAGCCATGTATGAAAGATTAAATCGTGGAGAGTTGTTGGTAAAAGAGGAATTAGAGCAGGAATTCAATGTGACACCAAAGACAGTTCAAAGGGATATCGATGATTTACGAGCGTATTTAGCTGAAAATCACTCTTGGGAAATTGATACTTATATTAAGTATGACCGTATTAAAGGCGGCTATTTTTTAGTTCGTTTTGAACGCGAATGGTTAACGAATGCTGAGGTATTGACGGTGAGTAAAATTCTTTTAGAAAGCCGGGCTTTCAATAAGAAAGAGTTAGAACTATTAATAAATAAACTATTAGCTCAAGTTACCCCAAAAGATCGACAGCACGTTAACAAAATTATTTTTGATGAGAAATCCTCCTATGTACCACCAAGGCATGGTCGCGACCTAATTGATTCAATTTGGGAGATTTCTGAGTTCATATCGATGAAAGAGCAAATCCAAATTACGTATCAAAGACAAGATGGTAGAGAATCTAAGCGTGTAATTCAACCATTAGCAATTATGTTCTCTGAATATTATTTTTATTTAATCGCTTATATTTTGGAAGCGGATACGCCTACTGTCTTTAGAATTGATCGGGTTCTGTCAATTACACAGACGAATACTAAATTTAAACTACCTTATGCGGACAAATTTGATGAAGGAGAATTCCGTAATAGAGTTCAATTTATGTATCCAGGCGACTTAGAAGAAGTCACATTTGAATTCTCAGGTCCCTCATTGGAAGCCATCCTTGATAGACTTCCAACAGCGAGAGTAATCAATGAATCTGATGGTGTTTACACCATAAAGGTTGAGACTTTCGGTAAAGGAATTTATATGTGGTTACGAACGCAGGGAGAGCATGTGAGGATTGTTGAGAAGTAATAATTATGAAGTTTATTAGGAGAGAGTACTATGATAAATAATAAAAAGAAACAAGTAACAATTGTTGTTGATGAAAAGCAAGATGCATTAGGTAAATATTTGATTGGATTACTTTCTGAAAAAGGCTATTTAGCAAATCAAGTAACTCCTGAAAAATTAAAGGAAAATTCGGTAATAACCTCTCAAAATAAAGTTATTTACCTAGGGCCATCGAAATCATATAACAATATTAGAAAATATAGTGAACCTAAATATTCAGAATATGGTATGGAATATGGATGGCATGGGAATAACTGTTTCGTAGGTGTGAACCCAAAGAGCTTTAAATTAGATGATAGAGAGGAAATCGTAAAGTTATTTCCCGAAAAAATAAAACTAAAAGTAGAAGACGATAATATTTCTAAGGAAACAGAGAAAAATAATATAAAAGATAATTTTACCAAAGCTAGAGCTAGAGCTAGAACTGGATGGTGGATTACTGAATTTTTAACTAAAACAACTTCTGCTTCTACTTTCGTTGCTGTACCTCCTTCTAGGGGACCGCTAGGATTTCCTTATTTACTCCCAATTGGCGGTTATTATGCATTTAGAGCAGCCAGCGATTACAAAAATAAGAAGGATTTAGAATCCCATATGAAATTAGCAAATATAATTAATTTTGTAAATAACGGACTTGAGGAATTTATGGAGAAGGAATAGTATGGAAACATTCGATGAAAATTATTATGATCAAGCAGTTAAATCAGCATCTAATTTTCAAGCAGGTACTCTCTCTAATGAATATATTGAACGGATTACAGATGAGATTCGAAATCTTCAGAATAATATAAATTCTACAGGGAAAAATTACGCTAATCAAGACGCCAAAAAAATTGGGGGGTTTATAGCAGAGGAATGGCATGCCGGCACTTTTAATATAGACGCTACTGTTAAAGATAAGAAGATAAGAGCTAGAGTACCTAAGTCTAACGACTTAGGGTCTGAGGATATTATAACATCTAGTGGTAAAAAATTTAGTTCTAAATTTTTTTCTACAGCAAATAAAAGTGCCAAGAGCCAAGCAAGAACATATGTGGAACATCATTCTGCTTCAAGTATAAAAAATAATATTTCATTTGAACAATGGATGGAACAAAATGGTATTGATCTAAGTTCGCAACATCAATCTATTTATGATGGACAAGGAAGGATAATTCCATCTGATCAACTAGAAGATGCTATAATCTACATAGAGAAACAAATTCTTAAAGAACAAGAAAAAAGACCAGAATTAGTAGCAAAATATAAAGAACTCTTAAGTAATTTAACTGATCGAGTTCAAGAGGAAGGTGTTTCCTCCTCCGGATTATCGAAAAAGAGATCAACTGTCATTGCCATTGAAGCTAAGGAAGGTAATTATTCTGTTAAAAATGAAAAAGATGAAATTAGTGGAAAAGAGAAATTTAGTGAAAAACAGTTACTACTAGATAATCAAAATGCGCTTATAAAAAAATCTTTAAAGACTGGACTCACTGCTGCTTCAATCACGATGGCATTAGAAATGGCACCAGAGCTTATCAAAATAATTCAATCATCTGCAAATGATAGTGGGTATGATTTTTCAGACTTTATAGACAAACTAGGGACTAGCGGGAATAAAAGTGCAGATAGTTTTCTATTAGGGACTATTACAGCTTATGTTGTAAGTAGTAATGAGGCGGGGATATTGGGAGATGTCTTGAAGGGCGCTTCAAGTGAAACAATGGCTGCAACAGTACTTATCTTTTATAACGCAACAAAAATAAGTGTTGATTATGCCAAAGGTAAAATCTCGAAAAGTGAGATGGCATACCAAATATCCTCTCAAACTATAGGAATAATCGGTTCAGCAATAGGAAGTGCTGTTTTCCAATTTATCCCGATTGTAGGTACACTGGTAGGTAGTATGGTTGGCTCGATTATTGCTAATACAGTTTACAATCAAGTAAACAACATGATGTTAGGTATTGCGATGAAGAACGGCTGTACATTCTTTGGTATAGTTGACCAAAATTATGAATTACCTCGTGAAATTTTAGAAGAAGTTGGTTATGACGTATTCGACTATTTTGAAATAGATTATGAAACAATCAATTATGATTTGTTTGAATACTCTACATTCAACTATCATGAAATTAATTATGATGAGATGGAAATGACCTTTGTTAAACGCGGTGTAGTAGGAGTGAATAAGATTGGATATGTTTGATACAGTAGTTTGTTGATTTGTATAAGTAACTATTAGATTAAATAAACAGCATTTTTAGTTATCAAGATCAATAATAGATTTATCAAAAACAGTCCTTAATAACATCATTGTGCTATTAAGGGCTGTTATTTTGATTGTTTTTATCGCCTTACGAATCGTGCCACGATATTTGATTATGATTTGATTTTGCTTATGAGTTTGATTGCTATTGTGATTAATATTTTGAATATGTTTTTGATGTGTTTATTATTATGATAATGATTGAATGGTAATTTTGATCAATCCTAAATGACACTATGTTGATTTTATATGGGCTCATTTTTCTTTTAAATCGAATCGCCACACGAATGGTACCACGACTTTTGTTTTTGTTTTTTGTTTTGAGTTTGTTTGTTATTATGTTTTTCATTATCATTTTGACTTTCATTATCATTTTGACTTTCATTATCATTTTGTTTTTCATTATCATTCTGTTTTTCATTATCATTCTGTTTTTCATTTTCATTTTTCTTTTGAGTTTGATTGTTATTATTATTATTTTTTTAATTATCATTATTCTTAGTTATTTTTATTCTTTTTTTATTTATTATTTTGTTTATTTTTTTATTCTAGTTTTATTTGGATCAGAATCGTTGTTAACAGGGCAGGGATAGAGTTATCCACAGAAATAGGACCGTCTCGTTTGTTACACTTTGTAAGTGCTTTTAATGTTTTGTGAAATGGTGTATAATTATTTGCGTTGGCTCTGTGTAGAGGAGCAGATCCTGTTTAGGATGCGTTTAAATAATTAAAATACTATACTTTAGGAGAATTTATGAAACAATTAATGACTAAGTTGTTTGTCGTGGTGTTGATGGTGTTTGCTGTTGTGGTTGGGCTTGATTCGGCGCGTGTAGGGGCGGAAGTGAATGGTGAGGCGCCGTTTAGCGTGTTGATGTTGGGCGTGGATACGGGGGAATACGGGCGTTCGGATGCTGGGCGTTCGGATATTATTGTGGTGGCTACGGTGAATCCTGCGGCGGGGACGACTTTGATGACGAGTATTCCGCGTGATACGTATACTGAGATTATTGGTATGGGGTATAACGACAAGATTAATCATGCGTATGCTTTTGGTGGGACTGAGATGGCTGAGGAGAGTGTGGCTAATTTATTAAATATTCCGATTGACCAGACGATTGCGGTTGATATGAGTGGTTTTATTGAGTTAGTGGACTCTGTTGGTGGGATTACTGTGGTTCCGAATACGAGTTTTGAGATTAATGGGTATTACTTTGAGGGTGGCGTGCCGACTTTTGTTGATGGTGAAGGTGCGTTGAGCTATGTTCGTGAGCGTTACACATCGGGTGGCGATGGTGCTCGTCAAGCTCGCGCTCAGGAAGTGATTCAACAAATCGTTAAAGAGGGATTGAATCCAAATAATGCGAGTAATTTACCGACTTTCTTAAAGGTGGCGGAGCAATATATTGAGTTAGATATTGGTTTGTCTGAGTTAGGTGTGTTGGCTGAGAGTTTCGGGACGATTTCTGAGGATTCAGAGAATGTGCCGCTTTCAGGTTATGGTGAAATGATCGATGGGATTTATTATGAGATCATC
Organism: Aerococcaceae bacterium DSM 111176; assembly: GCA_015863215.1. Classification (GTDB taxonomy): domain Bacteria; phylum Bacillota; class Bacilli; order Lactobacillales; family Aerococcaceae; genus DSM-111022. The sequence goes on from JACBXN010000045.1 coordinate 94,809, forward strand.
GAGCCTGGTTCGCTTGAAGCTGCGCAAGAGGCGCATCGTGCGAATTTAGGATTGTAATTATATTGTGTGTAACAGGTCTGCTTTGGGTGGGCCTGTTTTTTGTGTTTTATGGGTGCGCTTTATTGGGTAATTAAATTCGAAGTTATGATATACTTTTTGTGAAAAGTGATTTTTAGATAATTCGTTGGTGGTTGCTTGGGTTTTCTTAAGGAGTGTTTTATGGAGCGTTTCTGGTCAATCGATGTTGATTATATTGAATTGTTTTCGGCGAGTCATTTGTTTTATTTTATGGTCTTTATTATTTGTATTATTGGTTTGATTCGCTTTCGTTGTTAATGCTAAATTAGATTCAGCAATTATTGCTAGATAAGTTTCGGCACTTTATTCCAAAAAAAGAACCAATTCAGTTATACTTTTGCAGTATCAATTGAATTGGAGGATGAAAGGTGAACGAAAA
>JACBXN010000057.1 GCA_015863215.1 Aerococcaceae bacterium DSM 111176
TTCAAATGTCTTACTATCAGCATCTCGGGACATCATGTTAATCACCCATTTTATTTTTATTATACAGGAAAAACCCCTTGAAATCACTATATATCAGTGTTTTCAAGGGGTTTGTCTACAGCCTGAACAGAGACCATTCGGTCTCTGTTTTTTGAATTTAATGTGACAAAACTGTGTAATGACACCCATTTCGTTGTTCACTATTGATATCTATGCTATGATTATTTCACGATTTAAATGAAAAAATTTAAGAGGTGAAATAATGAAAAAATTATTACTTATTTTAACGAGTGTGTTGTTAGTAGTAGCATCAATCGCTCCACTATCAGCTAATGCCCAAGAAGATTTACAAACTGTTTTAATTATGGGAGTCGATCCAGCAGTTGAAGTAGAGGGAAGCAACGGCGAAATTGAAGGATCTGTCGAAGTAGTTGCACTAGCTACTATTGATGAAACGAATCAAGCGGTTAATGCAGTTAACTTCTCACAAGACACTGTAATTACTGAGAGTGAAACAGTCTCTGATGTATACGGTCAAGAAGGTGCTGAAGGTGTTGTTGCAGCCATGAATGAATGGTTAGATGCTTCCATAGAGGATTATTTACTGGTTGATCTTGAAGGTGTTGAGGAAGTGGTAGATGCGTTAGGAACAATTAATGTGACTCCGCCGACAACTTTTGAATTAGATGGTTATACATTTAATGAAGGTGAAACAGTAGCTTTAGATGGTCCAGCGGCAGTGGTATATCGTCGTCATTTAGAGGATGGACAGGATGATACTTATCAAATTCGCCAAGAACAAGTCCTTGAAGGGATTGTTGAAGCAGCAGCTGACGAAGACATTATGTCTAAATTACCAGATTTATTAGGATCTGTTACTGACTATATTGAAACAAACTTAGGAATATTCGCATTGATCGGATTAGGAAATACACTAAACGAGTCCGTTCATAATATTTCTGCTAACCGAATCGAAACGCCAGAACTTACAGACGCTGATTATCAATTAATCTACGATTCTGTTCATTTTAATAACTAAATCAAAGCACTATTCTCATCATTTGTGAGGATAGTGTTTTTTTACTGAATTAGCAGTAAGATATTAGTTTTTAATGAGAATAAATGTTAGAATGGTATTTATATAGGAGGCGGTTACATTGTTATTGAAATTAAAATTTAAAGAAGTAAATTATAGTTGCCAAGATTATCTTGTAAATAGCGATAATGAGCCTGTACATATTGAGCATTTTAAATATGAAGTAGAGGGTGAAGATACAAAGGGAATAGCCTTTTGTCATCATATTAGCTATGAATTTGATCCTGACGAGACAAAAAATACCCCTATTTTATTTAGAGGGTATATGCATTTTGAGGGTACTTTTAATAATTACCACGGTAGTTTCTTAGCACAAGAGGATGGAGTTTGTAATCCAAGTGGTAGACAAACAAGAGGATCAATCGTTGATGCCAATGATGAATTGGTGATGATGACTGGATCATATGAATATCATTTTGAAACACCATTTTGTTTTGATAAAGAACAAAAACTTCAAACAGACAGATCACGTGACAAATTAGTCGAAGTTGTATTTGATGTAGAAGTATAAAATAACAATATTAAAATATTTCTCATTTTATCATTGTATTATAATTTTTATTCAGTTATAATGTGAAGCATGATAAATAGCCAGCTATAAAGATGTCAAGAAATAATTGATATATTTAGATGAATTGGCTTGAGAACTTTTGGAGGGGGATGTTAATTTAGGGCATCACAAATAAGCTTATAATAAAGCGTAAAAAAAT
>JACBXN010000058.1 GCA_015863215.1 Aerococcaceae bacterium DSM 111176
AGGAAACTACGACCTCTATCTATACGAAACAATTATAACTCATTAGAGTTATAGGTTTAAGTCAGCCTTAATTGACAAATACACAAAAGAAAAAGATTAGTCAATTAAGACTAATCATATTATACGAGGAGGATGTTATTATGAATCGATCAGGATTAGTATCAGTAACTTTTCGTCAGAAAACCACTGAAGAGGTTATCGAATTAGTCCAAAGGGCTAAACTTGACGGTATTGAATGGGGAAGTGACGTACATGTTCCGATAGGTGATTTAGAAAATGCCAAATCAGTCGGCGCACAAACGCGTGCTGCAGATCTAGATGTAGTGGCTTATGGTTCATACTACCGAGCAGGTATTAAAAATGAATATCCATTTTCGGATGTTTTAGAGACGGCCGTGGCATTAGGTGCACCAGCCATTCGTGTTTGGGCCGGAGATAAAGGAACAGAGCGAGTATCAGACGAAGAGTGGAAAGCTGTAGCCGATGATATTTACCGTATTGCTGATTTAGCTAATGAGGAAAATATCCAAGTTCATTTAGAATACCATGCTGCAACGCTGACTGACTCAGCTGAAAATACAATGAAAGTATTAAATGCTATAAATCACCCGAATGTCTTTACATATTGGCAGCCATCTGTAGGAAGATTCCATGACGAAAGATTAAATAACATTAAACAAGTAGCCCCTCGCTTAGCGAATGTCCATGTCTTTAACTGGGACTTTATCTTCCGCTTACCTTTAGCGGAAGCGCAACAACACTGGCAAGATTATGTAGATGCTATTAATTCAATTCAGTCAGAGTATACAAACAGTCGATATTTCATGCTTGAATTTGTAAAAGATGACCAAGAATCACAATTTGAGAAAGACGCAGAGATACTATTGGAGTTAATTAAATAAATAAATTAGGTATTAAAAAGACCAATCTGACTTAGTAACTAGATAAGTCAGATTGGTCTTATTTTTATAATATGAAATCTTATGGTGAAAATATTAAACATATAATAGAAGGAAACTGATTCCTAAAAATGGAATGAATGATATATATTTAGATTTACTAACTAATATGACTACTAAACCAGCGAACGAAGCGATGAAAATGTAGAGTGGTAGTTGCAGCGGCTCTAACAAGAATCCGATAATCAAAACAAACTTTAAATCTGCGCCACCGATAGAGTGTGGTAATAGGATGTTACAGAGATAAAGAGTTATAAACAATATAATAGAAGAAACAAAATAATAAGGATGATTAGTTGTGAATAGATAGTAAATAACACTGATCAATAATAACACTTGAAGTATATCTGAAACATAGTAGTCTGTCATATCGCTAATCATCATCACGATTATGATAAGTAAAGTAAATAGAAAATTTGGATTATGTACAATCACCTGTGGGAAGAAGACCATAGAGACCAAACCAGTGATCAACTCGACAATCAAATAACGTAAACTCAACTTCTGATGACAATAGGTACACTTGCCACGAGCAACAAGGAAAGAAACAATAGGGATAAGATTATACCAACTTAGTACAGCGCCACAGGTATCACACTTCGATCTTCCCGTTAAAAAGTATTGAATATTATCACGGTGATCAAAACAACACATCATAGTAGAAGCAAAAATAGAGCCAATGAGAAAATATACTAGAAACATAAGCACCTCCTCGTATAATATGATTAGTCTTAATTGACTAATCTTTTTCTTTTGTGTATTTGTCAATTAAGGCTGACTTAAACCTATAACTCTAATGAGTTATAATTGTTTCGTATAGATAGAGGTCGTAGT
>JACBXN010000060.1 GCA_015863215.1 Aerococcaceae bacterium DSM 111176
CCTAAACTCCCGTTATCGTGACATGATGGTTACTCTGGATAACTAATTCCTGTTTTTGAATATAATAGTTTCTGCGCAATTGTCGTTTCTCCGATGGTTGCGCCGTATTTTGTATGTGTCAAAATATCAATGCGATTAAGACTTGCTAGAAAATCTGCTTGCGTGTATTCTTCGTTAAGTTCTGTTTCATCCAAAGCATGCTTTATGTATGATTGTAAGATTAACGCCACAAATTGTACAAACAACTTCCCTTCTAAACCACTCTCTGAAGACACTCTCAATCGTCGCATATTCAAACGGTCTTTCAAATTATGAAAGGCATCTTCGATTAAATCCTTATTTCGATAAAGGGATAATAGTTCCCAAATATCCTTTTTATAAGAACTTATCAATATAAAATACCCAAAATTTCGCTTATGCGCTGCGATATTTTCGCGGTTATATTCATAAGTGATTTGACCATCTTCTTCGATTTGGGTGAAGTAGTTTTTATAATCCTTCTCAAACCCTACCTTTAATTCTCCACTTTGTAACTCCTTATAACGCTTTTGTAATTCGACATTCCATTGGTGCTCTTGATCAACCGCTTGATCACGATTGTAATAAGCATAAACGTAGATAGGATAATGTCCATTCCCACTTTCGGGTTTGAAGTAGTCCGTTTTTACCCGTTTACCCGCTAATTTATAAACGGTTGAGTAATTTTCAACATCACTTATCTCATCTCGTACAGTCTCAATGGCTGCTTTTACATAAGATAAATTACTTTTCGCCCCCATCACAAATCCAATCCCATGATGAATGAGTGCTTTTATATTATCTTGACTGTAAAAACCACGATCCATAACGAGCTTGATCGACTCTTTACTCATATTATCCAATAAACTTAACAACCAAGTGATTGTTTTATTATCAGGAATGTTTCCAGATAAATAACGATACATAATGGGTAACCGCGTTTGCTCAGAAAAAATGACCCCTAAATTTATCTGTGGTAACTTGTCATCTTCTTTATTATAGCCGTACTGGGCATAGGGTAAGGTCTTTGAATAACTCGAAATCGATGTCGTATCATAATAAAGGTATTCTTTTGCTTTGGTCTGTTTCATGCGTAAGTCAAAAAATCGTTGAATACCCTCTTCATCTACCTGTTTAAATAGGTCTGAAATACGTTGTGATGTGAGTTTATTGGCTGAATCGTAAGGAAGATAATGTGACTTTGCCCAACTTTCAAATTGTCTCATGGAATTGGTGGGAGCCATGACTAAATAATAAGCCAGTTGAAGCAGCTGTTCATAGTGTTCTGGAAAGCTTTCTTTGAGAGCATCAATGATTTTCTCGTTCTTCGCGACTGAATGTAGATAATACGTTGCTCCGTAATGCTTACGCTCAATGGTCTTTGCCATTTCTAACACATCTTTATCGTTTGCTGTTACAGCGACCTTTTTCTTACGAGGACGGTTTGGTTTAATTTCACCTGTCTCTGGATCTCGATGTCCTAAAATCTTTCGTTTCTTCCGTGTGTTTTTTATTGCAGGATCATACTGGTATTCCACTTCATAAACGTACGTCTTTTTTGCTTTTTTATCATATACATCTTCAATTGCCATCACTTCACCTCATTCACTTTCATGTCACGTATATTATAATACATGACATGATAATATGCAAGATAAAAACCCTATAAAATGCTGATATATCAACATTTTATAGGGTTATAATAATCTCATGTCACGAACTAACGGGTGTTCAGG
>JACBXN010000061.1 GCA_015863215.1 Aerococcaceae bacterium DSM 111176
TGAACTGGTCCAAGTCAAGTGGACAATGAAATAATAAAATTATGCGGCAATTTTATTTCTGAATTCTATCGGTGCTAAATTATTGAGTTTTGACTGATAACGACGGTTATTATATCTGTCCATGAATGCATCAATTTCATCGGTTAAATCTTTATACGTTGGAAAATAATTGTAGTGGTAACACTCGCACTTAAATGTCCCAAAGAAACTCTCAATTACGGCATTATCGTAACAGTTTCCAGTTCTCGACATGCTTCGGCGCCAGCCTAATTCGTTGGTGACTTTGCGGTAAGCTCCTGAGGTGTATTGTGAACCACGGTCACTATGAATAATGGGCGTTGCCCCAGGATTCGCTTCGATCGCTTGTTTGATTGTATCCAGAACCAGTGGATTGTCATTACGCTGACTTACTTGATAAGCAATGATAGAGCCGTCATACAAGTCTTTAATGACGCTTAGATAAGCTTTCTTGTGGCCACCATAAAATAAATGAGTAACATCAGTCACCCATTTTTCATTCGAATGACTGGCTTGAAAATTTTGATTCAATAGATTTGGTTCAAGGTTGCGTTCGCTTGCTTGTGTACTATAGCCTTTCGCTCGACGAATGTGCGATTTAAGACCAAGCAGGCGCATGAGTCGACGAATTTTCCCAGGTGAATAATTTGTGTTGTGATCACGGTTGATGTGGATGCACATCTGGCGGTAACCGAGCACACCATTACTATCTATAAAGCGTAAGCGAATCTTTTCCATCAACCAGTCATCTTCTGTTTGATACGCTTGTTTTTCATGGTTCAGCCACTTGTAGTAACCAGATTTTGAAACCTTTAAAATCTCACATAAACCTTCAACGGATAGGGTTGTTTCGCTTCGGTATTCATCAATCGCTTGGAACTTTGCGAGTTTATGACCACGACGCGTTACTTCCACCTCCTTTGAATTTCGTCCAACTTTTTTAACAAACCAATTTCAGCTTCTTGACGGACAACAAGCTTTTCTAACTCTTTAATTCTCTGATCTTTACGTTCTTCTTCGGTTAATAAATGATCGGGCTTTGATTGAAGTGACTTACCTCGACGGTCTTCAAGGGCGTCCTCACCGCCGTCTAAATACTTTTGTACCCAGCTGTATACTTGTTGGTAAGACACTTGGAATATGTCTGCGGCTTCTTGATAATTTTTGTCATGTTCAAGTGTGTATTTTGCGATGTCAACACGCTCTTGTGCTGTTATTTTATGGCGTTTATTCATAGTGGATAACCCTTTCTTTGATGATGATAGTAGCTCACCTTCATTATACTTTTTTATCCACGCATTTAAAACGGAGGTATCTGAAATGTCATATTTAGTACAGCACTTATTGAGACTATAACCACCTGATAAATAATCTTGGACGGCATTTAGTTTCAATTCATCCGAATACTTTTTCCAAGTTGTCGCTGTCTTGAGTCCATCAATGCCATCTGATTTGTACTTTCTTATCCAGCTTCTAAGTGTTTGGTTACTGACTCCAACCTCTTGAGCGACACTATTTAAACTGTAATCATGATCTAACACTTGTTGAACAGCGTTCTCTCTTTCTTCTAGTGTATGTTTCGATCTTCTATAAGTCATAATAACAACACTCCTACTATATATCGTGTTTTATTATTTCTTTGTCTACTTTACTAATAGCATATCA
>JACBXN010000062.1 GCA_015863215.1 Aerococcaceae bacterium DSM 111176
AATGATATGCTCCCTTTATGACAGACAGTGAAATATATAAATCACTGTCCATCATGAAGGGAGTATTTATTATGGGAAGAAAAGTAAGGAAAATATCTTCTGATATAAAGCTAGAGTATGCACAACAGTGTTCTGAAGGAAAGCTAAGCATCTCTGAGGTAGCACAATTCTTAAATGTGAACCTATCCACTGTAGGATATTGGGTTCTTCTTTATGAAGTCCAAGGTCCATCTGCTTTTATGGATACGGGACGTAATCAGGTATATTCTCCAGAATTAAAATTAGAAGCGGTTCAATGTTACTTAAATGGTGAAGGTTCATACCGGACAATTGCCGCTAAATTTGGACTTAAATCAAAAGATCAACTTATTCAATGGGTGAAGATGTATAATAATGGTGAAGACTCGACACATAAAATGTCAGGAGGAAGCCATATGAAAACAGCTAGATCTACTACCCATGAAGAACGAGTGAACATTGTCAAAGATTGCTTGAAACGGGATAAAAACTATGGGGCTACAGCCAAGAAATATAACGTGAGTTATGCCCAGGTATATAATTGGGTGAAACGGTATATTGAACTGGGAGAACCAGGGCTTGAGGATCGCCGAGGAAAGCGGAAAGATTCACAGGTTGGTCGTAGTGAAAAAGAACAACTTGATATTGAAATGGCTCAATTAAAACATGAGAATGAGATGTTGAAAATGGAGGTTGCCCTCCTAAAAAAAGTAGAGGAACTGGAGAGGAAACATCACTTTCGCAAGTGAGACAGTCACACCTCTACAGTTCGATTAAACACTGTAATGAGACGGAAGGTTATCCTGTAGATAAATGTTGTCAGATCCTTCGTGTATCTCGTTCAGCTTATTATAAGTGGCTAAAAGGCGATGTCGGTCAACGTACCAAAGAAAATGAACGTATCGCAGGAATTATTGAGTCGATCCATGAGGCAGATCCATCAAAAGGTTATCGACGCATTAATGATGATTTAAAACGGGATTATGACATTCATATCAATGATAAGCGTGCATTAAATATCTGCCGTAAAAAAGGGATTAAATCAACGGTAAAGTATAAAAATAATGGCTGTACACGCCAAGCTAAGAATCCACAACATATCGCAGAAAACATTCTCAATCGAGAATTTCATGCCGATAAACCAAACGAAAAATGGTTAACAGATGTCACTGAATTTAAATGGTATGATGGTCCCACAGTTCACAAGATTTACCTTAGTGCTATTCTAGATCTGTATGATCGCCGTATCGTTGCCTATGTCATTGGAGATAGTAACAACAATCCCCTCGTATTCAATACCTTTGATCAAGCCGTACAGGAAAACCCAGATGCTTCCCCACTATTCCACAGTGATCGAGGCTTCCAGTACACTAACCGAAGTTTTCATAAGAAACTAAAAGAAGCTGGGATGACTCAAAGTATGTCTCGTGTCGCGAAATGCATCGATAATGGACCAATGGAAGGCTTTTGGGGGATTATAAAACGTGAACGCTATTATGGCAAGCGTTTCGACAGTCGCGAGAAGCTGGTCACGATGATCCACGACTATATTACATACTACAACAATGGTCGATACCAAAGAGGACTTGGCGTTCTAGCTCCTATGGAGAAGCATCAA
>JACBXN010000063.1 GCA_015863215.1 Aerococcaceae bacterium DSM 111176
AGCCAGCTATAAAGATGTCAAGAAATAATTGATATATTTAGATGAATTGGCTTGAGAACTTTTGGAGGGGGATGTTAATTTAGGGCATCACAAATAAGCTTATAATAAAGCGTAAAAAAATTATTGATCGAGTAAGTCGCGATTGATGTGGGGTTCATATGGCTTATCGTTGGTCCAAACGGCAAAAATAATATTGACCAGTTTACGACACACAGCGCCAATCGCTGTTCCGTGATGTTTTCCTCTTTTACGCAAACTTTGGTAGTAGAGGGATAAAGCAGGGTCCTTATTAGAAGCGACAAAGGCAGCTTGCCAAATAGCACGTCTGAGATAAGGGGAGCCGCGTTTAGAAAGTTTATTGCGCGTCCCCAGAAAATCACCCGACTGATGGACTGATGCGTCTAAACCAGCGAAAGCTAATAATTGGTTGGGACGCTCGAAGCGATGAATATCGCCTACTTCTGCGATAATCACTGCCGCTGTAATCGGCCCCACCCCGATAATGGTTGTGAGATGGTTATCGTTCATGGCGATGAGAGCTGCTATCTCTGCTTCTACCATTTCTAGTTGGTTTTCCAAAAGGAGAATTTGTTGAAGGAGTAGCTGAATCTGTAATTTATAGACATCTGAGGCCACTTTGATACCAAAAGAATCTTCTGCAAGTTCTTTTAGTTTTAGAACTTTGCCTGTTGATTTCTCAAGGCTTAGACGCCCATTGCTTGCTTGATTCAAAAGCTCTACAAGCTTTTGGGAGTCAATCTCCAGTAAGTCTTCGGGTAATGGAGATTGAAGTAATAGTTGGGTAGAAGATTTTCCAAACATATCTGAAAAAAGTGTCTCATATTCAGGGAAAACCTGATCTAAAGAAGCGATGACTTTCCGTTTAATATCAGAGATTTGATCCACGATACTATAACGAAACCGTGTTAACTGTTTTAAGCGTACAATATTTTCAGAAGGAACGTAGGTTTGGTCAGGTAAGTCCATTCGGATTACTTGTGCAATTAAGACCGCATCGATTGTATCCGTTTTAGTTTTTCGAATATAAAAATTCCGTAAACTATCCGATTGAATCGGATTAAATGGTACCACATTAAATTCTAAATCCAGTAAAAAAGAAAATACTGACAACCAATAATGCCCTGTTGCTTCCAAGCCTATGAGCGTGTTATCAGGGAGTAATTCATGTTTATTAATGAATTCGAGTAGTTTTTCACTGCCAGCTTTGGAATTACTGAACCGAATCGATTTTCCAACGGGATGACCTAATTCGTCAATAATTGCGGCTTCATGATGTCGTTTACCAATATCGATACCAACAAAAAACATAAGAAACAACCTTTCTATAGGATATTTAGATAGTGGTCATCCTCTTAGCTCTATGGACGATATAGCCTCGTGAGAGATTCAGAAACAAAGTTCTATCCAGCTCATACATATACTGTCCGTAGAGAAGAGGCGTCAGTCTATTTCTGGAAGACAAAGCTTCAAGGAGGAAACTACGACCTCTATCTATACGAAACAATTATAACTCATTAGAGTTATAGGTTTAAGTCAGCCTTAATTGACAAATACACAAAAGAAAAAGATTAGTCAATTAAGACTAATCATATTATACGA
>JACBXN010000064.1 GCA_015863215.1 Aerococcaceae bacterium DSM 111176
CAATGTCATTAAGTTAGTGAAAATATTTTTAGCTAACTAGATAAATATATTATAAACTTCTGTTTTACTCACTCTTGTGGGTTAAAACAGAAGTTTTTCTTTATTCAACGAGTCATCATGGCTAGATAGCTGATTTACCGGCACACTAAATAAACCTTTAAAAGGGTCAAAAATTTTTAAGCCCAATTAAATCCGATGAAAGATTTTCGCGTCTGTTTTCTAGGGTAATTGCGATTCGGTCTAATCGGAAGTATCTTTGAGCGAACTAAAGGCAGAATATTAATGGTTGGGTCAACTAAAAAAGTACGACAGAGTTGAATCGCCATTTTTACATTGATTTGGTATACCCATTTTCTTTCCTTTATTTTCTCAGGCAAATTAATTCCTTGGATAATTCGTGTTGATACATTATACAAGATGGCACGAGCGTAGACTTCTTGATAATTGAATGCCTTTTTCTTTGCTTGTAGTCTCAATAGGTTAGCACTGTATTTTAAATCGCGAAATGAGGTCTCAATTCCCCAACGCAGGTGGTATAATTCTTTTAAGTCATTCGGTGTAAATGTTTCATTGAGATTTGTTACCAAACATTGATAATTATTGTCGTCTATTTTCAAACGAACAATGCGAAGTTGAATTGGATAATACTCTTTGCTTCCAGGTTTTAAGAAATCAAAATGGGATGACGTTGATAAAAAGCGATAATAAGGATCTTGTTGGGCTGCTTTCGATTGAAGATAAGTGAGATGGTATTTTAAGGTAATATCAAATTCTTCTGATTCTGGTAAAATCGCATTTTTGAGAAAACCATTACTATAAATATCCTTGCACCGAATGATGTATTTAAAATCTGCTTGATTTAAATGCTCAAAGACATTAAACGAGCTGTAACCTCGATCTGCTAGAATAATAGCAGGTTGTTTAAGTGACTGTCTTTGAGCCATCGCTATCAAACTATTATATTCATTCATTTCCTGGCGACCTTGAATAAGAAGATCTAAGTATTGTTTATTTAACACATCGTATAATGTATTGATATGAATCAAATTATACTCGCGATCACCCTTTTGTTTAAAATAAGTACTGCCATCATTTGGATTCTTATGAATCGGCAAACTTGTCCCGTCTTGAGCGAGTATTCGGTAGCCCTTAAATGTTTGAGGAGCTGTCAGTGTTTGATTGAATCGGTTAAGTAACGCCTCAAAAGCTTCCCATTTAATTTTTGTCCGTGCTTGCACAAAAGCGGACGCTGTCGGAGTTTCCTCTTGATAATTCCAATGACTAAATAACTCCTGTTGAAGACTATTACTTCCTATACTGATGATCATTTTCATCACTTTCTCCATGCTTAACTTCCGGGTTCTTGTGAAATCCTTACCTGCCTGTCGTACATACTGATCCTTTGCATCACAAACAGCTTTAATGGCTTCATCAAGCTGACGAGATACCATTTTATCTATCCTTGACATTAACATAACCTCCTAAAAATCATCTATTCACGACTGATTATTTAGGTGTTTTTACTTTGTCAAGCGTTTTCAACCAAAAATAAAAAA
>JACBXN010000065.1 GCA_015863215.1 Aerococcaceae bacterium DSM 111176
CAAAAAAACCCTAAGAGTGCTTCGCACTCTAAACCATGACAAGAAAACGTTTACGTTATATAATTAAATGGGCAGTACCAATCCGAGGCTTTTATTGTGAGGTATGTCCGTACCCCGTCAAAAAAACTGGATGAGCTTTTTATCGTTTGCGATAAACCCATTACGTCTTGAGCGTGTAAATAAAATTACAAGTTAATATAGAAAGCTCACATTGCCTAATACTATTTTGGAGGTAATGATCATGGAAGTGATGATTGAACGGTGTTGTGGTATTGATGTCCACCAAAAGACCATTGTTTGTTGTATATTATCGGGTCCATTAGAGACGAATAAACCTCAAAAACATCAGAAGACATTTGGAACTACCTCTGCCGAACTCAGAGCGGCAATTGAGTGGATTCAGTCCTTCGATGTGACCGATATATTTATGGAATCGACCGGACAATATTGGATCCCGGTATTTAATATTTTCTCTGATAGTGAGATTCAATTAACACTGGCTAATCCTGCGCATATCAAAAATGTTCCTGGACGAAAGACAGACGTCAAAGATGCTGAATGGATTGCGCAACTGGGGCGATGTGGGCTAATCCAATCATCGTATTTACCGTGTGCTGAAGCAATGGAACTACGTCAATTAACTCGTCGTCGATTAAGTTATGTCCAAAAACGGACACAAACGAAAAATGAAATGCATAATATTTTACAACGGGCGAACATTAAATTGACGAGCTATCTTTCAGATATCTTTGGTCAAACTGGACAAGCATTACTCTCTTTGTTTATTAATGCTGAAAAAATCACCTTGGGGCGAGTCACCGAATGTATGCACGGCAAAGTTAAAGCGACACCCAAACAGCTCTTGGATGCTATGGACGGAAAAATGTCAAAGACTGACCGCCGATTATTAGATGATTCATTGGAAGAGTATCGCTTTTATACAGATAAAATTAAGCAAATTGATGGCGTTATTAAGGAATTTGTATTCACTCATTTTAAAGAAGAGTATGACTTATTAATGGAGATTCCAGGTGTGAAAGCAAATAGTGCTGCGGTTATCTTGGCAGAAATTGGTCCAGACGTAGAGGCCTTCAAGACAGCCGGGCACTTAGCTTCATGGGCTGGACTTTCGCCCGGTTCATACGAGAGTGCAGGTGTAAAAAAAAGCAGTCGGACCACTCGAGGGAATAAATACCTTAAAACGGTACTGATATCAAGTGGCGGTATCGCAGGAAGGTCGATGGATCCTGCTTTTTCTCATCTTTATCAACGTATATCCGCCAGAGGGTCTAAAATGAAAGCCGTAGTAGCCTGCGGACACAAGTTACTACGGATAATTTATAAGGTATTATCTTGTCATATTCATTATGATAAAGAAAAAGCATTAGGACTGCGCCAACAGTACTAATGCAAGATTTTTTTAAAATTTTCACTTTAATTATAACATGGAAGGTGCTTTTTTGCGCCTTTTTTCTATTTCTTTTCAAATAAAA
>JACBXN010000066.1 GCA_015863215.1 Aerococcaceae bacterium DSM 111176
AGTTGAGGTAGACTAAAAAGTGGACATAGAGAATGAAACATAGTTCATATTGAATTATAATAAAGAAAAGATAATAGAAAGGGTGTCTACTATGTCACAGAAATATGATTCAGAATATAAAGAATATGCCTGTCGTCTAGTGATAGAGGAACATAGAACCAGTACAGATGTTGCTGATGAATTAGGTCTCTCAAGAAGTACTCTTAGTCGGTGGGTAAAAGCATATAAAAACAACACGGGATGGGCTAGTAAATATGCAGAGTTACAACAAAGTCAGCCAGAAGGTCAAGAAAAAGTATATATGACACCGAAAGACCTCAAAGAAGAAAATGAGGAACTTAAAAGAATGAATGAAAACTATAAGGAAGAACTTGCGATACTAAAAAAGGCCATGCATATCTTCGCGCAAAACCCAGAATAAAATTCGCGTTTATTGAGAAGCATACCCACGAATTCAAGGTGGTGACGATGTGCAGAGTATTAGAGGTTTCAAGAAGTGGGTACTATAAATGGTTAAAGAATCGATCAAATACACCTTCTGACTTTGAAAAACGTAAACAAATCATCCTAAATCTCATTAAAAGACTCTTTCATGAAAGCTTAGGAACTTACGGTGCGCCACGTATTCATAAAGATTTATTAGCAGCTGGCTATAAAGTCAGTATGCGTACGGTTGGACGTTATATGCGGGAGTTAGGCTTACGTGCCTTTCCTAAAACACCGTACACTGCGACAACCGATTCAGACCACGCTCATCCAGTCTATGATAATTTATTAACGCAACAATTTGAGACCGAAGCCCCCAATAAAGTCTGGGTTTCCGATATTACTTATATCTGGACAGCAGAGGGATGGGTCTATTTAGCGACTGTTCTTGATCTCTATTCGCGTAAAATTGTTGGATGGAACATGGCTGATCATATGCGCACTGACCTCCCTTTAGTAGCTTTAAAGAAGGCAATAACAGCCCGGCAACCCAAAGCTGGGCTCATTCACCATTCTGATCGTGGCTTTCAATATGCGTCCAGTCAATACCGTGAAAACTTAGATAGTATCCAAGCTTCGGGAAGTATGAGCCGAACCGGAAATCCCTATGATAATGCGTGTGCGGAGTCGTTTTTTGCGACATTAAAGAAAGAATTTGTTAACCCTCGAGAATTCAAAACCAGAAAAGAAGCGATCGAAAGAATCAACTGGTATATTGGTCATTTTTACAATGAAAAACGCCGTCATTCTCGTAATAATTACTTATCTCCTAATCAATTTGAACGAGGTGAAATCGAACTGCACGAAGAATCATTGATGTCATTTCTTTTGGCACGCGAATAAACTCCTATTCAAAGCAAATTTGACTAACGTGCAAAGTTAGACTGTCCACTTTCTTGACATAACTCCA
>JACBXN010000056.1 GCA_015863215.1 Aerococcaceae bacterium DSM 111176
TTTCATGTCACGTATATTATAATACATGACATGATAATATGCAAGATAAAAACCCTATAAAATGCTGATATATCAACATTTTATAGGGTTATAATAATCTCATGTCACGAACTAACGGGTGTTCAGGATGAAAATGAAGCACGTCCTTCTTAAACAAATAAAAACCACTGGAAAATAAATTCCAGTGGTTTATTTTAAGTCTGTTTAATTAGCCGTTAAAACGCTCAGCTACAACATCCCAGTTTACAACTTTCCAGAATGCTTTAACATAGTCAGGACGAACGTTACGGTAGTTTAAGTAGTATGCATGTTCCCATACGTCGATACCTAATAATGGTTTCTTACCATCAGTAATTGGGTTATCTTGGTTTGGAGTTCCTACAACTTCTAAAGTACCATTGTTATCCACTAACCAAGCCCAACCAGATCCAAATTGACCAGTTGCTGCAGCTTCAAATTTTGCTTTGAAGTCTTCAACAGAACCAAAATCTGCTTCAATTTTCGCAGCTAATTCAGCTGGTACTTCATTGTTGTCAGAAGGTGCTTGCATTTCTTCCCAGAATAATGTGTGGTTTAAGTGTCCCCCACCATTATTACGTACAGCTGTACGGATATCCTCTGGAATATCATTTAAGTTAGCTACAACTTCTTCAATAGATTTGTCAGCCCACTCTGTACCTTCAACTGCATTGTTTAAATTAGTAACATAACTATTGTGATGTTTACCGTGGTGTAATTCCATTGTTTCTTTATCAATCACTGGTTCTAAGTGATCGTGTGCATATGGTAAATCTGGTAATTTAAAAGTCATATTAAATTCCTCCTAATATTTTAATCTAATTCTATAGTATCAAATATTAGTACGTTTTCAAAGTTTATTGCTCACTCTGCTTTGACTTTTTGGCAGCTTTTTCACGTTCTGATTTATTTAAAATTTGTTTACGTAAACGAATTGATTCTGGGGTGATTTCACAGTACTCATCTTCATCCATGAACTCAATTGATTCCTCTAATGTCATAATTCGAGGTTGTTTAATAACAGAAGTTTGGTCTTTATTGGCAGAACGTACGTTAGTTAAAGCTTTTGCTTTTGTTACGTTAACTGTTAAATCATTTTCACGATTATTCTCACCAACAATCATACCTTCATAAACTTCTTGACCTGGTTGAACAAAGATCGTTCCACGATCCTCTAAGTTCATAATTGAATATGTAGTCGCTTGACCATTATCCATCGATACTAATGTACCGTTACGGCGACGACCGATTGGTGCATTAACATATGGACGATACTCATCAAATGTATGGTTAATAATTCCATAACCATGAGTTAATGTCATAAATTCCGTTGAGAATCCGATTAAACCACGCGCTGGGACTAAGAATACTAAACGTGTTTGACCATTTCCAGTTGAAACCATGTCAGCCATTTCTGCTTTACGCTGACCTAATGCCTCAATAATTGATCCAACATACTCATCAGGAGTATCAATTTGTACACGTTCGAATGGTTCTGATTTAACACCATCAATGTCACGAATAATAACTTGTGGACGTGAAACTTGTAATTCAAATCCTTCACGACGCATATTTTCAATTAAAATTGATAAATGTAATTCTCCACGACCAGCTACGAAAAAGGCATCTGGAGAATCAGTTGGTTCAACAAGTAAAGAAACATCTGTTTGAATCTCACGAGCTAAACGTTCTTCAATTTGACGAGCAGTTACGAATTTACCTTCGCGTCCTGCAAATGGTGAGTTGTTTGTTCTAAATGTCATTTGTAAAGTTGGTTCATCAATATGTAATGCTGGCATTGCTTCGGGATGCGCTGCATCTGTAACAGTTTCTCCAACGAAGATATCATCCATTCCAGATAAAGCAATTAAATCTCCCGCTTTAGCTTCATTGATTTCTACTCGATTTAATCCAAAGAAACCAAATAATTTAGTCACACGGAAGTTCTTAGAAGTTCCATCTGTCTTAATTAAAGATACTGTATCCCCTACTTTAATTGTTCCACGGAATACACGACCAATACCTATACGACCTAAGTAGTCACTATAGTCTAGTAATGACACTTGGAATTGTAATGGTTCATCACTATTATCCACTGGTGCTGGGATATGTTCTAGAACTGAATCAAATACATGATCCATTGTATCTTCTTGGTCCGCTGGATCATCTGAAGTTGATGATGTTCCGTTTAATGCTGAAGCATAAACAACTGGGAATTCAATTTGTTCATCATCCGCACCTAATTCGATGAATAATTCTAATACTTCATCGACAACTTCGGCTGGACGCGCTGTTGGTTTATCAATTTTATTAATAACTACAACTGGAACTAAACCTTGGTCTAATGCTTTCTTTAAAACAAAACGTGTTTGAGGCATTGTACCTTCATACGAGTCAACGACAAGAACAACTCCGTCAACCATTTTCATAATACGCTCAACTTCTCCACCGAAGTCCGCGTGTCCTGGTGTATCCAGGATATTAATACGGTTATTTTTATAATCTACCGCCGTGTTTTTCGCTAAAATCGTAATCCCACGTTCACGTTCAATATCATTATTGTCCATCGCACGATCATCTAAGTCAGTATGACTATCTAACGTGTCTGATTGAGCTAATAGCTCATTTACTAATGACGTTTTACCGTGGTCAACGTGGGCAATAATTGCGATATTTCTAATATTTTCTCTAAGTTTCATATAACTCTCCTAGTTTGTTTGTTTAATAATTTCTAAAGCTTGTTTGTGTACGTTTGGATAAGCGATTAACACAGGTGATTTTTTCAATATTGATAATTTTTCACCTAAATGGTCTGTCGTTTTAATGCCTAGTGACTCTGCAATTGCGTAACCCGCTGCAAAATCCCATGGTTCCAATCCTGCTGAAAAATAAAGTGAAACCTCACCTTTTATTACGCTGATTGTTTGCAGTGCTGCCGAACCGATACTACGAACTCCCATTGCAGTTCTAGCCAGTTCCTGCATATTGTAACGATTATCTATAAAATTCATGACATTTCCTATAATCAGTGATTCCTCTAATGATTCTAAGGAATATTGGTCGATTTGGGTGCCATTTACATATGCCCCAACACCAACAATTCCAATATAAAGTTCATCATGCATTACATCATAAATGTAGCCTTCCTGAGGCTCTCCGTCTTGGAAAATACCAATCATAATCGCAAAATGATTTTGTGCTTTGACGAAATTTAATGTGCCATCAATTGGGTCAATAACCCAAATTGTCCCATCTGTTGATGTGACATTATCGCCGCACCCTTCTTCTCCAATAATAAAATCGTTAGGAAAGTGCTCACGAATTTGGCTAACAAGATAACGCTCAGCCCACTGATCCATTTCAGTAACTAAATCATTTGCTGCTGATTTCTCCGCTACCTTAATATCTCTGTTAAATGATTCTCGCAGTTTATCAGCAACATAGGTCAACCATTCTGTAATCATTGCTTGCCTAGTTTTTTGCACGTTTTCACTTCCTTACATTTTTATTATAGTCTCAGACGAATTCTTTAATTGTTTTACTACCGCATAAACAGACAGTCCTGAAGCTCTTTTAAATTCACGGTCTAATTGCTTCTCACCACTGATACTAGTCACAACCGTCTTAAATGCTTTATATAAGCCAGTCAGTTCCGCTCTTGAAATCCCGTCAGTGTAAGCTTTCTCTATTCCAGAAAGAAAGTTAACTACAATAACTATTTCATCATTGTTCCAATCAGGATTAATAGGAAAAGAATAATTATCCATATAAAACTCCTATCTATTTAATACATTCCGTAGTCAAATAATATCGACTCTAAACCATTTATAATTATAACACAGTCCTTCTCAATACAACTATTTAATCGTTTTCATTAGAAAAAATTTATTTCTACTCCTTTTATGATACCTTTGAAAAATGATTACCAATCTATCAAATAAATTAGAATCTTTCTAAATTAAGTGTTATAATGTCATTGTTTAGAAAGAAGGGATAAAAATTGAGTCTAATTGAAGTGAACGATCTATCTTTTGCACCTGAAGGACAATCTATTATTAAAGATATTAATTTCAGTGTAAATGAATTACAACACACGAGTATTTGTGGTCCATCCGGAAGCGGCAAGAGTACCATTCTAAAAATGGTTGCATCATTACTGAAACCGTCCACGGGGAATATTTTATTAAATAACCAAAACCAATCAGAGATTGATTATACTGATTTCCGAAAATCCGTAAGTTATGTTCATCAGACACCACAATTATTTGGTGAAACTGTGAAAGATAATTTGTCATTTGCGGCTGAGATTCGAGGCGACAATTTCGATGAATCAACTGCGCGAAAATATTTAGATGCTCTCGGCTTATCTCATATAGATTTAGATAAAGATATTAATAGTCTCTCAGGAGGGGAAAAACAACGCGTGTCCTTAGTTCGCCATCTTTTCTATCCCCCTAAAGTCTTACTGTTAGATGAAATAACGAGTGGGCTAGATCAATTGACACGTGAAAAATTATGGCATTTTCTCTTTAAATTTGCGGATGAGCATAATATTACCCTGTTGTGGATTAGTCATAATACTGACGAACAAGGGATGGCTAAACAATTAATCAATTTAAGTGAAAATTGCAAAATAGAAAATATTATACAAAATAAATCGGAGTGAGATTAGTATGCATGAATTGGTTATTACACCCCTATCATTAGTTTTCTCTTTCTCATTGGTCTTAATTGCCATGGGTGTGAGTTATAAAGAAAATTTAGGTTTAAACAAAGAATTAATTATTTCAGTTATTCGAATGGTAATCCAGCTGGTAATTGCTGGTTACTTACTTACTTACGTATTCCAATGGGATTCTAAGTTAGTGACGATTGCTGTTATATTAATCATGATTATCAATGCTGCTTATAATGCCAGTAAGCGTGCGAATGGTATCCCTCACGCCTTTAAGATATCAATGATTGCTATACTCGCAGGAACTGTCATCGCAATTGCAATTTTAGTCATATCAGGCACTTTACTATTTACCCCTTCACAATTAATTCCTGTGACAGGTATGCTAGTTGGGAATGGTATGGGTATCATTGGTTTAACATTTAGAAATTTAACCATGTTATACCGTGATAAACATCAATCGGTAAATGAAAAATTAGCATTAGGCGCTACGACTAAGCAAGCTTCTAAAGAGATTATCCAAGAAACAATTAAAGGCTCTCTACAGCCAACCGTAGATACCGTTCGAACAGTTGGTTTAGTTACTCTCCCAGGGATGATGACGGGGATGATGTTAGCTGGTGCTCTTCCAATGGAAGCCATTATGTATCAAATCATGGTATTCTTTATGATGATATCAACGGCTACCATTACTTCCGTTATATCAGCTTATCTCGCCTTTCCCTATTTCTTTGACCAAGCAGGACGATATGTCGGTGTTAAAAAATAATAACATCTTGGATCATGTAGCCACTCGTTACATGGTCTTTTTTAGTTTTACTACCTTTTAAAAGGATTGATAACGAAAAACGTGTCAGATCAATGATTAACATTAATCTGACACTTTTTTTAAATATAATATTACTCAAACATAATCGCTAACTTACCTACTAGTCATTAGAAATCAAATTGAGCGTCTTGTTTATCACGCATCTCTTTATAAGTTTGAGCGAGTAGAATCGTATCGTCTACTAAATTCTGCATACGGAAATAAATCGCATCATCCATCAATTCTCCACGGTAAAAATGTTTATCCGTAATAAAGAGATACCTTTGTAAGATTTGAGCTTTTAAATAAGATAAGATAGGTTTTAGTTGGATTTCAGGGACCATAAAGTGAGCTGGAGAACCAGCAGTTACAACCATCGAGACAACTTTATCTTTTAAAGCTTCTTCGGGTAATAAATCAAATATATTCTTTAAAGTTGCAGGTATTGAAGCTTGAAAGATTGGGGTTCCTATTACAAGTGCATCAGCATCCATAATTTTCGTGACGACGCTTTGAGTGTCGCCTTCATAATCCTGATAATGACGCCCATCAGCAAAAATAATCTCATAGTCAGCTAAGTCAATTAATTCAAACTCAATATCTGGATGATTGTCATTGAATAATTGTTCAATTGCTTTCATTGCAGTTTTAGTTTTTGAACCAACAATTGAACCTGATAAACCGATTATTTTCACTTTGTCCCCTCCTCTTTAGGCTTCGTATACTTACGAATGGCAGGTAAAATCTCATTACCGATAATCTCAACATTTTTCATTAACACATCAAATGGTACTCCACCAAAATCCATCTGAGCGATATAACGTTGGTGACCAAATAATTCATGCTGCGATAAAATTTTCTCTATAATTTGTTGTGGGCTACCGATATTCATGATACTTCTTGGGTCAGTTCCTTGAGCAAATGCACGTTTATCAAAGCCACTACCATTCGTGATTTTCATACCTTCATTCATGTGAGGGTAATATTGACGCAAGGCATCCTGACTATTTTCAGCAACTAGGAAAAATCCGGCAGTTGCAACTGGATATTCTTCCGGATTATGACCAGTTAAAGCTAAAGCTTCACGGTATGCATCAATTGAACGTTTAAATGTTGTACTCGGACCACCTAAACCAGCTAAATACATTGGAACACCTTGGTATCCGGCTTTAATCGCCGAACCCGGTGCTCCACCTACTGCACGCCAAATCGGTAATTTTTCTTGGAGTGGTCTTGGTAAGACAACGGCATTTTTTAGTGGCGCACGAAATTCACCTTCCCAGTTAATGGGGGCACCTTTACTGTCATTAATTAAATTGAGTAATTCAAATTTCTCTTCAAATAAAGCCTCATAATCTTGCAAATCATAGCCCAATAAATCAAATAAACCAACACGTGATGCACGTCCCCCAACAATCTCAGCGCGACCATTCGATAGTAAATCAATCGTTGCAAAATTTTCATAAATACGTACCGGATCAGAAGTGGATACTATGGTAGACCCTGAAGAAATCCGAATATTTTCAGTTGCTTGTGCAATCGCTCCTAATACCACGGCATGCGCTTGAGTCGCGAAATATTCTTGATGGCTTTCTCCTACATTAAATACATCAATACCTGCTTGATCCGCTAATTTCGCTAATTCTACAATTTCATTTAAACGTTGCTTAGTTGAGATTCGTTCCCCTGTATGTGGATTCGGTAAATGATCTCCTAATGTATATAAACCAAATTCAAGTCCTTTACTCGAATCAATACCATATTGTTCAAACATCGTGACACTCACTTTCTGTGTTATATTTCGAATTCTACTCAATTATAACATAACCATTTTAAAAGTAAGCTCACATGCTTAGTGAGTCAAACGACTGATAATATCTTCATGTTGTGGATAATGATCCAACATATCCGCACGTGTAAATAGTTCAAAATCATCATATTCAAAACCAGGTGCGACCATACAAGATACCAGTGCATAGGTGTTAGGCTCTTCAACTGTTGAACCAAATAAATATCCTTTTGGTACTGTATATTGTAAAACTTGACCTGCTTTAATATCCGTTCCTAGTTCCACCGTTTGATATTCACCTTCAGGAGAAATCATGTGTACTGTTAAAGGAGAACCGGTATGATAATACCAAATTTCATCAGACGTTAAACGGTGGAAGCGTGATGGATTTTCATGCGTTAATAAGAAATAAATACTCGTGTAGCGCGCTCTAAATTTACCATTTCCTTCATCTAACATATCCTTAGATTTTTCAACTTGATTAAAGAAACCGCCCTCTGGATGCGGTTCTAATTGATAATATTCAATCCAATCTTCTATTTTCATCCGTAACACTCCTTGTATAATAATAGACCTAGTGTACCATATTCATGGAATTATAATGTAATGACTTTATAAAATGATACAAAAAAAGTGGGTACCCTTAAAGCACCCACTGATATTTGATTAATTTTTGGGACGACGATGACGACTAACATCGATTTGATTAATGGCACGGTTTAACTGTACTTTCGCACGGCGATATGCACTTGAATCATCTTTTTGTTCCGCATCATACATTGCTGCTTGTGCATTTTGCTTATCAATTTCAACTTGAACCGTATCAATATCTCGTGCACGTATAGCGAATGTTGCCATAATCGTTAACTTATTCTCCTCAAAACTTGCTACACCACCATCAACTGCGATGTAATCCTTCGCTCCATCTGTTCGGGTAACAATCACCGCACCAATTGCTAAACTTAGCATGATTGGAACATGGTTAGGTAATATAGATAGACCACCATCATCCGTTTGCATATTACACCCTAAGCTCTTGTGATCGTAGACAAGGCCATTAGGTGAATAAATGGCCACTTGAATTTTATTATCTAATTGAGCCATTTAATCACTCCTATTCTGGTTGATATGAAAAGCCTAATTTCTCTGCTTTTTCAATCGCCATTTCAATATTCCCGACATTACGGAAAGCTTCCTCCGGTAATGCGTCATATTTACCATTAATAATTCCTTCAAAACCATTTAACGTTTCTTCAATCGTAACATATGATCCTGGAATACCAGTGAAGGCTTCAGCAACATGAAAGTTTTGTGATAAGAAGAGTTGCAGACGACGCGCACGATGGACAACCGTCTTTTCTTCATCACTTAACTCTTCGATGCCTAAAATTGCAATGATGTCTTGTAGATCTTTGTATTGCTGTAAGGTTTGTTGAACACGGCGAGCAATTCTGTAATGACGTTTACCAACAACATCTTCACTCAGTGCAACTGAAGTTGAAGCCAGTGGATCAACTGCTGGATAAATACCCATCGACGTTAATCGTCGATCCAAGTTTGTCGTTGCGTCTAAATGAGTGAATGTAGTAGCCGGTGCCGGGTCGGTATAGTCATCGGCAGGAACATATACTGCTTGGATCGATGTAATTGATCCATCATCGGTTGAAGCAATACGTTCTTGCATCGCTCCCATTTCACTCGCTAAAGTCGGTTGATAACCTACGGCTGATGGCATACGACCAAGTAAAGCTGATACCTCAGAACCTGCTTGAGTAAATCGGTAAATATTATCCACGAATAATAAAACATTTTGTTTTAATAAATCACGGTAATATTCAGCCATTGTTAAACCAGTTAAAATAGTTCTCATACGAGCCCCAGGTGGTTCATTCATCTGTCCAAATACCATGGCTGTTTTTTTGTCTACACCGGAATCACGCATTTCATGAACTAAGTCATTCCCTTCACGTGAACGTTCCCCTACACCTGTAAACACTGAAACACCATTTGATTCTTCAGCGATATTATGAATTAATTCTTGGATTAATACCGTTTTACCTACTCCGGCACCTCCAAATAAACCAATTTTACCCCCTTTTAGATAGGGTGCAAGTAAATCAATAACCTTAATTCCCGTTTCAAAGACATTTTGTTCACTGTCTAATTTTTCATAAGCGGGTGCGTCACGGTAAATTGATTTTGTTGGGAACTCCCCTTCAAGTGCCCCCAACTCATCAATCGGTTGCCCTAAGACATTAAAGACACGCCCTAGTGTTTTAGGTCCTGTTGGGACATGAATAGTAGTCCCTGTGTCTAACACGATTAAATTTCTAGAAAGACCTTCGGTTGCTGACATTGCAATCGCTCTAACTATTCCGTTTCCTAAGTCTAATGCTACTTCGAGGACAACTTTTCCTTCAAAGTCCAAATCTGATTCTGTAATTTTACTTGCATCATCTGTATTTTGGATAACAAGCGCATTATGGATCTCTGGAATATCGGATTCGATTGGAAACTGTACGTCAACAACTGGTCCTACGATTTGTGTAATTCGACCAATTAACATTTCATTCCTTCTTTCATCCTTGTGCGTTAGCACCATTGATAATCTCTATAATTTCATTTGTAATTCGTTTTTGACGTTCATGGTGATATTCTTGTTGCAAGTCATCGATTAAGTCGTTAGCATTGTCCGTTGCTTGCTGCATCGCTTGCATCCGACTAGAATATTCTGCCGACTTAGCGTCAATGATGGCACCGTAGATTTGTGACTCGACATAAAGTGGTAATAAACGGTCCAAAACATTTTGCCAATTTGGTTCAACAATATATTCCGCCTGACTTCTCTTAACTTCTCTATCATGTGGAAAAAGATGTTCTGCAGACAATGGTAATAATTGTTCAAATTTCGTATCTACTTGCATCACAGTAACAGCATGATTGTAACAAATCACCAATTCATCAAAAGTACCATCCACAAACATCGCAACAATTTGACGAATAATATTTTGAACCTCAACAAAATCAGGGTAAGAAGAAGTTTGTACCCTCTGTAATAATAGAGGATAATTATGTGTTCTTGCGAATTTTATTGCCGGACTACCAAAACCGATGATAGCAATTTGATCTTGGTCATAATCTTTCAATTTATGCTCAACCTCTTTAAGTAACCCTGTATTATAACTACCCGCCAAACCTTGTGTAGATGTGATTAACATCACTGCTGTTTTCTTAATGGGTCTAACTGTTAATAGATTATGAGAATTAAGAATATCAGAATCTGCAAACTCTTCAGTACTTAAAGAAGATAAATTACTGACTGACTGAACAAGACGAATCACTGTTTGCCTAATTTGTTCACTATAGAGTTGATAACGCTTTGCATTTTCACTAATACGATTGTATTTAGTTGTTGAAATTAATTGCATTGCATTAGTGATTTGTGCTGTTTTTGAAATGGAATTAATTTGCTTTTTGATATCATTTAATGCCATAAGCAATCACCCTCCTTAATCTATTTCAGCAACATGATAAACAGATAAATAATCTTCTGTAAAAGCAGTTAAAGCACTATTTAATAACTCTTCATCATTAATTAAACCTGTTTGAGTTAATTCCTCTAAATAATCAGCATGATGAGTGTCAAAAAATTCAAATAAAGCTTTTTCATATCCACGTACTTCTTCGACTGGTACTTGTTCTAAATAGCCATGCGCCAATGCATAAAAAATGACCACTTGTTTGGCCACGGGAATGGTTACATGAGCTGATTGTTTTAATATCTCAACTGTACGTTCACCTTTATCTAAGTTTTTCTTGGTTATATCGTCTAATTCAGATCCGAACTGGCTGAATGCCTCTAACTCACGGTAACTTGATAAATCAATACGTAATGTTCCAGATACTTGCTTCATTGCTTTTCTTTGAGCTGATCCACCTACACGAGACACTGAAAGCCCGGCATTAATTGCTGGACGTACCCCATTGTTAAATAAATCAGATTCTAGGAAGATTTGACCATCAGTAATCGAGATGACATTGGTTGGGATATAAGCAGAGATATCTCCCCCTTGCGTTTCTACAATTGGAATTGCAGTAATTGAACCCCCACCTAAATCGTCATTTAATTTAGCTGCTCTTTCTAATAAGCGTGAATGTAAATAAAATACGTCCCCTGGATATGCTTCACGTCCTGGTGGTCGTTTTAATAGTAAACTCATTTCACGATAAGCCGTTGCTTGTTTTGATAAGTCATCAAAAATAATCAAAACATGTTTACCATCATACATAAACTCTTCAGCCATCGCCATTGCAGCGTACGGTGCTAAATACAGTAAACTCGATGTATTTGAAGCACTTGCTGACATGATTATTGTGTAATCCATTGCATTGTGTTTTTCCAATACATTCGCGATATTTTTTACAGTTGATTCTTTTTGACCAATCGCTACATAAATACAGATAACATCTTTATCAGCTTGATTGATAATCGCATCAACAGCCAGTGTTGTTTTACCTGTTTTACGGTCTCCAATAATCAATTCACGTTGTCCGCGACCAATTGGTACCAATGAGTCGATCGCTTTAATACCCGTTTGCATTGGTTCACTTACACTTTGTCGGTCCATGATATTTGGTGCATCGGCTTCAATCGGACGTGTTTTCGATGTTTCAATTGCTCCTAATCCATCAATTGGTTCACCTAATGGATTAACCACGCGTCCAAGTAAACCGTCCCCAACTGGAACTTCCATAACACGGTTTAAACGACGAACGAGTTCTCCATCATTAATATCGTGATAACTCCCGAAAACGATAACTCCCACTTCATCCGTGTTTAAGTTTTGAATCATTCCGACGGAGTTATTACGGAAAAGCACCATCTCGCCGTACATTGCAGAATTCAATCCACTAATTCGTGCAATACCATCTCCGACATAAGTTACTACCCCAATATCTTCAGGCTCATCTTTAAATTCATGAGTTTGAATTTTATTAATTAGTTTCTGTTTATTGTCTTCCATCATTGCACCTCCTTAGTTATCTTTTAATAATATTTCTAATTCCTCTAACATTTTGATTCCTGAAAGTTCATAAAAAAATGAATCAGTATTCACACTAACACCCATCAAAATTTCGTGATCCACGACATGATAAATATGTGTAAATTCCTCACTCGTAATTTTTCTAACTGCGTCAACAATACGTTTGACTTGTTCCTCAGTTAAATCAATCGCACTCTTAATCGTGATTGGGTGGACATCTTTATATGAAGTTGTTTCTATTTTTTGTGAACCTTCAATTTTAATGACTTCAGTATGATCGATTGTTTGTTTTTCTATCATTTAGCATTCGCTTCCAATCTTTCAATGAACTGGCCAATCATTTCTTGATGTTCATCGGCTGTTACTTCACGCTCAACTAATTTTTTCGTTAGTTCTATTGCTAACTCAACTGTATCTTTTTCCATTTGTTGATGCAGTAAAACACGTTCTTGTTCAAATGATTGTTTGGCTTTTTCTTTCATTTCATTAATTTCAAGTTCAGCTTCATGCATGATCTGTTGCTTCTCTTCTAAAGCTTGATTTTTAGCATCTTGAACCATTTGAGCACTTGAAGTACGCGCTTGAGTCATTAATTGATTCGCTTCAATAACCATTGCTTGACCTTCAGACTTTGCAGTTGCTCCTTCTTCTAAGTCCGATTCGATGATTGCTTTACGCTCATCAAGGACTTTCATAATCGGAGTAAATGCAAAGCGGTAAAGAATATAAAATAAAATTAGGAATGCAATAACTGTCATTAATGCATTTCCGAGTGACGTAGGTGAAAATAACATAATAATCCCCCTTACTATCTAAATACTAAGATAAAGGCAACGACTACCGCCATAATTGGGATTGCTTCAATTAAACCTACACCAATAAACATTGTCGAACGAATACGACTTTCCATTTCTGGCTGACGTGCCATTGATTCTAATGCTTTAGAAATAACCATCCCGTTACCAATTGAAGCTCCTAATGCTGCCATAGCGATTGCAATTGCTGCTGCCATTCCATCCATAATTAAATTCTCCTTTATTTTTCGACTTCTTCGATTTCTACTTTTTCTGCTAAATAAACCATTGATAATGTGACAAATACATAAGCTTGGATTGCTCCGATAAAGATTGAGAAGCCTTGCCACACCATTTGAATTGGTATACCAACAACCCATGTTGCTACACCAAAACTATTCCCCATACTTGCAACGAGTGCAAGCAAAATTTCCCCAGCAAAGATATTACCAAATAAACGCATTGCTAGAGTGAGTAGATTGATTAATTCTTCGATTATTTTAATAGGCATTGTGGGAACTAGATAAGTCTCTTTCCAGTAACGACCTACTCCCTTTGCCTGCATCCCAAAGATATGTGAAATAATATTCATCATAACTGCAAGTGCCAAAGTACCTGCTAATTCAGCAGTTGGACTCTTGAAATATGATATGTGATCGTGTTCAATTAAAAAAGGTAAACCAAGAAGATTAGCCACTAATATAAATAAAAATAGTGCAAGGGACAACCCAATGTATTTGGACTTGGTTGCAGCTCCTAACTGATCTCGAACAATATTACCAACAAAATCTACTAGATACTCAAATGCTAATTGAGATTTTGGTGGATCTGTCACCGATAACCTCCGCGTCATCCACCATACGAGGAGGCTGACAACAATAACGGTCGCAATTAAACTGATTAGAACATTAAGAGCTATCGGAATTCCTAATAGTTCCAGTGTAATACTACTGCTACCCACTGACTTTCCTTCTTTCTACAATTAATTTCTTAGTGATGCCTAAGACATTTTTTATTATACTCCTCAAATTTAAAAATACCAGGATATTGTGGAAAATTTATTATAAAACCAAAAATTGCATTATCAAAATTTCTATATATTAAATTCTGAGTGCGCTATCTTTCCTAGTCAATATCTGTGTTATTTTGAACAATCTGAGTTTATATAAGTATAATATTCATTCACAAATGCAAACTATTCATCGATTGCATCTAATTCATCATAGCACTTATAATTAATAACGCAAATTCACAAAGTGTTTTGTTAAATTATTGCTACAAACGCTGATTATTACAGCTTATCTGTTCGAACTTTATCTTATATTTTTATTTGATCCAGTTTATTTATTTTTATGTGCAACCAAAAAGCGACCAAAAATTCTATAAAAATTTTGGTCGCTTTTAATTAAATTATATATATTCACTGAAATGTTTCAGCAATTATTTCGCCGTATTGATGATCGCATCTAAATAAATACTTGTTTCTGCAAATGTTGAACCAGATACAACGTCTGCTACATTACCATCTTCATCTAGTCCTGCTAATTCCTCTATTATAGCCTCTACTTCTTCAACTGTTTTACCAGCTACCGCTTGAGATATTGCTGTTAATGATTCGCTATATGTTTGTGTCGCGTTCGCAATCTCTGCCATTCTAGCAGAATAAGATTCATCATTCATTAGCTTTGAAATTAATACATTGTCTTCGGCAAATCCTTCTCCAAAGCCTGCATCAGAGTTAGGCACACCTTCACCTTCGGTAAATTGTAACTCGTCTTGAGCAGCAGCTAAAATTGTATCACCATCTTTTAAAACAGCAACGAGTGAAACTGCTGAGTCCCCAGAAGTTGGTTGTAAATCATAAATTAATTCTGCATTTGATAGATCAGCAGACTCAACACCCGTAAATTCAAATCCATTTTCAGCGACATCTACAATTGTTTGTAAGTAACCACGCGTATCCACAAATGTTGAACCTGAAACAACATCCGCTGGGCTGGCATCATCTTCTAATCCGTCTAACTCCTCAAGCGCATCATTAATCTCGTCTAAAGTTTTCCCTTCAGCGAAAGCTTGTACTGCGTCCATACTAGCACTGTAAGTTTGTGTCGCTCCTGCGATTTCAGTCATATTAGCAGAATAAGCTTCATCATTTTGACGTTTACTTGCTAAAATAACATCTTCGGCAAACCCTTCACCAAATGCACCATCACTATTTGGAACAGCTTCACCGTCTGCTAGAAACTGGAATTCGTCAATTAATGCTTTAGCAACAACGTCTCCGTCCATTACAACATAAGTGACTGAAAATGATTTATCACCATGCGGTGCCCCGTATGCCATTTTGATAGAAACGCCATTTTCTGAAACTTCATCTGTCGCCACTTCTTCAGTTGATTCTTCCACTGACGAGTCTTCTGCACCTACCAGTTGGAATGGTACCGTTGATAATACTAATGAACATGACAATAATAATAATAATTTTCTTTTATTCATATTAACCCCTCCATTACTTAACTTATGCTCATTATATCACAAAATAATGTTTTTTCAATACTTTCTGATATTTTTTGAAGTAATGCTTTTAATTTGATAAGATTAAGTGACTAAGATAAGGAGTCTTACATAAATGATGATTGAATTAAAGCAAGTGAGTTACCAATATCCTCATAGTAACCCCGAAGCGAACACATTAAGCGCTATTAATTTAACAATTAAAAACGGTGAATGGGTTACATTACTTGGATCTAATGGGTCTGGGAAATCAACATTAGTTAAAACTTTTAATGGCCTAATACAACCTGATTCTGGTGAAATTATTATTAATGACACATTATTAACAAGCGAAACAATTCACCATGTGAGACGACAAATTGGTATGGTCTTTCAAAATCCTGATAATCAATTTGTTGGTAGTACCGTTGAATCAGATATTGCTTTTGGTTTAGAAAACATTGGCATGGATCACACAAAAATGCATCAACGTGTGGAAGAAGTTCTCCGATTCGTTGGTTTATGGGATTTGCGACACAATCCCCCAGAATCTTTATCTGGTGGACAAAAACAACGCACAGCTATTGCAAGTGCCCTCGTTTCAAGTCCTCAGATATTGGTACTGGATGAAGCTACATCGATGCTAGATCCTGAAGGCAGAAAGCACATCATGACACTAATACAACGTATTCGCCAGGAGCAAAATTTAACCATTGTAGCAATTACACATAATATTGAAGAATCACTCTTAAGTGATCGAATTATTTTAATGCATCAAGGAGAAATTCTTCAGTCAGGTACTCCTGAAGAAATATTTTATCAAAAAGACCTTTTATTTGAGATTGGTTTGGATATTCCCATTTATGAGAAGATCAATCACCAACTCAAAGAACTTGGTATAAATACACCCGGTCATTTAATTACAAGAGAAAGTTTGATGAATTGGCTATGGACATTCAATTAAAAAATATAAATTATAAGTATAATGAGGGCACGCCGTTAGAATATCAGGCATTACATGATATTACTTATAACTTCCCCAAAGGGTCGTTCACAGCCATTGTTGGACACACTGGGTCGGGTAAATCAACATTAACTAAACTACTTAATGGTTTACTTATACCTAGTTCGGGTAATCTACGTATGGGCAATCGAACGATTACACCACACACATCTGAGCGTGATTTGAAATTATTACGTAAAAAAATAGGTACGGTCATGCAGTTTCCTGAAATGCAGTTATTTGGTCAAACGGTTGCTGAAGATATTGTTTTCGGTCCTATGAACTATGGCTCTAGTTACAACGATGCTTTAGAAATTGCTGCTGAAAAATTAAACACTGTCGGTTTAGACTCTTCTTATTTGGAGCAATCACCATTTGATCTCTCTGGCGGTCAACAAAGGCGTGTTGCCATAGCAGGAGTCCTTGCCTTAGAACCTGAGGTTCTCATATTAGATGAACCGACGATTGGGTTAGATCCACATGGCCAACAAACGATTCTCACATTATTTAAAGAGATGAATCAAACATTAGATACAACAATCATTCTTATCACTCATCAAATGGAAGATGTTGTAAAATATGCGGATAACGTCCTGGTTCTAAACGAAGGTAAAATATTAACCCAAGGAACTCCTCAGGAAGTTTTTGAACAAGACCACTTATTACAAAAAGCCGGACTTGATGTGCCAGTAATTGTGTCATTGGCTAGGGAAATGGAAGCAAAATATAATTTTAAATTTACATCTTTACCACTTAGTATTGAAGCTTTAACAGAACAAATGGCTCACTATTTACTGGAGGTTGCTGATGAACAAAACAATTAATTTTGGTCGCTATCTCCCTTATAATTCATTTATCCATCACTTAGACCCACGAGTGAAATTAGTAACTACCCTACTCTTTGTCATTTATGCGATGTTAGCAAATAATTTTGCTACTTATCTTTCGCTAACAGTAATACTATTACTGGAAATTATACTCGCAAAGATTCCTTTGAAATCAATTGCTAGAGGGGTTCGTCCTATGTTAAGCCTCTTATTGTTCACTGCTTTCTTTCAAATGATTTTTAGTGCAGGAAATACGGTCTATTTCTCATTTGGATGGTTGGAGATTACTCAAGAAGGGCTTATACATGGACTTTTTATCTTTTTGCGTTTTTCTCTTATTTTGATTAAATCACTTTTATTAACTTTAACAACCCAAGCCTTGCTATTAACAGATGCGATTGATTATTTATTAATCCCACTTAAAAAAATCGGTTTCTCCGTTGAAGAAGTTCCGATTATGTTATCAATTGGTTTACGCTTTATTCCTACTCTATTAGATGAGGCAAAAGTGATTATGGATGCCCAAAAACTTCGTGGTATGGACTTTACTGAAGGTAATATCCTCCAACGCATTCAGAAGTTCACACCGATATTGGTACCTTTATTTAACCGTTCTTACGATAGAGCTTTTGACTTAGCGATGGCAATGGACTCAAGAGATTATCAGGGCGGTAGAGGGCGCACGAAATACCATAAATTATCGATTCAGGCTAAAGATTTACTAGTCGTTGCCGTTTATATTATTTTACTATTGCTTATATTATATTTACGTCATTAAAAAAGAACGCCGTTTAGCTTCGATTAGCCAAACAGCGTTCTTTTTATTCATTAACCCAATTGAATTCTTCGTTTGTTAATATAAATTTATCTTTTAATCCTTCTGTTGTAAATACATCCAAATCTTTAGTAATGAAGACCGCTTCTACGTCATTTTCATTGTTAAAATACTCCAGTCCTTCATCTAGTCCAAAGCCAAATCCAACAGTTGATAATGCATCCGCGTCAAGTGATTTATCTGTTATTATTGTCACACTTAATAATTCATTATCAAATGGATACCCTGTTTCAGGATTCATTAAATGATGGTATATATTTCCTTGATGATTTAAAAAACGCTCATAAATACCTGATGTAACGATCGATTGGTCTTTTAGATTGATGGTTCCAATAAAATCCCCACGGTCATTCACAGGATCTTGCACACCTACGTTAAATCCACCCTCTTCGCGTCTAGGTGAATCTCCCATAATAACGACATTACCACCTAAATCAATAATCGCAGTTGTAACACCCTGCTCAATAAATAACTCTTTGATTTGATCTGCTATATATCCCTTAGCAATGGCTCCTAAATCTAGTTGCATACCGGCTTCTGTTAAATATACAGTATTATCCTCATCATTCAATTCAATCAATTCGGCATTCACCAAAGGTAATACCTGCTCAATTTCTTCAGAATCAGGCACCCTCGCATCATCAAAACCTATACGCCATAAGCTAGTAATCGGTCCGATTGTGACATCAAAACCACTGTTAGAAAGGACAGAATAATCATAGGCTGCATCCACTAGTGGGTATATATCCTCTGATATTTGTACTGGTTTTTCTCCTGCTTCGATGTTAACCGCATCAATTTGTGAACCAGGTTCGTTAGTCGTAATTAATGCTGCTAATTCATCGATTAACGCAAATGCTTCATCTAAAACTGCCTCTTTACCTTCATCATAAACCCGTAAAGAAACATAAGTACCCATTTTAAATTCAGTTGCCTGATATGGTTCTTCAACTAATTCATTTTGATTCGTATTCTGACTACATGCCGTTAACACGAGTATTAATGGTATTGTTAGTAATACTCGTAACAAATATTTCATTTGGTTCATTCGTAATTTTCCTTCCGATTAGTAAAAAATAAAACAGGTAGAAAAATCCACCTGTTTAATCAATCTTTCATTAAGAAATCGCGTCTACTTCAGGTAATTCATCTGAATCTTTACTCGTAATTTCAATCAATACTTGATGGGGCAAACAGACAATTGTTTGACCAATTCTTTCAATTTCTCCCATCTCAACACATAATTGATCATTACAATTCGCATGTTCAATCCAGATAGTGTTTCCTTCACGAATCACTTTATTATAATGAGTGTCTAAATCTCCAATTTCAATCTCGATTCGCTCTCCGTCATCTACTAGAGGGATTTGATGTTCTTCTTTCCCTTTCACGGAGATTACCGCTGTATAGTCTGAATTGTTATTGGATGATTGTAACCGATTAAAATACAAGAGTGGTAAAAATGAAATCATGACAAAAAATACGACTAAAATATAATCTCCTGGTTTTGTCATTTTAAATAATTCTTTCATATCCCCACCACTTTTATCTTATTCTCGTGCTTCAACTGCTAATTTCACCGCATTAATAATCGCTTCTGAAGTAACTGAGGCACCGGAAATCACTTCAACATCGGTTGAATTCTCTTCAACAATTGCTTCGGGGATTTCTTCTAGAGGTCGATCTGAATAACCATCTGACTCTTCATGTTCAACAATCTCTACTGCTGTAATTGTATTATCATCGTCAAAAGTTACCTCAACAACTACCGGGCCATTACGACCTTCGACTGTTACAGTTACTACATCCCCGTCAACCTCAACTTCACCAGTAACTTCATCTGTTTCATCAGACTCTGATTCTTCACTTGATTCAGAATCCGTTTCTTCAGCAGTTGTTACTGCAATCCCTTTTTCTTCTAATGCTAAGTTAACTGCATCAATAATTGCATTTGAAGTAACTGAAGCACTTGAAACCACTTCAACATCGGTCGAATTCGCTTCAACAATTGCTGCTGGAATTTCCTCTAAAGGTCGATCTGAATAGCCAGCTGACTCTTCATGTTCAACTACCTCTACTGCTGTAATTGTATTATCGTCAAATGTCACTTCAACGACTACAGGGCCATTATGGCCTTCAACGGTTACAGTTACAACGTCCCCATCAACTTCAACTTCACCAGTCGCTTCATCCGTATCTTCGGATTCTGGCTCTTCGCTTGTTTCACTTGACTCCTCATCAGTATCCTCAGACCCTACTTCTTCGCTTGACTCAACGTCAGTTTCTTCAACAGCCGCTAAAGCAATCCCTTTCTCATCTACTGCTTGGTTAACTGCATCAATAATTGCGTTGGAAGTAACCGATGCCCCTGAAATAACTTCAACATCTGTTGAGTTTGCTTCAACTATTGCTGCTGGAATTTCTTCTAGCGCTTGATCAGAGTAGCCAGGTGATTCTTCATGTTCGACAATTTCCACGGCTGATATGTTATCTCCATCAAAAGTAACATCAACCACAACTGGCCCATTATGACCTTCAACTTCAACTGTAACTACATCTCCTTCAGAAGCAAATGTGTTACTATCTACACTCGCAACCGCGTTATCTACCGCTTCCATAATCGCATTCGATGATACAGAAGCACCAGAAATCACTTCAATATCTGTCGAATTTGCTTCTACAATTGCTGCTGGGATATCTGAGATTGCTTTATCTGAATATCCTGGTGATTCTTCATGTTCAATGATTTCCACAGCAGTAATAGTATCTCCATCCATTTCAACGGATACAGTTACTGGTCCGTTATGCCCTTCTGCTGTTCCGGTTAACGCGCCCGCTACATCAGAAGTTCCTTGATCTGTTTCAGGCTCTGATTCTGAAAGTGAAATATCCGACGTAAATACAAAAGTAATCAGCAACATAGTAAATACGCCTGCTAAGAAAATTTGAATACTTAATTTTGTCTTATAACCCATGATTATCTCCTTTCAAATGCCTAGAATCTAAAGTCGTCTATATGACGGTGATCATATGGCACATTTCCATGATCAAATATGCGTTTAGTCGCATCGATCATTGGACCAGGCCCACAGACAAAGAAATGACCATAATGATACGGTGCAGCGCCAACACTTTCTAAATACTCATTCGTAATAAATCCATGAGCGTAACCTTCAACTTCGTCCCATGAGAAAATAACATGTACGTGTAAATTAGGGTTTGCCGCTTTCATCTCTTCCAATTCATCTAACATGAATAGGTCTTCCTCGACCGATAATCCCCATACCAAATGCATTTCTCGTTGTGAACCACGTTGGTGTTCTTGGCGTAAAATACTTAGCATCGGTGTTAAACCGATTCCTCCTGCTAGTAAAATAAATGGTACGGTCTCTTCATCCGTTTCTTGAATGTGTGGTGGCAACATGTCCCCGTGTGGACCTTCTAGTACTAATTTGTCACCAACATTGATATTTTTCAGTGATTCAGTCCAATCCCCAGCATCTTTAATCATGAATTCGATTGAATTGCTATAACGATCTGTAATGGCAGATGATGTTGAGAATGGGTGACCTTCCTTAGAAATATTTGCTCCATCTCTAAAATAAATCCAGAAATACTCTCCTCCATGGAACTGTGGAATTTGCCCTTTTACTGGTGTTACTTCTAAAACCCAAATTGTCGGAGTCCCACGGTAAAGTTTTGTCACTTCATATTTAGGTAAAGTCAAAATTTTAATTTTCCAAATTGCCCAATAACCTAAAACGTAAATGGTAAATATATTTAGTAAAACCATAAAAATTGTATTATTACTTAAGAATGGCAATGCATATAAATGAAAATAAACAAAAATAATTGATACAATCGCCAATCGGTGTAACCATAAATTTAATTCACGATTATGTTTATTTTTATACACATTCAAAGTTTTATTATATTGAACAAATATCTCTGATAACGAGAAAATACCGGTATAAATAACAATCAATAATGCGATAACTGCTACCCAACCTGTTTGAGAAACAAGTGACATCTCTGCAATACTCTGGAAACCATTCCATTGAATAATGACATGAATTAAAATTATGAATGCCAGTACTACAGACATCACACCGTGAACTTCAAACATTTGTGGCATTCCGAAATGCTTTTCTAAAAAGCGAGGTCTTGACCCCATGAAAGTAACCGTTAACATCATCGTATACGCTAGTAAGCCGGATGAAAATGAAATCAGACTTCCTACTGTAATTGAAGGCATCTGACTCAACATAGCAGCTAGTAACAGCGCAAACATTACCAAACTAATCAGCGGAAATGTCCAATCCGCCCAAAACTTTTTTTCGCCCATAAGTGAACTCCTTTTTAATAAATATTCAGCAATACCACTATATTATAACTTATTGTGCCTTTATGAGCAATAAAAAATCCAAAAAATACTTCAAATTAGATATTTTTTGGATTAATTATTTTGATTGTGTAAATTGATACCATACTAAAGAAAGTGTGTTTTCCTTGGCATCTACACTTTGAATTTTATTGATAGATGCGATATTTCTCATCATAAAATTTGCTATTATTCCTACAACAATCCCAGCTAATAATCCTGACAAGGACAATATCGGTAAATATAACATCACAGTGAATGAACCTGCCATTAAACTAGCTACAATTAATTGTCCGATATTAAATAAAATCCCACCACAAGCTGAAATACCAATAAAACTGACTCTCTTAGGTCCTAATTGGCGGATTAGGAGCATTCCTAAAAATGATAAATACGACCCTGAAACCGAATACATAAAGGTCGATAATGTTCCTGTTAATAATGTTGTTAGTAACAAACGCATTGTTACTACCTTAAACGCATCTCTTCTTGAGAGTGTAAAAATAGCTACCATCGTGATCATATTCGATAAACCAAGTTTGGCGCCTGGTGCAAAAGCAAAAATATTTGGAATAAAACTCTCAAGAATTGCAATAATAGTAGCTTGTGCTGCTAGTAATGCGATATAAACTGATTTTTGAGTTGGACTCATCTCACTCACCCTTTATAATTTCATATGATTTCAGTGTAGCAATATTTTCAACTCATCTCAATTGGAAAAACACAAAAAACCTCACCGACCGAAGTCGTGTGAGGTTTTTGGGAATGTGCTTTAAAATTAAATGTGGATTGGTAATCCTAATGCTAATTCTGCAGTATCCATAATCGCTTCTCCAACTGATGGATGCGCGTGTACAGTTAATGCAATATCGTCAGCATTCATACCAGATTCAACTGCTAGAGTTGCTTCACCGATTAATTCAGATGCATTTGGACCAGCAATTTGAGCACCTACAATGATATTTCCTTCTTTAGTAGTTACTAAACGAATGAAACCATCTGTTTGGTTTAATGAAATTGCACGTCCATTACCACCTAATGGGAATTTAGATGCTTTAACGTCTAATCCAGCTTCTTTAGCTGACGCAACTGTATGACCCACTGCTGCTAATTCTGGATCTGTGAAACATACTGCTGGCATACCGATGTAATCAACTACATCTGGTTGACCTGAAATTGCTGCTGCTGCTACTTTACCTTCGTAAGAAGCTTTATGCGCTAATGCAGCACCAGGAACGATGTCACCAATAGCATAGATAGATGGAATATTTGTACGTCCTTGGTTATCAACTTTAACAAGTCCGCGGTCACTTAATTCAACACCAGCAACATCTAAACCTAACTCATCAGTATTTGGACGACGTCCAACTGTTACTAATACGTAGTCAGTTTCAACTGTTTTAGTCTCACCTTTAACTTCATATTCAACAGTTACACGGTCACCGTTAACTGTAGCACCTTTAGCCATTGCACCAGTAACGATGTCAACGCCTTTTTTCTTGAAGTCGTTTTCTACTAATTTAACCATATCTTTTTCGAATGTAGAAATGATTTGGTCAGCACCTTCAAGAATTGTAATTTTAGTACCATAGTTAGCGAATACACCAGCTAATTCAGAACCGATATATCCTCCACCAATTACTACTAATTCTTTTGGAATTTCAGAAATTGATAAAGCACCTGTTGAGTCTAAGATGCGCTCTCCAAATGGGAATCCAGGGATTTCAATTGGACGGCTACCTGTTGCTACAATCGCGTTGTTGAATGAGTATGATTGTGCGCCTTCTTCAGTAATAACACGTAAGTTATGTGCATCTTGGAAGAATGCTTCACCTTCGATAATTTCTACTTTGTTTTTCTTAAGTAGGAATTCAACACCACCAGTTAAACGAGCAACTACTTCGTCATTTTTCCACTCTTGAGTACGAGCCCAGTTAACTGAGATATCTTTTGTTTCAACTCCAAAGAAGTCACCATGTTTAGCATTGTAGTATGTATGTCCAGCATTAATTAATGCTTTAGAAGGGATACAACCAACGTTTAAACAAGCTCCACCGATAAATTCTTTTTCGATGATGGCTACTTTTTGACCTAATTGTGCTGCACGGATTGCGGCAACATATCCACCAGGACCTGAACCTACTACGACTGTATCTAATTCAATTGCGAAATCTCCTACAACCATTGTATTATTTCACCCTATCCTTCCATTAATAATAATTCTGGATTAGCTAAGTATTTCTTAACTTCGTTCATTGCATTTTGAGCTGTAGCTCCGTCAATTAAGCGGTGGTCATAGCTTAATGATAATTTAACTACGCGACCAACTGCTAATTCACCGTTCTCATCAACAACTGGTTGTTGTACGATTGAACCAAATCCTAAGATAACTGCTTCTGGGAAGTTGATAATTGGTGTAAACCATTTACCACCAGCAGAACCAATATTAGAAATTGTAATTGTTCCATCTTGCATGTCGCTTGCAGATAATTTACCTTCATGTGCATCGCCTGCTAATGAAGTAATTGAGTCAGCAATATCAAACATGCTCTTAGAGTTAGCATCTTTAATGTTTGGTACATATAATCCACGCTCTGTATCTGTTGCGATACCTACGTTATAGTAGTTTTTGTAAACAATCTCTTGAGTTGTTTCGTCATAAGATGCGTTGATAATTGGGTATTTCTTAGCTGCTGCTACTAATGCTTTAACAACATATGGTAAGAATGTTAATTTAGTATCGCGTTCTGCTGCGATATCTTTAAATTTCTTACGGTGGTTCCATAACGCTGTAACTTCGATTTCATCAAAGTGAGTAACGTGTGGTGCTGTGTAAGCTGAAGTAACCATCGCTTTAGAAATTGCTTTACGCATACCAGTCATTGGTTCACGAGTTTGACGTTCACCTGTTGGGATTGGTTTAGCTGCTGCGATTGGTTGTGCTGCTGCTTTTGCTGCTGGTTCTTGAGTTGCTGCTTCAGTTGCTGCTGGAGCAGCCGCTGCCGCTGCTGGTGCAGTAGTTGCATTTGGATCAAATGCGTTAACATCATCTGCAGTTACGCGTCCACCTTGACCAGATGGTGTAACTTGAGTGATATCAATACCTTTGTCACGTGCTAATTTACGTACTGATGGCATTGCTAATACGCGTCCCGCTGGGTTATCAGCACCTGCTGCGCCTGTTGCTGCACCTGGTTCTGCTGAAGCTGCTGCTGCCGGAGCTGCTGTTTCTTCAGCTGCTGGAGCTGCTGGTCCTTCACCTTGATATGCAGGAGCATCAATATCTACTAATGGTTCACCAACAGTTAATACATCTCCTTCACCATGGTGAATTTTAACGATTTTACCAGCGTATGGAGTTGGTAACTCTTCAACTGCTTTGTCGTTTTGAATTTCAACGATAACTTGGTCTTCTTCAACTTCGTCGCCTTCAGCAACTAACCAAGAAACGATTTCACCTTCAACAATTCCTTCACCTAATTCTGGGAATAAGAATTGGAATACGCCACCACTTGTAGCTGCAGCACCTTGTGATGCAACTGGTGTGCTTTCTGTAGCAGTAGATTCTGCTGCTGGTGAAGCAGGAGTTTGCTCTTCAGATGTTTCGTCATCTTCATAACCTGGAGCATCGATTTCAACGATAACATCTCCAACTGTTAATACTTGACCTTCTTCTGCAACCACTTTTGTTACTTTCCCACTAACTGGAGAAGGTAATTCTTCAACTGCTTTATCATTTTGGATTTCAACTAAGATGTCGTCTTCTTTAACTTCTTGTCCTTCTTTAACTAATAAAGAAACAACTTCTCCTTCGACAATCCCTTCACCTAGTTCAGGTAGTAAAAATTTAAATGCCATTAAGTGTTACATCCTTTCTTTATGAATACTGAAAAGAGAGAGGACA
Organism: Aerococcaceae bacterium DSM 111176; assembly: GCA_015863215.1. Taxonomy (GTDB): domain Bacteria; phylum Bacillota; class Bacilli; order Lactobacillales; family Aerococcaceae; genus DSM-111022. The sequence goes on from JACBXN010000056.1 coordinate 26,573, forward strand.
TTAAGTCCTCATTCTCTAAATTAGAAATCTGTCGTTTCTTTTACTGCGTTTACAATGTCTTGTGAGTTTGGTAACCAAGCTTTTTCAGCCATACCAAATGGATAAACAGTGTTTGGAGCAGCAACAAAATTGATTGGTGCTTTCAATGAAAGAATTGAACGTTGAGAAATTTCAGAAATAACTTTCTCACCAACACCAGCTTGACGTTGTGCTTCTTGAACAACAACAACACGACCAGTTTTTTCAGTTGTTTCAACTAAAGCTTCTACATCTAATGGATAAACTGTACGTAAGTCAACTACTTCTGCTGAGATACCTTCTTTTTCTAAAGCTTCAGCTGCTGTTAATGCTTCACGAACCATAGCTCCGTAAGCAATAATTGATACGTCAGTACCTTCTTTAGCAACATTTGCTTTACCTAAAGGTAATGTATACTCTTCTTCAGGAACTTCTTCACGGAATGAACGGTATAATTTCATGTGCTCTAAGAATACAACAGGGTCGTTGTCACGAATAGATGAAATTAATAAACCTTTAGCATCATATGGGTTCGAAGGAATAACTACTTTGATTCCTGGAGATTGAGCGATTAAACCTTCTAATGAGTCCGCGTGCATCTCTGGAGTTGCAACCCCACCACCAAATGGTGAACGGATTGTAACTGGCATGTTACGTTTACCACCCATACGGTAGCGAGTACGTGCCATTTGTCCTACGATTGAGTCCATTACTTCGAATACAAAACCGAAGAATTGTACTTCCATAATTGGACGGAAACCTTCTAATGATAAACCAATTGCTAAACCACCGATACCAGACTCAGCTAAAGGAGTGTTAAATACACGGTCTTCGCCGAATTTATCTTGTAAGCCCTCAGTAGCACGGAATACCCCACCGTTTGCTCCTACGTCTTCACCGAAGACTAGTGTACGGTCGTCTTTACCTAATTCAAGTTCCAAAGCTTGTGTAATCGCTTGGATCATTGTCATTTGTGCCATAATTACTTATTCTCCTTTGCTTCATATTCTTTAATTTGTTCTGCAGTAATTGTATCTGGTGTTTCATACATATTACGTAAGAAATCAGAAACTTTTTGAGTTGGTGCGCTTTCAGCTTTCTTGATTGCTTCTCTAGCTTCTTCTTTAGCTTGTTCAACTACAGCTTCTTCTTTTTCTTCAGACCATAATCCTTTTTCGTTTAAGAATAAACGGTAACGATCTAATGGGTCTAATGCACGCCAGTGATCTTGTGCACCTTCTGGTTGGTAACGTTTTGGATCGTCCCCTGATAATGAGTGAGGATCGTAACGGTAACATAATGTTTCAATTAAAACTGGACCATTTCCTGCGATTGCATATTCACGAGCTGCTTTAGTTACAGCGTAAACTGCTAAAATATCCATACCATCTACTTGGATACCAGGAATACCAGCTGCTACACCTTTTTGAGCTAATGTTGGTGCTGCTGTTTGGAATTCACGAGGAGTTGAGATTGCCCATCCGTTATTTTGGATAACGAATACTGCAGGTGCTTGGTAAGCTCCAGCGAAGTTAATACCTTCATAAACGTCACCTTGTGATGAACCACCGTCACCTGTCCAAGTCATAGCAATACCTTCACGACCATTTTTCTTGATTCCAAGAGCTGCTCCAGCCGCTTGTACGTATTGCGCACCGATAATAATTTGTGGAACATAAGCACGGAATTCCTCTGGGTATGTTGACCCATCTACATGACCTTTAGACCATAAGAATGCTTTATCACGTGGTAAACCATGTTCCATCATTTGTGGTAAGTCACGGTAACCAGGGAATAAAACGTCATCAGATGTCGTAGCTGCTACTGTACCTAATTGTGATGCTTCTTGACCAGCTGTTGGTGCAACGAATCCTAATCGTCCTTGACGACTGAATGCACGCATACGCTCATTCCACTCACGGTAAAATACCATCTTCTCCATAAACTCTACTAATTCTTCGTCTGATAAATCAGGCATTAAATCAGGGTTTACAACTTTCCCTTTGTCATCGAGTACTGCTACAGTCTCGAAATTAAAATTGTTTGGATCTAACAATTCTTCAATTGAAGCAAATTTTTGTTCTGCCATCCTTACACATTCCTCTCTTCTGTTTGTTAAATAATACACAATACGTTTAACTGTATTATTTTCTACAACTAATTTACCATCAATCGAACTAATATGCAAGAGTATTAGTTCAACAAATCCAATAACAACGACAATTGACAGTGGTTTCAAGTCCGCAACTTATTTTGAAACAGATTTATCACACACTAAATTTCTGTTTCATATTTTCGGTGCTCATCCGAAAATCTCACCAACATTTCTGTATCGATCATATCATAAAAGCGCTTACAATGACAACGTTGTCAACACTTAACTCACTACCTTAAATGCTCTCTCGTGTTTCATTTTGCTGTTTTTTTCGACCCGAATCATTGATTCGATGGCATTTTGTATCAAAAATTATCTAAATAAAATGTTTATGAAATTTGTTAAAGTGTAATAAAATAGCCTATTAAAAAAACAGAATAGGTTGATTGTTATGACTAATCATACACTTATCCTTGTCTTTCAATAGACCATAAAATATTAAAATTATTGGAATTGTTTAAATCTTGCTTCCCTTTTGACTAAACGTTCTTCAATTGATTCTTCTTGCATATTTTTGAATACTTGTTTAATTTCAGGGATCAGATTTTCTAGTATCTCTTCATTAGATAGCTCCTCGTCATCTGTTGATTCAGGAATTATCTTTTCGATCACTTTCAATCGATACAGATCTTCACTCGTCAAATTCATGTGTTCAGCAGCTTCTGGCGCTAATTTAGCATCTTTCCATAAAATAGATGCAAATCCTTCGGGTGATAATATTGAATATGTCGAATTTTCCAACATCCATACTTGATCGGCTAATGCTAATGCAATGGCTCCCCCACTACCACCTTCACCTAGAACTATAGCTAAAGTTGGTACAGTTAATCGACTCATAGTAAGTAAACTATCAGCAATAGCTGTACCAATACCTGCTTCTTCAGATTCCGGTGTGGCATCAGCACCCGCTGTATTTATTAATGTAAGAACTGGACGTCCAAATTTTTCTGCTTGTTCCATTAAACGTTTGGCTTTACGGTAACCATGAGGTCGAACTGAACCGAAGTTTCTTTGAATATTTTCTTTGGTTGATCGTCCTTTTTGAATCCCAATAAAAGTAATAGGCGTTTCATCCATTAAACCAACACCACCAATAATTGCATGATCTTCACCACTTAGACGATCACCATGCATTTCAACAGTTGCTGTACATAAATGCTCTATAACATCTGTTGCAGAGACACGTGACGTTAGTCTGGCACGTTTAACAATGTCGTATTTACCCATGGTGACCCCCTTTTGATTTTTGATGTGTCGCTAATAAGAATTGCAGTACTGCAGATTGGTTCTCACGAGAAACAATATTATCAATGAAGCCATTTTCTAATACAGTCTCTGCCTTTTGAAAATCATCAGGCAATTTTGAATTAATTGTTTGTTCTATTACACGTTTACCCGCAAATCCAATGGTCGCGTTTGGTTCTGCAATAATAACATCCCCTTGCATTGCAAAACTGGCTGTTACACCACCTGTTGTTGGATTGGTTAAAATACTACAGTAGAATAAACCTGCCTGACTATGTCTTTCAACTGCTTGAGAAACTTTTGCCATTTGCATGAGAGATAAAATACTCTCCTGCATCCTTGCTCCACCTGAAGCAATATATAAAATAACTGGCAGTTCATTTTCAGTTGCATAATCAAATAACTGGGTTAATTTTGTTCCAACAACAGTTCCCATACTCCCCATCAAGAAATCATTTAACATAATACCTAATCCGACTGGGTAATTTCCAATTTTGCCCACTCCGGTTAAAACAGCCTCATTAACGCCTGTCTTCACTCGTAATTTGGCATGTTTTTCTTCATATCCAGGAAAATCTTCTGAAAAATTAGGTATCAAATCTTCATTTATCTCTTCAAAATTTCCACCGGTAATCCAATTGGCGCGCTCACGTGCTGGAAAAACTAAATGATAGTCACAATGCGCACAGACATAATGGGGCGCAATTTGTGATTGTAGGACAAAACGATTACAAGACGGACAACGTTCCACGATATTATCTGGTAGTTGATCCGTACGCTGATTAATTTCTTTTCCTGTTGGTAATGTTACCGCACGGTAACGGCGGAATAATTTACTCATCTAACCCCTCCTCACTGAGTTGCTTTGGATATCATTTCACGAATACGTAACCAGTCATCATAAAATGAGTCTTCGAACCAGTTAGTATTTGTTTGGCCATTTTGTACATATTTATTTACAACTAATGCCTCTAATAATTCAATATTCGATACGACACCTTGAATATTAAATTCATATAGTGCACGCTGCATCAACTTAAATGCCATTTCAGCATCCGGTTGATGGACGATAATTTTAGCGATCATTGAATCATAAAAACTAGGAATTGTGTAATTTGTATAGAGTGACGTTTCAACACGAACACCCATTCCTCCAGAAGGTAAAATCAAATGATCGACGTGCCCTGCTTGTGGTCTAAAGTTATTGCGCGGGTCTTCAGCGTTCACTCGGCATTCAATTGAAACACCTTTAAATTTAATTTCATCTTGAGTCACTGATAATTGATTACCTTCAGCAATTCTAATTTGTTCACGGACAATATCGACTCCCGTAATCATTTCAGAAATTGGGTGCTCAACTTGAAGGCGTGTGTTCATTTCCATAAAATAGTAATTACCATCTGGATCCACTAGGAATTCAATCGTACCCGCATTTGTGTACCCAATTGCTTCGGCTGCTTTAACCGCAGATTCACAAATATTTTGACGCACTGCATCAGGCAAACCAATAGCTGGTGCAATTTCAATTAATTTTTGTTGGTTACGTTGAATTGAACAGTCACGTTCACCTAAGTGAATGACATTCCCATACTCGTCACCTAATAATTGAACCTCAATATGTTTAGCTGGTGTGATGACCTTTTCAATGTAAAGGTCTTTATTTCCATATATACTTTGTGTTTCAAATTGGGCTTGATTAAATTTAGTTTCCAATTCGTCTTCAGAGTTGACGCGGCGCATCCCTTTTCCGCCACCACCATCGGAGGCTTTGACCATTAATGGATAGCCAATTTCTTGGGCAATAATCCGCGCTTCATCTAAATCAGCGACTAATCCTTTGCTACCAGGAACAATTGGGACTCCGGCTGCATCCATTGTTTGTCTAGCGTGGTCTTTATTTCCCATCGTATCAATAATTTCACTTGATGGCCCAATGAATTTTACGCCTACCTCTTCACATAGTCTAACAAAATCACTTTTCTCTGATAAGAAACCATAACCAGGGTGAATTGCATCCGCCCCGGTTACTAATGCTGCTGAAATTACTGCAATTGGATTCCCATAAGAATCTAATGTTTTCGCTGGTCCAATACAAATTGCTTCATCTGCTAATTCAGCGTGTAAAGCGTTGCGATCAGCTTCAGAAAATATTGCGACTGACTTAATATCTAATTCTCGTAACGCACGAATGACTCGTACTGCAATTTCACCACGATTGGCTACTAATACCTTCTTAAACATTTTAAATCGCCTCTGAATCTGCAAAAATCACTGTAATCTCTGCTTGTGACGCTATATCATCGCCAACATAACATGTTCCTTGAACAACAGAGATCTGCTTACGTTGTTTAATGTATTCCACTTCAATACGCAATACGTCGCCTGGTTCTACTTGACGGCGGAATTTTGCTTTATTGACTGCTCCAAGAAATCCTAATTGACCGTCTAATCCATTTTCATTGCCATCTTCTTTCGCTTGAGCAATTAATGGTGCAATTGCTGCTTGAGCCATTGCTTCAATCTGTAAAACTCCTGGCATTACAGGATGATCTGGGAAATGTCCTTGGAAAAATGGTTCATTAATTGTGACGTTTTTGATACACACTGCTCGCTCTCCCGGAACTACTTCTTCGACGCGGTCGATGAAGAAGAATGGATAACGGTGTGGTAAATACTTCATTAGTTCTTTTGCGGTTAATACTGCCATAATTTCCTCCTATATCACTCGGATTAATGGTTGATTGTATTCAACCACCGCTTCATTCTCAACTAAAATCTCAGTGACAATACCAGATACTGGTGAATGGATTTCATTCATTAATTTCATCGCTTCTACAATACATACAACATCGCCTTTGTTAATGCGGTCACCAACTTGAACATATGGTTTTGCATCTGGTGACTCTTGTAAGTAAACAACACCAATCATTGGCGATACGATGTCTTCCGTTGCTGAATCAGGTAATGAAGCTGTTTGTAATTCTGATGGCGTTGTTGCGCCTTCAGTTGCTTCAACTGTTGTTGGCGCAACTGCTGTTTCTGGACTTTGTGGTGATGCCACTTCTTTAACGCCTGTTTGAGGCACTTCTTTACTCAAAACAACATGACTGTCTGCTTGTTTAAAATCGACATAAGCAACAGTTGATTGATCTAATTTATCAATCAACTGCAATAATTCATTATATTCCATTAATTAAGCACCATCCCAACGTTTAAATAGAATCGTTGCATTGTGTCCTCCGAAACCTAATGAGTTAGACATTGCATAACGAATTTCTGCTTCGCGTCCTTGACCAGGTACATAGTCCAGATCTAATCCTTCTTCTGGTGTTTCTAAACCGAGTGTTGCAGGAATGTACCCTTCCTCGATTGCTTTAGCAAGGATTACTGCTTCAATCCCTCCAGCTGCTCCAAGTAAGTGACCTGTATGGCCTTTTGTTGAAGAAATGGCTGTTTTATAAGCTGCTTCACCGAGTGCCTTTTTAATTGATGCTGTTTCAGCAATATCATTTGTTGGTGTCGATGTACCATGAGCATTGATATAATCAATATCTTCTGGGTTAGCACCAGCCATGGTCATTGCGTCTTTCATTGCTTCTGCAGCTCCTTCACCGTCTGGGCGTGGCGCTGTAATGTGATAAGCATCGGAGTTTGTTCCATATCCAACAATTTCGGCATAAATTTTGGCACCACGTGCTTGAGCAGATTCTAATGACTCAATATATAGTACTCCAGCACCTTCCCCTGCGACAAATCCGTCACGGTCTTTGTCAAATGGACGAGAAGCTGTCATTGGATCGTCATTACTTGATAAAGCTGTTAATGCGTCAAATGCTCCCATTGCAAGTGGCGCAACTGATGCTTCAGATCCACCAACAAATGCCCCATCTAGGATACCTGTTGCAATTTTCAAGAAGCCTTCACCAATAGCGTTTGTTCCTGCTGCGCAAGCAGTATTTAATGAGTATGATGTTCCACGTGCGCCGGTTTTAATTGCAATATTGGCTGCATTCATATTTGAAATGATCATTGGAATAAACATTGGATTCAAACGTCTTGGGCCTTTATCAATTAAACGTTGGTATCCCTCTTCGATTGTTTCGAATCCACCAATACCTGTTCCCATAATCGTACCAATACGCATCGCATTGTCATCCGTAATTTCAATACCTGAATCTTTTAATGCTTCATCTGCTGCTACGATTGCATATTGTGAGAAACGGTCTAAACGTTTTAATTCGCGTTTTGGAATAACGTCCTCAGGGGTAAAATCTTTTAATTCCGCTGCTACACTGACTTTATATTCTGAAGCGTCAAAACGTGTAATCGGACCGATACCACATTTATTTTCTTTGATACCATTCCAAAAATCTTCGACATTATTTCCAATTGGGGTAACTGCCCCTACACCTGTTATTACTACTCGTTTCATATTTATATCCTTCTTTCTTACATTGCTAAGCCGCCATCAACTTGGATGACTTGGCCAGTGATATAGCGATTATTAATGAGGAAATCAACGGTTGAAGCAATTTCTTCGACTTGACCGAAGCGTCCTACTGGAATTTGTTCTTTCATTTGTTGTTGATACTTCTCAGCAATTGCGTCCGTCATATCACTCTCGATATAGCCAGGGGCAATCGCATTGACCGTAACGCCACGTTTTCCAATTTCACGGGCAAGAGACTTAGTCATACCAATTAAACCTGCTTTAGATGCTGAATAGTTTAATTGACCGGCGTTACCAATAACTCCTGATACAGATGAGATATTAATAATTGTCCCTGTACGTTGTTTGACCATTGCTTTTACACTATGGCGAATTAAATTAAATGCGCCTTTTAGATTTGTATTAATAACTGCATCGAAGTCTTCTTCTTTCATACGCATTGATAAACCGTCGCGTGTAATACCTGCATTGTTAACTAATACATCGATGCGACCATATTCTTCCAAGACGTGATCGATCATCTCTTTGGCTTGATCGAAGTCGCTAATATCACCAATTGCTTGTCCAACTGGCTGTTGTGCATCTGTAAATAAATCCAAGACTTCTTGGGCGATTTCTTTACGGCTATTTAAAATAACTTGATGGCCTTGTTTAGCTAAATACTCTGCGATTGCTAAACCAATTCCACGTGAACTTCCTGAAATAAAACATACTAATGACATAATTAATTCTCCTTGTTAATTTGACAAATCGTTTAAAAATTCTGGAACAAGTGCTAAGTCTGCTACCTTATCAACAACGAGACATTTAGGGACATTTTCCTCACGCTTTAATAAATTCGCGAGTGTTGGGCCTGGTCCTATTTGAATTAAATGAGTCACACCTTCATTTTGAAATTGTTCGATCGTTTCCTGGAAACGAACTGGTTCAACTAAATGACGCACCAATAAATCAGTGACGCGTTCAGGTGTATGTTCTTCGAGTGTTGTATTACTGATAACTGGTACAGATCCTGTATTAAATTTAAAGTGAGCAAGTACTTCCTTAAAAGGTTCGCATACTGCTTGCATTAAAGGGCTATGAAATGGTCCTTCAACTTTTAGGGGCATGACTTTTTTATAGCCGGCTTCTTTAGCTCTTTTCCTAAAAGTAGTAATCGAATCTTTGACACCCGCAATAATAATTTGAGATGTTGAATTCAGATTTGCGATATAAAGTGGTGTTTCTTCAGAATGGATTTCTTCAACCAATGCTTTTATTTCATCTAATGGCATTGCTATAACGGCTGCCATTTGAACTGGTTGCTTTTCCTCTAAAACTTGACAATGTTCTGTCATTAAACGCCCTCGCTCCTTGAGGAGTGTAAAGCCATCCTCTAATGAAAGCATCCCACTAGCCATTAGACTTGAATACTCGCCTAATGATAAACCAGCCATATATTTTGCTTGACTGATCTGTGGGTACTCTGCCTTTAAAGAATGAAATATAGCTAATGACACGGCCGCAATTGCGGGCTGGCTGAACTGAGTTTGATTGAATTTCTCTTGATCCGATTCAATCCACTCACGAATTGAGTAATCCGTTACCTCTTCAGCGGTGTCAAATACACTTTTAGCCATAGGTATTTGTTCATTAAAATCTAATCCCATGCCTTCGTACTGGGCACCTTGTCCGTTAAAAATAATTGCTAGTGTCATTAGCTATGTTTCCTTTCTTAATTAAACAAGCTAGATTTAGCTTGATAAGTTTCTTTTGCCTCTGACATTAAGTTTTGGATAATATCATGACAAGAATTTTCTTCTGTTACGAGCCCTGCAATTTGCCCAGCCATCACTGATCCAGTTTTGACATCACCTTCAACTACTGCACGACGTAATGACCCTTTACCAAGCTCATCTAAACGTGCGATATCCGGTGTTTCTTGACTCGTAATTTCTTTTTCAATTTTTAAATATTCTTTTGTTAAATTATTACGGAGTACACGAACTGGGTGACCCGTAATATTACCTGTAACTGCTGTACCAATATCATTGGCTTTAATAACAGCTTTCTTGAAGTCTGGGTGAGCGTTTGACTCATGAGAAACTGAGAATAATGTTCCAATTTGAACACCTTCAGCTCCAAGCATTAATGCTGCCGCAACACCGCGACCATCGCCAATACCACCTGCTGCAATGACTGGAATATCTACTGCGCTTGCAACTTGTGGCACTAATGCCATTGTTGTTTGCTTACCGATATGTCCTCCAGCTTCCATCCCTTCAACAACAACTGCCGTCGCTCCAATACGTTCCATACGTTTAGCTAAGGCAACTGATGCAACAACAGGAATTAATTTAATGCCTGCTGCTTCGATTTGATCCATATATTGTCCAGGGTTACCTGCACCAGTCGTGATAATTTTCACACCTGATTGAACCAAATAAGCCATTACTTCATCAGCATGTGGGTTAAGTAACATCACATTCACAGCAAATGGTTTGTCCGTTAATGTAAACATACGTTCAACTTTAACTTTTACCTCTGCTGCTGTGTCATTCCCTGTTCCGATAATTCCTAATCCTCCAGCGTTAGAAACTGCACTGGCTAAATCCTCATCGGAAATCCATGCCATCGCGCCTTGGAAGATTGGGTAGTCAATACCTAAAATCTCAGTGATTTTTGTTTGCATAACTCTCTTCTTTCTTAAGTTGACGAATTAGTTTTGTTCAGCTTCGATAAATTTAACTAAATCAGCAACTGTATTTAAGCCTTCTTCAGTATCAATTGTAATATCAAATTCATCTTCTAATTCAGAGATTACTTGGAATAAATCTAATGAATCTGCTTCTAAATCTTCTTGGAAGTTTGTTTCCAATGTGATTTTACCTTCGTCAATTCCTAACTCTTCTGCAATAATTTCTTTTACTTTATCAAAAACCATGATAATTCCTCCTATGAATGTTTAATTTTTTGTTCCAAATAATTGTTATTCTTTGTCTAATAACGCGTAGGTATCTAAAATAAATTGGTGAACATCACGCATTGAATCCATCAATGTATTCAATTCCTCTTCTGTTCGTTCTTTAGCCATTGATTTTACTAAATTACGGTAAAAGAGTAGATTCAGTCGATACATCACTCGACCAGATTTGGTCAATGAGAGATAAGTAATTCGACGATCATTTGGGTCATTTTCACGTTGAACATAACCTTTTTTTACTAAGCGCTTGATAGAAACAGATAAAGTCCCCATTGTTACTCCCAGTGCCTTGGCTAAGTCAGATTGTTTCTTTGACCCTTCTAAACCAATTTGAATAATGGTATGTAATTCTTTGACTGTTAAGTCGTTAAATTTTGTTTGTTTGAGTGCCTTCTCTTCAAGTTCCTGTTGTTTATTAAACAAATCCATCAGGTCAATGATGAAAGCATCTAACTGTTCATTATCCACAATTTTTCTCCTCGCTTATTATTACTTTGAATATCAAACTATTTGATAAGCAAAGTATAGGCGTTGTCTCAAAAAATGTCAACGAATTCTAAAATGTGTGACAACCTTGAGTTACATTTCGATAAAAATACGAAGATTTTATCCTGAAATAATTGTATGAAACATATATGTATCAATATTTTTAGTTTTTCATGTCACGTTTGTTGCTATTTAGCTTTAATCAGACGTATTATGCATAATTTTGTGTAAAAAATAGACAATCAGGGATTCTGATTGTCTAATTCATGGTAATTTCTCTTACCGTTATCTTCTATTATAAGTGTTCTGCTTCAAAGGCATCCAATAAAGCGCGTGCTTCATCTGATGTATCAGTTTCCATTAAACTAATACGTAAATCATTCGCCCCTTTAAAGCCACGAATATAAATCTTAAATGAGCGACGTAATGCTCTAAACGGTTTTGGTGAATACTGATCGAATAAATCTAAATGATATCTAAATAGATCAATCAATTCTTTGGCATCATGTTCTCTTGGCTCCTCTTCAAAGGCATGTGGGTTTGTAAATACACCACGACCAATCATGACCCCATCGACACCATATTTCTCAACTAATTCTAAACCTACTTGACGGTTTGGGATATCTCCATTAATCGTAAGTAAAGTATCCGGTGCTATTTCATCACGTAATTCTTTAATTTCCGGAATTAACTCCCAATGGGCATCTACTTTAGACATTTCTGTCTTTGTTCTCAAATGAATGGTTAAGTTAACGATATCTTGTTTAAGTAAATGTGCTAACCACTCTTTGTATTCATTAATATCTGCGTGACCTAAACGAGTTTTAACAGATACCGGTAGTCCTCCCTCTTTGGCCGCTTGAATTAATTCAGCTGCACGCTCTTTTCTTAAAATCAAGCCTGCTCCACGACCATGTTTGAAGACGTTGGGTGCTGGACATCCCATATTTAGGTCAATCCCTTTAAAGCCCATATCATTTAAACCTTTAGCCATATTACTGAAATGTTCGGGAACATCCCCCCATATATGACCAACGATTGGCTGTTCATCTTCTGTAAATGTTAAACGCCCTTTTAAACTATCGATTCCTTCAGGATGATTATAAGACTGTGCGTTTGTAAATTCTGTAAAGAAGACATCAGGTGTTGCTGCTTCTTTAATTACGTGACGAAAGGCAACGTCAGTGACATCTTCCATCGGTGCTAATATAAAAAACGGACGTGACAATTCTTGCCAAAAATTCTCTGTCATCTTCTGCTCCTTTCTCTTTTTAACCTTAAAGATATTACCACACTCGGTTACACTATTTCAAGTTAGAAGTAATATATAACAATACTCTAACCATCGTCTATATATTAAATATTTTTTAATGCCTCAAAAACTCAGTATCATCTCAATTAAAAGTAATAAAATTGATTTGAAATTATATCGTCGATAAATAATGTATGCTATAATCTAATTAATTTCTAATATAAAGGAGAATTTAACTTATGACAGCAAATGCATATATCGAACGTGTAATTAGCACACTAGAGGAAAAACATCCTGATCAAAAAGAGTATCTTCAAGCAGTTCATGAAGTATACGAAGCTATTACACCTGTGTTAGAAGCACATCCTGAATACGAAAAACAAGCAATCTTAGAACGTATCGCAACACCAGAACGAGTAATCAGTTTCCGTGTTACTTGGCAAGATGATGAAGGTCAAGTTCACGTAAATAACGGTTACCGTGTTCAACACTCTTCAGTAAATGGACCATATAAAGGTGGAATTCGTTTCGATCCAACGGTTACTCTATCAGTGATGAAGTTCTTAGCTTTTGAACAAACATTCAAAAACTCTTTAACTGGCCTACCAATGGGCGGAGGTAAAGGTGGAGCAGACTTCAATCCTCGTGGCCGTTCAGATGCTGAAATCATGCGCTTCTGTCAAGCATATATGACTGAGCTTTCTAAATATATTAGCCAAGACCAAGACGTTCCTGCTGGTGATATCGGTGTCGGTCACCGTGAAATCGGTTATATGTATGGTCAATACAAACGCCTTCAAGGTGTTCAATTGGGTGTATTAACTGGTAAACCAGTGAGCGTTGGCGGTTCCCTTGCTCGTACTGAAGCAACAGGTTTTGGTATTGTTTACTTTGCTAACCAAATCTTAAAACACAATGGTACTGATATTTCTGGAAAACGTGTCATCATTTCTGGTACAGGTAATGTTGGTTCATTCGCTGCCGACAAAGCAACAGAATTAGGTGCTAAAGTAATTGGTATTTCAAATATTACAGGTTCTGTTATTGATGAAGATGGTATCAATATGAATACCATTCGTGATATCGCTGCAAACCACGCAGAAGACTTAAGTAAATACCCTGAAACACATCCAAATGCAACATTTGCTGAAGGTTCAATTTGGGCACGTGAAGTTCAATATGACGTTGCTTTACCATGTGCCACTCAAAATGAAATATCTGGCGAACAAGCTCAACAAATCGTTGATAACGGGGTTGAATTCGTCATTGAAGGTGCAAATATGCCATCAACTGCTGAAGCTGTTCAAGTATTCCGTGATAATGATATGATTTTCGGCCCTGCTAAAGCAGCTAACGCCGGTGGTGTTGGGGTATCTGGTTTAGAAATGTCTCAAAACTCATTACGTTTACGTTGGACATTTGAAGAAGTAGACGAGCGTCTACATGGTATTATGGAAGGTATTTTCCAAAATATCGTAGATACATTAGAAGAATACGATCTTGGAAAAGATTATGCTACAGCAGCAAATATTTACGCATTCAAGAATATTGCTGAATTAGTTCGCATCCAAGGTGTAATTTAATCTGGTAAGAATGCGGTAATATAGGACCATCAAACTCTTAGTGAGTTTGGTGGTTTTTTGTTGGGTTGGTGAGTTGGGGGTGTCATTATCTGTGACACTATTTTTATTAGCGTACAAACTTCGACTCAAAAATCCTAAAAGTTTTTACGCTAACACTCCAGTGTACAAACTCTAGCCCAAATACCTTAAATATTTTTACGCTAACCGCTACTTTAAGACCACTACCCCCAATAACTACATCACTCCATATTTTAGAGCAAATAAAAAAGCCCACTTAAAGCGGGCTATCATCTACACACCAGGCAGGATTCGAACCTGCGACCGTTCGCTTAGAAGGCGAATGCTCTATCCAGCTGAGCTACTGGTGCTTAACACGATAATTTACATTATAGGACTATCTGGGCATTTTGTAAAGTATATTTTATACTTTTTTTGAAATTCGTTTACATTTTTCTGACTGTATATATAGATAAAAGAGATATGCCACAAAATGACATATCTCTATTATTATTTTAAACTAACTGGTTTATCCAGTATTTCTTTCATAATGATTGCTCGACGTAATTCCTTATTATCAACTTTCATTGTTTTGACAGATTTACGTCCCTTATGCTCGACCTCAACTTCTTGGTCTAACTCTCCTCGCATCAAGCGATCATAGAAATCATCCTGCCCAAATACCGTTCGGGTATTTGTCTGGCTAGGGAGTGCTTTTTCTCTTAAATTTTGTTGCTTCTTATCCAGTCGATCTTGCTTTAATCGCATCGATTCTTCAATAGACATTTCCTTACTTAAACTTGGACGCATACTCATTTGTTGCGTCGTTGTTTTAACTTCGGGTTTTGTCTCCTTACTTCGAGTCTGAGCACCTTCATTACGGCGTTGACTGTACTTTTCTTGATACGTTTTAATCCGTTCATTGGTCGATTGGTCTTCAGCAATTTCTTGCACTTGATTTAAAATACTCTGCAGAAAATCTGATCTACCTTCGGTCGTTGATGGCGTCTGAGCTGATTTATTCTCATTGGAGTGTCTCTGTGACCTTGTTGTACTATTAAGATCAACTTTTGATTGTCCCGTGTTTAATTTTTCAGCTTCTTCTCGTCTTCTCTTCATCGCATTTCGAAAAGAAATATGCCAACCAATTCCCAAGAGTAATAGCGGTAATAGATCCATTGACATCACCTCTGTTTCTTTATGGCGGTTAGAGTATGGTAATCACCACGTAGATTATTGTTCATCTGTTGTTGCATGATCTTGATCGCCTCCAGCGATAGCATCACGCATTTGTGAATCCGATTCGATATTACGCATACGGTAATAGTCCATCACACCTAAATTACCATCACGGAATGCTTGAGCCATAGCCAATGGAACTTCCGCTTCAGCTTCAACTACTCTTGCTTTCATACGTTGAACTTCAGCGATCATTTCTTGTTCTTCCGCTACCGCAAAGGCACGACGCTCTTCGGCTTTAGCTTGAGCCACATTCTTATCAGCAATCGCTTGATCTGCTTGTAATTTCGCACCAATATTTCGTCCAACATCCACGTCCGCAATATCAATGGATAAGATTTCAAAGGCTGTACCTGAGTCTAATCCTTTACGTAAAATTGTTTGCGAAATCGCATCTGGATTCTCTAAAACGACTGAGTGAGTTTTAGATGAACCAACGGTTGTAACGATACCTTCACCAACACGGGCGATAATTGTTTCTTCACCCGCACCCCCGACTAATCGCTCAATATTAGCTCGTACAGTTACTTTCGCTTTTGCTTGAACTTCGATACCGTTCATAGCTACACCGGCAATAACGGGTGTTTCAATAACTTTAGGGTTTACCGATACTTGAACTGCCTCGAAAACGTCACGACCAGCTAAGTCGATTGCTGCTGCTTGTTCGAAGTCTAAATCAATATTCGCACGGTGAGCCGCGATTAAAGCGTCTACCACTTGATTGATGTTACCTCCCGCTAGATAATGCGCCTCTAATTGATCTGTCGTCAAATCAATTCCGGCTTTCGTTGCCTTAATCAAAGGTTGCACAATATCTGTCGGACGTACTCGACGTAGTTTCATACCAATTAAATTACCGATTGATACCTTTGCTCCTGAGAAATAAGCAGTAATCCATAATCCAACTGGAACAAAGCTAAAGAATAGTGATAACAGAATAATTAGAATAACTGCAATCACTACTATTGTTACTAAATTTTCTGGTTCCATATTAACTTCCTACCTTTCTGACATAAATCTGAGTGCCACGCACTTTTACTACTGTTATGGTAGACCCTGTATTAATGAAGTCTTCATCCGAAATAACTTCATAAAATTCTTCATCAATTTTGGCTTTACCAACTGGCCTGAGGTCCGTTAATGTCACACCTTCTCGTCCAACTAAATCAGACTTTTCCTTGAGTTTCGTTGACGATTGGTCTGTTCTGATTGATTCATTCAAAACAAATCCAGGACTCAGCACAAGATTTCGACCTGATTTTATATAAATCAGTCCTGTAATAAAACCTGTAAAGAACATCGCAAGTAAAACTAAAGTTAAAGTAGAAAAATCATGATACTCAGACCAGAGCGTATAAATAATTGCGGATAACCCGATTAAACCGATAATACCGAAGTCCGGTACATATAATTCAATAATAATCAGAAGAACGCCTAAGGCAAATACTAAGAATAATAATAGATTAGAGCTGATAATCCAGAAATATGCACCAAACGCTACCGCTGAAAAAATTAAATAAAGTATAGACGGACGGTTAAACATGGCTGTAATGAGCAAAAATACACCAAGTAATAAAATTAAAATACTCCATGTTACCACATCAATTCCCCCTTTCATCAGTTTGAGGAGTTACCTCATCTTAATTTTACCATAGGAGAAGCGTTTTCAATAATGATTTACATTTTCTGCATGCAAAAAGTCGTCACACAATCTCTGTGTAACGACTCAATCGAAGTTATTATTTTTCTAACTCTCCAGCATATTCCGGTGTACCTTGTTCAATATTAACAGCATCAAATCCGTTATCATCTAAAATTTTAGTCCCTTTTTCAGAGAATACACCGTCATGACAAATGACATGATAAGTTTGATCTTTATCTAATTTATCTAAATTGTCTTCTAGTGTTGATAATGGAATATGTACCGCTCCTGGTACGTGACCCGCATCATAATACTCTTTCGGACGTACATCAATTACGTTTACATCATCTTTATTCTCAACTAAACTTTTTAACTCGTCGATATGAATTTGTTTCATTTCAATTCCTCCTTGTTAATGCAACTCAATCTTCTACAAGATTATCATATCAAACCAATTAAGTAAGCGCTATTATAATGCTCAGAAAATATTTCTGATAATGAGTAAGTAAATGGTTAAATAATTATGAAGGATTACCAAGGTTTTACAATATTGCATCCATCTAATTCGAAAAAGTTATTTGTTTACCATTCAAAACAACATAGCTCTAAAACGTTGCCTTTTAGCACGTTGTAGATGCCTGCGTTTGATTACCATTCAAAACAACATAGCTCTAAAACGGACTCCATGCGTGAATAAGTCTTGTCCGTGTTTGATTACCATTCAAAACAACATAGCTCTAAAACTCAAAATGCAATTTACTGAAAGTGAAGTATGTTTGATTACCATTCAAAACAACATAGCTCTAAAACTTCCGATGGACGAACTCGACGCTATGCTAGGTTTGATTACCATTCAAAACAACATAGCTCTAAAACTTCTGGAGCGACCGACGAGTTGGGTGGTCAGTTTGATTACCATTCAAAACAACATAGCTCTAAAACTAATCGGATCGTATTCTTCTTGGCTTTTTCGTTTGATTACCATTCAAAACAACATAGCTCTAAAACTCTCCTCATGAATGACTCTCGCCATATCTTGTTTGATTACCATTCAAAACAACATAGCTCTAAAACTGGCACCAAGCGCAAGTATAAATTATATTAGTTTGATTACCATTCAAAACAACATAGCTCTAAAACTTGTTCATAACTTTCTTCTCGTAAAATTTCGTTTGATTACCATTCAAAACAACATAGCTCTAAAACTGATATAGTATCGGATTTCATCGGTATGTCGTTTGATTACCATTCAAAACAACATAGCTCTAAAACCACCGGTGCGCCTACTCCCATCGAATTATAGTTTGATTACCATTCAAAACAACATAGCTCTAAAACTGTTCTACCATAGTATAAATGTTTCCCATCGTTTGATTACCATTCAAAACAACATAGCTCTAAAACTATTTGTGTGTATAATGCAACATCAATCTCGTTTGATTACCATTCAAAACAACATAGCTCTAAAACTAAAGCATCCGCCTTGTTCTCAAACCCATGGTTTGATTACCATTCAAAACAACATAGCTCTAAAACCACGATTAGCATAACGTGTGTAGAAAGCATGTTTGATTACCATTCAAAACAACATAGCTCTAAAACTTCCGTTCGTGCTAATCGTTCCGCTTGGTAGTTTGATTACCATTCAAAACAACATAGCTCTAAAACTTCTTTTACGTTTACATATTTTTTCATTTTGTTTGATTACCATTCAAAACAACATAGCTCTAAAACTAAAAACGTGGCAACAGAAACAATGACCCGGTTTGATTACCATTCAAAACAACATAGCTCTAAAACTGAAGTAACCTCCAAACGTATCGACCATATGTTTGATTACCATTCAAAACAACATAGCTCTAAAACCATTATTGTTCAATATCTCCGCTCTCATCTGTTTGATTACCATTCAAAACAACATAGCTCTAAAACTCAACAGATGGATTAACGAGCGTTAGAAGTGTTTGATTACCATTCAAAACAACATAGCTCTAAAACTGTATGAAGTATTGCTCCATGCTCTCCCTCGTTTGATTACCATTCAAAACAACATAGCTCTAAAACTAAATCATAAGCATAATCCCTTAGGGCTTTGTTTGATTACCATTCAAAACAACATAGCTCTAAAACTACGGACTGGTAAATGATTGGTCTTTAGGTGTTTGATTACCATTCAAAACAACATAGCTCTAAAACACATTTCATTGATGTTATTTCGCATCTCCTGTTTGATTACCATTCAAAACAACATAGCTCTAAAACCTCGCAGATCACTTATTGGCTTTAAAATGTCGCTATTAGTTTCTAGCGAAAACTTCAGTTTCAAACGATAATAACTTTTAAATATAGTTATATTATATCATTTTCTATACATAAAAAATAGTCATTATCTAGAATATAATGATTAATATTTTCTCTTGGTAATGCGTCTAAAAAAAGAACATCGATTTGATTTAACTCGATGAATTCAAATACATTTTTCAATTGCTCGTCACTAAAATATATTAATGAATTTACAAAAATTAATATTTTCGTTTTAGGTTGATATTTATACCACTGAACTATATCAAACATTTTGTCATAAATAGATTCGCTATTTGAATCAATTGTAACTTTTAATGCTTTTAGAAGGTCAATTAATGTCATAGGTGTATAGGTCAAGTCCAAAATATGTTCTAAGAGTTCAGTCTCAACTAATCCCGCTAGTTGAATCAGTAAATTGTCAAGATTCGACTTGGTTTGAGGATTTTCATTCAATTGGTCTTGTATTTCTTCATGAATTAATTTTAGCACTTGGCTAGTTATTAGACTAAAATTTAAAATATCACTAATAAGGATAATTTCATTTTTCTTAAGTTTTTGAAAATTATTGTCATACAATTTGAGTTCATCATCATCTGAATAGTGATACAGTTTTTCAATAATTCTTCTAAAAACTTCAATATCTTCAATGACAAAGGATGTAGCTTTATTTATTTTTAATGGTTGATCTAATAACCTAAAATTCATGTTAATCATCTAATTCACCTAAAACTACAATCCTTTGATCTGTGTTTGCTACACTAATACTCTTTTCTCCAACCAAGTAAATCATTCGTGAAAATTGTTTTTCGGTAATACTCAACACTGTTATTAAGCCATTATTAGGGATAAACGGTTTAATCCTTTCTAAAATAGCTTCCTTAGCAGATGCATTCAACAAAATCTTACTGTAAATAGAATATTGATGCATAATAAAACCTTCATCAATCAAAAACTTTCTAAATTTTCTATATGCTCGTCTCTCCGCTACTGTTTCTACTGGTAAATCAAACATTAATAATAGTCTCATATATCGATAGCTCATATTCTAAATACAGGCATCCTCTCTTTCTCACCATTTAACGATTGTATGACTTTCTTGACATAGTCACTGACGATATTTGATAAATACATATTTTTTTGATTATACTCATAGGTATTTGAGAACATGTCAAATAAATTTCTCTTTATAATCTTAAATTCAGAACCTCTATTCAAATAAACAATTTCATCTACAAGAACTCTAAACGGTTCCATGAAATCACTTGCTAAATTGAATTCATTATATTGGTTTATGTGCTTAATACCTATTTGTGTTAAACAACCTGATTTACAAATCTCTCTGGCAAACATACTCAAAATTAATGTATACCCATAATCTAAACCTGCATTAATATCTGTTATACTCGATCGCGTAAAATCATTACCGAATAATTTATTGAAATATATTCTTGCGGCATGGCCTTCTCGATTTGTGCGATCAGAGAACTCCACTTCTTCACTTAACTTAATTAGTGAAGAAGCTTTGTCCTCAAAACCCTGAATCTCAAGAAAAGTAGCTTGATTTAATATTTTTTGTTCTACAATATCCATCCAAACTAACTCTTTAGTGCCTTCAGTCCAATTTATTTGTTTTTGAATTTGTAAACTACTGTCATGTCGCCCATAGTATGGCATTAACATACTCTTTGGTAGGCGTTTGGAATCACAAAATATCACCAAAATATTCATATCAGCTAATTTTTGTAACAGCATATTTGTAATTGTTATGTCCGTTGTTTCTAATATAAGTGTTCCGATTTCAGATAAATGAATCATTTCATTTTGTTTTGCACTTCTATAATATAAATGATTGTTTTTAAAGCTTAACTTTGAATGCGCATTTACTACTACGGTTCGCCAGCTCATGGTAAATCACCTAAATAAACTCGCGTCTCATAAAGACCAGTCACTGATAAATAAATCAGTTTCGCATCCCAAATCTCTGTTATACTTCGATATCTTGCAGCTGTCAAAGTCTTTCCGAAGAATTTAAATGATTCAGACGCTCCAAAACTTGTAAACTTAAACAGATTAATTATTGATTCAATTTTTTCTTCTATACCTACATCAGTATTTTCTTTATATAAATCTATCAATTGAGATACATTTTTACTTTTATGTAAAAATGTATGTGAATATTGAATTATTTCACTAAAAATATTATCTATTAAGTCGATATTGTCATTAACGAACGAAGTGCTTTCTGGGTATTTAATTTCATCGTATTGGAGCATATGATAAACCATATCGACTAAATGCTCTGATAAAAGAAACTGGTTTCCTTTTTGAGCTTCGATATGACTAGCTACAATCCTTCTCGTCCCATCTTCCCTTTCATACATAGTATATTTTGGCAACTTGATAATATTATCTGGATTTTTATACCCTTCTGCTTCAAGAAATTCAATTGGATTAGCTTCAAAATCTTTTCTCTTATCAATATATAATCCATAAATTTCTTTTTTGTTATTGCCATGTGTGAATAACACGGTATAAGCTACCTTAGGATACATATAGCCACCATATTTGGATGTGTCTAGCTTTCCTTTTATAGGTATTAATTTATTAGAATTTCCTTTTGGATATAAAGTTTCTTTAAATAATGTACCTGACTGTATCTCTGGCTTCTTCACAATGTTCATCTGTTTCGAACTTAAGACCTGTTTGACTGTCTTAATATCTTCAGCTTTATCCCATAAGATTTCTCCATGTTCAGAGACTAATCGATCGCTGTTTTTGAAAAACTTCATTATATTAGTCATAAAACGTTTTTTGTCAGTAGCTTTGTATTTAGAGACACTTCTATAGTATTTAAATTCCCCATATACAAACTCTCTTCTCAAGTCTGGATAAACTTTTAATAATTTGTTAGCAACTACAGCATTTAAGTACGCATCATGACCATGGTGATAATCATTAATTTCCCGTACTTTATAGATACCAAATTCTTTTCTAAACTGAGAAGTCAATGCAGACTTTAGAGTAACAATATCAACCAATTTCACTTCATTTTCATCTTGAGTATTGAATCGTGTATCTAAAATATTAGCCACATGTTTAGTGATTTGCCGTGTTTCCACCAATTGACGTTTCAAGAATCGTTCTTTTTCCTTCTCGGATAGTCCCCCTCTCTCCGCTTTAGTTAAATTGGATAGCTTACGATCAGAAATCAAACCGGATTTATGTAAGCTTTCCCAGAATGTTTTTTGCTTATTGACAATATTAATACTTGGAACATTATCACTCATTCCTCGATTTTCCGAAGCACTCACTAATACTTTATTATCAATTGAATTATCAACCGTAATACTTTGAGGAATAATATGATCAATATCATAGTGAGATAGTTTATTAATGTCTAAGAACTCCCCTGTATACATATCTTTACCGTTTTGAAGGTAATATAAATATAATCGGTCAGTTTGTAATGCCGCGTTCTCTACTGGGTATTCTTTCAGTAATTGACTACCAAATTCTTTTAGTCCTTCTTTTAATTTATTCAGACGTGCGTTAGATCTAGCACGTCCTTGTCCGGTAGTTTGATTCTCACGAGCCATTTCGACGACAATAGTTTTGGGAGCATATCCCATAATTTCAACAATTTCATCAACAATCTTTAATGATTGTAAGATCCCCTTTTTAATAGCGGGACTTCCTGCTAGATCCTCTACAATCTTTTTGTAATTATCTAGTTTTTCAATGTTTTGATTGTCTGCAATAATTTGTTTGAAAGATAACAGATCATCATTAATTAATTGCATTAAATTGCGATTGGGATGCGAACTAACACCATCATCATTCATTAAATAATCTAAAATTGATTTGTGACTCTCTTTATCTCGTATACCATCAATTAATTTTGCTGACAATCTCCCCCAACCAGTATAATGTTTACGTGCTAATTTTTTAATTTGCTTCTTAGTCAAT
This sequence comes from Aerococcaceae bacterium DSM 111176, assembly GCA_015863215.1. Lineage (GTDB taxonomy): Bacteria > Bacillota > Bacilli > Lactobacillales > Aerococcaceae > DSM-111022. The sequence goes on from JACBXN010000056.1 coordinate 49,872, forward strand.
ACATCATTATACTTTTGCAATTGAGTTTGAAGCATATTCTTATCTTCAAAAACTGTGATTAAACGGATGATATCTTCGATCATAACTGCATTTTCTTCATCATCAATAACTTCTTTGAGTCCATCAATTTTTATTAAATCATGATATGTAGAGTAATTGGAATTGAAACTATTTTCGATTCCTCTGATTTCTTGAACTTCCAAATTATATTCTTGTTCTAAAAATTCTTTCAGTTTTTTAATCGTAACCCGATTATTACGCTTGAATAAATTTTCGAAAATTGCTTTTTTGACATCCCCAGAAAAACGATGTTGCATTCCACGTTCATCAATATAACTTACTTTTGTCAGCTCATTAAAAATTGTATATTTTTGATAAAGCAAGCTTCGTTTCGGTAATACTTTTTCATCAGGTAAGTACTGGCAACAATTAATTAAGTTATCAATAAAATCAATGGCTGATTTTTTACGGTCTACCACTTCATCAAAATTCCATGGCCTAATCGATTCATCACTATAACGCTCTAACCAAGAGAAGTTACTTTGTTCATCATTTTGTGTTAGTGGTCCAACATAATAGGGTATTCTAAATCTAAATATTTGTTCTATTTTATTTTTGTGTTCTAACAAAAATGGATAATATTGCCCTTGTTGAGCAATAATCGCACGTAGTTCATTTAAATGTACTTGATGCGGAATACTTCCATTATAAAATGAACGTTGTTTTCTAAACAATTCTTCTCGGTCCATTTTATCTACAAAATAGTCATAGTCTGGTAAGCTTTTCAGCTCTTTATTGAGATATTTATAAAAATCTTCCTGAGTAGTTTTGCCGTCAATATAGCCTGCATAACCATTCTTTTTCTCGTTATTGAACATATCGAAGTATAACTCTGGGGTATGTTTACGAATTTGAGTTTTTAATCTTTGTAAGTCCTCGCCATGTTGCTCATAATAATCAATCATTCCATTTGATAAAGGTGCCTTTGTTTTAGATGTTGATTCTTTCAATATTCCCGATAATTCCATCGCATCATAAACCAATTTAATGCTATCAAAGACTTCGCGGTATTCGTCTCCTATAACAGACAATAATTCTTCCAAATCGCTATCATACGTTTCTTTGGTCAGTTCAAGGTCTGTTTTTTCTTCTAGTTCAAAAACCTTCTTCATATTTGATTTTAGCCCTACTATTAATTTTATAAATTCACTAAAGTTATGTGTCGTTTTAAGTCCCAATATATATCGCATGTTTTCCGCTTTTTTACTACGCGATACTTTCCCAGTCAAAACGTTTTCAATCGCTGATAACTTGTCTTCGTCAATGTGTATACTTTCTTCAACTAAATTATTATATATTTCTATAAATTCACTGAAATTTTCTTTTAAGGAAATATTATCGGTATTAATTTCACCTTCAATCAAAAAGTGTCCGCGATATTTAATGATATGGTGCAGCGCTAAATAAACTAATCTTAGATCTGCTTTTTCGTTACTATCTGCTAAATGTTTTCTTAAATGATAAATAGTAGGGAAATTATTATGGTAGTTAACTTCATCTTCAATGGTTCCAAAAATGGGGTATTTTGAATTTGATTTATCTTCAGGCACATAAAAACTTTCCGAAAGTCTAAATAGAAAATTTTCATCTAACGCATTTAATTCATCTTGAAAAATTTCTTGTAAATACTTAATTCGATTTTTACGTCTTCTTAATCGACGTCTGGTCGTTCTTTTCATACGAGTAGCTTCTGCAGTTTCACCACTATCAAACAGCCTAACACCCCAGAAATTTTTCTTAATTCTTTTTTTATCTGTATTTCCTAAAACTTTCATATTTTTTCGAACTAATTTTAAATCATCTGTCATTACAGCCCAACCAACAGAATTCGTTCCAATATCCAAACCAATAGAATACGCTTTCATTTTTTCATCCTCCAAGTCTTGATTTAATTTAATTGTTTGTTATAATGAATGTGTTGTTACCATTCAAAACAACATAGCAAGTTAAAATAAGGCTTTGACCGTTATCAACTTGTAAAAGTGGCGCTGTCTCGGCGCTTTTTTTATTTCTTAAATATAAGTATACACTATATTAAAAAAATATCATATTTCTTAAATATAAGTATACACTATATTTAATGAAATATGATATTTTTTTAATATTTTTGTTATAAAAAACACAAACTGACTAACAGCTTGTGTTTTTTTATTGCGTCTATTTTCCAAATGGAATTCCTGCTCCCAATATGATAGACTCCTATTATTATGCGATGAAAGGAGTGCAACTTTGGCACTATCAAATTTCTTACAAATGCTAGATATTCAACTCACACTCGTATTATTTCTCTTTATAGGTATCTTATGTTACCAATTCAAAATAATTACCGATGAATCAAGACCAAGCTTTATGAAATTATTACTCAACATCTTCTTACCCATCATGGTCTTCAATTCATTCAGTAAAATCACCATCGAATTACTACAATTAAGTCTAATAGCCGTTGTAGTCGGAACAATCATTTATATCATTATCGCTGTTATTTCACCCTTATTATATAAAAAGTATAACAGTGACAAGCGCCCGATTTTGGAATATGCCACATTAGTAAATAATGCCGGCTTCGCTGGTTTGCCTTTAGTAACTTCGATCTTTGGTGACGCTGGCGCTATCATCGGTTCCGTTTATTTAGTTCCCCACCGCATCTTCACTTGGACGGTTGGTTTACAAATTTATGAACGTTCTTCTGAAACGAATATTAAAGATGCTTTTATCAAACTGATGAAGAATCCTTCTATTATAGCGGTTGTCTTAGGTTTAGTACGTGGTTTACTTTCAATTCCACTACCGGATTTTATGGACCGTGGTTTTGCCTCAATTGCTAGTGCAGTTCAGCCGATGGCAATGATTGTGATTGGTTCCGTGATCGCAAAAGTCGATTATAAATCGTTAATCGAACCCGGTATTATTAAATACTGTGTTATCCGTTTAATCGTTATCCCTTTAATTGTGTTAGGTGTCATGAAATTATTGCAAATGGATCCTGTTTTAACCGGGGTTGTGACCATTATGGCAGGTATGCCTGCTGGTACACCAACACCCATTTTAGCAGCTCAATATGATTTAAATGTCCCCTTTGCGGCTAAGCTTACTTTTGTTTCGATTATGTTATCGGTGATAACAAGTCCAATTCTAATGTTATTTGTTTAGAGGTGTAATATGTCTATTTATAAAGCAGAAAAAGTAACCAAAAATATTACGCGCATCATCATGCCCTATGTTTGTTTCTATTACGTCGAAGGAACTGAACGTGGTTTACTCATTGATAATGGTTGGGGATATGATGATTTACGTCCCGTGATTGATGAAATTGCGACCAAAGAATATGACGTTTTACTCACTCATGGCCATCCTGATCATGCTGGTGCAACAAATCAATTTAGTGACAAACGCGTTTATCTAAATCACAAGGACCAAAAAATGTTTGATCGTTCTTGTAGTGAACCTACGCGTCGTTTTCTTTTAAAGAATCATTTTGAAAAGCACGCCATGGATTTTGACAGAGATTTAATGAGTCCCATTTATCAAGGGGGCTTTACTGATTTGTCTGACGGACAAGTGTTTGATTTAGGCAGTTACACACTCGAACTCATTGAAGTTCCCGGTCATACACCGGGTATTATGACAGTCCTATTTAAAGAGAACCGGTTGTTATTAGCGGGTGACGCTTGTTTTAATCCAATTTCTCTCAATAATCAATCGAGTTTATCTGTCGAATCGCTTTATGAATCCATTCCTAAATTATTCCCCTATTTAAGAGACGTCGATTTGGTTTTAACGAACCATAATGGCTATGATGCGCCAATTGACGTAGTCTACGCGAGTCATTATTTGGCTGGAGAAATTTTAAAAGGGAATGATGACAAAGTTCGTATCAAAGAAGATAGTAATTGGTTAATCGCTCGACATAAAGATCAGAGTAAATTGTCTGATATAGCAGAAACAGCCAATATTTACTATTACCCACATCGCATTTATAAGTCTGAAGAATAAAATATACTTCTAAACTCAAATAAAAACGCCTAATACAGTGTCTACAAACACTAATATTAGGCGTTTTTTTGTATCTGCGTTTTTCTACACCATACTTTTTAAAAAGTATTAGTATTTAATGCGTCCTGGATTCTCGCCGTATCCTAAGTATGAGTCGTGAAGAATTTCTTCTAAATCACTTACTACTGCTAGGCGTGGGTTGACCGGTGTACATTGGTCTTCATAGGCTAGGTATGCGAGGTCTGAGGCTTTTTCGTCCCATTCTTTTTTGTCGATACCTTGAGCTTTAAAGTTCATTTCAATACCTACTTTTTCACCTAATTCAAATACCGCTTTGGCTAGTGAAGCGACACCTTCTTCTGGTGTTGATGCTGGTAGGCCGAGTAAGTTTGCGACTGTTTGGTAGCGAACGTCTGCGTCATAGTAATTGTATTTAGGCCAGTTTGATAATTTAGCTGGTTTTGTCCCATTGTAGCGGATGACATATGGTAATAAGATGGCGTTAGTGCGTCCGTGAACGGTATGGAACTGTCCACCGATTTTGTGTGCCATTGAGTGAGAAATACCTAAGAAGGCATTACCAAAGGCCATACCTGCAATTGTTGAGGCATGATGCATATTTTCTCGTGCTTCGTAGTCACAGTCTTTGACAGACGCTTCCAAGTTTTCAAAGACCATTTGAATAGCTTGTAGGGCTAATCCATCGGTATATGGACTGGCCATTACTGATACATAGGCTTCTAGCGCGTGTGTTAAGACGTCCATACCTGTATCTGCTGCAACTGACGCTGGAACAGACATGACAAGAGCTGGGTCAATAATCGCAATACTTGGTAGTAAAGCGTAGTCTGCTAGTGGGTATTTCATATTGTTTTCTTTATCTGAGATAACCGCAAATGGTGTTACTTCAGCACCAGTACCTGATGTTGTTGGAATCGCGATAAATTTCGCTTTTTCTCCTAAGCTTGGGAATTTGAAGGCACGCTTACGGATGTCCATGAATTTTTGAACTAAGTCTCTAAAGTCTACTTCTGGTCTTTCATAGAATAACCACATGACTTTAGCAGCGTCAATCGGTGAACCTCCACCTAGTGCAATAATTGTATCCGGTTCGAAATTCTTCATAATCTCTGCACCACGGCGTACGGTTGTAATATCTGGGTCTGCTTCGACATCAAAGAACACTTCAATATCCACATGATTATTTCGTGCATAGAGTTGATCTGTTACTTTTTTAACATAACCTAATTTCCACATTGTCTTATCTGTGATAATCATTGCTCTATTTACATTATATGATTCTTTGAGGTATTGAATCGAATCGCGTTCAAAGTAAACTTTACGCGGTATTTTAAACCATTGCATATTATTTCTCCTCTTACCGACTTTTTTCACATTTAATAAGTGTTTAGCTGTTACGTTTTCACCTACAGAGTTACGTCCATAAGAACCGCAACCTAATGTTAATGATGGCTCGAATGCATTATATACATCCCCAATTCCCCCGAATGTTGATGGTGAATTCCAAATAATACGCATAACATTGACTCTTTCACCAAACTCATCTACGAGCGCTTTATCATTTGTATGGATCGCTGCTGAGTGACCGAGTCCATCAAAGTTAACAATGTCTGCTGATTTTTGAAGACCTTCTTCTCTTGAATGAACTTTAATTAGTGGTAAAATTGGTGCTAAAATTTCTCTCGTTAATGGCTCTACTTCACCAATCTCTGATAATTCTACTAATAATAATCCTGTTTTTTCAGGCACTTCAAACCCAGCTTCTTTAGCAATCCAAGTCGCTGATTTCCCAACCATTCCAGCATTGAGTTTTGCTCCGGCACAGTTTTCACTATGTGCTTTTACACCGAAACTAAATTCTTCTAGTTTTGCTTTTTGAGCAGCATTTAAAATAACAGCATGATATGACTCGAATTCTTTTACTACGTCATCATAAATTTCAGCGTCGATAACAATTGACTCTTCTGAAGCACAAATCATTCCATTATCAAATGTACGACTGAGTACAATATCGTGTACTGCTTGTTTGATATTTGCTGTTTTTTCAATATATGCTGGTACATTCCCTGCCCCAACACCTAACGCTGGTTTTCCACATGAATAGGCTGAACGAACCATCGCATTACCACCTGTTGCTAAAATTGACGCTACCCCATCATGGTTCATTAAAGCGTCTGTTGCTTCCATTGAAACTTGTGGTACCCATTGAATACAGTCTTCAGGTGCACCTGCTTTAACAGCAGCATCTCGAACAATTTCAGCTGCATGTTTCGAACATTCAAACGCCGATGGATGGAATGAGAAGATAATCGGATTACGTGTTTTCAATGCAATCAATGATTTAAAAATAACGGTTGAAGTTGGATTCGTTGTTGGAATTAAACCAGCAAGAACACCAAGCGGTTCTGCGATATAAGTTAATCCTTTAATCTCATCCTCTTCGATAATACCGACGGTTTTCATTCCTCTCATTGAATTGGTTACATGTTCACAAGAGAATAAGTTTTTCGTTGCTTTATCTTCGAAGACACCGCGTTTAGTTTCTTCTACTGCATGTTTAGCTAAGATACCATGTGCATCTAATGCTTGAACTGATGATTTAGCGACAATGTAGTCTATTTTTTCCTGATCATAATTTTGATAGGCATCGAGTGCCTTTAATCCCTTTTGAACAAGTTCATCAATCATAACTTGAACTTCTCCGTGGTCAGTTTTGTTAGTCATTTTTAACTCCCCCTTTTTTTTTACAAATTAATAATACAACGAAAATAGATAAAAGTAAATAGATTTCGTGAAGTTTTTCACATTATTTTTTACAAAGAAACCTTGATTTTATCATTTCTTGTTATGAAAACGCTTACTTCATGATAAATATTTCACAAACTTTACGAAGGATTCCCTTGTCTTCAATAATGCAATAATTATATAATGGATATTTGAGAGGTGATGTTAATTTTGACAAAAATAATCCGTAACGCAACCATCAGTGACATGGCTGATGTATTGAATATTTACACTTATTACGCGAATGAAACAACAATATCATTTGAAGAATTTGTACCAGAAATCTTTTATTTTACGAAAAAACTCCCTAATCCGGGGGACCGAAATGTCTTTCTCGTTTATGAAGAGGATGGTAAAATTCTGGGCTATGCTTACACCAGTCTTTACGGTGATAGCTACGGTTACCGTCATACCAGAGAATTATCAATTTATACAGATTATGAAGCTACATCAAAAGGCGTTGGCCAAGCATTGCTGAATGGGATGATTGATCAATTAAGTGAGTTAGATATTCATATTTTAATCTCAGTCATTACTGCTGGAAATGAACCAAGCATCAAATTTCATTTGAAGAATCAATTCGAAGAGGTTGGCTATTTGAAGGAAGTCGGTCATAAATTTGATCAATTTTTAGATGTGCATGTTTTACAGCGAAAATTAATATAATAAAAAGGCTTTTCAGTATTTTTGAACTAGAAAGCCTTTTTAAAATTTATTTATAAAATACTTGTATTGTCATCTGTTTCCCAAGGATTTTCTGCATCAATATGATCGTAAAACAGAATCCCTTTCAGATGGTCAATTTCATGCTGAATAACAATCGCTTCATAATCCGTTAGTTTAGCCTCATAATAGTCACCTTCAATGTCCTGATACTCAAATGTTACGCGTTTAGGACGTGGGACAATACCTGGCACTGAGCGTGGGACTGATAAGCACCCTTCCCCTTCAGATAGAGCTATTTTTTTAACTGAATGCTTTAATATACGCGGATTAATGAATACCTCGTCAATGATAACATCAGTGACATTGCCTTCCTCATCAAATTCAGTTAAATAAATGGCAAAAATTTGTTTAGAAATGCCTAATTGCGGTGCTGCTACCCCAACTCCTGGTCTTAAATTATATTCCTCCGCAATTTCAGGTGTTTGACTATTAATCAAGAATTCACGCATTTTCTCAATTAATTGCTCGTCTTCCTCGCTTAATGGAAATTGTACAGGTTCAGCCACTTGTCTTAAAATTGGATCATCTTCAGCGATAAAGTTTTTCATTGTAATCAATATTTTTCGTCCTCCTTATCATCTTTTGTTTTGTTACGATAACCGATTAATTCATAATAATTTTTTTCTTCGTTAAAATCAACCGATGTGATTAATGTATTTTGTTGATATAGCGAGAGCAAATCACCCTCATCCGGTGCGACATTGACCGTAAATTCCTCCGCATTATCTATACAGAGCGACCAAATGCGTTCTTTTAATTTTTCGATATCTGCTTCATCTTTTGCCGAAATAGTAATATTGGGGAATAATGTCGGCTCAAATGGCCTTGATAATCTATCCACTTTATTATATACCGTTAAAATTGGAATATCGTAAATTTCTAAATCCTTTAATAACGCCATAACCGTTTGTTCATGTGTATTAAAGGCTGGATGGCTTGCATCAACAACATGCAACAATACATCCATATAACGAATTTCTTCAAGAGTTGATTTAAATGCATGGACTAATTGAGTGGGTAAGTCTTCAATGAAACCAACAGTATCCGTCACTGTAAACGCATCATGACCGTTAATTTTAAATTTACGGGTCAATGGATCTAAAGTCGCAAACAATTGGTCTTTAACATAAGTATCATGGCTTGTTAATGCAGTTAGCAATGTTGATTTCCCAGCATTGGTATAACCAACCAAACCAATATTAAACTCACGCCCACTAATACGACGTTGTCTTGTTCTCTCGCGGTGTTTTTCAACTTGCCTTAATTCTTTCCTGATAGCATGCATTCTCGAACGAATATAACGTCTATCTGTTTCTAATTGGGTTTCACCGGGACCTCTCGTTCCAATTCCTCCACCTTGACGTGACAGTGACAATCCTTTTCCGATCATACGAGGGAGTAAATAATCATATTGAGCCATTTCAACTTGTAATTTACCTTCCCGACTATTGGCACGCATCGCAAAGATATCTAAAATTAATTGAGTTCGGTCAATGACACGTACACCAATTTCTTGCTCTAAATTAACATTGGTTGATGGCGATAATTCATTTTGTGAAATGACCAAATCGATATCATGACTTTCGACATATAAAACAATATCTTCTAATTTCCCTTTTCCAACAAGTGTTCGATTATCTATGTGTGATAATTTCTGTGTTATTTGATGAATCACAGTACCGCCTGCCGTTTCAGTTAGGGCAGATAATTCTTTCATTAAATTAAAGAATGATTCATCTATAACTTCTCGGGTTTGTACGCCGATTAATAAGACTCGTTCGGGATCTGTTCCCGTTTCAATCATAACCGATAACACCTTTCTGTAAATGTTTTATAATTTGTTGATCTGTTTTATTTACCGCCTCCTGCTGGTTCATATCTAACCAAATTGGATTCTTCATGCGATTTCTAAACCAGGTCAGTTGACGTTTAGCATAACGTCTTGAATTTTGTTGTATGGATTCCACCACAGCTTCTCTTGCCATATTCCCCTCAAAATATGGGAACCATTCTTTATAACCAATGCCTTTTAATGATTGGAAATCTGCGCCGTTGGCTTGTTGATAAATGGCTTGAACTTCTTGTTCGAGACCAGTTTCTATCATCATTAAAACGCGCTGATTAATCCGTTCATATAGGAGCTCACGAGGTCTATCTAGGATAAAGAGTAATTCATTAAATACGGAGTGTTTCTCTTGATGACTCGTTTGGTTTGAGAATAATTCACCACTCTCTTCAATTACTTCCAGTGCTCTAATGGTTCGGCGTAAGTTTTGGTGTGGAATCTTCTCAGCTGCTGCAGGATCGATTTCATTTAATTTATCCCACATGCCTATATTACCAATTTGTTCGGCTTCTTCCTCTAGCTTCAACCTTTTCTTTGGATTTTCTGCTTGACCAAATTCTAAGTCATACAATAATCCCTCTAAATAAAGCCCTGTACCCCCAACCACGATGGGGAGTTTCCCTCTTTGATAAATATCTAGGACAGCTTTTGTTGCAGCCTCTTTAAACAAATTGGCATTATATTCTTCATGTGGATCGAGTATATTTAACAAATGGTGTGGGATATTAGCCATTTCTTTCGGTGTTATTTTCCCTGTTCCAATGTCAAGTTGACGGTAGACTTGGAGACTATCACCATTAATAATTTCACCATTAAACTTCTGTGCTAGATGGATACTCAAATCAGTTTTACCCACACCAGTTGGCCCTGCTAATACGATTAGTGGAATGTGTTGATAATCCACTATGCATCACTTCCTTTTGTATGATATTGCGCTAATAATTCTTCCGCTAACTCAAGTGAAGCAGCTGTTGTTTCTTCCCCTGAAATCATCTTAGCGATAGTTTCTTGGCGTTCTATATGACTGAGTGTATCTACTCTTGATACCGTTCGTCCTTGTTGTACAGCTTTAGAAATGAATAACTGAGTCTCAGCAATGGCCGCTACTTGAGGTAAATGCGTAATACATAATACTTGATGAATATTACTAATAAGTGCCATTTTTTGTGCGATTGCTTGCGCCACTCGTCCTGAGACTCCTGTATCAATTTCATCAAAGACCATTGTTTTTGGTAAAGAGTCACGACTAAAGACGGTTTTCAGTGCTAGCATAAAGCGGCTTAACTCCCCACCCGATGCTACACGAATTAACGGTTTAAGACTTTCACCAGCATTTGTTGCAACAAAAAATTCCGCTGTATCATAACCATAAGCATTTAATGATAAATAGGATTTTTGATTCGTAATCGCTGATAAACTGGTCATTAAGGCTTCATCTTGTTGAGATTCAGTGAAACGGACGTCAAAGCGACTATTTCCCATGTATAAGTCATTCAATTCCTGTAATATCGCATCGGTTAAATTAATTGCTAAATACTGACGTGATTTATGTAATTGAATTGCTAATTCATACGCCTTATCATAAGCCGTTTCAACTTTAGCTGCTAATTTTTCAATATATTGTTCTTTATGAGTAATCTGGAATATTTCTTCAGAAATTTCTTCGTAGTAAGTAAGAATCTCAGGAATTGTCATATTATATTTACGTTTAGCTTGGCTTAATTCCATTAAACGTGATTCTATTTCATCGATGGATTGATTATCCATGTCACCCATATCAGATAAAGCAATTTGCCCTGCAATATCTTCAATCTCGTATGTGACTTGAGTGATGCGTTCAGGTAATTCAGCAAAACGATTATCAATCTTTTCGATCGAAGTTAATAGTTCCTGTGTTTTTTCGAGCTGACCTAGAATAGCATAATCACTGTCGGTGAACAATTGATTCAATTCTTCAACTTGTCTAGTGAAATCTTGTTGATTTTGAAGTCGACGGCTGGTTGCCTCTAATTCCTCATCTTCACCTTTTATCAGTTGCAATTCTTCAATTTCAGTGGCTTGGAATTCGATAAAACTCAAACGTTGACGCTCATCCGTTTCATCTTGATGACTAGCCAGCCATTCACTCCTTAAATCTCTGTAATGATTATATTGCTCGCGGTAAGCTGTTAATAATGCTTGATGATCTGATTCACCAAAGGCATCTAATAGTTTTAGATGTTCTTTCGGATTTAGTAATGATTGATGCTCATTTTGACCATGAATATCTGATAAATATTGGCCAATCTTTTTCAATGTTGATACATTAGACAATTGACCATTTAAACGAACAATGTTTGTGCCCGATTTTTGAATTTCTCTGCGAATGATTAGAGGATCTGCTGATAAATCAATCTCCATACCTAATTTATCTAATTCTCTTTGAACCTTCTGTGGTTTTTCCAGTGAAAACATACCTTCAACGATTAATTTATCAAAACCTTCACGAATGAAACTCGTTGAACCGCGTCCGCCACATAAAATACCGAGGGCATCAATGATAATCGATTTTCCGGCCCCTGTTTCCCCTGACAACACAGACATCCCATCTCTGAAGTCAATTTGAACGGCATCAATAATCGCAAAATTTTCAATTGATAATGTGATTAACATCTACATCTCCCTCATCTCTTTAACATACTTCTAACTACTTTATGAAAAGGCTTAACACCTTACTGTTATCAAATTATACATCAAAGTTTACCCTTTGTGTTTAGAATTCACTCTAATATTTTATCCACTTATCATATCAAAAAACAACACGAAGCCGTTAAATTAGCTCATGAGCTTCTTTAACGACTTTTTGTGTATCGATTGTCAGATGAGTCTGATTGTCAGGTTGTTTGATATTCTTTAAATGAGCCAGGAATTCGATATTCCCTTCACCGCCTTTAATCGGAGAATAAGTCACCTCTTCAATTCCAAAGCCAATTTTCTGGATAAAAGTTAAGACTTCATCTAATACCGCTAAATGAACAGATGGATCTTTAATGATGCCGTTTTTACCAATGCGTTCAGGCCCCGCTTCAAATTGAGGTTTAATTAGGGCTAAGACACTACCATCCAATTCTAAAATCGCTTGTAATGGCGGTAAAATAAGCGATAATGAGATAAATGACACATCAATACTAGCGATTGTTGGTGTCCCCTGAGTGAAATCTTCAGGTTTTGAATAACGGAAATTTTGACGTTCCAGTACTACAACACGGTCGTCTTGACGTAATTTAAAAGCTAATTGATTATAACCAACATCCAGCGCATAACTTAGTTTCGCTCCATTTTGAAGCGCTGCATCTGTGAATCCACCTGTTGACGCCCCGATATCTAATAAAATTTGATCTGTCATATCAATATCAAAAGCTTCAATAGCACGCTCTAATTTATAACCGCCACGCGAAACATACTTTGGTTTTTCACCTTTAATATATAATTCTGTATCTACTGGGATTTTTTCGCCAGCTTTATCATAGCGTTGTTCTTTACGGTCATAGACCTTACCAGCCATAATTAAGCGTTGTGCTTGTTCGCGGGAATCGGTTAAACCTGCTTGAAAGACGAGTTTATCAACGCGGTCTTTTTTCATAAATTCAAGTCCTCTGCTAATTGGTTAACATCAATGTATTTGACAAATTCTTTTAAGAAACTAAACGGCTTGTCTGTTTCCTTTTCCAATTTTAATATGATTTGATTAATTTGGCTAATCTCATCTGCTAAAGCATCTACAGCGCCTTTAGTCGTTAATAAATAAGGATAAGTATTCTTTTCATTAACCTCATCAGAATTCCCTAATTTTCCTGTTAACGCTTGATTACCCGTTAAATCTTTTAAATCATTATGAATTTGATAAGCTAATCCAAAATGACGGCCAAATTTCTCTAATTGATCACGTACATCATCTTCTAATTCTAAAATAATAGCCGCTGCATCAATTGAAAAACTAAATAAACGACCGGTCTTTTTATGATGAATTTCTTTCAATTCATCCAAAGAAATTTCGCGTTTCTCCGACTGTAAATCTTTAATTTGGCCAGCAACCATCCCATGCGCTCCTGAAGCAGCTACTAATTCTTGAATCAACTGGACACGTTGACGTGGTTTTATTTGATCATCTGCTGCAATCAAGCCAAATGCTTCAGTTAATAAGGCATCTCCTGCGAGAATTGCCGTAGCTTCATCAAATTGTTTATGACTCGTTGGTTGACCACGACGCAAATCATCATTATCCATTGCTGGTAAATCATCATGAATTAATGAATAAGTATGAATAAATTCAAGCGCGATGGCTGTCTTCATCCCCAATTTTATTTTCTTCGATCCATAAATATAGAGTACTGCAAGTAATAATGTAGGACGTAGACGTTTACCACCTGTTTGTAGGGAATACATCATCGGTTTTAACAATTCAATATCCGCTTGGGAGTCGAATAATTGTTCATTTAAATTTTCCTCAAATAATTTGCGTAGATTTTTAAATTGTTTATTTGCCATTTTCCACTCCATCTAATAGGACTTCGCCTTGGTCAGTCATCATTTTTGCCACTGTTTCCTCAGCATCTGTTAAAGTTTTTTGGCAAAATTGACTTAATTTAATTCCCTCTTTGTAAGCAGTTAATGCTTGTTCCAAAGGCAAATCTCCTTGCTCTAATTGCTTAACAATTTCTTCTAATTTAGCCATTGCTGACTCAAATGTCATGGTTTCTTGTTTACTCATTTTCCATCTCCTTATCATCAACAGTGATTTCATCCACCGTCACCATACTATGCCCGTCCCCAAAACGGACCTTTAATAGGTCGCCTTTAGATAAATCTCTTGCAGATTTAATAATTTTATCTTCCCGCTCAGTAATTGTATACCCGCGAGCTAACGTGCTCATCGGACTATGCGCCTCTAATAATTGATCCAGTAATTGACGATCTTGCTTTAATTTTACAACCATTTGCTGGATTGATTGATTTAATTGCTTCGTTTGATTGTCAACACTCTGATTTAAATACTGAATACGTGGCATAGGAGTCAACGCTTGTAATTGTTGACTTAAATAATTTATTTGATAATTATTTTGTTGAAAGTATTGCACTTGGCCTTGTTGTAAGCGGTCGTTTAATCGGTCCAAGTCCTGTATAAAGGGTTGATATAGTCTATCTGGTTGCGTTAGAACATAAGACTGGCTAAAGCGTTCTAATTGCTTACGTTGCCCACTTAAACGTTGTGTCGTCGCAAACACTAATCGCTCTTGTAGACCATTGATAAATGTTAATACTTCAGTTAATACTGGAACAGCCATTTCCGCTGCAGCTGTTGGTGTAGGTGCTCTACGGTCAGCTACTAAATCTGCGATCGTCGTATCGGTTTCGTGACCGATTGAAGATATAACGGGTAGTGAACAATTTAAAATTGCTGCAGCAACCTTCTCCTCATTAAATGGCCATAAGTCCTCTATTGAACCCCCACCACGAGCAACGATGACCGTATCGTACTCATCTTTATGTGCTTCAATTTGTCTAAAAGCTTCCACAATTTCCCCAGCAGCCTCTTCCCCTTGCACTCTTGTTGGATAAACAACGATTTGTGCAATTGGAAAGCGTCTTTTCACTGTTGTGATAATGTCACGAATAACTGCTCCTGACGGACTAGTAATAACCGCAATCTTTTTAGGAATAATAGGGATTGGTTTCTTAGGTTGATCAAACC
The DNA here is from genome assembly GCA_015863215.1 of Aerococcaceae bacterium DSM 111176. Lineage (GTDB taxonomy): Bacteria > Bacillota > Bacilli > Lactobacillales > Aerococcaceae > DSM-111022. Next base: position 65,033 of record JACBXN010000056.1, read on the forward strand.
AGCCTGCTTTTTCCAATTTTTCCTTTAATTGTGCGAATGCTAAATAAAACGCACCTAAACCATCAGGTTCAATTGAATCAATAATGATTTGATATGTTCCCCGAGCTGGATAAGTTTGAATACGTCCACGGGCATAAACTTTCATACCTTCTTCAAGCTTAAATTTAATTTTTGAGAATGCTCCCTTAAACATAACCGCACTAATTTGGACCGCATCATCTTTTAAATTAAAATATTGATGGGCATTGGGACGATTCCGGTAATTCGAAATTTCCCCCACTACAAATATTTGTTGTAAGTATGGATCACGGTCAAATTTGGCACTAATATATTTAGACAGTGCGCTGATAGTGAGATACTTTTCTCGGTCTAGTTGTGCCATACTTACCCTTCACCTAAAATCTCTTGTGGATCAATATTGTTTTGACGGCAGGCACATTGAATCGTTTGTTCCATTAACATCGCCACTGTCATCGGTCCGACTCCTCCTGGAACAGGCGTTATGGCTTTGACTTTGTCTATTACTGCTTCAAAATCAACATCCCCATGTAACTTCCCGTCTTCTCCGCGAAGGATACTCACATCAACCACTACCGTACCTGGCTGGATATCGTCCTCATTGATTGAGTTTGGATTACCGGCAGCAGTAACAATAATATCCGCTTGTTGAACATATTGTGCTGGATTTTGAGTTCGTGTATGCAATACCGATACCGTTGCATTTGCATGTGTCATAAGTAGCGCTAGCGGTAAGCCAACAATTTGACTACGTCCAATAATTACAACGTTCTTACCAGATACTTCAATGTTGTAATAATTTAATAAGTCCATAATACCTTTAGGTGTACATGGAACTAACTCTGCATTGTTTTCAACTAATCGCCCTAAATTATAAGGGTGGAATCCATCTACATCTTTTTGAGGCGAAATGGCTTCGATCGCTTGATTTTCATCTAAGTGTTTAGGTAAAGGTAATTGAACGATAATGCCTGATACCTTCGGGTCTTCATTGCGAATTTGAATTTCCTCAAGTAATTTATCTTGTGTTGTATTTTCTGGTAAGACTAACCATTCGAAGTCCATGCCAATTGTTTGTGCACGTTTTTGTTTTTGGCCTACGTACACTTTACTTGCTGGGTCTTCACCAACCGTTACCACCACTAATTTAGGTGTGACTTCATATTTATTTAATTTAGCTATGGCTTCTTTGAAATGATCCACTAATACCTTAGACCTTTCCTTGCCACTTAATAATTGTACTGACATGACTAATCTCCTTAAAACTGTAATGTACAAATATTTTAACACAAAATATCCCCATAAAATAGCTTATAACTAGTAATACAATATTCTCAGTGGTTATCTCAATTATTTTTAGTATAATAAATGAATAGAGATGAGGAGGTCACATATGAACCGCGTACATATTATTTGCCATAAAGAATCTGGGAGCGGCACAGGTTCAAAAGTATGGAAAGAAACGACAGAAATTCTTAGAGGATTTCGTTTAAATTTTTTAAGTTATTTTACAGATACTAGCAATTCAGCCGATTTAATCGTCAAGCAAATCATGAACCGCAACCATACTCCACCATTAGAGCATTTAATTGTTATTGGGGGCGACGGCACCTTACACGAAGTGGTCACTGCTTTAGTTGAAATTGACAAACGCATTCCGATTACTTATATCGCATCAGGTAGTGGAAATGACTTCAACCATGCCTGGTCCAGAGGCGCTACTCCACGTACCATGATTGAAACCATGTTATATTCAAGAACGCCTAAAGAAATTCCTGTATTAATCGAGCGTAATTTAACCGATGATACTCAGAGTGTTGTAGTGAATAGTGCTGGGTTTGGTTTTGATGCTTCTGTGAATTACAACCGTCAACAATTATCACAGAACAATTTTATTAAGCGATTTGTCAGTGGTAATAATCAATACCGACTTGCGTTAGCATTAACTCTACCAGAAATCCCCCATTTTAATGTCACAGCAAAAATGGACGGAAAAGTATATTATTTTGACAATTCGAGTATTGTGATTGCGATGAATCATGGTTATATCGGCGGCGGGATGCTCGTTGATAATACAGTGGATCCAGAAAAAAAAGAAATTGCTTTAGCTATTTACCATGACATCAACTTGGGAGCTGTACAAGATATTCTCCCGCGTGTATTTAAAACACATGACCATCATGAATCTGAATTTATAACTCAGATTAAAGGACAACATTTACAATTATTCTTCCATGATGCGGTTCGCGGCCAACTTGATGGGGAGCCACTGGTAGAACTTCCTCATGAATTTGAATTTACGGTGTCGAGTTATCCATTCTATTTGCCTGAGTAAAAGTTTTTCTGAATTTGACTGATAAGAAAACTTGGTGCGTTCCGCTATTATTTATATTCCATTTTAATTTAGCACCGGGTGGTTCTTATGGTTGATATTCATATCGGTTTCTCGAAATAGGCAAAACAAACCTTTGCGGGTAACAACTTTTAAATTATCTTGAGTTGTTACTCATAATCATACAGATCGATGAACAACTTTTATATTATCTTGAGTTGTTACTCATAACCAGCATTTACCAGAAAATAACAGCCTTCGAACTTGAAATTAAAAAGTTCAAAGGCTGTTTTATAATGTTACATGAATGATTCTGGCGAAATTCCTTCCATACCGACCATAGGGTCGACTAGATGATAGTTTTCAATTGATAAAATACCAAAGGAAGTGACTTCTTCCTCTTCATCAAATAAATCAACGTTTTGCACATCATCTCCAACAATTTCTTCCCCAGTTTCTTCTGGATCGATAGAAATATCAGTTTTTTCAGGTTCTGGAGTGGCTGCCGATTCTGGCGCTTCCTCCAACTCTGCTTCTGTGTTAAAACGAACTTCTAACAATTCTTTTAGTAGAGTATTCCTTGGAGGTTGTTGTTTAGTTACTGCGATATTAAAACTCTCAGGATCTCCAATCATAATTAAGCTAGATTGCGCACGTGTAATTGCCGTGTAAAGTAAGTCTTTACGTAAGAGGCGTGAAAACTTGTCAACAAGTGGCAAAATAATCAGCGGGTATTCACTACCTTGAGCTTTATGAATTGACATACAATAAGCAAGTGTAATTTGACCGAGTTCTCCTTGTTGATAAGTCATTTCACGGTCGTCATACATTACCACTACTTCAGCCACTTTCGACTCTGTTTCTTCTTTCGTCAGAATCATCTCAATTTCTCCGACGTCACCATTATAGACGCCATTTTCAGAGTCATTGACGAGCTGCAGTACTTTATCACCTACTCGAAAGACGCGGTCAAATGAGGTTATTTCACGTTTCCCTTTTTTGGGTGGATTTAGTTGTTCTTGTAGAATCTGATTCAGTTCATCAATTCCGCCTGGACCTTTGTATTTAGGTGCCAGTACTTGTATATTAGCCTGATTATAACTAGATGAAATGGCGTGTCCTACAATTTGCGATACGGCACTACCGATTTGTTGCGGGTTTGCTTTAATAAATGTTCGGTCATGCTGTTTACCCAGAAAGTCTTGTGGGAGTTGCCCTTGTCTGACAAAATGGGCTAAATCAACAATGGTGGAATCATCTGCTTGACGGTAAATCTTCGTTAAAATATTAGTTGGAATAACGCCCGATTCTATTAAATCGGCAAAAACTCGGCCAGGTCCAACTGATGGTAACTGATCCTGGTCCCCCACGAAAACAACTTGCATGTGGTAAGGAATGGATTGTATCAACCAATTCATCAACCATACATCCACCATCGACATCTCATCAACAATGAGGAGTGTGCCATCTAATTCTTCACCATAGAAATTATCGTCATTTGTTTCTCTTCTATAGCCAATCATACGGTGAATGGTTGAGGCATAGAGACCGGTTGTTTCATTCATTCGTTTGGCTGCGCGTCCAGTTGGTGCAGCAAGTAAAATCGACTGGTCTTTCCCTGAATCATCTTCAGGTTCTTCTAACTCATGTAAAATCGAATGTAAATGGATTAAACCTTTGATAAGCGTGGTTTTACCTGTACCTGGTCCCCCGGTAATAATCGACATTGGAGATGATACTGCTAATTTTAAAGCGGCAATTTGTGTCTCATCATACGGCGTTCCAGTTAATTCCATCAATGATTCCATCGCATCATCAATTTCGGCTTCACTAAAGCGGTCAACATCTTCAAATTCCATGTAACGATGGATGTTGTTGGCAATACTAATCTCTGCAAAGTAGACACTTGGCAGGAGTAAGCTTTGGTCTAATCGTTTTAAATGTTCACCTTGTAATGCTTCACGTAATCCTAACTCTAACGTTTCATCAGATATCATGATCGACCGTCTTGATTCCAATAATTTACGGGCATTTTTCAATGCAACTTCTTGAGCAACATAAGTGTCCCCTTCACTATTCGTGATTTGGGCCACGCTCTCATAAATACCTGCCACGATGCGCTCTTTCGCATCTGCTGCAAAACCTAAGTTCTCAGCCAATTGATCTGCCCGTGCAAATCCAATCCCTTCGATATCTTCAATTAATAAATAAGGATTTTCTTCTATCAGTGTGACCGCTTTTCCCTCATATTTATTATAAATCCGTTCCGATAATTTCGGACCAAAGCCCCATTCGGTTAATTTTAGTAAGACACGTTCAGTACCTTCATGCTCTAGTAGTGTATTGTATAAATTATCTGCAATTTCTTCCTTCAATCCTTGAATATCATCTAATACACGTCGATTTTCAATGATGGTTGAAATGGTATCTTCTCCAAAAGTATCCACAATACGTTCTGCTAAAACAGGTCCTATACCTTTAAAGCGACTTCCGGATAAATAATCGATTAATCCAGCTTCTGTCGTTGGGGTCAATTGTTGATAACGCGTTACGGCAAATTGTTCACCATATTTAGGATGAACCGTTACGTTACCGTAAAACTCATATTCAGTATCATATTGAAGTGTTGCAAATTGGCCTGTAATAACCAATTCATCATCTAAGAGTACACTAGACTCTTCTTGATTGACCTGTATTTTCACTACTTTATAGAAATTACTCGGATTCTCAAAAAAGATAACTTCCACTTCACCTATAATGCGTTCTTCTTGCACAAACTCACCCCTATTTCTCTTAAAGCTTATTATAACAAAAAATGCTTATGAACGATATCATCCAATAACAATTAAGCAGTATGCTTAGGGTTCTTAATTATTCAAAGATGAATCGGCATTGTGATTCTTTCTCAGGGTTAAACTATACTTTTCCTAAAATAAAAACGGCTTCCCGAAGGATGCCGTTAGTTTAACTTTAAATTACTGGATAAATTGCGAGTCCGTAAGTCCCTTTTCCTGTGTGGGTTGAAATTACTGGGCCGCAAATACTTGTATTAATTTGAACCGTTGGATAATCTGCTAAAATTCGAGCTTTTATATCCTCCATTACTGGTTGAGATGTTGAGTCAGTATAGAGTAAGCCTAAACGGATATTGCCGTTGTTTGCTTCAATTGCTTCAACTGCTAATTGAATTAAACGTTCAGTTACTCGTTTACTTGTTCTGATTTTTTCGCTGACTACTAATTTACCTTCTTCATCAAGTTTGAGTAATGGTTTTACTCTTAAGAGTGTCCCTAGAAGCGCGCTAGACGCTGTTAGACGGCCACCTTTACGTAAATTAGTTAATTCCTCAACAACAATAAATAAACTGCTATTTTGTTGAATTGTTGTTACTACTGATTCAATTTCCTCGATAGGCGCTTCTGCATCTACTAAAGGTAAAATATCTGTCAGAATTCTTTCTTGAACGAGTGCAGCGGTGCGTGTATCAAAATGATGTGACTCAATTTTACCTTCATACTCCTCTGCGGTTGTAACGAATGCAGAATAAGTCCCACTCAACTCTGAAGAAAAGGCTACTCCAATTACTCGAGTATACCCTTCTGCAATCATTTGATCATAAATTCCATGTAATTGTCCAAAACTTGGTTGAGAAGTTGTTGGTAATTCACTGAACCCTTCAATTTTCTTGAAATAGTCATCAATAATATTTACATCTTTAGTATCTTCCATCGTTGTCCCATCTGGGAAGTTTACTGTTAATTTTGCTTCAAAGACATTCGGAAGATTTCTTAAATCTTCCCTAATCCCTGCAACACTATCAACTAAAATAGCCGTTTTCAAATTAAATCCCTCGTCTCTTAAATTTTATACATATTGCATTTGTTTTGCTCCTGTATAAGCCGCATCGATGATACCGCCACCTAGACATTCATCGCCGTCGTAAAATACAACTGCTTGTCCTGGTGTGATTGCTCTTTGTGGTTCATCGAAGATAACGCGTGCTTTTGTGCGAGTTTCATCCAATTCTACCGTTACTTTTTGATCAGCTTGACGGTAGCGGAATTTCGCAGTTGCTTCAAATGTTTGAGGTAAGTCTTGAGGTGTCATTAAGTTAATATCTGTTGCTTCTAAATAATCTGAATAAAGTTCTGGATGGTGATATCCTTGACCAACAATTAATGTTGCTGTTTCAAGATCTTTACCAATTACGAACCATGGTTCGTTTGAATCTGAACTACCACCGATACCTAATCCTTGACGTTGACCAATTGTATAATACATTAGCCCCATATGGTCACCTTTAACTTCACCATCAAGGGTTACCATTTTACCTGGTTTATTCGGTAAATATTCAGATAGGAATTCGTTAAAATTACGTTCACCGATAAAGCAAATTCCTGTTGAATCTTTTTTAGTCGCAGTTGCTAGACCAGCTTTTTCTGCAATTTCACGTACTTCACTCTTATCTAAATGTCCAATTGGGAATAGTACACGGTCAAGTTGTTCTTGTGATAATTGGCTTAAGAAATATGTTTGATCTTTATTGTTATCATGACCACGGAGTAATTTTACACGACCTGTAACATCACGTTCAACTTGTGCGTAATGTCCCATTGCAATGTAGTCTGCTCCAATATCCATCGCATAATCTAGGAATGCTTCAAATTTAACCTCTTTATTACACATAACATCTGGATTAGGTGTACGTCCAGCTCTATATTCTCTTAAGAAATATTGGAAAACACGGTCCCAATACTCTTTTTCAAAATTGACTGAATAATAAGGAATTTCTAATTGTTCCGCGACTAATGCAACATCTTCATAATCCATTGTTGCTGTACAAACGCCAAATTCGTCTGTATCATCCCAATTTTTCATAAATAAGCCTACAACATCATAACCTTGCTCTTTTAATAATAAAGCAGCGACAGATGAATCTACTCCACCACTCATACCTAATACAACACGTTTACCTTTGTTTTCTAAATGTGACATATAACTCCTTTCTTAACTGTTTACCTCTATTAAACAGTTACGATCTACAAAACCATCAAAAATAAAATTAATTTTTTCAACTACCATTTCATTTTCAGTTAATTTATTAACATCCACTGAATTCAAGCCATTGGGCGTTACCGTTGAAATCTTTAAAGTTTCTACATTTTTATCAATTGTTACCTTTAATACTACTTTAGCACCTGAAGCTGTTTCTAATGGGCGCTCGTATAAAAAGTTACCGGGTTTTGTATTTACAAAGCCATTGTCACGTAAAGTATATGGACGAGCTTCGCTACTTACTTCAAAAGTACGGTCAAACCCTGGTAATGTTGCTTGTTTACTAAATGCCATAAAATCTCTCCTATTTTAATATATTAATTAATGCGTCAATCTCGTCTTTTGTTGTTTGGTATCCAAAAGAAACACGGATACTCTCTACCCAGCGTTGTGGTTCATCTGGGTAATAAGCTTGTAAAATACGACTCGGCACGATTGATCCTGCTGTACAGGCAGATCCTGCTGAAATTGCAATACCTTTGAGGTCAGCTTTAATGAGTAATTGACTTGATAGATTTTCAGGCAACCAGAGATTATGAATATGATTAACGTGATGATCCAGATTTTTACTACCATTACGGTGATAATTAATTCCGGCTTCATCAAGTGCTTCATATAAATAAGTCGCTAAGTTTTCGTCTTGTCTCACTCTATTCTCTTTCGTGTCGTTTGTCAACGTCACAGCTGTAGCCATTCCTGCAATATAAGGCAGATTCTCAGTTCCAGATCGCTTTTTCTTCTCTTGTCCACCACCACGAATTAGTGGTCTAATCGCTAGTTTAGCGTCTTTTGGTTTGTGAACTAGGAAGCCAATTCCCTTAGGTCCATTGAATTTATGTGCAGATCCAACGAACGCATCTATTGGTAGCGATGAAAAATCTACGATATCATGTCCAATCGCTTGAACAGCATCAACATGGATCCAATAATTAAGTTCCTCTGCTTTTTTAGCTAAACTCTCAATAGGTAAAATGGCACCTACTTCATTATTTACCGCCATGGCGACCCAACCAATTGTCTGATCGGTTGATACTTCTTCAAATTGGTCAACTGTGATATCTCCATCCTCATTTGGATTAACGTATGTAACATCAAAACCTATTGTTTCTAAATGTGCAAGAACATCATCGACTGATGGATGCTCAATCGCTGTTGCGACGATATGATTACCATACCCTAATTCTTTGGCTCTTTGAGCCATATGCATCAATGCCCAATTGTTACTTTCTGTCGCACCTGAGGTAAAGAATAGATTATTCGAATCAACTTTTAATACGTCAGCAATGTCCTTACGGGCTGTCGTAATCTGTCGCTTCGCATCCTTTCCCATTTTGTATGTTGCTGATGGGTTACCATATTGGTTTGCTAATGTATCCGCAATAATCTGTGTGACTTCGGGAAAAATTGGGGTTGTTGCTGCGTTATCTAAATAAATCATTGACAGCCTCCTTTGCTGAATTTGTTTATATTATTGAAGAATAGTGTAAAATTCAGTACTCTACCTATACCTTCTCTAAATATACGCTGATGTATTCTACCACATCCGTTAAGATTGTAAAGTTAATTGCTCTTTACTCTCGTATCTACTATTATACAAGATTCTTTCATATTTGTATGTGTCTATGCTAAAATTATCAAGAGACTATCATACCAAAAAGGAGGATACACATGCAAGAACCATTAGCTTATCGAATGCGTCCTAAATCGATTGATGAAGTACTCGGTCAAGAACATTTAGTTGGCGAAGGGAAAATTATTCGCCGCATGGTCGATGCTGGACGACTGTCTTCGATGATTTTATATGGACCACCTGGAACAGGTAAGACGAGTATTGCCAGTGCGATTGCTGGAACAACTAAATTAGCGTTTCGCATGTTAAACGCTGCAACAGATAGTAAAAAAGACCTTGAAGTTGTTGTAGAAGAGGCAAAGATGTCTGGTTCAGTCATTCTATTACTTGATGAGATTCATCGTCTCAATAAAGTGAAACAAGATTTCCTCTTACCTCATTTAGAAAATGGTCGTGTCATATTAATCGGTGCCACCACTGAAAATCCCTATATTTCAATTAATCCAGCGATTCGAAGCCGGACTCAAATCTTTCAAGTCGAGCCGCTTAAGTCTGAAGATATTAAATTGGGGATTGAGCGTGCTTTAGAGGAACCAAAGCGTGGACTTGGTGACTATGAGGTTGAAATAGCTGATGATATTTTGAATCACTTTTCTCATGTAACTAACGGAGATATTCGTAGTGCTTTAAATGCGTTAGAACTAGCCGTTCTTTCTACCCAACCTAACGAAGATGGCGTCATTGTGATCACTCAAGAAATTGCTGAAGAATGTCTTCAACATAAACGTCTCGTTCATGATAAAGACGGTGATGCACATTATGATACGATTTCTGCTTTACAAAAGTCGATTCGAGGTAGTGATGTTAATGCTGCTCTGTACTATTTAGCTGTATTACTTGAGGCTGGGGAATTACAAATCGCTTGTAGACGACTGTTAATCATTGCTTATGAAGATATTGGCCTAGGAAATCCTGCCGCTACACAGCGCACTGTTGCAGCTATTCAAGCCGCTGAAAAAGTAGGTTTACCTGAAGCACAAATCCCATTGGCATTTGCGGCTGTTGATCTTGCTTTATCACCAAAATCAAACACAACTTATCAAGCTTTGAATGCTGCTATGGCAGATGTTCGAGCTGGAAACGTTGGGCCAATTCCTGATCACTTACGCGATGCTCATTATAGTGGCGCATCTAAATTAGGTCATGGCGTCGGTTACAAATACCCTCATGATTATCCAAATCACCATGTCGCACAACAATATTTACCTGATGAATTAAAAGGTCGTGAATATTTTGTTGCTGACCCAACAGGGAAATACGAGGCTGCTTTGCAACAAATTTACCAGCAGTTGCGGGGATAATAATAAATTAACCGTTTTCAAGCCTTTCTATTGCATTTCACAAAGACAGTGGTATAATAATTGTAGTAAGGGATGACTGAGATGCGCGCCGGATACGTATTGTGTGGACCGAACACCAACTTATTGGGGTCCTAGGATTCGGAGTCTAAAGATAAGCCAATGAACACTTGGAAATCTAATGATTCTGATGGGGAGCCCACCTGTTTATATTAGCAGGTTCAAAACATATGTATCATTAAACGGCATCATCGGCTACCCTTAGGCCGGCTTTTGCCGGCTTTTTTATTTTCTTTATAATTATTATTTATAGGATCGCATAGCGTCAATGTTCTTAGAACGATGGTGTTATGCGATTTTTTTTGTGTCAGGATTTTTCTGGACTGGTGTCGATTTTTTGATGAGGTGTTTGTGCATCCTTCTAGAAATATGGTGGGGATGCAATTTTTTGCATCCTCTCCCCTCAAAATTATTTAGATGCACTGTTTGCGCATCCTCTTAAAATTATACTGGCGAGGATGCAGTTTTTTGCAACCTCTTAAAAACATTCGGGCGGGGATGCAATTTTTTGCATCCTTTTGAATAAGTTCATTCGTGCCAGGCTGATATCTAGATAATTATCCCCCATCTCTTCATTAATTATGTTAAACTAACAAAAAGACTAATAGTAAAGAGGTTATTATGTTACAAATTTTATTCTTCGCATTTCCAACAATGGTGTTACTAATTGGTGTGTATTTGCTACTTTATCAACAAATATTAAAAGAAATCCTGAAACTTGAATCATCAAAATCGATTATTGCTTTTGCTGTAACTTATTTTGCCTTATCGATTTTAGGTTTCTTCAGTGTCTTGAATCGCTACGAGACATTTACTATTATTTGGATTATATTCATTTTAATTTTTACAGGATTTATGGTCTATCTGTTCTCAGTCATTCATAAAATTAATAATCGCGATCAATAAAAAAAGCCTGTCATCCAATCTGGACGACAGGCTTATTTTTATATAATTTTTACACCCTCTTCTCCGTCAACTTCCTCCAGTTGAACGGAAACTGTTTCGCTCTTAGATGTTGGAATATTCTTCCCAACATAATCAGCACGAATGGGTAGTTCGCGGTGACCACGGTCAACTAAAATCGCTAATTGAATGCGCGCGGGACGGGCATAATCGAGTATTGCGTCCATTGCTGCACGAACTGTACGACCAGTATATAAAACATCATCGACAATAATGACATCCTTATCTGTTAAATCGACTTTCATGCTCATTGGTTCAACAGTTGGTTCAGCTGATTTTTGTGATAAATCATCACGGTAAAAAGTGATGTCCAATGTTTCAACTGGCACATCCTGAGATTCTATTTGTTTTATTTTGTCTTGAATGCGGTTGGCCAGATACTCACCACGTGTCTTAATACCAACGATGACTACATTATCCATTGTTTTATGATGTTCGATAATTTCGTGGGCAATTCGCTTTAATGTACGATCCATTGCTGCTTGATCCATAATAGATTTCATTTATATCCTCCTCTCAATATTGTTAAATATAATATTAATCAACGAAAAAGCCACTCTCAACTGGATAGCTAGAGAGTGGCTTTAATAATAATTAAAGATTAATTATTTTAAGCGTTCTACTTCACGAGCAATTTCAACTTCTTCATTTGTAGGGATGTTGATTGCCATTACTTTAGAATCGTCTGTCGTAATGATTGCTTCTTTACGTGTATCATTACGTTCTTCATCTAATTCAATTCCAAACCAAGAAACGCCATCTAAGATAGCTTTACGTTGACGACCAGAGTTTTCTCCGATACCTGCTGTAAACACAATAATGTCAACACCGTTCATTACTGCAGCATATTGACCGATGTATTTTTGAACACGGTTAACAAAGATATCTAATGTTAATTGTGCACGTTCGTTACCAGCATCTGCTTCAGCTTCGATATCACGCATGTCTGATGAAACGCCTGATAAACCAAGTAAACCAGATTTTTTGTTAAATATATTAATCATTTCTTTAACATCTGTTACACCCGTTTTTTCCATTAAGTAAGGAATAAGTGATGCATCGATATCACCCGTACGAGTACCCATTGTTACACCTGCTAATGGAGTGAATCCCATTGATGTATCAACTGATTTACCACCATCAACCGCTGTAATTGAAGCACCATTACCTAAGTGACATGTAATGATTTTTAACTCTTCAATTGGTTTACCAACGATTTCAGCAGCACGGCGGCTTACGTAGTTATGTGAAGTTCCGTGTGCTCCGTATTTACGAGCAGCATAGTCTTCATAATATTCGTAAGGTAAGCTGTATAAGTAGTTTTCAGCTGGCATTGTTGTATGGAATGATGTATCAAATACAGCAACCATTGTCGCACCAGGAACACGTTCAGCGAATTCACGCATAACTACTGCTTCCGCGTAGTTATGTAATGGAGCAAATTCTCCTAATTCATCTACTTGTTCGATAACTTTTTCAGTTACTACTGTAGAATCTTTAAAGATTTCTCCACCAGCAACAACACGGTGACCAACACCATCGATTTCATTTAAATCATCAATGATATTGAATTCTTTTAAGTAATCGAATAATAATCCTACCGCTACTCCGTGATCAGGAATATCTGTTGTAATTTCGAATTCTTGGTCATCACCATATTCGATTGAGAACACACCGTTATCTAAACCAATACGTTCTACTAAACCTTTTGCAATTACCGTCTCTTCAGGCATATTGTAAAGTTGGAATTTTAAAGATGAACTACCAGCATTAATTGAAAATGTTTTTGACATTATTTTCGCTCCCTTAATTATTTTATCTACTAATCATTGTAACAAACAATCGCTTCCATTACACTAGCAGAAATTACTTTTTGCGAATTATTCTTGCTTTTAAAATACCTTCAATTGCTTGTAATGTATTAATAATTTTATCGAGTACTTCATCGTCTTGTTCGCCCATATCGACTAATGTATAGGCATAATTTCCCCTTGACTCATTAATGATACGGTCAATATTGATTCCATGATTAGATAACAGTGATGATAACTCTCCAATCATATTTGGTACATTTCGGTTAGCTATTGCCAAACGTACAGGTGAATTAAATGGTAATTCCACACGCGGGTAATTAACTGAGTTGATAATTTCCCCAGTTTCTAAATAACGACTTAATTGATCCGCTGCCATGATTGCACAATTTGTTTCCGCCTCTTCACTTGAAGCGCCTAAATGTGGATAAAGCGTAATTTTGTCGTGCCCCATAACTTCATTTGTTGGGAAATCAGTAATATATGCCCCGATACGATTTTCATCTAATGCTTTAATAATCGCTGGATTATCCACTAATTCAGCCCTTGAGAAGTTTAATACAACGGCTGTATTCTTTAAGACTTTGAATACGTGCTCGTCGAGCATTTTCTCTGTATCAGCTGTAAATGGGACATGAATAGTTAAGTAATCCACTTGGTGTAACATTTCCTCTAAGCTTGCTGCTTGATCAACATACTGGCTAATTTTCCAAGCCGCTTGGATACTAATGAATGGGTCAAAACCAATTACCTTCATGCCTAAATCATACGCATCATTAGCTACTAAGTGACCAATCGAACCTAGTCCAATGACACCTAATGTTTTACCTTGTAATTCAGTTCCTTTGAATTGTTTTTTACCTGCTTCAACTTGTTTAGCAATGTCGTCTCCTGTTAACGCCTTTGCCCAATCATTTGCAGCATGCATATTACGGGCATAGTTAATCATTGAAGAGATAACTAATTCCTTCACTGAATTAGCATTTGCACCAGGTGTGTTGAAAACAACAATTCCTTCATCTGCTAAAGCTTCTACGGGCACATTGTTAGTCCCAGCACCAGCACGAGCTACTGCCTTTAAATTTTCGGGTACTGCCATGTCATGTAATTTTTCACTTCTTAGTAAAATACCGTCTGGATTATCCGTGTCATTTAAAATATATTGCTTACGGTCAAGGCGTTCTAATCCCTCGATCGCAATATTATTATAAGTTTTAATGTGGTACATTATTTGTTCTCCTCTTCAAATTGACGCATAATTTCAACTAAATCCACTACTCCTTGATGTGGGAAGGCATTATAGATCGACGCACGCATACCACCAACAGAACGGTGACCTTTAATGTTGGCAAATCCCTTCTCTGTGGCATAAGCGATAAATTTAGCATCGATATCAGCATCTCCAGTTACAAATGGTACATTCATCAATGAACGACTATCTTCTCTAACTGGTGATTTGAATAAATCAGATTGATCCAAATAATCATATAAAATAGCAGCCTTAGCTTGATTTTTTGCAGCAATACCTGCTAATCCGCCCTGGCTTTCTAACCATTGTAAAACTAATTGGACAACGTAAACAGAAAATGTTGGTGGCGTGTTAAACATAGACCCCTTAGCTGCATGTGTTTTGTAATCTAACATAGTTGATAAGCCTTCATTTAAGCCGAGTAAATCATCACGAATAATAACCACTGTTACTCCAGCTGGTCCTAAATTCTTCTGAGCGCCGGCATAAATAACGCCAAATTTCGATACATCAATTGGTCCTGACATAAAGTTTGAACTAAAGTCAGCAACTAATGGCGTGTCGCCAGTATCTGGAAACGCTTTGAACTCTGTCCCTACAATTGTGTTATTAGAAGTAACATGTACATAATCATATTGAGTGTAGTCTGCATCAATTTCAGGAATAAATGTGTAATTATCATCTTTGGAGGATGCGATAACGTCCACATCAAGGCCAAGCACTTTAGCCTCTTTAATCGCTTTTGCAGACCAAGACCCTGTGTCTACATAAGCAACCTTACCTGATTTCTTCAGGTTCATTGGTACCATAGCAAATTGTAAGCTAGCACCGCCTTGTAAGAATAAAACTTTATAATTTTCTGGTACTCCCAGTAATTGGCGCATTAATGCCTCAGCATTATCCATAATCGCTTGAAAAGTCTGACTACGGTGACTCATTTCCATTACTGACATCCCAGCATCACTGTATTCTACTAAGTCTTTCTGTACTTGCTCTAACACTTCCACTGGTAACGTTGCCGGTCCAGCAGATAAATTATAAATGCGTGTCATATTATCTCTCCTCCAAATATAAGATAAAATGATTATAACACAATTTTTATCTTTTTTTAATAATTCGTGCAGAAATTTATCCTTTTCACATATAATGTTCGTCTTTTAACAAAGTCAATAAAAAATTGCCCCAATGTTCATACATTGAAGGCTAAAATTCATGGTTATAAAATTCCTAAATTTGCTGCGATCGTAATAAATATAATCAAAGTAAACAGTGACAAGATGGTTGTAAAGACAACAGCTTGATTCGCTAAGTCGCCATCGCCCCCCATATTCTGAGCCATAGGATAACTCGAAACTGCAACTGGACCACCGAAGAAGATGATCAATGGAATAAGATTCTCTCCTGAAAATCCAAGTAAGATTGCTCCACCAATCCCAATGATTGGTACAAGGATTAATTTACTAACGACAGTGAATGTCAATTGTTTAAATGAATCATTAATTGCTTGGAAATTAAAAGTTGCTCCCATAATTAACAGCGCAATCGGCGTTATTGATCCTGACAATCCGTTCAGTGCATCCGCAAAGAATACTGGCATTCTAATATCAATTAAACGAACCACAATTCCAACCATTGTCGCAATAAACATATAGTTCTTTAATACGGATAGAACAAGTTCTTTAATATTAAAACTACCATTTTTATAAATCGTTAAAGCAATAATCGATAATACATTATTCAATGGAACTAAGACAGCAATCAAAATCGTTGTCATACCTATATCACGGCCATTTAATAATGATAATGCTATTGGAAGTCCAAATAGGACGAAATTACTACGCACAGACCCTTGAAGCATTACACCCTGTTTGGCTGGATCACTTTCAATTTTAGAAATAATAAATAAGAATAAAATGAAAACAAATAAAGCCATTAAAACAGCATAAACTAAAACATCTAGCCTGAATGCTTGTGTAATATCCGTTTGATAAATATTCATGAATAAGTTAATCGGTAATAATAATTTAAAAATTAACTGATTCAATTCTTGTAAGCTTGCTAAAGACATCCACCCTAATTTATAGATGAAACGCCCTACCACTAAATAGATCATTAATGGCATAACTGCATTAAATGCAATAATAAAATTTTCCATATTATTCTCCTCTATACAACGTCAATACATTCATTGTATCAAAGATAGTATCGATATGGGAATAGATAAATTTATGTCAATATATAATCGTTGTTTAAAATATTTTAGAAATTAAAAAACCAGCCACTTGGACTGGTTTAAAAGTAATATTAAATTAAGCTTCAACCGCTACTGGGTATACTGAAACTTGTTTTTGTTTTTTACCTTTACGTTCGAATTTAACAACACCATCGATTTTAGCGAATAATGTGTCATCTCCACCACGGCCAACGTTTTGACCTGGGTGAATTTTAGTTCCGCGTTGACGGTATAAAATTGTTCCGCCGTGTACAGTTTCTCCGTCAGCTGCTTTAGCACCTAAACGTTTAGCTTGTGAGTCACGACCGTTTTGAGTAGATCCGCCACCTTTTTTAGTTGCGAATAATTGTAGATTTAACTTTAACATATTGGTACCTCCTAGTTATTTTATTGTTATATTGATAAATTCAGGATAATTTTCCATTAAGACTGAAAGCGCAAACTCTAAATGTCTCAATAATAGTTGCGCATCACTAGAAGTTTCATCGTTCGATATTTCAGGTAAAGTCAATTTTAAATAGCCACCTTCAACATCATCTACCTCTGTTAATACAGGGACACTTAATAATTGTTGAAGTGAATTCTCAATTGAAATCACTTGACTCGATACTGCCGCACAGACAATATCATAACCATGATCGGCAAAACCTGCATGTCCAGATAATTCAAGCTCTTGAATATTCTGACCATTATCTTTCTTAATGTTAATCTGAATCATTATGCGTTAATTGAGTTGATTGTTACTTTAGTATATGGTTGACGGTGACCTAATTTACGGTGTGAGTCTTTACGACGACGGTAACGGAATACTGTTAATTTCTTACCGCGACCTTGTTTTTCAACCGTAGCTTCAACTGTTGCGCCTTCAACAAAAGGAGTACCAACTTTAGTAGATTCTCCACCTACAAATACTACCTCGTTAAAAGTAACTGTTTCACCTTCAGCTACATCTAATTTCTCAACAAAGACTGTTTGTCCTTCTTCAACTTTTACTTGTTTTCCGCCTGTTTTAATAATTGCGTACATTCAAGCACCTCCTATAATATAATTACACCGAGACTCGCCATGTTAAGTGATCATATGATTCTTAAATACTCAACTTGTGCGGTTGCAGATGGGTGCACAAATACAACGTTAATATCTTACCAAAACGGGCATCTCACGTCAAGTTATTTTTTACTTTAATAATTAAAATCGGCGGTAAAAATCAACTTGTGTTGGTTCAACAAATCGGTAGCCTTCTTCTTTAAGATATGGAATGATTAATTTTAATGCATCAACAGTGTACTGAGCAGTATCATGCATGAGTATTACCGAGTGACGGTGAAGATTGTTCTTCACATTCTCAAAAATTGCTTCTGCATCTTGAAGTTCCCAATCAGCAGAATCGGTATTCCACATAATTGACGTCATATCACCAGCCAATTCAATTTCTCTCGGTCCACCCGATCCAAATGGTAATCGGAATAAATCAGGCATTACTCCCGTCTCATCATAAATCGACTCAGTCGTCCATCGATATTGCTTTAGAACCTCTTCGGGTGTTTCTACTGCTAAATCAGGGTGGTTATATGTATGATTACCAATAATATGACCGCGCTCAACAATTTCTCTTGCAATATGCGGTGAATCGTCAACATAAGCCCCCATCACAAAGAATGTTCCAACAATATCGTGTTCTTCTAGAATTTCCAATACTTGGGTTGTGTATTCTTCATTGGGTCCATCATCAAAAGTTAAAGCCACTAATTTACCCGGGTCCATTGGTGTTAATTCAAAGCGACTAGCCAACGAATCAACCTGATACATCTCATCTAGAAACTCATCTGAGAAGTATTGTGTCGTAAATTCATCGACAATAACCTCACACAAGTCATCTAAATAGGCTTGGTACTCAGCAATCACTGGGAATGTCGGCGCATGTTCTTCGATGCCAACAAAAGTATCATCATATTGACTAACAAATGATACTGCCTCAGGAATATCAGCGCGTTCCTTCACTATAGGTGCCTTTGATAAATCAATTTCGTTATGGAATAAATCCATTTTAGTCAAATCTTCTTGGGCATTTTGCACTAAAGTAGTTGCTTCTTTATAAAATACATCCTCTTTATCTACTTGCTCCAAATAATTCGTTGCTTGATCAACTGTTTCAGCAGATACTGTTTGGTTAAAATGCGGCTCTTCATTTAACGATTCAGGATGATAAATCGAAGTCATCAATTCATGTAACTCAAATTTTTCTTCTGCTTCATTTAATTTTGCATGACTTGGTCTATGTCTGTCTAATTTTTGTTGAATCGCATTGAATTCATCTTTCGTTAAATTAGTATTAATCATCTCTTGGTTATCATCAATATATAATTGAGACATCAATGTTTGAGCTTCACTTGCATCAATTCGATTTGCAGGATTAAAAAAAATGAATCCCCATAACAATACTAGAACTGCTACTAGACCCATATTAACTTTAGTAATTTTTTGTTGTAATTCTTTCGATAATTTTTCCATAATGCCCCCAAGATATTATAATAATAATTCTATAATATATGATATTTGATTTATCTTCAAATCAAATTTGGGATAATATCCCACGAATACAAAAATAGCCATCAAACTCGTAATTACTGAGTTTAATGGCTAAAGTTAAGGCTAATTGCCCTATTTAACATAAGTATTGATTATTCAGCTGGATCTGTTGCGCCTTCTTCAGGGGTAGTTGCTTCAGGCTCCTCTGGTGCTGGTACTTCAGATTCTTCTGGAACTTCAGGTACAGATTCAATTGGTTGTTCTGGTGGTGTTGATTCCACTGGTGGCTCTTCAAATGATTCCTCCGATGAGATTTCCTCTTCAACAGACGTTTCATCTGATTCAGATTCTTCATCTTCACTTGATGTTTCTTCTGAACTTTCTTCAGGTTCATAACCAGGAATTGTGTATTCTGATGAGATTGGTGTTCCTTGGTATTGGTTTTCAACCGTTGCACCATATCGTGCGTTGAAGTCGAATACACCTGCTAAAGGAACTAGACTATCTGCTGCTGTATCCTGAGCAAAGATTTCTCCCGTTGCTACATCATACACATAAGTACCTAATACTGGTTGCTCTGGAATAGAATTATCTTGAATTGTCACTGAAACTTGAGTACCATCTTGTGCTAGATTAGTAAATGCATATGCCTCTGGTGCATATCCTGTTACTAATGCAATTTGATTATAAATTTCAGCTAATTCAGGATCCGTCGTTTTCAGTGTTTCAAATTCTTGTATTAGAGTTGTCCAGTAAGATTTTGTCTGACCTTCGCTCATATCGCCATTTGCTTTGTATTCATACATAGCAGAACGTAATGCGTTTAATGCATTCTTTTCGTCCCCTGTTAATGTTGGTGTTATACGTTCAAACACAAATGTATGGCTGTATAGTTCATCAATTGATTGATCTGTTTCAACTGCACTATAGAAAGCATCCGCAAATTTCTGGAAGATTGGGTTGTATGTCTCTTGATCTGAGTAGTCTAAACGCTCCCCATCTAAAATTTCCTCTTTCGTTTTTGGTGCTGATAATTCACCTAATGCCTCAGGCCAAGTTAGAACGATTGAGTTTTCAATTTGTTCTGCTGTACCTTCTTCAGTCGCAGCTTCAGTAGAATTAAACTCTTCAGCAATTATAATAAGTTGATCAATGATTGTTTGGTCTGTAATATTATATTCTAGAGCGATTTGATTAACAATTTGATTGATATCAATATCAACATTTTGAACATTGTTATTCACAATATTTGTTTTAATATTCGCAACTACTTGGTTAATTTGTGTATTATTAATTTCAGTCGTTTCAGTAATATTGTTAATTACTTGAATTTCACGCTGCGCTACTTGAGCATCGGCTGGATTCAACGCACCTTGATCCTCTAATAATGCATAAATACCAACTAATGCACCCTCACCTGTTACCGGTGACACTGTTGCAATATTTAATTGTGCGTTTGAAATACCTGCTGTAATTGCGGCATTTTGGTATGTTGTTGAAGATACAAGAGTAATATTTTGAGGTGTTACCACATTAACGCGTACACCGTATCCTGCTGGCATTTCAGAAATATATGCACTCGATAAAACAGTCGTATTCGCATTTGAACCGTCATTTAAATAACGATTAACCATATTTCCATCAATATATGTGATTGCATTTTGAGGTACATGTCCTGCTCCCAATAACTGTAATGTTTGTTGTGCTTGTTGTTGAGTTAAAGAGGCTCCTAAAGATACTAATTGCATCCCTTGTTGTTGCTGAGTTTGTACAGCTTGAATAGACAATGTCGCATCTAATACTTGACTAGCTCCACCTACTGCCAATAATGAAGCGATTAAACCTGTCGTAATAATCTTCTTATTCATCATCTCACTCCTTATGTTTTCTTAAATTAATTTTATCACATTCCCCCTAAAAATGTTAACGTTTACGATAATGTCAAAATTTAAACACAGAAAATTCATATATTAATGTTTAAAAACATAAAATAAAAAACGCCTACCGAAGTAGACGTTATCTAGCACGCATCGCGCGATCAATATCACGCTTAGCTTGTTGTTCTTTGAGTGCATGACGTTTGTCATGGCGGTTTTTACCTCGAGCTAATCCGATTAATATTTTAGCGCGACCATTTACTAAATACATTTTCAAAGGCACAATAGTATAACCACCCAGTTTAACTTCTTGAGCTAGCTTTGAAATTTCACGTTTATGTAAGAGTAATTTACGGTCACGTAATGGGTCATGGTTGAAAATATTTCCCTGTTCATAAGGGCTAATATGCACACCTTTGAGCCAAGCTTCGCCTTGATGAACCGAGATAAAGCCATCTTGGAGATTTACTTTCCCTAGTCGGATCGACTTGATTTCAGTTCCTTTAAGGACGAGACCAGCTTCATAAGTGTCAATAATTTCATAATCATGACGCGCCTTTCGGTTAGAAGCAAGTGGTTTATCTTTAACCTTACTCATCCTATCCCCCCTTTAATTCGAGCGTTTTGAAATTTTGAATTTTGAATTTCTCGATTTTTTCTTATTATTCTTCGGACGTTTAGGTTTGTGATCCTGTGGTTCACGACGTTTACCATTTTCACGGCGTCTCTTGGAATTACGGTCTTTGTTCGTTTGTCGAATGACATGCGGATCAGCTTTAACATCCTCAGCATCGACAAGGATAAAGTCGATTTGACGCTCTGCCACATCAACACCTGCAACTTCAATAACCACTCTTTGACCAATTTTAAAGACTCGACCTGAACGTTCACCAATTAACATCATATGTTGTTGATTAAATTGATAATAATCATCACGTAATTGATCCAATCTAATTAGACCTTCTATAGTATTCGGCAATTGAATAAACATTCCAAATGATGTGATTGAACTTACAGTTCCTTCAAACTCTTCACCGACATGTTGAGCCATGTATTCGGCTTTCTTCATCGCGTCCACTTCACGTTCTGCATCTACAGCACGACGTTCCATCTTAGAACTATGTTCAGCAACGCCAGGTAAACGGTCTTGAATTTGAGTTCTTTTTTGCTGAGACGGTCTACCATCAGCATACTCAGAGATTAATCGATGGACGATTAAGTCTGGGTAACGTCTGATTGGTGACGTGAAATGAGTATAATCGCGGGCTGCTAAACCAAAATGCCCTTTCGCCTCTTCTGAATAGATGGCTTGTTGCATCGAACGTAACATCATCATTGATAAAACAGGTTCAAATGATTCGTCCTTAGCAGCGCTCAGTAAGATTTGTAAATCTTTGGGTCTAATGCTGGCAGGATTACCACGTAAAATTAAACCAAAACTTGTCGCAAATTCAGCAAATGCAGTAATACGGTCTTCGTCTGGCGAATCATGGACACGGTAGATAAATGGTAATTCTTTCTGTGTAAAGTGACGCGCAATTGTCTCATTTGCCGCTAACATGAATGACTCAATTAGGCGTTCACCAACTCCACGTTCACGTAATTCAATGTCTGTTGGGTTACCCTCTTCGTCAACAATGATTTTAGCTTCTTGACTATCAAAATCAATCGCACCACGACGACGACGCATGTTTTCGAGAATTTTGTGTAGTTCAACCATTATATCAATTGAATCTACTAATTCACTATACTCTTCACGTAATTGAGCGTCACCATCAATAATGTCATTGACATCACTATATGTCATTCTGTAACTCGAATTAATGATTGAACTTAAAATTTCATAGTCCAATACTGTCCCTTTACTGTCAATTGTCATGATACATGATTTTGTTAAACGATCTTCATGAGCATGTAGTGAACAAAGTCCATTTGATAATTTTTGTGGCAACATTGGCACCACACGGTCAGTTAAATAAACAGACGTTCCACGCTCGGATGCCTCAAGGTCAATAGCAGAATTTTCACGCACATAATGCGATACATCCGCAATATGAACGCCTAATTTGAAATTACCATTTTCTAAACGATCAATAGAAATCGCATCGTCCAAATCTTTTGCGTCTGCTCCATCAATGGTAAAGATTAATTCATCTCTTAAATCAACGCGACCAACCATGTCTTGTGGGTCCACTTCATCTGGATACGATTCAACTTCTTCCAGCACATTATCCGGAAACTCATGTGGAATGTTAAATTTATATAGAACCGATAAAATATCCACACCTGGGGCATCTTTATGACCAATTTCCTTGGCTACCAGACCAGTCATGACATTTGGACGCTCTACTGATGGGTATTCTTTAATTTTGACGATCACAATACTTCCGTCAACTGGTTTAACACCTTCTGGTAGGACAAAAATTTGTAGATGACGGCTTGATACAGTATTTGGTTCAACAAATCCTAGATAACCCGTCTTCTCACGTTCATCTTTATTATAGGCAAAGAATTCACCCACTAATTGTTGTGTTGCACGTTCGATAACACGTTCAATGCGAGCTTCAGACCCTTTTCCTGTTTGAGGGTTAACTTCTTTAATAATCGTTACCTCAACAGTATCACCATCCATCGCTTCCCCTATTTGATTAGGCGGAATGAATAGATCTGGTTCACCTTCTTCAACATTAACGAAGCCAAACCCCTTAGGATTCGCACGAAAAATACCTGTAGCAGTCTTTGATTTTTGAACTTTCGCACGGTATTTACCTTGTTGAGTTATTTCTAACTCACCAATATGCTCTAAGAAGTTTAGTGCTTTAATTAGGCGCTTGAAATTTTTATTCCCACCATAATTAAAGACACTCGCTACCTCATCAGGTTTATAGGCCTTCTCCGGATTTTCTTGGAAAAAATCACGTAAATTCTTTTCTAATTTTGATAAACTCATAATACTCTCCTCCAACTCACCAAATACACGTCGTATTATTCTTGGATATTTCTTTCAATGAATAGTGCTACTGTTTCTTCAAAAGCACTGCGATTACGATCCACCGTAATAACATGCGTATTCTCTGGGAATGTGCGAAGAGTTAAGTCAACACCAGGCATCGCTTTAACAACTTCCCCAATATCAGCACCTCGAACCATTGTATCTTTTAAGGATTGAACGAGTAAAACAGGTCTACGTATCTCTCCTAATCGATCACGGTACGACTTCTTAAACTGGGCTAAAGCATGCATCTGTTCAGTATAGCTCACTTTAATTTGTGGCCATTCATCCTCAAATGAATCTGACTCACCATTACGTTTGTATAAGTGTCGTGTATATGCCTTAAATACATCATCAATTGTTACATATTGTTCAGCAACTACCGGCGAGTTAAAGGTACCTCCTGCCACAATCGATAGAGAATCGTCTATTAATGTTTCAATTGCGAATAATCCACCTAATGATAAACCAAAAACAAAAACTTGTTCAAATTGTTCGGTTGTCCATTTAACAACTTCACGTGATTGCTTACGCCAAACTGTAAAATCAGTATCTAAAATATCCATTATGTCTGCTGTTGCATGACCTTTCAATAATGGCATGACAACATTGTATCCTAATTTGTTTAAACTTCGCCCTAACATATTCATATCATTTGTCGAACCTGTATAAGCGTGAAATAAGACGATACCGACTTTATTATCGTCAGCTTCTAACAATTTCGCGCCCTGAAATGGTATTTCCATTATTTTCACCTACTTCTAATCTTCTACCTCTATCTTAACGAATTCTACGCTTAAGTTAAAGAAAAAGCTCCTACTTAACCTAGGCTAAGTAGGAGCAAAATGTTAAATTACTGTGCTGATAAGTAAGCAAGAGCTAAACTTAATACAAAAAATAAAACGCCGAAAACAGTTGTTGCACGAATTAAAAATGCTTCAAATCCACGTGCTTTACTCTTTGGTTGTCCATCATCTGCACCCGTTAATAAACTTGCTGCATTACCTTTAGATGGTTGCATAATAACTAAAATTATTAAAATCACTGAAATTGCGATCAGTGCGTATGTTAAGATATCGTACACGAATGTTCCTCCTTAGATCAAGGTGATTTAAAATTTACACATAGATTATTGTAACATATCTAACTGAGACTTCAAGGGGAACTAAATTGTAAATCTAATGTAAGTACGATCATCAAAGCTACTTGCTCCATTAGTTACACCTTTTGTTGACTTGACTATATTTATTAAAAAAGGATCGTCCGCAAGAAGTGACGTCAACTTCATTTCACTTACCTCTAAACTCCCTTCCACAAATGGGTAACCGTCACTGGCTAGGATAACCTGACTGTTTTCTGGAACATCAATTACTTTAATTAATGAAGCTGGGACAGTGTCTCCATTTAAAACAGAGTATCCCCACGGTGTCGTATCATCATTTGCAAAGATAGTTGATTGAGTAATCCAAGGTAAAATTCGTTCACGTGCTTGATCGCCATTTGAAAAGTATTCATTAAAATCCTGACCTGATGTTGTTACTTCTATATGTGCGATCAAGCTCCTAAAATGCTCGAGTGTAGTGTCACTTAATTTCGGGTTAAGATAAGTTTTACCATCTACTACAACCTGACAATCGCAGATTAAATATACTTGTTGATGGTATTGACTATATAAGGCCATCATTGCCTGTAATCCAAGAGATGCCTTATCATAAGGGAATACGTTAGAGACATAGAACTTTTGAATCTCAGTATTAATAGACTCAATTACTTGTTCTATTGTTGAATCTAGGGGCAAATTTTCAATCACTTCTCCGATAATTTCTGATGCTAATTTCCCAGTTGTTTTACCACCTTTTCTATAGTCACTCTTAGATGATACCCCGTCAATCACCGCAATAAAATCATCGGTTATGATTAAATTATCTTCGCAAGTATCTATGTTAACTTTACCGTCTATAAATTGTTCTATTATTTTCATATTTTACCTTTCCGTTGTATTATCCATTTACATTTTCGATATTTTACTTACCTACCATTATCATTCTCTTCTCATGCCATTTTCTCTAATATATAACCATTTAAATTTTAACACAATGATATAATGGAAAGTTGAGAGAGGTGACTGAATGAAAAAACATATTCAAAATATTTTATTAATCGTAATTGGAGCAGCTATATTTGCTGTATCTGTTAATTCCATCATAATCCCCAACGCATTAGGTCAGGGTGGTATCACTGGGTTTGTTTTATTCTTAAACTATACTACAAGAGCAAACATTGCGATCACATCATTTATTATTAATGTATTACTCTTAATCATTGGTTGGAAAATTTTAGATAAACTAACAATTATCTATACATTAATTGCTACTTCCACTATTTCATTATTCCTTGAATTCATCCACTTACCTCATTTTATACCTGACAGTTCAATTACAGCTTCGATTGCTATAGGAATTTTAGTCGGTATTTCCGTTGGTGTTGTTGTAGTAGGCAATGGATCAACCGGTGGAACTGATATTATTGCACTTATTATTAACAAACTTACCGGTATTTCCTTTTCGAATGCTTTATTCATCCTGGATTTAATTATAGTTACCTTATTAACTTTTGTCATTGGTTTAGAGAATGGTATTATTACAATCATTTCAATTTATATATCAACCCAAATTATTAACTTTATTTTAGCTGGTCTAAATCCAAAACAAGCATTTTACATAGTATCGAAAAACTACGACGAAATCGGTAATGCAATTATGAAAGACATTAATCGTGGTTGTACGGTTCTTAAAGGTTATGGGTTCTATTCTAAAGAAGAACGAAATGTTCTATTTGTAGTTGTCAGCAGACGACAAGTATTACAACTACAAAGACTCGTTCAATCAATTGATCCAAATGCTTTTGTGACAGTTTCAACTGTTCAAGAAGTACATGGTGAAGGATTTACCTATTTCCTTAATAATCCAACATAATTACTTTCAAACACACTCACATCCAGTTGGAGATGGGTGTGTTTTCTATTATATTTGTAGATATAAAAAACCGGTTCTATAATTTATAGTGTTGGTGAGAAATCACCAGCACTATTTTTGTATACACAAATAGCCATGAATTTCCTGTATCATATAAGTGACCAAACCAAATGAAAGAGGAAAATTCATGACTTACTT
>JACBXN010000068.1 GCA_015863215.1 Aerococcaceae bacterium DSM 111176
TGCGGTAGTCAGATAATGATGAACAACATTATTTTCGTCAAGATAACAATCGTAATATTCATCGTAAACAACATCGCGATTCTCAGGTTTTTTTCTGGGACGTGTGTAGGGAAAGACAGGAGTTATTGCTTCATTCAGTATAAAATGGGCAATTGTCGCGGTTTTATAACCTGCATCAGCGACCAAGTAAGTTGGATTAAACTTCTTTATTTTGTTATAGAGTGATGGAAATGCTTGAGTATCGTGTACATTCCCACGATGTACGGTATAGCCTAATATCCAACCGTTTCGATCACAGGCTGTTTGAACATTGTAAGCAAATACTTGCTTATGTTCTCCCTTATGGAACCAACCAGCCTCTGAGTCATGTTTACTTGTTTTTTGGTTCTTTGTTTCGGGCTCCTTTTCTAGTTTTTTTAGTGGCTTTTTTCCATGAGCCTCCCGATCTTCTTGAATGGCATCCATTAACTCATCAGCCATCCACTTTGCAGAAACGACGACTTCTTCATTGGTGTATTTATGCGCGTTCGCACATGCTTTAACATGTGTGCCGTCCATAAAAATTTGACTACCATCAACCAATTGCGCATCTATACATTGTTTTAAAATATGAGTGAAGATTTGTTCAGCCAGTGAAGTTCCTTCAAACCGACGTTTATAATTTTTTCCGAAAGTGGAGAAATGCGGAACGACATCCGTTAAAGACAACCCTAAAAACCAACGATAAGCTACATTAACGCTGATTTCCTGAATCGTTTGTCTCATGCTTGGTATGCCGTATAAATACTGAATAATAGGGATTTTAATAAGAGTGACGGGGTCAATACTTGGGCGTCCATTATTTTGGCAATAAACCTCTTCAACCAGGTCATAAATAAAAGAAAAATCAATATGTTTATCTATTTTTCGTAGTAAATGGTCCTGCGGCACCAATTCTTCCAGTGCATAAAACGCAACTTGATTTCGTGCTTCAAATGTCTTACTATCAGCATCTCGGGACATCATGTTAATCACCCATTTTATTTTTATTATACAGGAAAAACCCCTTGAAATCACTATATATCAGTGTTTTCAAGGGGTTTGTCTACAGCCTGA
>JACBXN010000069.1 GCA_015863215.1 Aerococcaceae bacterium DSM 111176
GGATGACGCTTTATATATCGACGGCACAAAAGTCGAAGCCGATGCGAACCGCTATTCGTTTGTCTGGCGTAGAGCAGTGGAACGTTACGAGGCGAAATTAGATGAAAACATCAAAACAATGTACGACGAACTAGTGGAACAGAAAGTAAAACTAGCTATCGCGGAAGATGAATTAGATACGAGTGAGGGACTCAAAGAAATTATCCAAGCCGTTGAATCAAGATTAGAAGAATTGGAAGAAGCGATCGAGGAAGAACCCAATGTGATTGAAGGCGGCTCGCAAAATAAACGAGACCGTCGCACGCTGAAAAAGCACCACAGAAAACTAGTGGAAGATTTTTTGCCGCGCAAGAAAAAATATGAAGATTATAATGATACATTCGAGGGACGGAACAGTTTTTCTAAAACCGATAAAGATGCCACATTCATGTGTATGAAAGAAGACGCCATGAAAAATCGCGTACTGAAACCCGGTTATAACTTACAAATTGGGACAAATAATCAGTTTGTGATTGGGTATGGCATCTTCCCTAATCCCAGTGACTCGCGAACACTTCGACCATTCCTCGAATCGATTGCGACATTAAACTTGTTTTCAAGTATTGTAGCGGATGCGGGCTATGGGAGCGAAGAAAATTATGCTTATGTGGTAGATGATCTAGAGAAAGAAGCTGTCATTGCTTATGGGATGCATTATAAAGAACAAAAGAAAGCCTTTAAAAATGATCCAACTCGACGAGAAAATTGGCATTACGATGAAGAGCTCGATTGTTACGT
>JACBXN010000070.1 GCA_015863215.1 Aerococcaceae bacterium DSM 111176
GGCTCTATGTCAAATAGTGTTGGTGAGTAGATAGACGACTAATTTCGGTTAGTCGTCTTTTCTATGCACTTTGTTTGTTATACTTTTGGTCCGCGTCTTCTTCTGTAAAATATAAGTGACGTTTAGGTTCTGCATTAGTTTGTTGTAGTTGAGTAGAAATAAGGATACGACATCGTAAATGACCGTAGTTTCGATAGCCATAACCTGAGCGTTTAATCATCTTAATCTTGTTAATTGTACCTTCTATAACACCATTAGATAGGGTATAGGTTAGGCTATTTTCAATTTCATCTTCATATGATGTGAGTGTATTAAATGCTGTTCTGACTTTCTTTGGTAAGGTGTGTTTTTTGGTTTCTTTAAGTGTCTTCTTAAAATCGGTAAAACGGTGCTCTCTAATCGCTTCAATCGTTCGATGGACATAGTTATAAACCTTTCTTAATCGAGGATGTAGGTTTGTTAAATAACTGACTATCCCTTTTTCAGTCATCAAACCATCAAACAATCGGTGAGTTTTATATTCTTCAAAATCCAATGCTTCCCTTGGCTTCAAAACAAGCTTCCATAATTTTTTCAGTTTACTGTAGTCTCTTGGTTGTTTGTATCTTAAACTATTCATAATATCAATACGATACTTATTCAGCGCCCGATTCAGTAGTTGTACGATATGGAATCGATCAATAATCACAATCGCATTTGGGAATAAACGGGGCAAAAATTCACGGTAAGGTGAATACATATCCATGGTGATGGTTTTTACTTTGAGTCGTTC
>JACBXN010000071.1 GCA_015863215.1 Aerococcaceae bacterium DSM 111176
TCAATAATTTTTTTACGCTTTATTATAAGCTTATTTGTGATGCCCTAAATTAACATCCCCCTCCAAAAGTTCTCAAGCCAATTCATCTAAATATATCAATTATTTCTTGACATCTTTATAGCTGGCTATTTATAAATATGCTAAATAAACTAAAATTTGAAAAAAAGAATGATTTGTCATTGACTTGTCATATTACTGCGTGTTATATTGTAATCCGTCGCCAAACGAAGTAAAGGGACCTAAGAATAAATTTGAATTTATGCTATAAAGTTCTTGACTAATTTACTCAGAGGTGATATTATAATTAATGCTGACACCGCAACGGGTTTAGCGCTTACATTATATAGTTGGTTTCGGAAATAACAATAAAAGGTTATTGAAGAAGCGACATCTGATTGAAACAAACTTGAAAATAATTTGTAAAAAGCATTGACAAGTAATCACGCATCAGGTAAGATATAAAAGTTGTCAATTGAGACAACGAACCAAACAAACAGCTGGTGAAAATAAGTTGAAAAACTTGTTGACAACCGAGCGTGACTTTGGTAGTATATAGAGGTTGCTAACAAAAGCAACGTAGCTCATTGAAAACTGAACAAAGACAAACACCAAATTGTGTAGGGATTCATCAATTCGATGAATAACACAACCCGAATTCAATAATTCGAGACAGTCAGTGTCTTCTGACTATAAACAAAGACCATT
>JACBXN010000072.1 GCA_015863215.1 Aerococcaceae bacterium DSM 111176
GGGGCTGGGCAAAAAGTCCCAAATAAACAACCAGCGAACTCAAAACCAATAGAGTTCGCTGGTTGTTTTTATGCATTGAATTTTTTGACGTGTTTTCCCTCATTTTAACGGCACCCCTTCGGATCATTTCTGCTAATTTCATGAGATTCATGGTCATTAAGAGGATCCCGAGGTCATTTCTAACCCCATTTTCTCCTCTCACATGTGTTCTACGCACACCAAAGTTACGCTTCATGCGGCCGAAAACTGTCTCAACATCTATTTTCCGTTGAGCATATTTCTGACTGCCTGATTCGCTGGCTAATGTTTCTTTGGCTTGGGCCTTGAACGATTCCCAAACAGGATTGACACTCGTTGTTCGTTGGTTTCCCTTTTCTGTTAGGGCGAGTAAATCCAGTTCAGGTGTCTCTTGTGCTTTATCTGCTTTATATAATTTAAAATCACGTGTAAAGCCGTTCTTATCCGTTCGTTGAACATAGCGACTAAAACTAAACTGAACACCGTGGTGATCAACGTAACAATCGAGCTCTTCATCGTAATGCCAATTTTCTCGTCGAGTTGGATCATTTTTAAAGGCTTTCTTTTGTTCTTTATAATGCATCCCATAAGCAATGACAGCTTCTTTCTCTAGATCATCTA
>JACBXN010000073.1 GCA_015863215.1 Aerococcaceae bacterium DSM 111176
ACCAAGACGGCAAACGACCAGAAAGTGTTCAAGTTCAATTATTCGGAGACGGCACGGAAGTGGGCACGCCAGTAACCTTAACGTCAACTGGCGATTGGACATACACATGGACAGGCTTGCCTGAAAACGCAGGTGGAACGGCAATTGACTACACGGTGGAGGAACTGAACGTACCAACGGGTTACACATCGATTGTCTCTGACAATGGAGACGGTAACTTGATGATTACGAACAGTTACACACCAGAGACAACTTCGATTGACGGAACGAAACATTGGCGAGATGAAGATGACCAAGATGGCGTGAGACCAGATGAGGTCACGATTATCTTACTCGGTAACAATGTGGAAGTAACCCGTCAAACGGTATCCGAAGCGGATAACTGGAATTACAGCTTCACTAACTTACCAGTTTACGAAGATGGCACACCAATCACCTATACAGTAACGGAAGACCTTGTTACAGGTTACTCAAGTACAACCGATGGATTTGACGTCTACAACGACCGTACGCCAGACGAAGTAAGTATCAGCGTCTTCAAGTCATGGTTAGATAATAATAACCAAGACGGCAAACGACCAGAAAGTGTTCAAGTTCAATTATTCGGAGACGGCACGGAAGTGGGCACGCCAG
>JACBXN010000074.1 GCA_015863215.1 Aerococcaceae bacterium DSM 111176
CTGGCGTGCCCACTTCCGTGCCGTCTCCGAATAATTGAACTTGAACACTTTCTGGTCGTTTGCCGTCTTGGTTATTATTATCTAACCATGACTTGAAGACGCTGATACTTACTTCGTCTGGCGTACGATCGTTATAGACATCAAATCCATCGGTTGTACTTGAGTAACCTGTAACAAGGTCTTCAGTCACCGTATAAGTTATTGGCGTTCCGTCTGCAAAGACTGGTAAGTTAGTGAAACTGTAATTCCAGTTTTCCGCTTCCGTTACAACCTGTCTCTCCACTTCCACATTGTTACCAAGTAAGATAATCGTGACTTCATCTGGTCTCACGCCATCTTGGTCATCTTCATCTCGCCAATGTTTCGTTCCGTCAATCGACGTTGTTTCCGGTGTGTAACTGTTCGTGATCGTCAGGTTACCGTTGTTGTCTGTGACACTAGACGTGTAACCCGTTGGTACGTTCAGTTCCTCCACCGTGTAGTCAATTGCCGTTCCACCTGCGTTTTCAGGCAAGCCTGTCCATGTGTATGTCCAATCGCCAGTTGACGTTAAGGTTACTGGCGTGCCCACTTCCGTGCCGTCTCCGAATAATTGAACTTGAACACTTTCTGGTCGTTTGCCGTCTTGGT
>JACBXN010000075.1 GCA_015863215.1 Aerococcaceae bacterium DSM 111176
AGGTGGGACAGATGATTGGGGTGAAGTCGTAACAAGGTAGCCGTATCGGAAGGTGCGGCTGGATCACCTCCTTTCTAAGGAGTATGGACCTTACGCAGTTTGTTGTCTTTGTTTAGTTTTGAGTGAGTTGAAATGATTAATTTACTTATTCATAATTGATACACTCAAGGGTTTGAGGAATCATATTGAATCGGGCCTGTAGCTCAGCTGGTTAGAGCGCACCCCTGATAAGGGTGAGGTCGGTGGTTCGAGTCCACTCAGGCCCATAAAATCTACTTGATTTAGATTTTAAAATATAATATAATGAATTTTGACTTTATTATCCCGGGGGATTAGCTCAGCTGGGAGAGCGCCTGCTTTGCACGCAGGAGGTCAGCGGTTCGATCCCGCTATTCTCCATTGTTAACGAGTTTTGTTAACAAATTTGTTCATTGAAAACTGAATATCCAGTATTAACATTCTCATGCGAGGTGTTAATACACAAACAAAATTATAATTTCTAATAAAAGATATAATGAACCGAGAAATTGACCGAGTCTATAGCAATAT
>JACBXN010000076.1 GCA_015863215.1 Aerococcaceae bacterium DSM 111176
GAAACCGCATTCGTACTCAATTTAGATTTTGATATCTCTCCCACCCACGATGCTCGCTTCATCAGTCTATTTGTTGATTCGATCCCTGATGCCGAACTGCTTCCTCAAACCTCACACACTGGCCGACCGGCTCACCATCCACGCATGTTATTAAAAATGATTCTTTTTGCTTACTCACGCAAAGTGTTCAGTGGTCGTAAAATCGCTCAGATGAACGAAGAGTCGATACCAATGAAATGGTTAACCCGAGATGAGTATGTGTGTTACCGCTCTATCAATGCATTCCGTGTTCACCCAGAGACATCGATATTGATTCAAAAAGCATTCATTTATTTTACCTTCTTACTGAATGATCACGATTTAATTAAGGATGACGCTTTATATATCGACGGCACAAAAGTCGAAGCCGATGCGAACCGCTATTCGTTTGTCTGGCGTAGAGCAGTGGAACGTTACGAGGCGAAATTAGATGAAAACATCAAAACAATGTACGAC
>JACBXN010000077.1 GCA_015863215.1 Aerococcaceae bacterium DSM 111176
TGAGTACCGTCGCCGTTGTCTACCACTGTCGCTGTTGGGGACTCACCATCTTTACCGTCACGGATGATTGTTTCGGTCGTTGTACCATCTGGGTTGACGATGGTTACGGTATGAGTGCCGTCGCCGTTGTCTACCACTGTCGCTGTTGGGGATTGACCATCTGCTCCGTCGGTTCCATCTTGGCCGTCACGGATGATTGTTTCGGTTGTTGTACCATCTGGATTAACGATGGTTACAGTGTGAGTACCGTCGCCGTTGTCTACCACTGTCGCTGTTGGGGACTCACCATCTTTACCGTCACGGATGATTGTTTCGGTCGTTGTACCATCTGGGTTGACGATGGTTACGGTATGAGTGCCGTCGCCGTTGTCTACCACTGTCGCTGTTGGGGATTGACCATCTGCTCCGTCGGTTCCATCTTGGCCGTCACGGATGATTGTTTCGCCAGTTG
>JACBXN010000067.1 GCA_015863215.1 Aerococcaceae bacterium DSM 111176
ACTCGCAATACTACTAGATAATCGAGGCTAATAGGCTTCGTTTTTTTATTTGTATGCCAATATTAATTTTAATCAACAAAATACCCGAGTTGAATGAGCTTCAACTCGGGTTTGTCTACGGTCTGAAACGACCTTCGGGTCGTTTTTTTGTTGGTTGGGATTTATGTGGAAGATGTGGGGAGGATCGTGCTGGAGGGATTATTTTAAAATGGTACCCTTGTCAAGGACACAAAACTGATAAAAAACTGCAAATAATAGTGTAGCTTGGATTGTTGGAATGGTTGGTAATTTTAATTTAGATCATTCTCACCCAAAGTGCTGACCAACCGTTCCAACAATCCAAGTGGATCAAGCGTCAGCGCGATAGGTGGAGAATTATCGATCAATACTTAACCATTATTCCACATCTAATTCCATTTGCCTTGTTTTAGGTAAGGTCGGTGTATCAATTAAATGCGCATAGGGATAGACTCCTGTGTTATAAAAATGGTAGTATTGACTTGGAGTTAGCTGTGCTAGCCCCTTTTGTGGGCGGTCATAATTGTAATAGTCGATAAAGTCAGTTATGGCCGCTTTAGTTATTTCAAAGTTTTGACAGTATTTAAATTCAACATTATCTTTTAAAGTCCCAAAGAATGATTCTTGTGGGGCGTTATCCCAACAATTCCCACGACGAGACATGGATTGAATCAACTCGTGGTGCTTCAATAATTGTTGGAATTTAATACTCATAAATTGGCTACCTTGATCTGAATGGATTAAGGTTTCTTTGTTTAGTGAGACTTTGTGCTTCTCAATCAATTGGTTGACACAATCAGCTACCAAATCGACGGTTTGTTCTTCACTCACCGAAAAAGCGAGTATTTCATTGGTATAAGCATCTTTGATGGTACAGAGATAACAGGGATTATTTCTATATTTCCCGAAATAGCAGTAAGTGATGTCGGTTAATAATACCTTTCTCGGCCCATAGGCTTTAAATTCACGGTTCACAAAATTGGGTTGGGCGCGTTCTGCCAGAGCTATCTTTAGTTTAATGCGATGTTTTCTAGGGCGTCTTATTTTCGATTTTAACCCGTATTTCCGCATTAATCGGAGTATTTTCTTATGATTCATGACAATATCACGCTGCATCAACATCATCTTAATGGTGCGATAACCTTTAGGGTAACCGCGGTACTGAAAGATATCCAAAATCTCTTCAAAATCCGCATGATCTTGCCTCTCTCGTTCAATTTGATTGAGTCGCGTATGATTCACCCAGTTATAGTATCCAGAGCGACTCACACCGCATAACTCACACATATCTTTAATGGACAATTGATTGTCGGGCTGTTCAGCGATTGAATGGATGAGTGAAAAATAGGCACCTGCTCGATTAATATCGACAATTATTGGCGGTCTAGCTGCCTCTTTTTTTTTAAGAATGCATTCTCTTGTTTCAATCTTTCAACCTCATCTTCCAGTTCCAGCATTCTTTTAACAGCAGTACTCTCCGCAGATGGTTCTTTAACCGGCGTAGGCGTTACTAATTTACCTTCTTTGGCATATTTTAATGTTCGATATTTCAGTGCTTGAGCTCTTGATTCTCCCAGGATACTGATCGGTGTACCGACATTTTCGAGTGCTTCTTCAAATTCAAACCCATCTTGCATCAATAAAAACAACTGATAATAATATTCCTTCTCATAAGTCAGTTGTGTTTCTCCCGCTCTTTTGACATAAGGTGACGATTCTAACAGGGCTCTTTCTTCCGCTGTAAATAATTCAGCCATAAACTTTCCTACTTTCTCATTTTAATGTCTAGAATAAAATATACTAAAAGATCAGTGTCTAGTAAAATTTCCGATTGAAAGACCGGTGTCTTTGAGTAAATTTTTCTAGAAGACGCGTGTCCAGTTTATGGGTACCAGTTTATTTTGTGTGGATTATCATTTCGCGGAGATAAACCGTGTGAAATGATAATTTTCAGCTGAATTTTATCATTTCATGTCTACCGGAGCGTCAAAATGATAATTTTGAGCATTTTATTATCATTTCAATCCATAATTCATTTCAAAATGATAATTCATACACTGGACACATGTCTTCTAGAAGATAATTAGACTAGACATTCAATTGTATAGAAACTACTAACTCAGCTCACTCATAATTCCCAGTCCTCCCATCCCAAAACAAACTGCGGGATTCAATTCCGTCAATTTCTCCAGAAATTGACTTCCGCCTTTTTTGAATGACACTTTTCGACTTAAGGCGAAAAGTACATTTGATATAAGGAGGCTTTTCGCTTAACGAAAAGCGACATCATCACTCAAAGAGGTAGAGTCGCTGAGGCGACTCTATTCGAATTCCATTGTTTGTTGTAGGAATACCATAAATATAGATTAATTGGGAAGTTGGGATGATTTGCAGTGGTGAAAGTGGACTTAACGCGGTATATTTTCTTAACGCTGCGCATCTAGCTGAGTTAAGAAAACTTTAGGCCTTATATTTTCTTAACGATGGGCAATCGGCTGAGTTGAGAAAACTTTATGTTGTATATTTTCTAAACGATGGGCAATCGGCTGAGTTGAGAAATCTTTATGTTGTATATTTTCTAAACGATGGGTAATCGGCTGAGTTGAGAAAACTTTTTTCTTTAAATTTACTTAACGATGGGCAACCGGCTGAGTTAAGAAAACTTTAGGTTGTATATTTTCTTTAAACTATCCCATTATAATTTGCAGTTTTTTATCAGTTTTGTGTCCTTGATAAGGGGAGCATTTTAAACGCTTACTATGGAAAGTAATTGAACAAAACTAATAATGCATGTATTGAGAAGTTAGAAAATAAAATAATCAACTTACTCAGGCGTTAATTCTTGATTTTTCCTTCTATAAATGATATTTTTTAATCATACTTATCAGGTGATAAAAAATTGATAGATTGATAAAAGGAGATTCAAAAAATGAAAAAAGTGAGTGTGATAGGAGCAGGGACAGCTGGTTTAGCTGCTGCTGTTCGTCTTCAAACAGAAGGATATGACGTACATCTATACGAAAAAAATTCTAAAATTGGCGGTAAAATGTTTCAAATTAATGAAGAAGGTTATCGTTTTGACGTGGGACCGACAATTGTCATGACACCAGACATTTATAATGAAGTATTTGAGTATGCCGGCAGAGATCCAAAAGACTACATTCCGATGCAAAAACTAGATCCAATGATTGGTGTGACGTATAGAGATGGTAAAAAATTTAATTTATCGAATGATTTTGTTGAATTAATTAAATTATTAGAAGAAGAATCTGAAGAAGATACTTCAGGATTTATCAAATATATGTCTAATATCTATGAAAGATACTTGGTTGCCAAAAATAAAATATTGAATCGCTCATATCGTAGTCTTGGAGAATTTATCAATCCTAAAAGTTTACTCGATATATACAGACTTAAGACTTTTGATAATGCCTATAATGAAATGGGTAAATTTATAAAAAATGATTACTTGAAAAAAATGTTTGCTTTCCAAACTCTATATATTGGTATTTCTCCGCATAGCGGACCATCTTTATATAATATGATTCCCATGTTAGAAATGTTCTATGGAATATGGCATATCAAAGGTGGCATGTATTCAATGGCTAAAGGTATGGCCGATTTATTTGAAGAACTTGGTGGGACCATTCACTTGAATGCACCGGTTGAAGAAATTTTGATTGAAGACAAAGAAGCTAAAGGTATACGTGTAAATGGTGAAGAAATTCTATCTGATTACACGATGGTGAATGCTGACTTCCCTTATACAATGACAAATTTGATTCCAAATGAAAAAGATAGAGGAAAATATACCGATAAAAAAGTAAATAATATGGAGTACTCTTGTTCATGTTTTATTTTATATTTAGGTGTAGATAAAGCATATCCAACCGAAGCAGTACATACTTTCCATATTGCCGATGACTTTGACCGAAATATCTCAGACATTTTTGATGCAGGTGTTTTACCAGAAGATCCTTCGATTTATGTCTTTAATGTTTCACAAGTGGACAAATCATTATCACCAGAAGATAGAGATTCTCTATATGTTTTAGTTCCGGTACCTGAATTATCACTCTTTGATGAATGGACAGAAGAAACGATTCAAAATTACCGTGAAAAAGTGCTAAATATCCTAACAGATATTGAACCTTTCCAAGATATTAAAGAACATATTCGTTATGAGTCAATTTATACGCCAAAAATGTTTGAAGAAAATTTTAATGCTTATAATGGCGCAACATTTGGATTAAGACCGTCATTATTCCAGAGTGCTTATTTCCGTCCACACAATAAATTTGATTATGCAGATAACTTATATTTCTGTGGAAGTAGTATTCATCCTGGTGCTGGTGTACCTACTGTATTACAAAGTGCAAAACTATCAGTTGAGGAGTTGTTAAAAGATGATAGGGAAAAATAAAATAAATCCTGACTTTCAAAAACATAAAGCGGATTTTACTTATTGTGAGAAGATTATCAAGAAGCATTCAAAGACATTTTATGCAGCTTTTTCTACATTACCAGATCAAGAAGCGATGGCTGTGTATGCAATTTATGCCTTCTGTCGTAAAGCAGATGATATTGTCGATGAAGAAATGAACGAAGCAGGACTTAAAAAGTTACACCAACAATTAGAGCTGTTTGAAAAAGGAGAAGAGCCTGACCATCCAATATGGCGAGCTTTAAGAGTTGTATTTGATACTTATAAAATGGATATTGCTCCTTTTTACGATATGATTACTGGCCAAAAAATGGATTTATCCTTTCAACAACCTGAAACACAAAAAGATTTAGAAAATTATAGTTATTATGTTGCTGGAAGTGTTGGGTTAATGATGTTACCGTTGTTGACTGATAAACCTGAAGATTATCAAAAACATGCGATTGCATTAGGAACTGCGATGCAAATTACAAATATTCTCCGTGATATAGGTGAAGATCTAGAAAACGGGAGAGTTTATCTACCCAAAGCTATGATGGAAAAATATGGCTATACTTTTGAAATGTTAGAAAGTAAAACGATTAACACCAATTTTATTGATTTATGGGAATATGAGGCAAAGCAAGCGGAAGACTATTATCAAGAGTCTTTAAACTTAGTTTACAATATGAACAAAGAAGCAAAAAAACCATTATTACTTTCTATATTACTTTACAGAGAAATTTTAAATGCCGTCCGCTTAAATGACTATCAGTGTTTTAATAAGCGAAATGCGGTAAGTAAAAGAAGAAAAGTTGAGTTGCTACGACAAGCAGATGAAATGTTAAAGAAATAGAATAATTATTAATTTGATCATTGGAAATAATTAATCAAAGCGATTACTAAAATCAATTGAGAATTAGTGGAAGTATTAATTGATTTAGCTGATTAATAATCATCACTTGCCCTTAAGGAGACTGAGGTGTTTATGTGTTACAAAAAAGAATGACAACCAAAGAAATTATTCTAAATGTATCGAGAGCTTTATTTATGGAAAAAGGTTTTCTAGCTACATCTACGCGGGAAATTGCAATTAACGCGGGGATTACACAACCAAATTTGTATCACTATTTTAAAACGAAAGAAGATATTTACATTGCTGTATTAGAAAAATTATCGCATGAAAAAAAAGAAGAATTAAATAAAATGGTTGAAGATACTTCGGAGTCTTTATATGCGAGTTTATTAAAAATCTTAAATTATTTACGTGAAAATCATCCAGCTAATTTTTCAATTATGAGTCATGATATGACGCATGAAATTTCAGAAGAGAATCATAAATATTTGTATCAACTTTGGCAAACGTCTTATGTCCAGCCATTAGTTAAATTATTTAATCGTTATGAAACCGAGAATAGTATTTTTAATTCTAATGAATTAGCCCGTTACTTTTATTCCATAATTGCTCCTTTTATTCAGAAAGAGAATCGCTTTTATAATAAAGTCAGTTCAGAAAAAATCCTTTATATATTTGTCTATGGCATTTTATATAGTGATGAAAAGGAGCATTAATTTTTAAAACGTGAAGGAGAGAATAAAATGAAAATTGGCTATGCTTGTTTAGTTGTTGGCGTCCCTGATACAACAATGAAAACAACACGAAAAAACAACGCAACGAGTAAAAGGTTAACCGAGTTAATTGAACATAATTTAAATTCGATGGAAAACATGCTGGATTATTCAATAGAAAATGGCATCCAGATGTACCGGATAAGTTCTGATATTATACCTTTTGGTTCAGATTATGAGACAAATCAATTGGACTGGAGCAATTTATTTCAGGATAAATTTAATCAGTTATCAAAAATAATTAAAGAAAATAATGTCCGAGTATCAATGCATCCTGGTCAATATACCGTCTTAAATTCACCAAATGAAGCAGTCGTTACTCGAGCCATTCAAGATTTGGAATATCACACGACTTTTCTAGATAATTTAGAAGTAGATGCTAGTCACAAGATTATCTTGCATATAGGTGGTGTTTATGGAGATAAGGAAGCTGCGAAAAAACGATTTGTTGAAAATTATGAAAAATTATCTCCAGCTATCAAAAGTCGATTGATTATAGAAAATGATGACCGCTTGTACACAATTTCAGATGTATTAGAAATTAGCAAACAAACAGGTGCTCCGGTAGTATATGACAATTTACATAATGCTTGTAATCCAAGTGACCCAGGTGTGACGGATGCTGAATGGATTGCTTTTGCAAAAGAGACATGGAAGGAAGCGGATGGGCCCATGAAAATTCATTATTCTCAACAAAGAGAGAATGCAAGATTAGGGGCACATACTCAAACTATTTATATTCAGCCTTTTATGGATTTTTATGAAGAAGTTTCTCCATTAGATGTAGATATTATGTTAGAAGTAAAAGATAAGAACTTGTCCGCTACTAAAGCGAATTTAGCAACTTCAAATAATCCAGATATTCATGACCTCGAAAAAGAATGGGCACGCTATAAATATTTAGTGTTAAGTCATTCAGCAAAGCACTATCAAGCCATTCGTACTTTACTTAAAGATAAATCTAATTATCCGGTCATACATTTTTATACGTTGATTGAAGAAGCATTAGACATTAATCCTGATAAAAATACTGAACTCAATGGAGTAGATCATGTGTGGGGACATTTAAAGAAACGAGTTTCTGAAAAAGAAGCAACAAAATTTCAAACAATGAAAGAGCAATGGTTGGAAGACAAGATTACCATTGCTCGTTTAAAAAACAGGCTCAAAAAATTGGCAATTAAATATAAGGAACAGTATTTACAACAGTCACTTTATTTCTTTATTGATTAATTTATTGACGAAGGTAAAACAAAAGGCGTTGGATGATTGCTTAACTTAGTGATAATCAACAATTTCAACACCCGCATTTTCACATCGGTCAGTGAAAATTTCGCCAGTAGTTTTATCTTCCAATTTAATCGAAAGAATGCAACTGATACCTTCTTTGATTGCTTTTTCCATAGTCCCTTTTACGGGAGCAATTAATTTTCCTTGGTCGAGTACTTGAGCTTTAATTTCTAAACGTGCGTTTTTATTTTCTAGTCTTATTTGGACAAAATTATCCGTAATTTGGTCGATATGACATTGACTGAGATTATAAGTGGCGAAACGATACTCACGATTCTCAATGACAAAGTTACAAATAAAACCTTCGAATTCTGTAATATGAAAAGGGATATGTGCAATAGAAAAAAAGAGACTCGCTGATTTGTTTTCAAAATGATTGCTGTGTAGCCAGATATATTTCTTAGGAAAAGAGGTTCCCCAATCTTTTTCGATATAGCCACGGCCGCCAGTAAAATCGACTTTTTCGCCATTAATGTTCAGATAGCCTTCCAAAGAATGTTTCATACTAATAACCCCGTGGTAACATTCCATTTTTGGGATATATCCAAAAAATCCCATGATATTTGGTTGCAATGGGGACGATTGAATGGGGTGAAATGCACCAAAAGATAATTCACCATTAAATCTAAATATTTCATCCGCTAAATTAATAGATATACCATGCTCTGAGAATTTAGATTTTCCAACTTTTACACAAAATGGATTTTCTTCATAAGTGAAAGCAGAAACGTCATATCGTAAATAACCTGTCTGCGTTTTCTTGTCACCGTAGTCATTTGTTTGAACCAGAATATATTGGACAAAACTGTGTGGATCGTTGTTATTTAAGCTGACAGCTGGTATAAAACTTAAACTTGTTTTTTGATTAGCAGAGACTTGTTTATAATACCATCCCTCAAAGTAGTCTTTATTGGTTAATTTACCCTGGAATAAGATGGGGTTGAAAACTTTATTAAACATTTTGTACTCCTTATCTAATTGTTTTTATTTTCTTGCTGAGCAGTATGTAATTCAAATAACTTTAATAAGATAAATTAACAATACTTTATATTAAGCATAATGTAAAAGGATACTCATTTTTGTTAAATAAGTTTCAATTATTAAAATATAAAACGATAGACCTGAGTTGTAAGAATGGATAAGGAGAAAAATATGAAAAAACGAGAAAAAGTAGTCATTATTGGAGGCGGATTAGGAGGTATTTCGGCAGCTATTTCTTTAGCTCAAAACAATTTTGATGTGACTTTATATGAAAAGAATAGCCATCTAGGAGGTAAATTAAATCGAACTCAACAAGATGGCTTTGGTTTTGATTTAGGGCCTTCTATTTTGACGATGAAACATATTTTTGAAAAGTTATTTAATAATCAAGGTGTGAAAATGGAAGATTACATTCCTACTCAACGTCTGGACCTTGAATGGCGTTCATTTTTCTCTGATGGTATGACACTAGATTTATATGGTGACTTAGAAAAAATGTTAAAAGAAAAACCTGATACCTTAACACGTAAAGATATGAAAGAATATCAAGAGTTTTTGTCACATGCTAAAAAACTTTATCAAATCACCGAAGAGGGTTACTTCGATCAAGGTTTAGATACACTGTCAGAAATCATTGATTATCATGGTCTTATTAAATCAGCTACTTCATTTGATGTTTTTTCAACAGTATATGAAGTGATTGAAAAATATATTTCTAATCAAAAATTAAAAGACACGCTAGCTTACTTTGTAAAATATGTGGGTTCCTCTCCTTATGATGCGCCAGCTATATTAAATATGATGATTTATATGCAATATGATCAAGGGGCGTGGTATGTTCCAGGTGGTATGAACAAAATTGCTGAAGGACTGGTTAGGTTAGGTAAAGAAGCGGGAGTAGCTTTTTATACTGATATGGAAGTTACACGTTTAATTGAAAAGGAAATGAAAATTATTCAAGCAAAATTAGCGGACGGATCATTAATTGATGCGGATTATTTTATTTCCAATATGGAGGTGATTCCTGCTTATGACCGCTTGTTAAACGAAAAAGAAGCTTTTATCAAAAAGCTTGAAGATAAATTCGAACCCGCCAGTTCTGGTTATGTTATGCATTTAGGTGTTAAAGGGAATTATGATCAATTAGCACACCATAATTTCTTCTTTTCGACAGATCCTAAAAATAATTTTGACCAAATATTTCATAAAAAAGAATTACCTACAGATCCAA
This sequence comes from Aerococcaceae bacterium DSM 111176, assembly GCA_015863215.1. Lineage (GTDB taxonomy): Bacteria > Bacillota > Bacilli > Lactobacillales > Aerococcaceae > DSM-111022. The sequence goes on from JACBXN010000067.1 coordinate 9,573, forward strand.
CGATTTATTTGGTTAATTCAAACAAGACAGATCAATCACAAACTGTTCCAGGATTTGAAAATATTAAAATTTTACCACACATTCCTTACATTCCAGATAAACCTTTTACAAAAGAGGAGTATCAAGCATTTGAAGAACGTGTGTTAGAAAAATTAGAAAACATGGGATTAAGCGATTTGAGAAATAGGATAGTGACTAAAAATGTTTGGTTACCAGAAGATATTGAAAAAAATTATTACTCTCATCGAGGAGCAATTTACGGCACAGTGTCAGACCGAAAAAATAATAGAGGCTTTAAGCATCCAAAAGAAAGCGAACTTTATGACAATTTATATTTTGTCGGTGGAACTGTTAATCCAGGAGGCGGTATGCCGATGGTTGTGCTAAGTGGACAACAAGTTCATGATAAAATTATTAGGAAAGCAGCAGACAATAAATCATAGAGCTTTTAGTGTGTCAGAGGATGGTGAGAAATAAAAATGGCCACAAATTTAGATGATTATAAAAAGATCAGAGACAAACAACGAACATTCAGTCAAAAAACAGCGAGTAAAGATTATAAACATCGCACTCAATTGCTTGAAAGTTTGAAGAATTTACTTATAGAAAATGAAGAGGATTGGCTGGATGCTCTGCAAAAGGATTTAAATAAACCGCCTGTTGAAGCTTACGCTTCTGAAATGGGTGTATTATTAAATGAAATAGAATTTTGTCAAAAGCATCTTCGAAAGTGGCTTAAGTCTGAAACAAAACACCGTTTTCTTTTTACGGGATATGAAAGAGTTGAAATTTCAAGGCGGCCTTATGGAAGTGTTCTTGTGTTAGCACCTTGGAATTATCCCTTACAATTAGCCTTAATGCCGATAATTGGGGCATTAGCAGCTGGTAATAGTGTTGTTTTAAAACCTTCTGAGCATACTCAAGCAACGAGTAATTTACAATCTAAATTGGTTCCCTTGTATTTTAAAGAGGAGATATTTGCTGTGATTGAAGGGGATGTTAAAGTAGCAGAACAACTAACTGCGATTGATTGGGATTTTATATTTTTTACTGGCAGTAGTAAAACAGGTCAAAAAGTTTATGAGACAGCTGCTAAGCATCTTACACCAGTCCTATTAGAGCTAGGTGGAAAAAATCCATGTATTGTTGACGAAACCTGTTTAAACGATGAAACAGTAAAACAAATTGTTTGGGGAAAATTTTTAAATGCTGGCCAAAGCTGTATTGCACCCGATACAGTTTATGTAAGTCGAAAAATATATGATGCGTTTTTAGAAAAACTGACTCAACAAATTGAAGCATTTTATGGGGACAATCAAATTGAATCCTCAGATTATGGCCGGATAATTAACGAACAGCATTTTGATGAAAAGGTTGCACTATTAAACGATGGTCATATTTATTATGGGGGAAAATATAGTAGAGAAGCATTATATATACAGCCCACAGTATTAGTTGATGTTAAACCAGATAGTGCATTAGCTACTGAAGAAATTTTTGGCCCTATATTATCTGTTGTTGCTTATGATGATTTAAAAGACTTATTAACACAACTAAGAAAATTATCTGAACCACTCGTTACTTATATATTTAGTCAAAATGATCAAGTGATACAACAAATAAATCATGGGGTAGAAAGTAGCGCTTTAAGTCGGAACCAAGTAATTTTTCATAGTACAAACCCTTATCTTCCTTTTGGTGGAAAAGGCAGAAGTGGCTTAGGCAGATATCATGGTAAAGCAAGTTTTGAAGCATTTAGTTATGTAAAGCCTATCTATACTAAAAAATCCTTTATCCCTATCCTAAGCCAATATCCACCTTACTCCAAAAAAGCACTATCTGTTTTACGAAAATTGAGAAAATTCATCTTTTAGTCAAGGAGGTATCCTGTGATTTATTTATATGGTGTATTCATTCTGGTAACATTAATTAGTGGCTGGTTTATTTTATGGAAAGTTCCTTTCATCAATCCAAAACAAGATAATAATCTTCAAAATAAAAAAATATCGATCATTATTCCTGCTCGAAATGAAGAGAATAATTTGCCAGTTTTACTTAATTCTTTAAATAATCAAACCTTAAAACCATTTGAAGTTTTAGTTATAGATGATGATTCTGATGATAGAACTGTTGAAGTAGCTGAAGAATGGGGAGCTAGAGTCATAAGATTTCCTAAAAATTCAATGGATTGGGTTGGGAAATCAGCTGCATGTTATTACGGAGCCAAAGTTGCTCAAGGCGATTTGTTTTACTTTCTTGATGCGGATATCTTTTTAGCAAAGTCGTCAAGTTTAGAAGAGATTGTGTCCGAATTTTATGCAAACAATATAAAGGAGGTTAGTGTTCTATCTATACAACCTTATCACGTCATTAAAAAACTCTATGAAAATTTATCTGTCGTCTTTAATATACTAGTACTTGCTGGAATGAATCGATTTTCCATTTTAGAAAAGAGACTACAGCCTGCCGGTGCTTTTGGTCCCTCATTATTCATTGATAGAAAAACTTACTTTAATATTGGGGGACATAAAAAAGTTCAGGACTCAATAATGGAAAATATTGATTTAGGAAATGTTTTATTAAATGAGGGAATATCAGTATATCTTTATGGTGGAAAAGGAAATTTGCATTTTCGGATGTATCCAGAAGGTTATCGTAGTTTAGCTGAAGGCTGGTCTAAAAGCTTTTTTTCTGGTTCCAAGAACACACACCCATTTATTTTAATGGGAACAGGTTTATGGATCACTGGAGCTTTTGTCTCCGCAATCTTTATCATTTACAGTATGGTAACTGGGAAGTTCATTCTTATTTTACTCAGCTTCATAAGCTACTTTATATACTATTATCAATTTGTGGGTATGGCGAAAAAAGCAGGAGACTTTCATTCATGGCTCTTAATTTTTTATCCGCTTTTATTTGGCTATTTCATTTTATTGTTTACATGGTCCGCAATTAAGACACATTTATTTAAAAGGGTTTCAAGGAAAGGGCGAGAGATAAGATTAAAGGAGGAAAAGCATGTGGATTGAGCTACCAATTACTTGGTTAATAATCGTGAACATTTTAGCATGGTTCTTTTTTCACATGTCAATCTCTTACCTTATGTTGCAAGTGCCAGATAGATGGTTTGATAAACAGAAAAAATATTTTTTGCCTAGAAGATGGGAAAGCCAAGGTAATATTTGGCGAAAGATTTTTCGTGTACACCAGTGGAAGAAAAATTTACCAGATGGTTCAATTTTAATCAAAAATTCTTATGATCAAACGAATTTACAAGGTACCGAAGCAATGCATTTTAAGAAATTTATTATTGAAACCAAACGGGCTGAGCTGACGCATTGGTTAATGATTCTGCCTGCTTTTCTCTTTTTTATTTGGAATCCTCCATGGGCTGGCATTCTGATGGTAATTTATGCGCTTGTTTTCAATCTACCATTAATTATTGCTCAGAGATATAATCGACCAAGATTACAGAAAGTTTATAATAGAATGAACAAGAAAAGTGAAAAAATATAAATGTTTTTATAAATTATTTATCTTTAATTATACAAAACATTACGTAAAGCACGTTTTGAATGAAAGATCCAGGACGCGCTTTTTTGTTTGCCTTATTATTGAAATATCTATAATGATTGTTTTGAAATAACTTTCAGAGCTATAAATATCAGCTTCTTAGCATTTTCAAAGACCATCTATAGCTGAAAACTGTCTCTAAAATTGCAAGAAAACCAGCATCCCGTAACAACACTCTAATCAACTGTGTTTGTTTCAAAAGTCAACGATACTTCTCGAAATTCTTATCAATTTCCCCAAAAAATTATACAAAATAATGATTAAAATAGAATTTTTAATCCTTTCAATATTGCTATACTTTTAAAAAAGCAATGAGTGAAATGTTTTAATGCGAGGTAATTATTTTAGTGTGGTTTGTGTATGGATTATTGGGATTAATTGCTTTATAATGGATGGGAATATGCTATAATCAATGTTAGCTAATTATTATGAAAGTGGTGTCTTGAATGAGTTTAGGAGATAAACTACGCGAAGCTCGTATCAATAAGGGTTATACTTTAAATACGATGCAACAAATGACAAAAATTCAAAAGAAATATTTACAGGCGATCGAGGAAGAGAAATACGATGAGATGCCTGGGACTTTTTATGTGCGAGCATTTATCAAGCAATATGCGGATGTTGTTGGGTTAAATGGCGATGATTTGTTGGAACAATATGAAAAAGAGTTGGATTTAGACAACGAACAAGAGGATGCAGTGGCTGCAACGGGCGGCGACTCAATGCCGAAACGAAGCGAATTAACCGGTAGCGATGAGAAGAACACGGTCGACGTGATTTTATCTTACATGCCGATGATTTTATTAGTAGCCATTATTATTATTATTATTGCGACACTGTTATACGCGATTAATACAATTAATCAAGATGATACAGATGTTGCGCCTGAATCAAGTCAAGTGACGTCAGTTGTGAGTTTAGTTGATCCTAATTCAAACGGCAGCGAAGTAACTGAAACAACTGAAGATGAAGAGGCGCCAACGCAAGAAGTTGAATTACAAGAAGGTCAACAACGTGTGGGTGACCAAGTCATTACACTCGTTTCAGGAACAGGCGAAGCGCCAGTATTTGAATTATCAGGTGCAATGAGTGATTACACATTTGAAGTCGAAGGAATCAGTTTCGTTTGGGCCGGTGTTTTAGAAGACGGCATCATGGTCGTTGACCAAACAATTAACGCCGACGAATCGGTTGAATATCAAACAGCAGATACAACCTCTGAGTTAACATTAGCTCGTGGATATCCTGAAGGAGCAAACTTCATCGTCAATGGTACAGAAGTTGAATTACCAGAAGGTCAATTCATCGAATCAATCACATTTGTTGCAGGTGATGGTTCACAAGACGTAACATCAGACGAATCAGTTCCAGCAGAAACAGAATCAGTAGCCGACGAAGCAGCAACACCAGCTGAAGGTGAAGCTGAAGCAACTGAGGGAACAACAACTGAAGAGCCAGTAAGCTATGAAGGACCTGCTGTCTTTGACCCAAGTAATGAGTAATTACTAGCCAATAGAATGGACGATATATATGAATATTGCCAATAAATTAACCGTATTACGCATGTGTTTAATTCCGGTTTTCGTAATACTCTTAATCATTCCCGATTCACAATCCACTTTCCAAATGGGTGGAGCAGTTATTCCGTGGAATCAATTTATTGCCGGAATCATCTTCGTATTCGCGTCATTTACGGATTACTTAGATGGCTATCTTGCTAGAAAACATAATTTAGTCACTGCCTTTGGTGAGTTTTTCGACCCAATGGCCGACAAATTATTAGTGATCGCAGCCCTCATTATGCTGATTGAAATGGGGAGTATCCAAGCTTGGATCGTTATTGTGATCGTCAGCCGTGAGTTACTCGTTACCGGATTACGTGTTTTATTAGCCCGTAGCTCTGGAAAGGTACTCGCAGCAGCATTACCAGGAAAAATTAAAACATTTTCACAAATGTTCTCAATTATTTTTTATCTATTTGATAACATCGGATTTAAAGCACTAGGAATTCCAATGGCTGAAATTTTAATGGCCATTGCGGTATTCTTTACCATTTATTCCGGCGTTGAATATTTCTATAAAGGACGTTTTGTTTTCAAAGACTCCATGTAAAATGTAAAATAAGTATCAGTGGGTTATGCTAAATAACTGCATTGATACTTTTTTTATGAAAAAATACAAATAATTGAAGAAAATTTTCAACTTTTAGGAAAAAAAGCCTATTTATATAGGAGGAGGATTTATGAAAGCAGAAATTATTGCTGTAGGAACTGAAATTTTAATGGGCTACATCGTCAACACTAACGCGAGTTGGATTGGGCAAGAATTACTCGATATTGGTATTGGCACTTATTATCAACAAGTCGTCGGAGACAATGGTGGGCGTATGGAAGAGGCGATTGAACTCGCTGCAAACCGTAGCGACATTGTCATTGTCAGTGGTGGACTTGGCCCAACCAGGGATGACATCACCAAACAAGTCGTCGCTGATTTTCTAGGGAAGCCACTTGTGATCGACGCCAAACAAGAAGACAAGGTAAAAGAATATTATAAACGCCGTGACTACGATTACGGGCTACTCGACGCGAACCAAGCTGCGATCGCAGAGGGAAGCCTTGCTTATTTTAACGACGTTGGTCTAGCATGTGGTTATGGTGGAGAGTTTGAAAAGGAAAATGGCACTAAGGGCTTAATTATCGTTGTTCCTGGACCACCATTCGAACTCAAACCGATGTTTTCAAATTATGTTAAACCGCATCTACAGGAAATTTTCCAAGAAGCTGAAAACATTGAATCACTATATCTCAACTTTTATGGTCGTGGTGAAACGATGTTATCTAAAGATTTAGACGACCTCATCCAGGACCAAACCAATCCAACGATTGCCTTATATGCGCAACCAAACCGCGTCACACTGCGCTTAACCGCAAGTGGTAAAACGTCAGAGGAAACAAAACAGCTCAACCAAACAATGGCGGATCAAATCATCGACCGAGCTGAAGACTTTTTCATTGGCTACGGCGAGAATTTCACGCTCGAAGATTATGTCGTCAACAAATTAATGGAAGAGGGACAATCGCTCACCGCTGCTGAAAGTCTTACCGGTGGCCTCGTCATGAATAGCCTCGCCCAAATTTCCGGCGCTTCAAAGGTCTTATACGGCGGATTCGTCACTTACATGACTCATTCGAAAGTAGAGCTCTTAGGCGTTGATACACTAACAATCCAAGAATACTCAGTAGTCAGTGATCCTGTCGTTCGTCAAATGGCCGAAAAAGCCCGTGAAAAGGCGGATACCGACTTATCAATCGCCTTAACAGGTGTCGCTGGACCAGATAGTTTAGACGGACACCCAGCAGGTGAAGTGTATATTGCTTTAGCTATCAGAGGCGAAGAGACAAGAACATTACACATGAATGTCCCAGACAAACCAAGAGCTGTAGTCCAAGAAACAGCCAAATACGCAGCATTAAACTTAGTCAGAGAGTATTTTCTAAATAAATAGAACAAATGTTCGCTTTTTGTTTGCAATTTAGAGATTGAACAATTATAATATACATGACTTGAAAATGGAGGAATGAAAATATGGTAGATACAGATCGTCAAAAAGCACTTGACCAAGCACTTAAAAGCATTGAAAAAAACTTTGGTAAAGGCGCAGTTATGCGTATGGGTGAAAAAGGGGAAACACGTATTTCAACTGTACCATCAGGCTCATTAGCCTTAGATGTTGCTTTAGGAGTCGGTGGTTACCCAAGAGGCCGTATTATCGAATGTTACGGACCAGAATCATCAGGTAAAACAACAGTAGCATTACATGCCATCGCGGAAGTTCAAAAAGCCGGCGGAACAGCTGCTTTTATTGATGCTGAGCATGCATTAGACCCTGCCTACGCTGAAAAATTAGGGGTTGATGTGGATGAATTATTACTATCACAACCAGATACCGGAGAACAAGGTCTAGAAATTGCGGATGCCTTAGTATCTTCAGGTGCCATTGACATTATTGTCATTGACTCGGTTGCTGCACTCGTACCACGTGCTGAAATTGAAGGGGACATGGGAGATTCACACATGGGTCTTCAAGCACGTTTAATGTCTCAAGCATTACGTAAATTATCAGGATCAATTAACAAAACGAAAACCATTGCTTTCTTCATTAACCAAGTGCGTGAGAAAATCGGTGTGATGTTCGGTAACCCTGAAACAACACCAGGGGGACGTGCGTTGAAATTCTATTCAACGATTCGTCTAGAAGTACGTCGTGCTGAAACTATTAAGGTAAGTGGAGATAGTATTGGTAACCGTACACGTATTAAAATTGTAAAAAACAAGGTAGCACCACCATTTAAAGAAGTTTATGTTGATATTATGTATGGTCAAGGGATCTCACAAGTAGGAGAACTTGTAGACATGGCCGCAGATATTGATGTCATCAATAAAGCAGGTTCTTGGTATTCATACGGAGAAGAACGTATTGGTCAAGGCCGTGAAAATGCGAAAACTTTCTTAGAAGATAATCCAGAAATCCGTCAAGATATCGAACGCCGCGTTCGTGCACATTATGCCATCGGTGAACCAGTAGATGTTGAAGAAGAAGATGATTTAACATTACCAGTTGATGTCGATTAATTTTCATGAAAAGCCCTTCAGGGGCTTTTTATTTTGAAACAAAACCAAATTGGAAGCGCTAAACTACTTTCACAAATTAGTAAACTATCATTGACTAATTGTATTTTAATAAGTATGATATGTACATGTAGTAAAATACATAGAAACATAACAGACCTTTTTAAAAACATTTAAATAGATTCGGAGGTGACTATTATGGACTTAATGTCAATCGCCTTCGCGATCGTTACTTTATTAATTGGGATAATTATTGGTTATGTTGTTCGCAATGTTAAATTGAATAACGAAATTAACGGCGCAAAGGAAAATGCTGTAACGATTGTAGATGATGCTATTCAACAAGCAGATATCTTAAAACGTGAAGCACTATTCGAGGCGAAAGAAGAAAATATCAAGTACCGTAATGAGTTAGAAAATGAAATTCGTGACCGTCGTTCAGAAGTCACGCGTTTAGAAGACAGATTAGTACAACGTGAGGAATCACTGGAAACACTTAATAAATCATTATCACACCGTGAAAATGCTATTGAGAAGCTAGAAAACCAATTCCAAGACCGTGAAAATAAACATGTCCAAAGAACGAAGGAATTAGATAATCGCGAGCAACAAATTGATCAGATTATCGAACAGCATCAAGTAGAATTAGAACGCGTTGCATCCTTAACAAAAGAAGATGCACGAGAAATAATTTTAGAAGATACAGAGCGCGCATTAGAACGTGAAATTGCAGTGAAAATTCGTGACGCTGAAGAGCAAGCGAAAACACACGCTGATCGTAATGCGAAGAACATTGTTCTTTCCGCTATTCAACGTACTTCAACTGATATTGTGACTGATAATGCAGTAAGTGTGATTCACTTGCCAAATGACGACATGAAAGGTCGTATTATTGGACGTGAAGGACGTAATATTCGTACATTTGAGAGTTTAACAGGGATCGATTTAATTATCGATGATACGCCTGAAACTGTCGTATTAAGTGGCTTTGATCCGATTCGTCGCCAAATTGCTAAGATAGCACTTGAGAAATTAATTCAAGATGGACGAATTCACCCAGCACGTATCGAAGAAATGGTAGAACGTGCGCGTAAAGAAGTGGATGAGAAAATCCGTGAAACAGGTGAAGAAGCTGTATTCGAATTAGGAATTCATGACTTACATCCAGATTTAATTAAAATCATTGGTCGTTTAGCTTACCGTACAAGTTACGGTCAAAATGTCCTTAAACATAGTGTTGAAGTCGCTAAACTTACAAGTTATATGGCATCACAATTAGGTGAAGATGCCAATTTAGCAAAACGAGCTGGTTTATTACATGACTTAGGTAAAGCAATTGACCATGAAGTGGAAGGAACGCACGTTGAGATTGGTACAGAGTTGGCCAAACGTTATCATGAAGATAGTGTTGTTGTTAACTCAATCGCATCTCACCACGGTGACGTTTCACCAACATCGACGATTGCTGTTTTAGTAGCAGCTGCCGATGCATTCTCAGCTGCGCGCCCAGGTGCACGTAGTGAATCACTTGAAAATTACGTACGTCGTTTAGAAACACTGGAAGAAATTGCGACAAGTTTCGACGGTGTTAACTACAGTTTCGCAATCCAAGCTGGACGCGAAGTACGAGTGATGGTTAATCCAAAACAGATTAGCGATGAAACATCTGCTAAATTAGCACGCGATATTAAGAATCGTATCGAAAACGAAATGACCTATCCAGGAAATATTAAAGTAACAGTTATTCGTGAAACAAGAGCTATTGATGTAGCCAAATAATCTAGATAATCAAGCCGTTAGAGTATTTTTACTCTGGCGGTTTTTTGTTTTCCTTTTAAAAAGGACTCCTGATTGAATCCCATTCAAGTTGTATTTAAAGTTGTCCCTCATTCATGTATAATGTATCTATTAGATTTTTAGGAGGAATTAAATGCATATACCATTGGAACCCCACTGGCAGGAACAATTAGGGGCATATTTTCAAAGAGATGATTATAAGCAGCTCTTAGAAAATATCAATCAGGAATACCAAAATGAAACAATTTTTCCTCCTCAAACAGAAATATACCAAGCTTTAAACCTGACGCCTTACGGCCAAGTCAAGGTGTGTATTTTAGGACAAGATCCTTACCACGGTGAAAATCAAGCGAATGGACTGGCATTTTCAGTCCATCCAGACCAAAAAGTACCGCCATCTTTAAGAAATATATATAAAGAATTAGAAACGGATTTAAATATTCCGCCAGCTGAACATGGTGACTTATCTCACTGGGCTAAGCAAGGTGTTTTATTACTCAATACGGTATTAACGGTCCGAATGAGCCAAGCGAATTCCCATCACGGACTCGGTTGGGAAGATTTAACGGATCACATAATCACGTTATTAAATGACCAAGAAACACCCATTGTCTTTATTTTATGGGGCAAGCAAGCCCAACAAAAAGAAGCAATGATTGACCTGGATAAACACGCCGTAATCAAGTCCGTTCATCCAAGCCCGCTATCGGCTTACCGCGGTTTCTTTGGCTCAAAGCCATTTAGCCGAACGAATTTCCAACTTAAAACTTGGGGAATGGACCCAATTGATTGGGCATTACCCAACACTGAAACAAACCAAATTACATTATTTTAATTTTTCGAGGTGACAAATGAAAGAATTAGCAATTGAAAATTTGCATAAAACATATGGAACTAAAACGCTGATCGACGGAATCGACTTTTCGATCCGCACCGGCGACCGCATCGGACTAATCGGTCCCAACGGTACAGGAAAGAGCTCTTTATTAAAAGTAATCGCAAACATTGAATCTTACGATCAAGGTGACATTCGTAAACCTAATGATTACTCCATTACTTATTTATCCCAAAATCCAGCGCTAGACCCAGATAAAACAATATTAGAAACTGTTTATGACAGCCAAGCGCCTGTAGTTCAATTAGTCTTAAAATATGAACAAACAAGACTGGAATTAGAAAACAATCCTGACAATGAGGCTGTTCAAACGCAATTTATGCGCTTATCTGAAGAGATGAATCAACAAAATGGTTGGGATTTAGAAGTCCAAGCCAAAACAATTTTAAACAAATTAGGTCTGGGAAACTTAAATCAAAAAATCGCGGATTGTTCAGGTGGCCAACAAAAACGTGTTGGTATCGCGCAAGTACTGATAACTGATGCTGATTTACTAATTTTAGACGAACCAACCAACCACTTAGATGTGGATTCGATTCAATGGCTTGAAGGTTATTTAGCCAACTATAAGGGCGCATTGCTACTCGTTACCCACGACCGTTACTTCCTAGAACGTTCGGTAAATAAAATTGTTGAATTACGTAACGGTGAGCTCCGTGAATATGAAGGAAATTACCAAGCATACCTTGAAAAACGCAGCCAAGAAGCAGCGATTGAATCGCGCATGCAAGAAAAGCAAGACCGCTTATTCCAACAAGAATTAGCGTGGATGCGTAAAGGGGCTAAAGCACGTACAACCAAACAACAAGCCCGCATTGGCCGCTTTAATGAATTAAAAGACGATATTGGAAGCCGTCATGGTGACGACCAAGAATTAGAAATCAATTTCACCCAACAACGAATCGGGTCTCGCATCATCGATGCCGAAAACCTGGTCGTTGATATCGCCGACATTAAAGTCATCGATGGCTTTACTAAATCATTCGTTAAAGGCGACCGTTTAGGGATTATTGGTGATAACGGAGTTGGAAAATCAACACTCCTCAATACGATTGCTGGCATGCATGTACCAACTTCAGGCACACTTGAAATCGGCCAAACCGTTCGCATGGCTTATTACCGTCAAATGGACCAAGATTTACCGGGTGAAATTCGCGTCTTAAAATATTTAACCGATGTTGCAGACCAATTCAAACAAGCCGATGGATCATCGGTTAGTGCCGCACAAATGTTGGAACGCTTTAATTTTGACCGCTCCATTCACGGTATGCAAATTAGCTCCCTATCTGGTGGTGAACGACGCCGACTGTATTTACTCAGCCTATTAATTCAAGAACCGAATGTTTTACTCCTTGATGAGCCAACAAACGATTTAGACATCGATACGCTAACGGTACTCGAAGATTATTTAGAAGACTTTTCAGGGGTTGTGATTATCGTTTCCCATGACCGTTATTTCTTAGATAAAACAGCCGATCAATTACTCGATATTCAAGGTGGTGGGGCGTTTAAATTAGTTTTTGATAGCTATTCAAACTATTTAGACCAACAGGCTAAAGCCTTTAAAGCCGAAACTGTTGCGAAAGAAACTGTAATCCCTGAACCAGAACCAACTGCACCATCTAAAAAAGTCCGCCTGACTTATCAAGAAAAACAAGAGTGGGCGACAATTGAAGACGATATTATGGAACGCGAAATGCGTTTAGACGAAATTCAAGAAGAAATGGCCGCAAATGGCTCTGACGCAGGTTTACTGATGGATTTACAAAGAGAATTAGAGACAATCAATCAAGAACTCGAGCATTATTACGAGCGTTATGATTACTTATCTGAAATAGCTGAACAAGCTTAGGAGGCATTATGACAACACAATATCAAGATTTACTACAACAAATTGTTGATACAGGACATGTTAAAGGCGACCGTACTGGTGTCGGAACTTATAGCTTATTTGGTGCACAAATGCGATTTGATCTAACTGAAGGCTTCCCAATGTTAACGACCAAACGTGTCCCATTCGGATTAATTAAGAGTGAATTATTATGGTTCCTTCACGGCGACACTAATATTAAATATTTACTTGAACATAATAATCACATCTGGGACGAATGGGCCTTTGAAAAGTATGTCAAGAGTGCTGACTACCACGGACCAGATATGACTGATTTCGGTCTACGTATCTTAGAAGACGAAGATTTTAAAGCACAATACGACGAAGAAATGGCCAAATTCCAAGAACAAATTTTAAATGACCCAGAATTTAGCGCCAAATACGGTGATCTTGGTCCCGTTTACGGTAAACAATGGCGTGATTTTAATGGCGTTGACCAGATTAAGGAATTAATCGAATCGATTAAACATAATCCAGATTCACGCCGCCATATGGTTGTTGCTTGGAATCCACCAGAAGTGAAAGATATGGCATTACCACCTTGTCATACTCTGTTCCAATTTTATGTAGCAGACGGCAAATTATCGTGCCAATTATATCAACGCAGTGCCGATTTCTTCCTGGGTGTGCCATTTAATATTGCGTCATATGCATTATTAACGCACTTAATTGCCCGTGAAACGGGACTGGAAGTTGGCGACTTTGTCCATACTTTTGGTGATTTACATTTATACCAAAACCATATCGACCAAGCGCATGAATTATTATCACGTGAACCACGTGAGTTACCAACACTTGTAATTGATTCGGATAAATCGATTTTTGATATCGAACCCGGTGACATCACACTCGATGGTTATAACCCACATAAAGCTATAAAAGCACCGATTGCGGTCTAGGAGGTCAAGATGATTACATTTGTTTATGCCCAAGACGAACAGGGCGCTATTGGCAATAAAGGGGATTTGCCCTGGCATTTACCCAGTGATTTAAAACATTTTAAAGAAACCACGATGGGACACACGATGGTCATGGGTCGTAAAACCTTCGAAGCTATGGGGAAACGCTTATTACCAGGCCGTAAGAGTGTAGTCGTAACCAATCAAGTGGGTTATGGATCGGATATCCCCGAATTAACCGTCTTACATGATATCGAAGACGTTTTAGAATTAGGAAAAGACCAAGAATTGATGGTCATTGGTGGAGCAGGACTTTATGAAACGCTTTGGCCACATGTCGATAAAATTTCTCGCACGGTCATTTACGACACATTTGAAGCAGATACTTTTATACCGGAAATTGATGAATCACTGTTTGAACGTGTTCGAGTCGTTCCAGGAGTCGTCGACGAAAAAAATGTCCACGCCCATGATTATGAATGGTGGGAGCGTAAAGGAGGGGAAGCAAAATGACAAAAACAATTGGATTTATCGGAGTCGGAAATATGGCGAAACAACTTGTGAAAGTGGTTCGCGCGTCCATGCCTGACGTTACCCTTTTACTCAATGACCAGTATCCAGAAGGGTTATCGGAATTCGCCTTTGAAATTGACGGCGAAATTACCGAAAAAGAAAGACTGATTACGGAATCAGACCTAATCTTTGTCGGGGTGAAACCTTATCAAATTCAAGCGATGTTTGATTCGATCGCGCTGAACTTAACTGAGATTGCTGAGATGGATAAAATTTGGGTCTCTATGGCTGTGAGTGTTTCCCTTGAGGACTTAAGTCAAGTTATCCCAGAACCCGCTAAATGGGTGCGAATTATGCCGAATTTACCGGTTGGTTTAGGTAAAGGAACGATTGGTTACGAATTTGGCGTTACTTTAACAGCCGACGACCAACAATTTTTCCTAAATTCACTGGAGAAATCAGGCGTTAACGTGCGTATTTCTGAAGATTTATTTGATATTTATGGCGCAGTTGCGGGCTCAGGTCCTGCCTTTGTCTTCCAATTCATAGAAGGCTTAGCTGATGCGAGTGTTCGCCGCGGCCTACCGAGAAACCAAGCCATTCAAATCGCTGCCCAAATGGTTGAAGGGGCAGCCGCAATGGTCTTAGATAGCGGACAACACCCCGGCGAATTGAAAGATATGGTCACAAGCCCCAATGGGACAACCATCGCAGGTGTAGTTAAATTAGAGGAAAAAGGCTTACGTTCTGCTATTATAGAAGGCGTAGAAGCTGCGTATCAACGTTCTGTAGAATTATCTTAAGGAGGATTTTATGTTTAATTTTGATGAAATAATCGACCGCCGCCAAAGTGTGGGTAAAAAATGGAATCCAGAAACACTCGACGACATGTTTGGGAACCCCAATGCCTTACCAATGTGGATTGCGGATATGGACTTCAAAGTAGCCCCAGCTATCAGTGAAGCAATTAAAGAAGTTGCTGAACATGGAATTTATGGCTATAGTAATGCCGGAAGTGCGATAGATAGCTATGTCAACTGGGTTAAACGTCGTCACAACTGGGATATTAAACCGGAATGGGTTCTAAACACACCGGGTGTTGTTACCGCATTAGACGTTGCGATCGCAACTTATACAGAGCCCGGTGACGGTGTGTTAATTAACAAACCCGTTTACTATCCATTTAGCATGATTATTGAATCACACAAACGTCAAATCGTTGATAGTTCACTTGTGATTGACGGAAAGGACATTTCGATTGATTTCGCGGACTTTGAAGAAAAAGCCAAAGACCCGAACACAAAAATGTTCATTTTATGTTCACCGCACAATCCATTAGGTCATATTTATTCAGCAGAGGAATTAAAACGCTTATTGGATATCTGTTTCGCAAATGATGTTTTAGTGGTCGTTGACGAAATTCATGGTGACTTAATCATGCCTGGTCAAACATTCACATCAATCGGTGAATTAGGCGAAGACTATGCCAACCGCGTTATTGTCGCCCAAGCACCAAGTAAAACATTCAACTTAGCCGGTATGCAGTGGTCTGCTGTTGTCATCCCTGACGCCGAATTACGCGCACAGTTCCAACAACACATCGAACTCTACGACTTAGCCATCCAAAACCCACTAGCGATCGCAGCCGTATCAGCTGCCTACGACGACGGGGCAGAATGGTTAGACGCAGCAGTTGAATACATTTACGCCAACTTTGAATATTTACAAGGCCAATTAAATGAGCACCTCCCAGAAGCAACCGTATTGGACTTAAACGCCACATACCTCGCATTCGTCGACTTCAACTACCTCGGCTTAGACAACGAAGCCCTCGACCAATTATTCGCCAAAGAAATCGGCATCGCCCTCGACAGCGGCCACTGGTTTGGCGACACCGCAAGCGGCTACATGCGCTTCAACCTCGCAACACCACGCGCCAACGTCGAAAAAGCCGTCGAACTTATGATCAACGCTCTTCAAAAATAATTTTTGGAAAGTATGGTTCATTCAATCCAAAACAAAAACGAGTTGTTAACTACCTTGAGAGTAGTTAATGACTCGTTTTTGTTTTGCTTAAAAATAATTAGGCAGTCGCTTAAATAAGAAATATTTCGTCATCCCTTTCTTCGGGAAATCTGTAATTTCACCACATTGTTGAAAGCCTTGCTTCAAATAGAAGGGTAAAGCTTGGTAATTAAGGGTTGATAAGGATACGGTATGAACGCCTAATTTAGTACAGTAACGTTCCATTTCGAGAATCAATTGTCTCCCGATATTTTGCTGGCGATAATCTTTAGCGACCCCTAAGGAACCCACATGAGCTGTTTCATGCTGTTTCCGAAAAGCAATGCCGCCAATAAATTCGTCATTTAGGCGTGCTTCAATGGCATAATATTGCATTTCAAGTTGGTCTTCTAATGTGGGGTGAATTTCACGAGTATGATCATCGATTAGGGCATCTATTTGTGCTTCAACAACACTTGTCTGTTGGGCTTTGATATATTGAACTGACATATAAACCTCCTGAAAAAAACAAACCGCTATTCCGGTTTGTTTTATGTATATAAATTAAAAAAACTTAAAGCATAAATCAAATTAAAGATAAAAGTAACAGCTTGATCCTTAGTTTGTAGTCGAATGCAGGTCGGGAAACAGAAGCAGTGTTTCTTTGGATAGACTGGTAAAACTTCGAGTTTAGCTCCGCGATTTGCCATTAATTTAGACAATACTGGCAAAACATTAACTATGTAAGAAAGTTTTGCCATTTAAATTACAAACCTAAATCGCAGATCTAACGTCAATCCACTACCATAATTCCCCTAAAAACGCCTTTCAGTAAATTCTGAAAGACGCGGGTAACTGTAAATTAAATGGTGAAATTGCGGACGCCTTCTTCGATCATCACTCGTTGTAGTAATTCGGGGTTGTCTGTCATAATGCCGTCGACGCCTTGGCGAATCAGGTAGCGCATCGTCGGTTCGTCGTTGATGGTCCAGTAATAAACTTCGATGCCTCGTTTGCGATTCGTTCGGATGATATGTTGAGAAGCGAGGTTGAGACCTTTTTGTTCCGTTGGCAACTGCAACGAATCGGCCTTTAGTTCCGCGAGACCATTCAAACGTAGGACCAGCTTTGTAATATAAGGCGTTGTTAATTCCACGCCAGCCCCGATGGCCACCGCACCGCCTGAAACATCCTGGAACCGTTGAATAATCGCATCATCAAAACTTCCGATGACGACGAGATCTTCCATATCGTATTCCTGGATCAAGCGCCACATTTCCTGAATCATCGCTTCATATAATTCCGGGTAATTGTCGTCTTTTAGTTCAACGACCGCACGCGTATTGGGGAAAGTTTGGAAAATCTCCTCGATCGTCGCTAACTTTACGCCTCGACCAGCATAAACCGCATTCCCTTCCGCGTCACGGAAGCGTGCACCCGCGTCGAAGGATTTAATTTCTTCCAATGTCATTTCGTTAATCACACCGTGCCCATCTGTAATTCGGTCAACGGTTGGGTCGTGACTGGCGATTAAATGTCCGTCGGCTGTAATGTGAACATCGTATTCTAGTAGGTCAGCGCCTGAAGCAAGTGCTTTGCTGAAAGCCTCCAGTGTTTCTTCAGGGGCTAGCTGACCACCACCACGGTGAGCAATATTATAAGGTTTACCAGTGTCATATTGAAAAAAGGGCATGATTCTACGTTTCTTGTTCGGCCATAAATAAATAATTAACCAAAATGGAAAAATAATCGACAGTGTGATTTTGAGAAAATTCTGTATATTTTTCATAGCGTCTCCTTTTTAATCATTGATAGTTTCATTATAACGCATTTGTCACCAATTAAACAAAAAATCCTCTATCCGAAAAGATAGAGGGGGTGCCTAAATATAGTGATTATAAAATTTCAATCCTAAACCAAAGCAAAGGAGTCCCACACAGTAACCTGCAATCACATCTGTTAAATAATGGACGCCTAAATAAAGTCTAGAGAAACCAATAAATAAAATGAGCGCAAAAGCTAAAGTGAGTAGGATGCCTTTGTATTTTCCTAAATTAAATAGGACGACGAGTGCGAACACAATCATTAATGTTACTAATACAACGGAAGCCGAATGACCACTTGGAAAAGAGGGCGAAGTCTCATGGACTAATCTGAAATCCACCGGTGGGCGAGTACGGCTCACCATCGATTTGATCCCCGGATTAATGACGAGCAATCCAATTATATGCACCGCAGCATACCATAAACTTAATACCCAAGATTGTTTGGCTAAAAATATGAGCATCGACATAATGGTTACGGTCAACACAATATTTGTTGGCGTTAATAAATCCGTTACCCAAATAACGATGGGCGTAAAATTGACATTTCTCAACTGAAAGACGTGAGAAAGCACTGTGTTGTCTAATTGGTTAACAATAACGCTAAAAAAGACAACAAAAATAGTAATAAGCATAAAAATAGACGCAATTAAGATAAGCGTCTTGTTGTTTGAAAATGATTTCAAATAATTCACCTGACCTTGTTCATATAGTATCTTTCCATTCTAGCGATTTTTTATAAAAAGAAAAGGACTAAAGTGTGAAAACTTTGTGCCTTAAGTGCAATTTACATAGAAATTAGTTATAATAAGTGCGTTAGTAAATAAGAGAGTTGGTATTAAATGAATCAAACTTTTTATGAATATATGATGCGTTTTCACGATCCGGAAGGTAGAGATCCAATGACGCGTTTGGCTAATGTCATGCATAAAGATATTGCCTTTCCTAAACATAGCGATGATTTTGATGAAATTTCAAGCTATTTAGAATCAAGTCCTGATTACGGCCGTTTACTGGTTGTATTTGATGATGCTTGGTCGAATTATCAATTTGAATTTTAAAATTTAATTATAAAGGAGAAATGACTATGTCAGTACATATTGCAGCTAAAAAAGGGGATATTGCACCTTTCGTTTTATTTCCAGGAGACCCATTACGTGCGAAATTTATCGCTGAAAACTTCTTAGAGGACGTAACACAATACAATACAGTCCGAAACATGTTTGGATACACAGGAACATTTGAAGGTGTCCGTGTTTCAGTTCAAGGTTCAGGAATGGGAATTCCTTCAGCGATGATTTACGCTGAGGAATTATTCCAAGAATATGATGTTCAAGCGATTATCCGTATTGGATCAATCGGCGCGATGAAGGAAGAAGTTCATGTCCGTGATATTGTATTTGGTCAAGGAGCTACAACTGATTCATCAATTTTACGTAATACTTTTGACGGTCAAGTACACTTTTCAGCAATCAGTGACTTTGAGTTATTAGATACTGCTTATCATATTGCTTCAGAATTAGTACCTGCTGAAACAATTCACGTAGGAAACGTATTATCTTCAGACCGTTTCTATAATGAAGAGATGGACAAAATCAAATTAGCACGTTACGGTGTATTAGGTGTTGAAATGGAAGCAGCTGGACTTTATGCCGTTGCCGCTAAACATAACCGTAAAGCATTAGCTTTATGTACTGTATCTGATCACATCATTACAGGTGAAGAAACAACAGCCGAAGAACGTCAAACAACGTTTACACAAATGATGGAAATCGCGCTTAGAACAGTGAAGCAATTAAGTGCCTAATTAGTCAAACAAAGAAAGAAGTGTATCAATGAAAAAGAGACCGTTTAAATGGTCTACAGTGCTAATTGTCGGATTATTAGCCTTGAATATTATTTTAATCGGGGTTAAATTACCCGTTCTTGCTCAAGGCAACCTCAATTGGTTATTTGGAGATGAACAAGAAACGTTATCGGATGACGACTTTGCGACCATTCAACAAGTTTATGACTCAATCCAAGCCTTATATATAGAAGACTTAGAAAAGGAAGACCTCGTTCAAGGCGCTCTAAAAGGGATGGTAGAGGCAACGGGAGACCCATATTCGGAATTCCTAAATCCTGACCAAGCGGAAGAGATGACCAACGATGTTGAAGGATCATTTTCAGGTATTGGTGTTCAATTCCAAATGATTGATGATGTACCAACCATTGTTGCGCCAATCGAAGGAACACCAGCTAGTGAAGTGGGACTACTGCCAAATGATATTATTTTAGAGGCCGACGGCGAAGAATTAACTGGAATGGATACGAACGAAATTGTGAATCTCATTCGTGGTGAAATTGGGACAACCGTTGATTTAGTCATCCAAAGGGGCGACGATACATTTGATGTAGCCATCGAACGTGCTGAAATTCCAATTGTAACGGTTACAGGTGAAATCGATGAAGATAATCCTGAAACAGGTTATGTGAATATTACGCAATTTAACGGAACAACGACTGAGGAATTAGAAACCGTCGTAACCGACCTCCGTGACCAAGGAGCGACAGAATTTGTCTTTGACCTCCGTTATAATCCAGGTGGATTACTCGATCAAGTCTTACTGATTAGTAACATGTTCTTAGAAGACGGCGAAAATATTATGCAGATGGAAGAATCGAATGCACGTAAAACGGTTTATACAGCCAACGACGATGAATACGGTGATTTCCAAATCGACGAACCGTATGTCTTCTTAATCAATGAAGGTAGTGCCAGTGCCAGTGAAATCCTAGCGGCAGCCGTTAATGAAAACAACGGCACACCATTAATTGGTCAAACAACCTTTGGTAAAGGATCGGTTCAATCTGTTCTCCCACAAGGCGAATACGGTGACTTAAAAATCACGATTGCTAAATGGTTAACAGCCGAAGGCGTTTGGATTCATGAAGAAGGCGTAGCCGCAACTGAGGAAGTGGACCCGAATCCATTAGAGGGTGCGATTCTACTCAACGCAGCGGATACATACCAATTAGGCGACTCTGACCCAGGTGTTCAAACGATTGGAACGACACTTGAGCTACTAGAGTATGACTTAGAAACAACGGAATACTTCGATGAAACGATGGAAACAGCAATTAAAGCGTTCCAAAACGAACACGATTTAGAAGAAACAGGCGTCGTTACAGCAGAAACAACGACGAAATTAAATGAAGAAGCACGCCGTTTACTTGAGGAAATTGACCCTCAATATGACCGTGCCGTAGAGGTATTAAAAGAAGGAAACGCTGCTGAGGAATTAGACGAAGCAGCCTAATCGAAGCTGAATGGGTACTGTTATACCAGTGTCCATTCTGCTTTTCTATTTAAAAAGGAGAGTGAAAATATGAGTAATATCCAATGGTTCCCCGGCCACATGGCCAAAGCGCGCCGTGAAGTGACGGAGAAATTACCAATGGTCGATGTTGTTATCGAATTAGTCGATGCCCGCATCCCCGAATCGAGCCGAAATCCATTAATTGACGAAATTACCCAAAATAAGCGGAAAGTCATCGTCCTGAACAAGTCGGACCTGGCTGATTCTAAACTAACAAATCAATGGATTCAGCACCTTCAAACAGATGACATGCCCGTCGTCGCAGTCGACGCTCAGCATAATAAAGGCATCAAACAACTACAACAAGTGATTACTAAAATGATGGCACCATATTTTGAAGAGCAAAAGAAAAAAGGCGTAAAACCCCGTGCAATCCGATTAATGATCATCGGAATTCCAAATGTGGGTAAATCAACGATTATCAATCGTTTTGTCGGTAAAAACCAAGCTCAAACGGGAAATAAACCCGGTGTTACCAAGCAACAACGCTGGTTAAAAATTGGCCGTGACTTTGAATTATTAGATACACCTGGTATTTTATGGCCAAAATTCGAAGACCCAGATGTCGGTAAAAAGCTCGCAATTACAGGAGCAATCAAAGATTCATTATTACATATGGATGATTTAGCCCTATATTTAATTGACTATATGCGCCAATTTTACCCTGAAGACCTACAAACACGTTATAAAATTTCAGATAATGATCTGGAAACGTTAAGTTCCGTTGATATTTTACTGGCCATCACCAAAAACTTAGGTTTAAAAGATAATTATGACGAAGCCAGTTTACGTATGATGGTTGATTACCGCCAAGACCGTTTAGGTCAAGTGACATTAGACCGCCCAGAAGTGAGTCCTGTATGAAACCACTAACCATCAAAGAAATTAAAGCGCAATTAGCTGCAATCGAAACACTGGACGACCCTTTATTCGAAACATTCAAAGAAGATAGCCGAAAAGGCGTTCAAACTGCGATTAAAGTACGCGCGAAACAAATCCAAAAACGCCACGACTTAATTGCCGCGCATCATCAAAAATTAAGCTACGAACGCCATCTGAAATCCCAAGGTGTTAAATATATCGCGGGACTGGATGAAGTTGGCCGTGGCCCATTAGCTGGACCTGTTGTGGCAGCCACTGTTATTTTACCGGACAACTGCGACGCGTTACTTGGTGTCAACGATTCCAAGCAGTTAAGTCACGAGCTACGCCTGACTTTCGCTGAATTAATCAAAGAAGTGGCGTTAGACTACGGAATTGGTGTAGTTGAAGCGGCAGAAATAGACCGTTTCAATATTTATCAAGCGACTAAAATCGCAATGGAGCGCTCGATTGAAGCACTGTCTTTTAAACCCAATTACCTGCTTATTGATGCAATGGAACTTCAAAATGGCATCCCGCAACAATCGATTATTAAAGGCGACGCCAATTCATTGAGTATCGCAGCCGCAAGTATTTTAGCAAAGGTATACCGTGACGAATTAATGATTCAGTACCACGAAAGTTATCCCGAATATGGTTTCAAAAGCAATATGGGATATGGAACTAGAGAACATTTGGATGGATTGGAAAATTATGGTTATTTACCGATCCACCGTCAAAGTTTTAAACCCGTTCCATCGATGCAACCTCGTAAAATTTAAAAATAATTAAAATAAATGAGCCTTTTTTTCACATTTTGGAAAAAAAGGCTTATTTATATATAGAGGTGATTATTATGGAACTAACTTTAAAAGAAACGTTAATCTGGTTAATGACTAAAGGTGTCTCTTATCAACAATTATGGAAATATTTAAGGCAATTTGTACAATTTGAATATAGTAAGGACCGTTATAATATGAATGATCTTAAACAGGTACATCATTCAATTAATTTTACGGGATCTCGTAAAAAGCCGAACATTGATTTTTACATCACTGAAAGAGAATTTGAAACCGTTAAAACCTTATCAAGGCAAGCGTTTATGATTGGTGAATCGTTTTATCCTGAAAGCTTTATGCATTTACCACAGCCACCGATTATGCTATTTTATTCGGGTGACTTAAATTTACTCAAACTCCCGAGTGTTTCCATCATCGGAACGAGAAAAGTGACTGAATACGGAAAACAAGTCACGTATGAATTAAGTAAGGCACTCGTTGAACAACATATTTGTCTTGTCTCAGGACTGGCTACAGGGGTGGATCAAATAGCCCATCAAACCGCAGTGACAGAAGGTGGCAGTACGATTGGGATAATTGCCAGTGGTTTAAATTATAGTTATCCAAGGGAAAATATGCCGCTTCAATCAGAAATGGCGGCGAATCAATTAGTCTTATCAGAATATTTACCTGACTCAAAAATAAAAAAACACCACTTTGTTATGCGCAACCGATTAGTAGCCGGACTCACACCTGTGACCACCGTAATTGAAGGCGCAGTTGGGAGTGGTAGTTTAATCACAGCGAATTATGCGATTCAATTTAATAAAGAATTATTAGTCCTACCTGGACGCATAACGGACAGCCAAGCGGAAGGGTGTAATGAACTCATCTATAATGGCGCTACACCAATCATTTCAGTCCCTCAAGCAATGACCGAAATTTACCATATTCTAAAGGCTCACCGAACTGAAAATGGACTATACTTTTAAAAATAAAAAATAATTATTGTTGACAAGTATTAAAATTCATCGTACATTGTCAAGGAACATATTTGGACAGTTAAAATATTGACTACCAATTAAATAAAAGAAAAGGAGTGGGTAATGTTTGACTTTTAAAAATTTAGTTATTGTCGAATCACCTACTAAAGCAAAAACCATTGATAAATATTTAGGCCGCAATTATAAAGTGGTCGCAAGTAAAGGACATCTACGTGACTTACCAAAGAGTCGTATGGGTGTAGATATTGAAAATAATTTCGAACCGGACTATATAACAATCCGTGGCCGTGGTGAAACGGTAAAAGAATTACGTCGTTTAGCTAAAAAGGCTGAAAACGTCTATCTCGCAGCTGACCCGGATAGAGAAGGGGAAGCAATTGCTTACCATATTAATCATTTACTGAAGTTGGATGAAGACGCTGAAAACCGCGTTATTTTTAATGAAATTACAAAAGACGCCGTTAAAGAGGCATTCAAACACCCACGTAAAATTGATAAAGATTTAGTCGATGCGCAACAAGCACGTCGTATTTTAGACCGTGTTGTTGGTTATTCGATTTCTCCCTTACTATGGAAAAAAATCAAATCAGGATTAAGTGCTGGACGTGTTCAATCGACTGCATTACGCATTATTATTGAACGTGAAAACGAGATCCGTAACTTCAAACCTGAAGAATACTGGTCAATCCCGACAACCTTTAAAAAAGGGCGTTCGAAATTTGACGCCAGTTTCTACGGAGTAGATGGTAAAAAACAAGATCTGCATAACCAAGAAGAGGTTGATGCGGTGATGAACCGTTTGGATGTGGATGCGGAATTTAATATCGATGCCGTAACCCATAGCGAGCGCCGCCGTAATCCGAATGCGCCATTTACAACGTCAACACTTCAACAAGAGTCGGCGAATAAATTGAATTTCCGTACAGGGAAAACAATGATGATCGCACAACAATTATATGAAGGGATTGCGGTTAAAGGGCATGGTACGGTTGGTTTAATTACGTATATGCGTACCGACTCAACTCGTATTTCTCAAACAGCCCGTGATGCGGCGGTTAATTTAATTGGTTTGGAATATGGTCAGGAATATATTGGTAAAGGGACGAAAACGACGAATTCAGCGGGTGCTCAAGATGCCCATGAGGCAGTTCGTCCGTCGAATCCGAATTTAAAACCGGACGATATTAAAGAGTCGCTTAGCCGTGACCAATTTAGACTTTATTCATTAATTTGGGGTCGTTTTATGGCCAGCCAAATGGCACCAGCAGTTTACGATACGCAAAAAGTAGATATTTCGCAAAATGACGTTAAATTTAGAGCAAATGGGTCGGTGATTAAATTTGAAGGTTTCTTAAAGGTATATCCACAAGGCAAATCCAAAGACAATATTTTACCTGAAATGGTTGCTGGCGATAAAGTCAAAGTGGACAAAATGGAACCGGAACAACACTTCACCCAACCACCTGCACGCTATAATGAAGCAAGTTTAGTTAAAACTTTAGAAGAGTTAGGAATCGGTCGTCCGTCAACCTATGCACCTACGATTGAGACGCTGCGTAAACGCTACTATGTTAAAATGGCAGCTAAACGTTTTGAACCAACTGAACTCGGCGAAATCGTCAATAATGTGATGGTCGAATTCTTCCCAGAAATTGTTAATGCTGACTTTACCGCCGGCATGGAAGGTAAACTCGACGACATCGAAGAAGGTAAACAAGAATGGGTAAAAGTGCTCAATGAATTTTACGAATCATTCGGCCCATCTTTAGACCACGCTGAAGAAGAAATGGAAGAAATCGAAATCAAAGACGAACCAGCCGGTTTCGATTGTCCTGAATCAGGACACCCAATGGTCATCAAAATTGGCCGTTACGGGAAATTCTATGCATGTAGCGGATTCCCAGACTGTCGTTACACACAAGCCATCGTCAAGAAAATTGGCGTCACTTGTCCAACATGTAAAAAAGGCGAAATCGTCGAACGCAAATCGAAGAAAAACCGTATATTCTACGGATGCGAACGCTATCCAGAATGCGACTTCGTATCATGGG
Source organism: Aerococcaceae bacterium DSM 111176 (assembly GCA_015863215.1). GTDB lineage: Bacteria > Bacillota > Bacilli > Lactobacillales > Aerococcaceae > DSM-111022. The sequence goes on from JACBXN010000067.1 coordinate 35,654, forward strand.
AAAAACCAATTTCACGCCCATGTCCAAAATGTGAACACTACTTAACCGAAAAAACAACCCGCAAAGGCACAGAAGTTAAATGTAGCCACTGTGACTACAAAGAGGACGTTGTTTAAAACTAAAATTTTCAATCCCCACTGCCAACTTGGTCGTGGGGATTTTTATTGGAAAATATGGTAGAGGGTTTAGGATTGAGTCGGATAGCTAGGCTAGCATTCAACTACGAACGATGGGGTCAAGAGGAAAGAGTCGCGCTGGCGACTCTATCTTATGTTTGATGTGGCTTTTAGGCACGGCCTAAAAGCATCTTTTTATATGTGGAAGTCAATTTCCGGAGAAATTGACAAGTGCATTTAAACGCTACTTGTTTGTAGTGGTTTTAGGATGAATGTAAAATTTGGGTTCTTTTGATTTCATCGGAGAACGCATAATTTCAGGCTGTATTTTATGGGTACTTTTAACTTCATCGGAGAACTCATAATTTCAGGCTAAATTTTATGGGTACTTTTAACTTCATCGGAGAACGCATAATTTCAGGCTATATTTTATGGGTTCTTTTGATTTCATCGGAGAACCCATAATTTCATGCCATATTTTATGGGGTCTTTTGATTCCTTCGGAGAACCCATAATCTCAGTTGATGATGCCTAAAAAACTTGTTATAGAAACAGGGTTAGAGTAACAAATCGATCATACGATTTAGTTTAAACTGATACGGTGAAATTGCAGCCTAGTATCCATCTACAAACAAAGGAGTCAAGAGGAAAGAGTCGCGCTGGCGAATCGATCATAAGTTTGATGTGGCTTTTAGGCTCGACCTAAAAGCATCTTTTTATGAGCGGAAGTCAATTTCCGGAGAAATTGACAAGTGCATTTAAACTCCTCGAGTTAATATTGGGTTTAGGATGGTTTAGTACAATCCAATTATCATAACTTCTTGCATCTATGTGAGTTAAGATAATATTGGACTCAAAAACATCTTAACTCTTTGATTAAAGTAAAGTTATGATAAAACTAGTACTTAAAATATCGCAATTCCAAGGAAATTTTATAGTTACGATAATCGAAGTTAGTCCTCTGGCGTCTACCTTCTTTTCAAAGAGGGGTAATAGTCAATAATAGTCAAAATTCAGTCTTTGGTCCTAGATACTGATAGCGGTTTTGCGCTATAATATATATTAATCATTCATTAAAAGAATGAGACACATGAAAATTTTGAATGAAAGTGGTGAGCGGGAATGGACGAGTATATTGCGTTGTTTATGGCATATTTGTCGAATGAGCGGCGTTATTCCGATGCGACGGTGACGGCGTATCAGCGTGATTTGGAGCAGTTTGCGGAATTTATTACGAGTACGGCACCTACTGAACTTCAAAATATCAATTATCAAGATATTCGTTTGTTTATTGCGCATTTGACGGAGCTGGAAAATTCAAGGACGACGATTGCGCGGAAATTATCGAGTTTGCGGTCTTTTTATAAGTATGCGCTGCGTCAAGGTTGGGTAGAAACTGATCCAACGGCTTTGGTGCAATATGATGTGAAGAAACAACATTTACCCGAATTTTTCTACGAAGATGAGATGACTGCGATTATTGATGCGGCTAGAAATTCTGATTCAGAACTCAGACTTCGCGATGTCGCGATCATTGAGACCTTTTACGCAACGGGGATGCGTGTGAGCGAATTGACGAGTTTAACTTTTAGACAAGTCGACGAGCAGATGCAAATTATTCGGGTCCTTGGTAAAGGTGATAAAGAGCGACTTGTCCCGATTGGCGACCAGGCTATGGAAGCGATCAAGGCTTATAAAATCCACTTACGCCCACAACTTATTTCTGACGATAGTCTTGATACCGTCTTTTTGTCCCATAAGGGGAAAGAATTGACGACACCTCAAGTGCATGATATCTTAAATAAAGTAATTCAAGTGGGTGCTTTAAACTTAACAATACACCCTCATAAATTGCGCCATACCTTTGCGACGCATTTGTTAAATAATGGCGCAGACTTAAGGAGTGTCCAGGAATTATTGGGGCATGAAGATTTAAGTTCCACTCAAATATATACGCACGTAACCAAAGATAAATTGCGTGAACAATATATGAATGTATTTCCTAGAGCGAAGCGAAAAACTAAAGGAGAAGAATAAATGACAACGATTTGTGCAGTAAAAAAAGATAACCAATTAGCAATGGCTGGAGACGGTCAAGTAACTATGGGCGAAGCGACAATCATGAAAGGTGGCGCGAAGAAATTGCGTCGTATTTATGATGGGAAAGTCGTTATCGGATTCGCCGGTGGTGTGGCTGACGCGATTACACTATCTGACATGTTCGAAGAAAAATTACGCCAGCATCAAGGTCAATTAACCAGAGCTGCGGTCGAAGTGGCTAAACAATGGCGCACGGACCGTACTTTACAGAAGTTAGAGGCATTATTAATCGTGATGAATGACGAAGATTTATTACTGGTTTCTGGGACAGGGGAAGTCATTTCACCAGATGATGGTATTTTAACGATTGGATCAGGCGGAAACTTTGCCTTAGCAGCAGCCCGCGGGATGCTTAGAAATGCCGATTTATCAGCAGAGGAGATTGCGCGTAAATCTCTTGAAATTGCTGGAGAGATTGATGTTTATACAAACGACCAAATTACGGTCGAATCAATGCAATAATGGAGGACTTTATGAATCAACAATTAACACCGAGAGCGATTGTCAGCTCATTAGATGAATATATTATTGGTCAAGCGGACGCTAAACGTGCTGTTGCGATCGCGCTTCAAAACCGTATTCGCCGTTTAAAATTAGACGGAGATATGCAAAAGGAAGTTAAACCGAAAAACTTATTAATGATTGGTCCAACAGGTGTCGGTAAAACTGAAATTGCCCGCCGTTTAGCTGATTTAGCGAACGCACCTTTTGTTAAAGTTGAAGCGACTAAATATACGGAAGTTGGGTATGTCGGTCGTGACGTCGAGTCAATGGTCCGCGATTTAGTGGAAAACGCAATCCGCGTGGTTAAGCGTGAAAAACATGCGGAAGTCCGTGATGATGCGGAAGCGAACGCAATTGTTAAAATTGCTAAAGCGTTGAAACCAGGCGAAAAAGTTAAAAAAGAGGAGCCAACGCCGAATCCAGCTGGTGGTTTTGACTTTGCTTCGATGATGGCACAATTTGCCCCTCAAACGCAAGAAGAGGAAGAAGTTGAAACGGAAGAAGTGGCGAAAACGCGCCGTGCTATCCGTGAACAAATTCGTAATGGCCAATTAGATGATCATGAAGTGACGATCAAAATTGAAGAGAAAAAATTACAAATGAACTTAAATCCAGCCATGGAACAAATGATGGATTTACAAGATTCTCTTGCTGGGATGCAACCTAAGAAAATGATTGAGCGTACCGTTACCGTTAAAGAGGCGCTTGAATTATTAATCGAAGAGGAATCAGAAAAATTAGTGAACCAAGATGATATTAACCAAACGGCTTTAACATTAGCTGAAGAACGTGGGATTATTTTCATTGACGAGATGGATAAGATTGCGATTTCTTCAGGCTCTAACGGATCTGGTCAGGTGAGTCGTCAAGGTGTGCAACGTGATATTTTACCGATTGTTGAGGGTTCTCAAATTCAGACGAAATACGGTATTATCAACACGGATTACATCCTATTTATCGGTTCTGGTGCCTTCCATGAAGCTAAACCATCGGATTTAATTCCTGAATTGCAAGGTCGTTTCCCAATTCGTGTCAACTTGAAAGACTTAACGGAGGAAGATTTCCAACGTATTTTAGTCGAGCCGAAGAATTCATTAACGAAACAATATATTGCGTTACTCGAAACGGACGGTGTAACCGTTGAATTTACCGATGACGCGATTAGCCGTATGGCTGAATTTGCGGTTGAACTGAATGAGACGACCGATAATATTGGTGCGCGTCGCCTCCACACGATTTTGGAGACGGTGCTGGATGAGTTGTTATTCGAAGCGACCGACATGCAGATGGGTCACATCACGATTAATCAGCAGTATGTTGACGACCGCTTAGGCGATATCGTCGAGAACCGCGATTTAAGTCACTATATTCTTTAATTTTTTAAAATATGGCTCATATCTATGTATGAGTATGAATAACACGAGCTCAACGGCTCGTGTTATTTTTGAGGAATTCTAAATTTGAGAACTAACTGCGATCTGAGTTTTATCTTAAATTTGTATATTTTCCTTTCAAAAAGATGGTTGTTTTATTAAAATTGAGTGATAAAAATGTTGAAATTAGCTATAATATGGTTATGAAATGAAGGGGGCGAGTGTATGGTTACGATTTCCAATGATGATTTAATCGTTGAAATTTCACTTGAGGGGGCGGAGTTGACCTCAATTAAGGATGCTAAGACGGGGCATGAGTATTTGTGGCAGGGGGATCCTGCGTTTTGGAAGCGTCACGCGCCGGTTTTATTTCCGAATGTGGGGCGTGTGAAGGATGATCAGTACCAGTTTGATGGGAAGACGTATCATATTAGTCAGCATGGTTTTGCGCGTGATATGGCGTTTACTGAGCAGATGGTGACGTCTAATTCGGCGACGTTTAATTTGAAGAGTTCGCCGGAGACATTGGAGAAATATCCTTTCGAGTTTAGTTTCCAAATTACGTATATTTTGCATGATAATCAAATTACGGTGAGTTATGAGATTTTGAATCCGAGTGATGATGTGATTTATTATAGTGTGGGTGGTCATCCTGCTTTTAATGTGTCACAGACGAAGGATGAGAAGGGCCATGATGAGTTTGATCAGATTTATGTTCAGTTTAGTCCCCAGGGTCAGTATTTGCACATTCCGTTAACGAAAGATGGTTTGGTGCGTTTGGATGCGGCGAAGTATGAGTCGGTGACGAAAGAAGCTTTGACGCATAAGTCGTTTAAGAATGATGCGTTGATTTATCAGATTGGTAAGCAGACTGAAGTGAGTTTGATTGATGAGGCGGCGGGTCTTGAGATTTTGGTGAAGTCGAGTCGGATGCCGTTTGTGGGAGTTTGGTCGCCGTATCCGAAGCGTGCTGGGTTTGTGTGTATTGAGCCGTGGGCTGGGTTGGCGGATGATGAGCATTCGGATGGGGATTATGTGTCTAAGTATGCGAGTCAGTCGTTGGGGCCGAATGAGATTCGTACGCATGATTATACGATTGATTTTATTAAGAGATAGAGTTTGGGGAAACGCATATCTACGAGAAAGGGGCATTCATTGTGCTGTGGGACCGTCTTACGCTCTCCTTCGGAGGAGCTTCAGACTCGCCTAGCTATTGAATCTGTAGCTTGCTTCGCGCGCACAGCTTCTAATACGCTAGTTCGTCCTATTCACTGCACATGAATGCCCCTTTCTCTGCGATATGCTTTGTGTGTAGAGAGATTGTAGTAGTACGAGTAATAAATTCAGTATTATTAAATAGAGATACTCAAATTCAACTGGGGGATTGGAGAAATCGGAGAACTGCTGGGGATTGGTTTTTGGTTTGGGATGGTTGGAATTTGCTTTGGTCCTTTGGTCCGCAAATTTTATTGTTTCCTTTTCCTAGTGGGTTCGGTTGTTGTTTTGGTTTCTTTTGGATTTTTGAGTGATATTTTAGAGCGGATGCTTTTAGGCGTGGCCTAAAAGGTTGATTACAGATAGAGGGAGTCGCGGGGCGACTCCTTTTTGATTTTTTGTGGGGGTCAATTTCTGGGGAAATTGACTTTGGATTTTGATCCGTAGTTTGGTGTGATGGGATTGTTGTGAGAGTGGTAGAATTGTATGGGCTGGGTAACAACTATTTGAAGTCTAGGAGTTGTTACTCAAAAAGAATAGTAATGGGTAACAACTATTTGAAATCTAGGAGTTGTTACTCAAAAAGAATAGTACTGGGTAACAACTATTCGAAATCTAGGAGTTATTACTCAAAAAGAATAGTACTGGGTAACAACTATTTGAAATCTAGGAGTTGTTACTCAAAAAGAATAGTACTGAGTAACAACTATTTGAAATCTAGGAGTTGTTACTCAAAAGTGGTATGAATGGGTAACAACTCTTTAAAATCAATAAGTTGTTATTCAATTTAGAGGTATTTCAACCACCAATCACCCCCACACAAACCAAAAACAGAGTTGCTGCACCGTTTTGGTACTGCAACTCTGTTTGATTTGAATTATTTTTTCTTCGATTTGTCTTGGTTTAGGCCAAATTTTAGGCGGCTTTCTTCGCCTTTGAGTAGGCGTTGGATGTTTTGGCGGTGGCGGTAGAGTAGCCAGATGTAAACTAGGATGAATCCGACTTTATATGCGGGTGCGGGTGCGATGAATAAGTTAACGATGGTTGTGACGCCATAACTGATAATGGCTGCGGCACTGACCATGCTGGTTACATACATTGTAATAAATAGGACTACGACATCGAAGATGGCGAGCCAGAAATGGTAGCCGAGTAGGACTCCGATTGATGTGGCTACGATTTTTCCGCCTCTAAATCCGGCGAAGATTGGGAATGAGTGGCCGAGTACGGCTGCTGCTCCGATTCCCATTGTTGTGAGTGGATAGTCTCCTAAATAATGCATTGCAAGTCCCATTGGGATCCAACCTTTAAGGACATCAATGGCGGTCACGAAGACGGCTGCTTTAAAACCGAAATTTCGGCCAACATTGGTCGCGCCACTATTACCACTACCTAAGTCACGAACATCTTGATTGTGTTTAATTTTTGAATACCAGACACCTGTGGGAATACTCCCGATTAAATAAGCAAGTAAGATATAAATAATATGCATGAAATTCATTGTTTACCTCCGTTCAGGATACTTTTATTTTAGCATATTTTTTACACAATTCTATGCTAATTGAGCAGATTTTACCCATTTGCAACAATCAGTAGCTTAAACAAAGCGAACAAATTTTCGCCTAAGTGCGAAATATCTTTTTCAAACAGGAAAAAGTTTGGTATGATGTTAAAGTTGAAACAAAAGTTAGAGGTGAAAGAATGACATCAAAAGATGCCTTAACAAATTATAATGATGATGCCATTCAGATTTTAGAAGGTCTGGATGCCGTTAGGAAACGTCCTGGTATGTATATCGGGTCAACGGATCAACGTGGTTTACATCATTTAGTATATGAAATCGTTGATAACTCAGTGGATGAGGCTTTATCTGATTTTGCAGATCACATTACGGTTGATTTAAACGCCGATGGGAGTGTTTCTGTAACGGATAATGGTCGTGGAATGCCAACTGGGAAACATGAAAGTGGTAAAGCCACGATTGAAATTATTTTTACAGTCCTACATGCCGGGGGTAAATTCGGCCAAGGTGGTTACAAATCAGCTGGGGGACTGCATGGTGTAGGTGCGGCCGTTGTTAATGCTTTATCGAGTTGGTTGGAAGTTGACGTTATGCGTGATGGGTATACTTACACCATGCGCTTTGAAGATGGCGGACATCCTGCTGGTAAATTGAAACGCACTAAAAACAATGATAAATCGGCTAATGGGACGAAAGTGACTTTTATGCCGGATAAAACTATTTTTGGTAATGCGACTATTTCTTATGAAACCATTGCGGATCGTTTACGTGAATCAGCCTTCTTATTAAAAGGGTTGACGATTGAAATTAATGACCACCGCAATGATAAGTCTGAAACTTTCCATTACGAAGATGGATTAAAAGATTTTATTGAATATTTAAATGAAGAAAAAGCAACATTAGGTGAGACCATTTCGATTTCCGGAGAAGCGGAAGAATTCGAAGTGGACTTTGCGATGCAATACAATGATGGTTATTCTGAAACCATTTTATCCTTTGCGAATAATGTCCGCACACCCGGTGGTGGGACGCATGAAACAGGAATGAAGACTGGATTAACCAAAGCCTTCAACGATTATGCGCGCCGTTTTAGCTTGCTGAAAGAAAAAGAAAAGAATCTCGAAGGGTCTGATATTCGTGAAGGTGTTTCGGCCGTTATTTCTGTCCGTATTCCTGAACAATACTTACAATTTGAGGGACAAACCAAAGATAAATTGGGTACACCCAAAGCCCGTACATTAGTTGATAATTTCGTCAATGAACAAATTACGATTTACTTAAATGAAAATGGTAACTTTGCTAAAAACATTATCAAAAAGGCCATCAAAGCACGCGAATCAAGAGAAGCTGCCCGTAAAGCGCGTGACGCTTCTCGTAGTGGTGCCAAACGATCGCAACAAGAAAAGTTAATTTCAGGTAAATTAACCAAAGCTCAATCAAAAGACACAACAAAAAATGAATTGTACCTTGTCGAGGGAGAATCAGCCGGAGGTTCTGCTAAACTTGGTCGTGACCGCCGCTATCAAGCGATTTTGCCGCTTCGTGGTAAGGTAATTAATACCGAAAAAGCCTCAATGGCAGACATTATGAAGAACGAAGAAATTAACACGATGATTTATACCATTGGTGCCGGTGTGGGACCAGAATTCAATATCGAAGACGTCAACTATGATAAAGTCGTTATCATGACCGATGCGGATACCGATGGGGCGCACATTCAGGTGCTTCTTCTAACTTTCTTTTACCGCTATATGAAACCCCTTCTTGAAGCAGGAAAAGTATACTTAGCGATGCCTCCTTTGTACAAGGTATCCAAGGGGAAAGGTAAATCTGAAAAAATCGCCTATGCATGGACGAATGAAGAATTAGATGATATCACGAAAGACTTCGGTAAAGGCTATATCCTCCAACGCTATAAAGGGTTAGGGGAGATGAACGCCGACCAGTTATGGGATACGACAATGAATCCAGATACGCGTTTATTAATTCGTGTAACCATCGACGATACTGCTCAATCTGAGCGCCGTTTAACTACATTAATGGGAACGAAAGTTGAACCACGTCGTAAGTGGATTGAAGAAAATGTTCAGTTCACAATGGATGAGGAAGATACACTACTTGCTGAAAATGAAGCAGTGCATGCACAAATTGAAGAACAAGTAGAAGATAAATTAGCGGATCAAGCTGATTTAGATGAAGAACAAGATGTAACAGTAGAAAATATATCACTATTTGGCGAGGAGGATGAGGCATAATGGTATTACAACATGAAAATATTGAAGAACTAACCTTTGCCAATGTCATTGGTGACCGTTTTGGTCGTTATTCAAAATACATCATCCAAGACCGTGCATTACCGGATATTCGTGACGGCCTAAAGCCAGTACAACGCCGTATTTTATATGCGATGTACCAAGACCGCAACACGGCCGATAATCCTTACCGTAAATCGGCTAAAACCGTTGGTAATGTCATCGGTAACTACCATCCCCACGGTGACTCATCTGTTTATGAGGCAATGGTTCGTATGTCTCAAGACTGGAAGAACCGTGAACCGCTTGTTGATATGCATGGGAATAATGGTTCAATGGACGGCGACCCGGCGGCTGCGATGCGTTATACCGAGGCACGCCTGTCTAAAATTGCGATGGAATTACTGGCAGACATCAACTACGATACGGTTGACTTTGCTTTAAACTTTGACGATTCACTCGAAGAACCGATTGTATTACCGGCTCGTTTCCCGAATTTACTCGTCAATGGGGCAACTGGTATTTCAGCGGGTTATGCGACTGATATTCCGCCACACAATTTAGCAGAAGTCATCGATGCGATTGTTTATATGTTAACGCACGAGAAATATACGCTGAAACAATTAATGAAATATGTTAAAGGTCCGGATTTCCCAACGGGTGCCATTATCCAAGGGGCTGACCAATTAGAATCTGCTTATAAAACCGGGCGTGGCCGCGTTGTCATGCGAGCCAAAACTGAAATCGAAGAGTTAAAAGGAGGCAAATCACAAATTGTCGCCACAGAATTACCATATGATATTAATAAAACAAAATTAATTCAAAAACTCGACGATATTCGCCTGTCTAAAAAAATCGAAGGCATCGTTGAAGTCCGTGACGAAACAGACCGTAATGGTGTGCGTTTAGTTATTGAACTACGCCGTGAAGTGGATCCTGAACCGATTTTAAATTATTTACTAAAAAATACCGATCTTCAAATGAACTACAACTTTAACATGGTGGCGATAAATAACCGTACACCGGAACAAGTTGGTTTGATTCAAATGTTGGAAGCATATATTGCTCACCAACAAGAAGTCATCACACGCCGGACTAGAAATCTCTTAACAACGGATCAAACGCGTTTACATATTGTGGATGGTTTAATTCGTATGGTGTCTATTTTAGATGAAGTGATTGCGACGATTCGTCGTTCTGATAGTAAAAAAGATGCCAAAGAGAATTTAATGAAGGAATTCGACTTCTCAGAACCGCAATCTGAAGCGATTGTGAGTTTACAACTGTACCGTTTAACTAATACGGACGTGACGGCGTTACAAAATGAGCGTTTAGAATTAAATGAACGCATTCAGATGTATCAAAGCATCTTAGGTGACCGTGCGATTTTAAATAATGTCCTAGTCAATGAATTGAAAGAGGTTAAGAAACGATATAAATCGCCTCGCCGTACAGTCATTGAAGCGGAAATTGAAGAGATTGAAGTGGAACAAACACTCCTTGTGGCTGAAGAACAAGTGATGGTTGCAGTAACTAAGGAAGGTTACTTCAAACGTACGAGCATGCGTTCATTCCAATCTTCACAAGTGGATGATATTGGTAGCCGTGACTTAGATTATCCATTATTTGTGGGTGAAATGAGTACTTATGATGCGCTCGTTGCGATTACGAATTTAGGTAATTATTTATTCTTACCAGTGAATGAATTACAGGACACTAAATGGAAAGATATGGGTGTCCATTATTCGCAGCAATTCAAACTCGAAGAGCAGGAAGAAATTATTTTCGTCACCAAAGCGGCCGTTAGTTTAGACGACACAACAGGTGCCGAGGATAGTCGTGAACTCGTTCTAGCAACGCGTGAAGGTATGATTAAACGGGTTAAATTAGATGAGTTTGTGACATTTAGAAGTTATAAGACACGCTCTCAAACCGCAATGAAATTGAAAACCAACACCGACCGTGTCGTTTCAGTTGCTGAAGTAGCGTCAGAAGACAAAGTCAATGATTTAGAAGTATTGCTCGTAACACATCAAACGTACAGCTTGCGCTATCCATTAGGTGATGTCTCGCAGTATGGACCGAAAGCCCAAGGTGTCATCGCGATCAACTTAAAGGCAGATGACCATGTAGCAGGAATGCAATTATCAGATACAAGCGTGGCACATCCTCAGGCGATTGTCTTAACTCAAAACGGGAATGTCAAACGATTTAATACATCAATCATCGCAGAAGCTAACAGAGGGAATCGTGGCATACTGTTACTGAAAGATCGTAAGAATGATCCGCATCGTATTATTAATTTAGTGAGTTTAAATGATGGGACGGAGCCGGTGATTGTTAAGGGCGATACGGGGCATGATAGTGCGTTTAAGTCGGTTGAAGTGCCTCTGACTGAGCGTTTAAATAATGGTTCGGCGGTTCCAGAGTTGGATAAATTGGGGCAAGTGATTGTGATGCATATTGATCAATTGAAATTGATTGATGGCAAATAATATATTATGATAGATGTGTAATTAAATTATAATTGGAGGAATATGATGAGTAAGTATTTAGTCTTCGGACATCAAAATCCAGATACAGATGCAATTGGGTCAGCGATTGCTTTTAGTTATTATTTAGAGCGTACAGGAAATACTGCGGAGCCAGTTGCGTTAGGTGAGCCAAATTCTGAGACTGCCTATGCGTTAAACCATTTCTCATTAGAAGCACCCCGTGTTGTTGAAACAGTAGCAAATGAAGTGGAGCATGTGGCGTTAGTGGACCACAATGAGCCACAACAATCTGTTGCCGATTTAGCTGACGTGACGGTTGATTATGTGGTAGACCACCACCGTATCAGTGGTTTCAATACAGCAAATCCTTTATTCTACCGCGCTGAACCAATTGGTTCAACGTGTAGTGTAATTTACAAAATGTTCACTGAACAAGACATCGATATTCCTCAATCAATTGCTGGAATTATGTTATCAGCGATCATTTCGGATACGTTATTATTAAAATCACCTACGACAACAAGCCAAGATAAAGACATTGCTGAAGCATTAGCTAAAATCGCAAATGTTGACCTGCAAGCTTATGGTATTGACATGTTAAAAGCTTCTGCAGACATTAGCCAACAATCAGACGCTGAATTAGTTAATTCAGACGCGAAAAGCTTTGAATTAAACGGCCACAATGTCCGCATTGGTCAAGTTAATGTAATCGGCTTTGAAGATATTTTAGAACGTAAAGCTGGTTTATTAAACGTGATGGAGTCAGAAGTAAAAGACAACGACTTCAACTTATTCTTATTAGTCATTACAGACATTTTAGAAAATGACTCAATTGGACTGGTTGCTGGTGAAAACCACGCGATGGTTACTGAAGCATTTGATGCTGAAATTACGGACGCACAAATCGACCTACCAGGCGTTGTGTCACGTAAGAAACAAGTTGTTCCACCATTAACTGACGCTTACGACGCATTATAGTATTTAATATATTTCAGGCAGAGGCTAATTGGTCGCTGCCTGATTTTTTGAGTCATTCTAGTTTTCTCTGCAAACTAAGGGATCAAGAGGAAAGAGTCGCGTCCGCGACTCTACATTATTTATGATGGGGCTTTTAGGCATCGCCTAAAAGCTTCATTTATTTAAGGAAGTCAATTTCAGGAGAAATTGACGGGTGCATTTTCAATGTGTTGGTTGTTTGAATTTAATTTTGGAAACAACCAACAGAGTATGTGTTGTTTGAATCAATCAGCTAAAACAACCATCAAAATTGCCTGAAGTATTGGTTGTTAGAAAAATATTTCAGGAACAACCAATGAACTGTTGGTTGTTTGAGAATGAAATCCAAAACAACTAACAATATTCCTGTGACAAGTAATAAACTGGATTTGTCTAAACACCCACCACCAGATCACACTATCCTTTTCTAAAATTAATATCAACCAACGAATGGTAGCGTTTTCATTCAAAGTGCGTTAAAATAATACTACAAAGAATTGTGTAGAGGAGGTGAATTGATGGAGATTATATATTTTGAACCTGTCTTTCAGGAAAAGATTTGGGGCGGGTCTTTATTAGAATCGCATTTTGGATATCAAATCCCAAGTAACCAAACAGGCGAAGCGTGGGTAATATCAGCGCACCGTAATGGCGTGACTAAAGTAGTCAACCATAGCCAGTATTCCGGAGTTCGCTTAGACGATTTGTACCGTGATCAACAAGAGTTGTTTGGCTATCCAAAGAAACCTAAATTCCCGTTGCTCGTTAAAATAATCGATGCCCATGATGACTTATCGGTCCAAGTGCATCCGGATGATTTATATGCGATGAAAAATGAGACGAAGGAACTGGGGAAATCTGAATGCTGGTATATTTTGCATGCTGAACCAGGGGCTGAAATTGTTTACGGTCATCACGCACAAAATGTTGAAGAATACGACCAATTTATAAAAGCAGGGGACTTTGATAAATTCCTACGTAAAATCAAAGTGAAAAAAGGTGACTTTTTAGAAGTCACTCCAGGAACCGTTCATTCGATTGGAGCTGGAATTGTATTACTTGAAATTCAACAAAGTTCGGATACGACTTATCGTATTTATGATTTCGATCGTTTGGATAATTCTGGAAACAAAAGAGAATTACATTTAGATAAAGCCAGAGATGTTATCCAATTTCCGCATCAGGATAGTCCTTACAATAGACCCAATATTGCCGAGCGTAATACGAATACAGCACTTGTTAAAAATGATAAGTTTACGATTTATCATGGTATTATCAATGGGCAATTAGACATTGATTTACATAAAGATAAGTATTATCTAGGTAATGTCATAGAGGGCAGTGGGGAATTAGTGATAAATGGATTATCGAATAAGATAACTATAGGCGAAGCATTTATCGTACCATACGGTGATAAAACGACAACAGTAAAAGGAAATGTTGAATTGATTCTCTCACATCCAAATTAAACAACAATAATCCGCTGACACAATAGGCCAGCGGATTTTTCTTCGCATATAATTATTAATACAATTCAACCACTATTGCTGTCTCATGATCCAATAAGAATGGACGGTAATAAGCAAGTGTTGATGTCATCGGTAAAACATGTAAAGGCAACTGAATACCTAAAGTATCAGATAAATATTGACGGCGTGCTTCAATGCGCTCCCATAATGCTGGTTGCGTTTCTTTAATTTCTGCCCGTAACGCATCATCAGCAATTGCGACCGTACTCTCACAAGATACCCCATGATGGTCAGGTTGAGATGGAATAAAGTCAACTTGGAATAAATTCCCTGATTGAATCTTTGCAGTAGAACCAGCAAAGAAAGGAGAAGATAACCATTCCTCATCTGCGACTAAATGTCCCGGACATAATTCCCAGCCATAAATATCTTGAGGGTAATATTCATTAAAAGTATCAAAGAATGCGCCACCTGAAAGACCGATTCGCACATTTTGTAACCACCATAAGTAAGCTTTGAAATAAGGATAAACAACGTCTTCTAAATAGTCCTTATCTATTTCATTAATTTGATTATCGTTTTCAACAGCGTAACCATTTCGAGAAGATAATCCACCTTTATATGCCACGGTTAATGAAACTTTATCACCATTTTTCAACGTATTTTCAGTGGGATAAATATTAGCATTAATAAATCGTTCCCCAAAGGCAGCGATTGTAACTACACTTGGATATTGACCGTCTCGGTTCAATGCATCTCCGGCAGTAAATTCAGAGACACCTTCTTCTAGTGAATCCATCGCATCTAACAGAGCGTCACCTGCCAGTGAAGCACCGAATTCATAGCGGGCAATTTCCTCTGCATTATTGGTGACACGTGCTCCTTTTTCAGGATGCATATACAATGCCGTTGCATTAAATAATTTATCTCTGCCAAATTTATTTGCGAAAGAGTCAACGATGAAACTAGGTACAGCCGTTTGTTTATGGAAGTCATCAAATGTATTTGAGAGTAATTTCCAGTCAACAAAGCCAATTTTCTGCGAGCCATCAATGGCAATTTGCGCTAAATAATCTTCGAGTGGTTTAAAGTCTCCCATTGGTTGATTTGGGAGTGAAAATAAGGGTACTTTAATACCTTCACTTTGAACACGCGCAAATTTTATTTTGTTTGCATTCTCATTACCCAATAATAGATAAGATGATCCGTCCAAGTTTAAAATCTGCAATCCTTCTTCAAATCGAGGAATAAACCCAGTTAGATATTCGAAGTTTGATCCATGTTCTTTATCAGCATAAATTACCAGAGAAGAAAAGCCATATTCTGACATTAAACTTAATACTTTTTCGCGGCGAGCGGCATAAGTTTCGTCAGAGAGAATGACACTTTCCTGTGGATGATCCTTTTTGGGGGGCGTTACTTTTTTAAATGAAATTGTCATAAAATAGTCCTCCTTTATTAACTCCATTGTAGCCAAGAAAAGATTAATTGCAATTATTAGTGAATTATTAGAATTAAATGAGAATAAGTTAATCGATTTCTGTAAGCGTATACGCTATAATGAATCTATTAAGTATATAGGAGGTTTAGAAATGGTCAATATTATACTAGCAAGTCATGGCGAACTTGCAGCGGGATTACTACAATCTGCCGAGATGATATTTGGTGAACAACAAAATATTAAATTTGTTACGTTCATGCCAAGTGAAGGTCCAGATGATTTACAAGCTAATTTAACAACAGCTGTTGAATCATTCGGTCCAGGTGCAGAAATATTATTCCTGGTTGATTTATGGGGAGGTTCTCCATTCAATCAAGCGAATATTATTCATGAGAATAATTCTGAAAACACTGCAATTGTTTCTGGTATGAACTTGCCAATTTTATTAGAGGCATTGGGGCACCGCATGGGAATTGATAATGCGCACCAATTAGCCGAAACGTTAATGGGTGGAGAGACAGGTGTCCGAGTGAAGCCGGAGAGTTTGGAACCGGTGACAGAGGAAGCTGCAGCACCAGCTGCTCCAGTAGCGAAAGGTTCAGCAACACTTGAACCAGGCACAGTATTAGGTGATGGTAAGATTAAATATGTTTTAGCACGTGTCGATACGCGTCTATTACATGGTCAAGTAGCAACAGGTTGGGCGAAAGCAGTTAACCCAACGCGTATTATTGTCGTTTCTGATAAAGTAGCAGAAGATGATATGCGTAAGACATTAATTAAGCAGTCAGCACCGACAGGTATGAGCGCGAACGTTATTCCGCTTTCAAAACTCGCTGAAATTGACAATGATCCACGATTTGGTTCGACGAGAGCACTTATTTTATTCGAAACACCGCAAGAAGCTTTAGAAGCGATTAAACTTGGCGTTGATATTAAAGAATTGAATCTAGGATCGATGGCACATTCAACGGGTAAAGAATTATTAACGAACGCAATTTCAGTCGATCAGGAAGACATTGATACACTGAAGGAATTACGTGATATGGGTGTTAAATTCGATATTCGTAAAGTACCATCAGATACGCCTGAGAATTTTGAATCACTGCTTAAAAAATCAAAATATAGTTAAAAGGAGGCAATTATAATGGACTTAAATATTATTCAAATTATTTTAATTTTATTCGTCGCTTTACTAGCGGGATATGGATCTGTAATTGATTCATTTCAAATGCACCAACCAATCATTACAGTAACGCTTATTGGTTTAATAACTGGGGATTTAGAAACTGCATTAATTTTAGGTGGGTCTCTCCAGATGATTGTATTAGGTTGGATGAACGTTGGGGCAGCCCAATCGCCCGATACGGCTTTAGCAGGGATTGCGACAGCAATTTTAGTACTTGTTAAAGGTGCATCAACGGGTGAAGGGATTGCGATTGCGATTCCATTAGCCGTAGCCGGTCAAGCATTAACCATTTTCGTTCGTACATTATCAGTTGGTTTAGGTCACTACGCAGATAGAGCAGCAGAAGAAGGTAACTTACGTGGCATTGATATTGCCGCTCACGCTGGTATGTTCTTACAAGGTTTACGTGTAGCAATTCCAGCAGGATTAATTTTAGCTGTACCTGCAGATACAGTAACCGGTATTTTAAATGCTATCCCAGAATGGATTACTGGTGGACTTGCTGTTGGTGGGGGAATGGTAGTTGCGGTAGGTTACGCAATGGTTATTAATATGATGGCTTCTAAATCTACATGGCCATTCTTCTTCTTAGGATTCGCATTAGCAGCAGTAACAGACTTAAACTTAATTGCCATGGGTATTATTGGTGTAGCATTAGCTCTTGTTTATATCGAATTATCACCGAAATTTAACAACAACGGTGGCGGCGGTGGATCTGCCTCTGGTGGCGTTGAAGCGGCTCTTGATAATATCTTAGAAGACTACTAGAAGGAGGATTATCATGACTGAACAAAATAATAAAAAAATCAACCTGACTAAGGGAGATCGTATGAAAGTTGCGTTACGTTCACAATTTATCCAGGCGAACTGGAACTATGAACGTATGCATAACGTAGGTTATGCCTTTACAATGAATCCTTTAATCAGAACACTTTATAAAAATAAGGAAGACCAAATCCAAGCAGCACAACGTCACTTGGAATTCGTTAACACGCATCCTTACTTATATGGACCTATTAACGGGGTTGTCATTGCACTTGAAGAAGAACGTGCTAATGGTACTGACATTTCTGATGAAGCCATTAACGGGGTAAAAATCGGGATGATGGGTCCTCTAGCTGGTATTGGTGACCCGGTATTCTGGGGAACTTTACGTCCAGTAATCGGAGCATTTGCGGCCTCAATGGCACTATCACAATCAATTCTTGGACCAATCATTTTCTTCGTCGCTTGGAACGTGATTCGTTGGGCATTCATCTGGTACACACAAGAATTAGGTTACCGTTCAGGTACAGAAATCACAAAAGACCTCGGAGGCGGAATTTTACAAAAAATCACAACAGGGGCATCAATTTTAGGTATGTTCGTTATGGGGGTATTAGTGCCTCGTTGGACATCAATGAACTTCCCGTTAGTTATTTCTGAAATTGAAAATGACCCGGCTTCAATTGTTGATTTCCAAGGACTTGTAGATCAAGCAAACAACAATGCCGTAACCGTTGAGAAATTCAAAGAGGTATTATTAGGCGTTGCTTCAGGACAAAACGTCAATGAAACAACGGTTCAAACTTTAGGTGAAATATTTAACCAATTAATCCCTGGATTAATGCCACTATTATTAACATTCTTCGCAATGTACTTATTACGTAAAAATGTTAAATCACTTTACATCATTTTATTCATCTTCGTTCTTGGTATCGCAATGTACGCCTTAGGAATTATGGGGTAATATGCAAGCACCACTGAATGAGAATGTTGAATATATGACCAAAGCCAATTCAACCCTCACTCCCTTACTCCCAAAGGTAGGGTACATCCTAATTGGTGAAACAGGGCTTGACTACCGAACAGAAACAGGATCCGGATTTATTCAAATCCCATGGATTAATGTAAAACAAATTAGAGCACAACTCTTCTTTGGTGGACGATATGTTCGAGGCTTTTATGTTGCAACAGATGATGATCAATTGTTAGAATTTATAGTAGCTGATGGGAAAAATTGCCTACGTGCTATGCGTCAACATCTTGATCGTTCACAATTTGTTGTTCACGAAGGGAATTTAACCAATTTATTCAAACGAAAATAAGTCATAAATAACAGCTGAACGAAATATGTCAGCTGTTATTCTTTTTTTAAAGAAAGGATTGATATAATGATTAAATTAGGAACAATCGGCACATCTTGGATAACCGAACAATTCATCGACGCAGCAGTAAATAGCGGCGAATACGCACTCGCTTACGTCCAATCAAGAAATATCGCCAAAGCCCAAACCATCGTCGACAAATTTGGAGCAGGCAAAGCTATCGACTCTGTGGAAAGTATGGTAGAACAATCAGATCTAACTGCGATTTATATTGCCAGCCCAAATAGTCTCCACTTCGAACATGCCAAATTAGCAGTCACAAACAAAAAGCATGTCATTGTTGAAAAGCCAATCTTTGCAAACCTTGAGCAATGGGATGAAATAAATGCGTTAGCCAAAGAAAATGGCGTATACGTCATTGAAGCAGCGCGCCATATTCAAACAAAAACTTACAAGCATTTAAAGAATTTGATTGAGTTTAAACAAAGTGCTAAACAATACCCATTTTTAGGGGCAAATTTAAATATCGGTCAATACTCATCTAAATATGATCAATACCAACAAGGACAACAAACGAATACATTCATTCCTAATGTTTTTAATCCTGAATTTGCTGGTGGATCACTATATGATATTGGAATTTACCCACTATATGTTGCTGTCGATTTATTTGGGAAACCACAAAATGCCGTAATGCATGTGGTTAAAGGTTCAAACGATATTGATTTATTTAATCATGCGATTTTAGAATATGATGGCTTTAACATCTCCATTTTTAATTCTAAAGCCGTTCATTCTGTCTTACATAGTGAATTTTACTTTGATAATGAGTTAATAAAAGTCAACAACATTACAGATATCGACACGATTGAAGTCATTTCAAAAGCAGAAAATAAAGTCCTTGATTTATCCTATCCAGTAACCAATCCAATGGATGATGAAGTAGTGGCTTTTGCAAGTATCATTAATGGCCAAGACGCGGATAAATATAGTCAATTATTACAACTCAGCCGTGATGTTATTGAAGTTATTACTGAATTGAAAAGAGGGTAATCATCATGTTAATCGAACATATCGCAATGTATGTAGATGATTTAGAAGGCGCTCGTCAATTTTTTGAAACATATTTCAAAGCAACGTCGAATGAAAAATACCATAACCAAAATACCCAGTTCCAATCGTATTTCTTAACCTTTGATAGTGGGGCGCGTTTAGAAATTATGACACGTCCAGAACATCAATTGGAAGAGAAATCATTATACCGAACAGGATATGTGCATGTTGCCTTTTCGTTAGGTTCTAAAGAAGCAGTGGATGCTTTAACAGAAGAACTTAATGCAGCAGGGTACGAGATTATTTCTGGACCCCGAACAACAGGCGACGGATATTATGAGAGTGCGATGATTGGCTTTGAAGGGAATATGATTGAATTAACGGTTTAATAATGACGATAAAAATAGGACACAGTTTAAGTGATCATGCTTTTGGCTGTGTCTTTTTTTTATTTTTCAAGTTTTTGAATATTAACTTCTTTTGGTGTCACAAAAAGTGTTTCTTGTCCTTCGTAAATCACATAACCTGGTTTAGCACCATTAGGTTTGCGTAAATTTTTAACTTGAACTGTATCAACGGGTACATTAGCAGATGATCTTGATTTTGAATAAAAGGCCGCAATTTCTGCTGCTTCTGTTTTCGTTTGGTCACTTGGTTTATCGGATAAGACGATAACGTGAGACCCTGGAATATCTTTGGTATGGAACCACCAATGATCCTTACTTGCTTTTTTCATTGATAATTCATCATTTTGTTTATTATTGCGTCCGACATAAATCGGAACACCGTCAGATGATACGTATTGGCGGGGTTTCGATTTGGTTTGTTGACGTTTCTTTTGATTCTTCTTATTTTTAAAGAAATAGCCTTGATCCTCTAATTCATGGCGAATATCCATTAAGTCTTCAATGTCTGCTTGTTCCACTTGAACTAAAACCGATTCTAAATAATCATTTTCCTCTTTGGTAATACGTTCTTGGCGATCGATATATTTCAACGAATCACGGTATTTAGCATATTTTTTATAGTATTTTTGACTGTTTTCGTTTGGTGATAGACGTGGATCTAGTGATACCTCTAAGACTTTATTGTCATCATAATAATTTTCTAACTGGGCCGATTTATCGCCTTTATTAATTTGATACATATAAGCATTAATTAATTCGCCTTTAAGCTTATATTCATCTGCTGAAGAGGCAGTGTGGCGGTCTTTTTCTAAATTGTTTAACTTGTTGTTATTGCGTTTTAAAATCTGTTCTAGTCTACTAATTAAGTCACCAGACACTTGGTGGACACGGTCAAAGCGAACTTTTTGAGAATAATAATACTCAACTAATTCAGATAACTTATCGAAATGACGGCGCTCGTTATCCCAAATAGGTAAATCACGGTAATAGAAGTGCATTTTATCGTCAGTTTCATGAAGTGTTGGGGTAGGAGTCATTACTGAATCCATTAATTCACGGAGCGCATTATAAGGCGTATATCCTTCATCACTAATCCAATACTTCAAACTGTTTGCCGCTTCGCGGCCTAGACCTTGGATAATCTTACTTCCTTTTCCAGAAGATAAATCTTGAGCTTGTGTGCTCGCGAATGTCATTAAATCTGATTGACCCAGTTCAAACAGGTTAACTTGATCCTCTTGACTAGGCGGCAAGCGGTACTCAGCGCCTGGTAATAGTAGGCGGTATGAGTTTTGATACGCGGGTACATGTTTTATACAGTCAATAATTTTGTTGTTATCGTTTGGATTGACTAAAACAATATTACTATGGCGTCCCATCAATTCAAAATAGAGGTGGAACTGGTGTACATCACCAAAATCGTCACGACCGGTCGCTGAAATGCGGATAATACGGTCATTATCGATTTGTTCAAAATCTAATATTTGCGCACCCTCTAAGTTTTTGCGCAGTAACATCGCAAATAACGGGGCTTGTTTCGGGTTATTTGGTTTCTCGTCTGTTAAATGAAGACGGTAATAGACTGGATGAATTGAGGCATGTAGTCGGTAATTGGTGCGATTATTACGTACAATGAGCTGAATTTCTTGTTCATAAGGTTGGTAAATTTTCGAAATTCGGCCACCAACCAATTCCTCTCTTAATTCATTAACCATACTTCGAGTGAAAAAGCCATCAAAAGCCATGCCATCTCCTCCTTTATAAATGTGTTTAGTTGCATTAGATAGTATATCACAGTTATTACCACATGTTTAATGTTATGTTTTATAACAAATTTTAAAGATTTGGAAAAATAAATTGCGTCATGGTTTATGGAGTTTTATAATTAAAAAATAAATTTTTACGCTGAAAATGAAGACAGGAGAACAAAATGACAAAAAATTGGTCCAAAGAAACAATCGTAGAAGACGCCCGCAAACATTCAGTGGATTATATCTACTTAGAATTAACGGATTTAAATGGTATTTTCCGACAATTAGAAATACCCGTCCACGAATTAGAGGACGCATTGGACCAGAAATTGTTAATCGACGGCTCGTCAATCACCGGATTTTCGTCAGTCGAAAATAGCGACCTCAAAATCGTCCCCGACTTATCAACCTGGCAAATTATGTCGGTCGAAGACGGCTTCCAATTAGCCCGCTTAATCTGCGACGTGAACACAACCGACGACACCCCATTCTTAGGTAATAGCCGACAAATATTAAAACACGTTTTGGAAAATATGGCAGGGATGGGCTTCGATCAATTTAATGTTGGTCTAGAGGCAGAATTTTTTTTACTACCTAAAGACGAATTTGGAAATCCTATTTTAAAGGGTAATGACCAAGGGAATTACATGCATCATGCACCAGACAGCGATTCGCACCGTTGCCGACGTGAAATTGCAGCAACTCTTGGGCGTTTAGGCTTCCATATCGAAGCATTGCATCATGAAGTAGCAGAGGGACAACATGAATTAAGTTGGCGCTACACGGATGCATTAGATGCGGCGGATAAATTCCAGACAATGAAAGTGGTAACGAAAAGAATTGCGAAAAAATACAATCTACATGCTACTTTTATGGCAAAACCCATTTATAATTCAGCCGGTTCCGGTATGCATTGTAATATGAGTTTGATGAAAGATGGCGAGAATGTCTTTTATGATAGTGAGTCGGCAGATGGTTTATCCAAATTAGCAAAACAATTTATCTCTGGTATTTTGACCCATTGTGAAAGTTTTACCGCTATTTGTAACCCTACAGTGAATTCGTATAAGCGCTTAGTACCTGGATTTGAAGCACCGGTTTATATTGCCTGGAGTCAGAAAAATCGTTCAACTTTACTGCGCATCCCTTCAACACAGGGACAAGCCACGCGTATTGAACTGCGAAGTGCTGATCCATCCGCGAATCCGTATCTAGTTTTAGCTGTTGCGTTATCTGCTGGTTTGGACGGGATTAAACTTGAATTAGCTGAAATAGAACCAATCAATCAAAATATTTACCACATGACTGAAGAAAAACGTGCGGAAGCTGATGTCCATGAACTCCCACACACATTACTCGACGCCATCCGTAAAATGAAAAGCAATGACTTTGTATTAAATGTGCTAGGACCGCATTTAACCAAACAATTTATTGATATCAAAACCAGAGAATACTGGAATTATGAAGACCATGTCTCGCAGTGGGAGTTGGAACATTATTTGAATAAGTATTAAATTTCGAAACATTGGGTTATTTTCAAAATGACGTCGATTCAAGTTTGAACTGAAAAATTTCGCTTGATATTTTTCAGTTTAAGCTTGTCCTGTCCTCATACTGAAAAATAAAGACAATTATTTTTCAGTTTAGCAACTTTTGGAGCTTATAATGAAAACTAAGCAATTTCAAACTGGGACCAGTGTATGTGGGGACAAACTCTCCTGTGACAGGGTAAGATAAGCATAAAAACTTCCACGCACTTCACTGTTGACTTTAAATTATAATCTTGTTAAGATAAATTTAATAATTTGAAAGGAGCCAATGGAATGACTGCACGTTTAAACAAAATCAATAATATCTGGCAAAGCTGGCATAGATGAGGTTGTAAACTTGGAGAATTCCATGGATACAGCCGTTTTAGCGAACCGTTGTATCTATGTGGCTTACCATTTTACTACCACATAGTACGTTTACGTTAACAAACTATGTGGTAGTGGATACCGGGACACGCATAGTTTGTGTTCCGGTATTTTTTATATCATCAAATTAAAGTCAATATAAAGGAGAATTATCATGAAACAATTTATTAAAGGATTTATCGCATTCGTATTCGCTTTAGTTACATTATCACCATTAGTTACTTCTGCTCAAGAGGACGAATTAAATGTAGCCATCGTTCAATTAGTATCGCATCCATCACTTGATGACATTAACGCAGGAATTATAGAAGGCCTAGCTGAAATTGGTTATGAAGAAGGAAACAACTTAACAATTAACCAACAAAATTCAGAGGGTGATATGAACTTACTGAATACAATCGCAAATCAAGTCGTTTCAGAGGATCCAGATGTTATTTTCGCAATCACAACACCCGTTGCTCAAGCATTTCAAAATGCTACAGATGAAATTCCAATTATGATGGCAGGGATAACAGACCCAGTGGGAGCGATGTTAGTAGAATCAATTGAAGCACCAGGGGCAAATATTACAGGTGTATCAGATGCGATGTCATTAGACGTTCAATTTGAATTATTACAAGAAATGTTGCCAGAAGTTTCTAAGGTTGGATTTATGTATTCGACAAATGAAGATAATAGTCAATTAGAGGTAGAAGCGGCAGCTGCTGCAGCTGAGGAATTGGGCTATGAAACACAAATCGAAGGATTATCTTCTGCATTAGATATGCAAATGGTTGGCCAAAACCTAGCGAGTCAAGTAGACGTAATTTTCATTGGTGCGGACAATACGATTGCGAGTTCATTTGCGACATTATTAGATGTTACTGATTCAGAAAATATTCCAGTTATTACAACGATTTCAGATATGATTGAGCAAGGTGCATTAGGTGGTGTGGCGATAAACCAGAAACAAATTGGTTACCAAGCAGGATTAATGACACAAGAAATAATTGATGGCACAAATCCAGGAGAAATTCCGGTGCAATTTGTCGAAAATCCAGACACATTAATTAATCCAGAGACGGTTGAACGATTAGGTATTGAATTACCAGAATCAGTAAAAGAAAAAGCTACGATGATTGAGGTTGAGTAAGTATGAGTATTTATTTAGGCGCGATAACTGAAGGATTTCTATGGGGAATCATGGGATTAGGCCTATATATCAGTTTTAGAATTTTGAATTTTGCCGATTTAACGAGTGAATCATCATTTACCTTGGGTGCTGCCATTGCGGTAGCACTCATGAGTAATGGTGTCAATCCATTTGTAGCGACCATCGTTGCTGTTTTTGGTGGGATGATCGCTGGATTTATTACTGGATTTT
Source organism: Aerococcaceae bacterium DSM 111176 (assembly GCA_015863215.1). GTDB lineage: Bacteria > Bacillota > Bacilli > Lactobacillales > Aerococcaceae > DSM-111022. The sequence goes on from JACBXN010000067.1 coordinate 60,903, forward strand.
TAACAACGGTGTTTGAAATTCCAGGGTTACTGTCGAGTATCATTACGATGACGGGACTTTATTCAATGAATTTACGTATCATGGGTAAACCTAATTCAAGTTTTAGAGGAACGGACACAATTTTCTCAACACTTGAAAACTTATTTAGTTCTGAATTATTATTAGATGCTGTTGTGGGAATTGTATTCGTTGGTTTAATCATATTATTTTTAAATTATTTCTTTAAGACAGACTTTGGTCAAGCTATTATAGCAACTGGGGATAATGTGATTATGGCAATGTCACTTGGAATTAAAACGAAATCAATGAGCCGTATCGCATTAATGATAGCGAATGGATTAATTGCTTTAAGTGGGGCATTAATTGCACAAAACAACGGATTCAGTGATGTTTCAATGGGGACAGGTACTGTAGTTGTGGCGATGGCCTCAATTGTAATTGGTGAAGTATTAATCCGTAAGGATCTATCATTAAATAGTCGCTTACTTTCAATTGTACTGGGGGCAATTATTTACCGATTAATTTTAGTCTTCGTTTTACGCCTAGGCTTGAATCCAAATGACTTTAAGCTGATTTCAGCGCTCGTTCTAGCAGTTTTCTTAGCCTTTCCAAAAGTATCTGCCTTCTTCCAAGAACGACGTCAAAAGGCAAATAATGGAATGGGAGGTTTATAATGGCACAATTAGAATTAAAACACGTCAATAAAACTTTCCACCGTAAAACGGGTGAAGCCGTTCATGTCTTAAACGACATTAATTTAGAAGTTGAAAAGGGCGAAGTGATTGCGATTATCGGAACCAATGGTGCCGGAAAATCAACCTTATTAAACGCCTTAGCCGGAAGCATTAAAGTCGATTCAGGTGAGATTTTACTGGCAGATAAACCAATGCAACACTTGGACCAAGTTGATGCAGCTAAATATATCGGCCGCGTTTTCCAAGATCCCGCAATGGGGACAGCGCCTCGTATGACTGTATTTGAAAACTTAATGCTCGCTAAAAAGCGTGGCGAATTCCGTGGATTTGGTAAATCACTGACACCAGATAACTTTAAAGACATGCAAGAATATGTCAGCCAATTCCATTTGAATTTAGAAAATCGCTTGGAAATCCCAATCGAAAACTTGTCAGGTGGTCAGCGCCAAATCATTTCATTATTAATGGCGACGATGCAAGAACCTGAGTTGTTATTACTCGATGAACATACGGCTGCACTTGACCCGCGTACAGCCAAACAAGTAATGACTACGACGCAAGAAATGGTACGTGATAAGGAACTAACTACGATTATGATCACGCATCATCTCCAAGATGCCTTAACATACAGTGACCGCATTGTATTAATGCATCAAGGTCAAATTCAACAAATTTATAATCAAGAAGAAATCCAATCTCTACAATCAGGAGATCTATATCAATATATGGAAGAGATAGTGTTAGGATAATTTATCAATCAAAGAACCGCCTAGAATTAATGTTTTGAGAACATTGATTCTAGACGGTTTTGTTTTGTATTTAATCTGAACTGTTGCGGAAAATCTCCATAGAAAAAATATATTAAATGCGGTGCACCAAGTTGGTTCATGGACCAAATAAAATTAATTCCGATGTACCAAGTTGGTTCAAGGACCAAATAAAATTAATGCCGTTGCACCAAGTTGGTTCATGGATCATACAAATATAAAGCCGATGTACCAAGTTGTTGCATTAAAGCACACTAATTTAAAAATGAAGTTATTTGCAAACTCGAAAACCCCCTTTAAAGCATAAAATTTCTACAACCAAGTTCACGTAACTGTCTTAACGACTACCATTATTAAACCACCAACTCTATCATCTCAACAATTTTTTCCAACTCAATTCTCCATACCATACTTTCAAAAAGAGTTTTCAGAAAATGTGAGAAAACAATGAGTAAATTAACGCAAAATTTACAATTTACTGGTATAATAAAGATAGAATGAAAACACTTGCATGAGAGGAAGAGGGGGCGTTATTTGTGAATCGAAAAGGTAAAATCCGGACGCTATTAAAATTGCTCTTTGGATTAGTTGCGGTTGTCTTTTTGGCTGCGTGTGGGGACGAAACAGAGTCAGAAAGTTCAACGAATAATTCAGGATATGATTTTGTTGCGGGACAAGAAAGTGATATTGCACTCACGATTGTAGCCGGATCAGAAAATGAAATTTTGGAACCGATGTTAACACAGTATGCCGAAGAACAGGACATTGGAATTGGCGTTGACTATTTAGGGTCACTCGACATCATGCGCCAACTTCAAGCAGGGGAAGTCGAGTATGACGCCGTTTGGCCAGCATCGACGATTTGGCTAACGGTTGGGGACGAGCATAGTCTCTTAAAACATGCCCAGTCAACTTCCCTAACACCAATTATATTTGGTGTCAAACAGTCCCTCGCTGAAGAACTTGGATTCACGGAAGGTGATGTCTACACAGCGGATATTATTGAAGCCATTAACAATGGTGACCTAAAATTTGCGATGACATCAGCGACACAATCCAACTCAGGAGCGTCGGCTTATCTAGGATTTTTAACCGCACTTGCCGGAAGTGACGGGACATTGACGGAAGAGACGCTAAATGACGACGCCGTCCAACAAGCAATTACGGAATTATTATCCGGTGTGGAGCGGTCATCCGGCTCTTCAAACTGGTTAGTTGACCTCTTTGTCCAAGGCGATTATGATGCGATGGTTAACTATGAAACGCTGATCATTCAAGCAAATCAACAATTAGCTGAACAAGGTAAAGAGGAATTATACGCCGTTTATCCAGTGGATGGCCTGTCAATGGCCGATTCACCGCTCGCATATGTAGATGACGAGAGCGACCAGGAATTGGAAGACACTTTCCTCGCTTTCCAAGAATTTTTATTAAGTGAAGAGACACAAGATTTTATCGAACAAACCGGCCGTCGTTCTGCGATGGGGAATGTCCGTGACAGCAACCGAAATGTCTTCGACGAATCCCTCGGGTTCGATTTAGACACAGTTATCAATCCAATCCGTTTCCCGAGTGCCAACGTGATTCAACAATCACTCAACTTATATCAAACGCAATTCAAGAAACCAGCGCTAACCGTTTACGTCCTCGACTATTCAGGCTCGATGGCAGGTGAGGGTGTTCGTGAAATGCAAGCGGCACTTGAACAAGTCCTCGTTCCAGAAAACGCGGAGCAGCACTTACTCCTCGGAACGAGTCAGGACAAAACGCATATCGTGCCTTTCGAAGACGACGTTCAGGATATTTTAGACGCTAGCGGAAATGGCGAAGAAATGAATACCCTTTATGAGGAAGTAATGGATATTAGATCAGGTGGGGGAACTGCGATGTATGAAGGCATCGACGCTGCGTTAACACTCCTTGATGAAGAGTATGGTGAAGATTTAGCTAATTACACACCAGCAATTGTCGTTTTAACAGATGGTAGACCGAATGGTTCAATGCGCTATAGTGAAGTGGAAGAACATTACCAAGATATGAACCGTGATATACCAATCTTTTCAATTCTATTCGCAGATTCGGACGAAGACCGAATGGAAGAATTAGCTGGATTAACGAATGCCCGTGTCTTTGATGGTCGTGGTGACTTGATTAACGCATTTAAACAAGTGAAAGGGTACAATTAAGATGGGAAGAGAAACACGACAAACCATATTAGCGCTTCTTGCGGCAGTTCTCGTATTCTTAGTCCTATTTTTCGCACTTGAATGGCAAGTCATTATCTCCGTACTCATTTCTGTGGGGATATATTTTGCAGTGTTTTACTTAACAGCACCTGTTTTGAAAATTGGAGATATTGAGTTGGAAAGTCTAAAAAATGGCGCTGAAATTAAAGAACTCTATGATCAAAGTATTGCTGAAGTACAACAAATGGAAGGGTCGATTGATGTACTTGAACATAATGCAGTCAAGGAACAAGCGACTGAACTGGTCGCAACGAGCCATGACATTTTAAAATACTTGGAAGGCCATCCAACAGACATTTCACAGTCGAGGCATTTCTTAACTTATTACTTTCCAACGGCCAATAAAATTTTAAAAAATTATATCCGTTTAAAAGTCGCAAACATTTCAAGTCACAAACTAATCGAAGTTCAAGATAAAACAACCGAGTCACTCGACTTACTCAATGATCTATTTGCCAAACAGCGAGACTCTTATCACAAAGATATTTTACTCGATTTAGAAGTCGAATCTGAATTACTGGAAAACACCCTAAAATTGGGAGGTGGGGGTATAAATGAAGAGTAGACGTATAGGACTAGCTATTTTAATTGCGGTTATTGCGATTGTTGTCGGCTATACATTTTTAAGGCCCGATCCAATACCACAAAGAGATATAACTGGAAAACTGGGTGGTGAAAAAATTGGACTTTACGAAAACCCAGAATTTCGTGAAATACTCGATGAACAATACGGTTTAACGATGGATTACCGAAAAGCAGGTTCATTTGATATGGTAACCGATAGCTTAGACGGGCAGGATTATTTATTCCCGTCAAGTCAATTAGCGCTAGAGGCGTTTAATCAAAATGGCTATTCATCATACCGTGACGAAATTATCTTTAACACACCGATTGTTCTATATTCTTATCAAGTAATCGTTGATGCATTAGAACAGGAAGGGATCGTCACAAACCGTGATGGTAGTTATTATGTTGACATGCCACTATTAGCAGAGGCAATTGTTGAAGAAAGACAGTGGCAAGATATTGGTTTAAATCAGTTTTACGGTAATATTTTAGTCGATACTACTAACCCATCTGCCTCAAACTCGGGTCATATGTTCCTAGGACTTCTCGCCAATGCGTTAAATGGTAACCGTGTCGTTGGTCAAGGAGATGTTGAAGTATTATTACCCGATATTCAAAAAATCTATAATTCAATCGGCTTTATGAATACATCATCAGCCGATATGTTCAAACAATTCCTAACTTTAGGTGTGGGACAATATAAGATTGTAGCGGGTTATGAGAGTCAGTTACTTGAGTTTTCTGTCCAAGAACCTGAAACATACGCAAGTATTAAAGATGATGTTGTGATACTTTACCCAGAACCGACGGTTTGGTCGAGTCATATCTTTATCGCGTTAAATGAGGATTCAGATGTTGCCATTGATGCATTACTCGATGAACAAATTCAAGAAATCGCATGGAAAGACCATGGTTACCGAACGATTGTTGCCAACTCAGGTGCAGCCGATCAATTCGACGTACCTGGTTTAGCAAGACAAGTGACGCAAATAATGAATATGCCTGATTATCAGGTCATGACACAATTAGTTGATGGTATTCAATAATACGGAGGGATCATATTATGACTGAAAATAATAATCAAATTACTCTCGATTCACTATTAAGCACCCAAAATAACGCGACAACAAAACCAATTGAAGTCAAAGAAGAAGAAATGATTGCGGAAATTGAACGCAATGTTCAAGCACTGACACCAGAGGAACGTCAACGTGTTGATGAAATTAAAAACAATCTGAATATGCAAGACACACAACAAATGTCAATTTATGGGTCAAACGCTCAAAAGAATATCGCAAAATTCTCAGATCAAATTTTATCTGAAGTTCGTTCAAAAGATGTTGGTGAAGTTGGTGGACTTATGGCTGATTTAATGGTCAAAGTCAAAGATATGGACTTTGATGATGTCACTAATTCAGGCAGTTTCTGGGATAAATTACCTTTTATCAAAAACTCTAAAAATCAAATCGAGCGTTATATGGCAAAGTATGATGTGATGCAAACACAAATCGACAAAATTCAAGCACAATTAGAATCTGCACGCATGATGTTATTAAAAGATATCGGTACTTTTGATAAATTGTATGACCAAAACGTAGATTATTTCCAAGAATTACAATTATATATTGTGGCCGTGGAAGAAAAGATTCGCGAGATGCGTGAAGAAGTAATTCCACAATTGTTTAATCAAGCATCACAGTCTGATGATGCAATGGCACTACAAGTTGTCAAAGACTTTGAAGACGGCGTAAACCGTTTTGAAAAACGCATATTTGATATGAAAACATCAAAAACGATTGCGATTCAAACGGCACCACAAATTAAATTAATTCAAAATAACGATAAATCATTGGTTGATAAAGTAACAGATGCCGTTAATAATGTGATCCCATTATGGAAATCACAAGTAGTTATCGCACTCGGCTTGAACCGTCAGGGTCAAGTATTAGAAATGCAGAAGAATGTTTCGGATACAACAAATGAGTTATTGAAGCGTAATGCGGAGAAATTACAACAAAATACGATTGAAACAGCGAAAGAAGTTGAACGTTCGACGGTGGATATCGAAACGATTAAAGAGGTTAACCAGCGCTTGATTAATACGATTGAAGAAACAATCACGATTCAAAATAATGCTAAGAAGGCTCGTGCTTCGGCGGAAGTTGAATTGATGAAAGTGGAGAGCGATCTGAAGCAAGCGATAATGAAGGGGATTAATGCGTAAAGTATTATGATTTAGGATTTGTGTAGGATACACAAATCTTCAAGGCATGGTAAAAAATAGTTGGTATAGAAATTTGCTGCATACAGCTCATCATTTTCTCCGTGGGGACCGGCCTACATAACCTGTTAAGTTTGTTGTTGCTCTAGCAATTTTATAAGCTTATTTGTGGGAATAAATGTAGTTTAATCCATTAGCAAAAATTCTGATTAATTTGGATTGTTATTCCCTACAGATTTAGCTTTGGTTATTCCGGTCCTTTTTGGCTAGAGAATACCTAAGCGCTTTGCGCAAAGGTATTCTACGCTCGGCTGGTTAAAATAATTGCAACCTATATGTATTATAAAATGCAATATGTTATTTAACTGCTGTTATTACGCATACGAGTCTGTAAGGCACTAAAGTGCCAACAGCCTCAGTAGCTACGCCAAAAGTCCTTTATTCCACGGGAAAATGATGGCTGTATTACGCAAATTCATTTTTGTTTTGTTATTTTTGTAAATGTATCGATAATTATTTTACACATTATTCAAAGGTGATTTGAGTAGTTAGTAAAGTGCATATCTTCGAGGCATGGTCATTCATTGCTGCCGTGGGACCGTCTTTCGCTTGCTGAGTCCGTTGTTGCTTTAGCAAATACGGACTTACATGCGGGAATATCTGCAGTCAAACAAACTAATACGAGAAATCATAAAATTAGATTTTAATTATTTGCAGATTTAGAACTCTTCTAGAGGAGCTTCAGACTTTCCTCACCTATTGAATCTGTAAGCGACCTTTGGTCGCAACAGCTTCTAATGCGGTGAGGAATCCAATTACACGGCGCATGAATGCCCATGCCTCTTCGATATGCTATGTTTGTTGACATATTCTTTTATGCATTAATTGAAGTGAGAAGTGTGTTGGTTTTTATAGTGGATTTATTATTGATGGTAATTGATTGAAGAATTATCTATATGGGGCAGTTTTCGGAGAACTTAGGTTAAATATGAGAGTTCACCGAATGAAATGCCAATTTTTCGTTTAACTTCGGTTTACAATTAGAGTTCGCCGAATATAGTGCTGATTTTTCGTTTAACTAGACTATATGTGTTGAGTTAACCGAATGGCTTATAGTTTACTTGTTGAAAATTACGGTTTTATCAGTTTGAGTCCGTCATAACTGAAAAGTGAAAAATATCCGTCAAATTTTTTCACTATTAAAGATAATTTAAATAGTTATGAAAATTATTTAGATAATTTTTTTCATAATCGGCTCATAGACCATTAGTATTGATAAGTGTAACTCTGTTTAAACTGACTTAATACCTGCAACAATAAAAAAACACGCTAATCCAAATAGAGGATCAGCGTGCTTTTTAGTATTCTTTATCTTAATCAATTTAAGGAATTATCGATTTTGAATAGGCGGACGGGGTCATGCCAAATTCATTTTTGAAAGCGCGGGAGAAGTATTGGATAGTTCCAAAGTTTAGTTTCTCTGCGATTTCGGTAAGTGATAAGGTTGATTCACGGATTAATTGTTTGCTGCGATTTAATCGTAACGAATTAATATATTGCTTTGGTGTTTGTTCCAAATAGGTTTGGAATAGGTTTTGAATGGTTGATCTTGAGATATCAAATTTATCTGCTAATTCGCTGACTTTGACGTCTTCTTCAATATTGTGATCAATGTGTTCGATAATATCTTGGAACAATTTATCGTCTTGGTTCATACGCATTGAAGTCGCCGGTGACTTACTCGTTAATGCATCTGGATTCTCCGTTGAATTGGCATCCAATAAATCGATAATCACTCCTTGGAAGTGATTAATAATGCGGTCGCTAAATAAATTTTCCATTTGATTTGATAATTGAGATAAGTCAACTAATTCAACAAACTCCATTAAATGGCGTAAGACACGCTGCGATAATTGAAGTGGTTGTTGCAAGAAATGATGTGGTAAATTCTCAACTGAGAAATAAATGGTCAGAATACGTGCCGGATGCAATTGGACACATTGAATCTCATAGCTCTGTTTAGGACCGATGATCATACACATATTTTCTTGTAATATTTCAGTCTGTTCATTTATCTTAATATCAACTTGATTTTGATCGACAATAACTAAACGGTAGTCCTCGCTGGTTGTTAATTTCAACTCATCCCCAGACATTAACTCCGTATTGGTCATTGTATACATTTGATTAATCACAAAGAGTGGTTGAACTTGTGGATTAACAATTTCCTTATAAGTAGGGAAGAGACTAGGTTTGGCTGGTCCGAAAGGTGTTAGATTAATATGACAAATATTCGCCAAAGCGATAATGTTAAAATACATACCCTCAGGCAAAATCACATTTTCAGTCAGCACATGATATTGATATCTAGCTGGGTTCATTGGATTATCCGTCGTAATGAGTAATCCTAAACCACTGATAGATGCGATATGAACTTGTTGCTTAAATTGAAACAAAGTTTCTGTTGAATTCTTATTTATGACAAGTGTTTGACGATGACGATAATATTTACTAGGAAACACAAATTCCTTATCGAAATTCGTATTTGTAGATTGTTTAGAAGTCGTTGCGAACATGATAGATCCTTTCTTTATCATTTTTACAAATGAATGTATCTTTTTTATTTATTATACCTTATTTTTATTAAAAGTACATGAGATTTGATAAATAGTTACAAATATCGTTTATTTTAGTTGCATTCCATCCAAAATTCGTTAGAATATAGTGACTATAAATTGAAAAAGGGAGGCTACTATGTCTGGAATTGCACTAAGTTTAGTGGATGACCAATTTATACATGGCGAAATTGGCCTAAGATGGTGTGCCGTCACTGATGCTGAATTAGTTATCATTATTAATGACAAATTGGCAAAAGATAAATTACAACAAGGTTTGATGGATATGCAAATCATCGATACGATTATTCCTCGTTATTATTCAATTGAAACCGCAATTAATAAATTACCGTTAATTAATCAAAAAGATAAAAACTCAATTGTTATTTTTGACACAATGAATAACTTATTCAAAGTTGTTGAAGCAGGTGTCCAATTAAATAATATTATTATAAGTAATGTACCAGCCAAGCCTGGCAAAAAAATAATTAATCATTCTGTCGCTTTATCGGAAGAAGAAATTACACATTTAAAGAAATTGGAAAGTCAGGGAAATCGAATTTTTATAAGTTCAGACCCAGATACAAGAAATATTCCACTCGATGAAATAAATATTTAAGTAACTAACGCATTTTCGGATGCGTTTTTTCTGTTTTTACGGACATTTGTAATAAAAATGAAAATTTAATGTGAAATTTGATTATGTAACGGCTTAAATATGCTATAATCTAGTCATTAATGCTTAATAATGATAGGAGTGTTTTTTTGAAACACACAAAAAGGCCTTTTTCTAAGAAGTCTAACGTTATTTCGATTTTTATTGTTATTATTCTACTATTATTCTTCCCAGATTTTTTCGATAATAATAATAGTAATCAACAAATTAATCAGGATGAAATAGCTGAGTATTCGAATGAATATAATGGGCAAAACCCTGAAATATTACCTAAACTTACGTTAATGCCTATTGAGGTGGATGAAGTGGTCGATGGTGATACGATTAGAGCAACTTTATTTGGCGAACGTGTCAATATAAGATATCTAATGGTTAATACACCAGAGGTGGATCATGACAATCCAAATAACAGCGAACAATTTGCTGAAGAAGCTAAAGAACTGAATGAATCGCTCCTTAACAGTGCGAGTCAAGTTTATTTAGAATTAGATGTTGGTCCAGCTACCGATAATTATGACCGTATTTTAGGTTATATTTATGCAGATGATACATTTGTATTAGAGGAGATCGTTGCTCAGGGATTAGGTACTGTAAGGTATGTTAACCCACCTAATAATTCATACGAAAATCAATTAAGAGACGCTGAAGATGAAGCAAGAGCCGAATCAATAAATTTATGGAAATAGAGGGATTTATATGCAAAATATTAACAAAGTTTTAATTGCGAACCGTGGTGAGATTGCGATTCGTATTATCCGTGCCTGTCAGGAATTAGGAATCAGCACGGTTGCGATTTATGCCAATGAAGATATTGGTGCTTTGCACCGCCAAAAGGCGGATGAATCTTATTTAATAGGGGCAGATAAAGGCCCAGTTGAAGCTTATTTAGATATTGAAGGAATTATTCGTCTAGCTAAACAAAAAGATGTAGATGCAATCCACCCAGGTTACGGATTCCTAAGTGAGAACCGTGAATTTGCACGTCGTTGTGCAGAGGAAGGGATTAAATTTATTGGTCCAGAATTACGTCACTTAGAAATGTTTGGAGATAAAACAAGTGCCCGTGAAACAGCAATGGATGCTGGATTACCAGTTGTTCCAGGTAGTGATGGTACAATTGATAGCTACGAGGAATTAGAAGCATTCGTTCAAGAATCAGGTTTACCAATCATGGTTAAAGCAGTTAACGGTGGTGGTGGTAAAGGAATGCGTGTGGTTCGTGATCTGGACACACTTGAAGAAAGCTATAATTTAGCAAAATCTGAAGCGAAAACTTCATTTGGTGATGATTCAATTTATGCTGAACGTTACGTTGAACAACCAAAACATATTGAAGTTCAAATTTTAGGGGATGAACATGGAAACATTGTTCACTTATACGAACGTGACTGTTCAATCCAACGCCGTCACCAAAAGGTAGTTGAAGTAGCGCCTTCATTCAGTTTATCTGACGAAATGCGTAAAAAATTAACAGACGCTTCAATCCAATTAGCAGAACATATTGGTTATGTTAACGCGGGTACGGTTGAATATTTAGTTTCAGGGGACGAATTCTTCTTTATTGAAGTTAACCCACGAGTTCAAGTTGAACATACGATTACTGAATTAGTAACAGGTGTCGATATTGTTAAATCACAAATTTTAATCGCAGACGGCGAAAGCTTATTCGGCGAAGAAATTGGGATGCCAGAACAAGATAAAATTCCTGTTAATGGCTATGCGATCCAAAGTCGTGTTACAACAGAAAATCCTGCCAACGATTTTGCACCAGATTCTGGAACAATTGTTGGTTACCACTCACCAGGTGGTGCAGGAATTCGTTTAGATGCTGGAGATGCGTATGGTGGAGGGGTTATTTCTCCATACTACGATTCATTACTGGTTAAAATTTCAACTTACGCTCAAACAAAACGTGGCGCAATTGAGAAAATGCGTCGTGCTTTAGGTGAAACGCGTATTGTTGGTTTGAAAACAAATATTCGTTATCTTCTAAATATCATTGAAAACGACGATTTCCAATCAGGAAATTACGATACAACATTTATCGATTCGCATTTAGACTTATTTAACTTCTTAGAGCCACGTAACCGTGGTACAAAGGTATTACATTATATTGCCAACGTAACAGTTAATGGATTCCCAGGCATTAATGTTGATAAAAAGCCTGAGTTTTCACCGCGTCAAATTCCAGAAATTGTAGGTCACGATTACCGTTTCCATGCTGAATCAGCCAATACACATGGTAAGAAATGGCAACAAGTTCAACGTGAGCACCGTACTTTTAAACAAATTTTAGACCAAGATGGACCAGATGCAGTAGTGGACCGCGTAAAAGCGTCGAAAAACGCGTTAATTACGGATACAACATTACGTGACGCGCATCAATCAGCATTGACAACGCGCTTACGTACAAACGATATGTTACAAGTAGCACCATTTATGAATGAACAATTAAGTGACTATTTCTCACTTGAAATGTGGGGTGGGGCAACTTATGATGTAGCCTATAACTTCTTAAAAGAAAGCCCTTGGGACCGTCTACGTGACTTACGTCAAGCAATTCCTGATGTGATGTTCCAAATGTTACTACGTGCATCAAATGCGGTTGGGTATTCAAACTATCCAGATAACGTCATCGAACGCTTTATCAAACAAGCAGCTGTTGAAGGAATTGACGTTTTCCGTATTTTCGATTCACTCAACTGGGTGGAATCAATGAAATTCCCAATTAAAGTAGCCCTTGAAACTGGGAAATTAGTTGAAGGTACTATTTGTTATACAGGAGACATTTTAAATCCTGATCGTTCATCGGTTTATACATTGGATTATTATGTCAATTTAGCGAAAGAAATCGAAGCGTTAGGCGTACATACATTAGCGATTAAAGACATGTCAGGTATTTTAAAACCTGAAGCAGCTTATCAATTAATTACAGCGTTGAAGAAAGAAATCAATATCCCAATTCACTTACACACGCATGATACAGCAAGTAACGGAATCACTGCGTATTCACGTGCTATCGATGCCGGAGTGGACATTGTCGATACAGCCAATGCGGCACTTTCTGGTCAAAACTCACAACCTGATGCGAATGCATTATTCTATGCGCGTCAAGGAACTGACCGTAATATTAACGTTAACTTGGAAGCAAACGACGCATTAGCGGAGTACTTTAAACAAACGCGTCAATATTACGCACCATTCGAGAGTGATTTAACAACAACTTGGACGAAAGTGTACGACTACGAAATGCCAGGTGGTCAATATAGTAACTTACGCCTTCAAGCAAATTCTGTCGGCCTAGGGGATCGTTATGATGATGTTCTGTCAATGTATCACCGAGTGAACTTACTGTTTGGTGATATTGTAAAAGTAACACCATCTTCGAAAGTAGTCGGAGATATGGCGATTTTCATGGTTCAAAATGAATTAGACGAACAATCAGTCATCGAAAGAGGACAACAATTAGACTTCCCAGATTCAGTGGTCGGATTCTTTAGAGGAGATATCGGTCAACCAGCGGGTGGTATGAATAAAGAATTACAACGTGTTGTGCTTAAAGACATCGAACCAATCACAGAACGTCCTGGTAATTTATTAGAAGATTATGACTTCGATAAAGGGGCAGAAGAGATTGAAGACTTAGTTTACGACCAAGTAAATGAACGTCATCTAATCAGTAATGCTTTATATCCAAAAGTATTCAAAGAATACTTAGCATTTGTTGAGGATTACGGTAAAGTTGATATCATCGAAACGCCAACATTCTTCTACGGAATGGAACCACATGAGAAAGTCATTGTGTCTCTAGAACCTGGTAAGAACTTATGGATTGAATTAACAAGTATTGGTGAATTAGACTATGAAGGTTACCGTACAGTTTACTTCAAACTAAATGGTATTCCAGAAGCGGTTCGTATCCAAGATATGAATGCTGATACTCTAGTCGTAGCTCGCCGTAAAGCAGATAAAGCAAACAATAATCATATTGGTGCTCAAATGCCAGGAAATGTCTTCAAAGTAGACGTCAAAGCAGGAGAGACAGTTAAACAAAACCAAGTTCTAATGATTACAGAAGCAATGAAGATGGAAACAGCAATCCGTGCACCAAAATCTGGCGTGATTAAAAATGTCTACGCAAGTGTTGGTGAACATATTGATACTGGCGATTTATTAATTGAGTTTGAAGATTAAGAGGTAAACGATGAAAGTAATGAAAAAGATAATAAGTGCACTATTTAGTGCACTTATCTTAATGAGTTCTTTGACCGGTGCAAAAGCCCAGGAGGACGTTCAACGCGTTACAATCCGTTCAGTGGGTGATATTTTAGTACATGATACCGTCTTTAATGATGCTTGGAACGGTGAAACATATGATTTTACGAAGCAATTTGAAGCAGTGAAACCTTATATGGAAAATGCTGATATTACAACAGCCAATCTTGAAGTAATTGCAGCTGCAGATTTAACTGGTGCTTTAACTTACCCATCATTCAGTTCACCACCTGAAATTATTGATGCATTGAAGGATGCGGGTGTTGACATTGTCACCAATGCAACAAACCATACAATGGATCACGGCGCAGCTGGCGCACATGAGTCACTTCAAGCACTACAAGAACGCGATATGATGTATGTCGGAAGTTATGACAGTTGGAACGACTACAATGATTTACGCATCATCGAAGTAAATGGTTTAAAAGTTGGATTCTTATCTTACAGTTATGGTGCAAATGGTAATCCCATTCCGGCAGATGAGCCATATTTACTGACTCTAATTGATCCAGAATTAATTCGTTTAGAAACTGAATTACTTGCTTCTCAAACCGATGTAGCGATCGTTAATATGCATTTAGGTGAGGAATATGAAACTTACCCAAATGCCAACCAACGTGACTTAGCTAACATTGCCCGTGACGCAGGCGCAAATATGTATCTCGGCGGTCATCCGCATGTCCTACAACCGTTTGACTATTTCAGCCCAAGCCAAGGTGCGATTTATTCCCACGGGAATTTCTTACATGGTCAAGCGACTTTAGAAACAAAAATTGGGGGAATTTTCGAGTATACATTTGCTAAACATCCAGGTTCTGATGATGTTGTTTTAGAAAAAATGCGCATGATGCCGACATATACTTATGGTTACCCTGAATATGTTGAGCACGGTGTTGTACCATTAGCTGACGCGGGTGAATACGGAGTAGATACTGAAAGTATTTTCGCTGAATTAAGAGAGCGCCTAACTTATTATACGAACCACGCTGAGGTAGTAGAATATCTCGACTAAGGATCAGTAATTGTATTAGAATTAATGAAAGACCACTCTAGTGAAAGCTGGAGTGGTTTTTTGTTTGGCAATAAATTAGAAAGTGTTCGTTGTTTATGGTGAAATTTCGAAACAACATACAAACTGACACTTGTTTACTTAAAAATTTCTAAACAACAAACGAATCAGCCTGAACTGGTCCAAGTCAAGTGGACAATGAAATAATAAAATTATGCGGCAATTTTATTTCTGAATTCTATCGGTGCTAAATTATTGAGTTTTGACTGATAACGACGGTTATTATATCTGTCCATGAAT
>JACBXN010000079.1 GCA_015863215.1 Aerococcaceae bacterium DSM 111176
ACGTTAAGGTTACTGGCGTGCCCACTTCCGTGCCGTCTCCGAATAATTGAACTTGAACACTTTCTGGTCGTTTGCCGTCTTGGTTATTATTATCTAACCATGACTTGAAGACGCTGATACTTACTTCATCTGGCGTACGGTCGTTATAGACGTCAAATCCATCCGTTGTACTTGAGTAACCTGTAACAAGGTCTTCCGATACTGTGTAAGTGATTGGAGTACCGTCTGAGTACACTGGTAAATTGTTGAAACTGTAATTCCAGTTTTCCGCTTCCGTTACAACCTGTCTCTCCACTTCCACATTGTTACCAAGTAAGATAATCGTGACCTCATCTGGTCTCACGCCATCTTGGTCATCTTCATCTCGCCA
Source organism: Aerococcaceae bacterium DSM 111176 (assembly GCA_015863215.1). GTDB lineage: Bacteria > Bacillota > Bacilli > Lactobacillales > Aerococcaceae > DSM-111022. The sequence continues at coordinate 371 of JACBXN010000079.1, forward strand.
ATGTTTCGTTCCGTCAATCGACGTTGTTTCCGGTGTGTAACTGTTCGTGATCGTCAGGTTACCGTTAT
>JACBXN010000080.1 GCA_015863215.1 Aerococcaceae bacterium DSM 111176
AGGTGGGACAGATGATTGGGGTGAAGTCGTAACAAGGTAGCCGTATCGGAAGGTGCGGCTGGATCACCTCCTTTCTAAGGAGTATGGACCTTACGCAGTTTGTTGTCTTTGTTTAGTTTTGAGTGAGCTTAAAATAAAAGTGAGTCTGACTGTTCTGAAATGAAACAGTAGTCAAGATAGCCGTAAGTCACGTAGTGACTGAAAGATAGATTGACTAATGAGGCATTTCAAGGAAGACGAACTGGACAACTAACTTACTCAATGATTTACAGCAGTGTGAATCATTTGTTCATTGAAAACTGAATATCCAGTATTAACATTCTCATGCGAGGTGTTAATACACAAACAAAATTATAATTTCTAATAAAAGATATAATGAACCGAGAAATTGACCGAGTCTATAGCAATAT
>JACBXN010000081.1 GCA_015863215.1 Aerococcaceae bacterium DSM 111176
TCAGAATAGTTGATACGATCTGAAGCACTCTTTCTTGCCGAGCCGGGTGGTCATAGGGACGGAATATGCGACTACCAGGACGTAGTAGAGCGTACATAGGGCTATATGAGATGGGCTCGAACCATAGACCTCTTGTGTTTGAGGAAGCCATCCGTGATTCAACAGGTTCCCCTGACGTAGGCCTTGCTCGGACATAGATTAGCTAAAATTAAAATAAAGAAATAGGGAGGGTCTCTACTCTATAAGAAAAGAATAGGGTTTAAATGGGAATGTAAGGTGGAGTGAGTGGAGTGGAGGTAGAGATGGTGAAAGATAAGGAAGGATGTAGAGTTAGAGGAATAGGTTTCTTAGTAGTAGAGGAAGAGGGAGTGTAATTAGTGCT
>JACBXN010000082.1 GCA_015863215.1 Aerococcaceae bacterium DSM 111176
ACCAAGACGGCAAACGACCAGAAAGTGTTCAAGTTCAATTATTCGGAGACGGCACGGAAGTGGGCACGCCAGTAACCTTAACGTCAACTGGCGATTGGACATACACATGGACAGGCTTGCCTGAAAATGCAGGTGGAACAGCGATCGTCTATACGGTGGAAGAATTGAACGTACCAGCGGGTTACACGTCTAGTGTCTCAGACAATAACGGTAACCTGACGATCACGAACAGTTACACACCGGAAACAACGTCGATTGACGGAACGAAACATTGGCGAGATGAAGATGACCAAGATGGCGTGAGACCAGATGAGGTCACGATTATCTTACT
>JACBXN010000083.1 GCA_015863215.1 Aerococcaceae bacterium DSM 111176
AATCTAATCTAATCTAATACTAAAGAAAATCAATCTTTGAAAGAATTAATTGCTATTGAGGGTAGAAACCCCCTCAATGAAGAGAAAATGAGCGTCTGCCATGCATGTGGCTTTAAAATCTTCTTTAGAAATAGGTTTCTGATACAGACAGAGCCGATGACCATTTACAAGTAACAGAGTTTTGGAGTCATCGATTGTGAGGAGCCTTACTGTTCCATTGGGGAAAACTATATCCACTTCGTCAGGTCCTAGCCATCTTGTACACAGTTTCCGTTGAAATTCTTTAAACCGGGAATCATACAGTAGAGCCCAATTACCTTTTTGGAACTG
>JACBXN010000084.1 GCA_015863215.1 Aerococcaceae bacterium DSM 111176
TGAGGGTGTATTTCTAGCATCTAGATTCCCAAAATTTATTAATCGATTCTAGATAAATATAAAACTCTTTTTCTTGGACATTCAAAGCTCTATAATTATTATAAATTGATTTCCAAGTCCACTCGCCTTTGTTCCAATAATCTTTTATAAAATGAGCTTCTCGTCTCATCCCTAAATTTTCACATAATTTTGCTGAGGGTGTATTTCTAGCATCTAGATTCCCAAAATTTATTAATCGATTCTAGATAAATATAAAACTCTTTTTCTTGGACATTCAAAGCTCTATAATTATTATAAATTGATTTCCAAGTCCACTCGCC
>JACBXN010000085.1 GCA_015863215.1 Aerococcaceae bacterium DSM 111176
ATACCTTGTTAAGATCCCAAAAATTAGTACAAACTCTGATCATCCCCTACTTTCTATCCATGGGAACTAGGTTAGACACCCATTAAGTAAAGGGAATCAGGTAGATCAATTTATTTTTTAATAACTTTTCCACCTCTACCTTGATAGCAGCAACCTTTTTTGGGTTAACCAATTGCATCTTTTGTCAAACAGGTCTAGCGTTATTATAATCCTTTATCTCATGTTCGACAATGATAGGGTCGATGCTTGGCATTTATTCATATGTCCAAGCAAAAACATCACGAAATTGTTTTCAAAGAGCTATGTCAATTTAAACTT
>JACBXN010000086.1 GCA_015863215.1 Aerococcaceae bacterium DSM 111176
GGGTAATGGACCCAATAGTGTTTGTTGTAAATATGACTCATTATTGTTTTTTCATGGTTGATAAGAAGTAAATATGGATGAACTCCAAAGTGGTCCCCTTATGGTGAAAGCCCTCACGGGAAGACGCTTTGTGGAGTAAGAGAACCCATGCTTAATTGTGGAATAAGTAAATTCTAACCTTGTACAATATCTACTGCAAACTGATATTCAGAAAAGAACAGAAAAGATACAATGGCAAATACAAACATTACACAGAGATTTTTCACCTGGAAACCCAAACCGAGAAAAACAACATATATTATATTGATAAATTT
>JACBXN010000087.1 GCA_015863215.1 Aerococcaceae bacterium DSM 111176
CTCGGTTCATTATATCTTTTATTAGAAATTATAATTTTGTTTGTGTATTAACACCTCGCATGAGAATGTTAATACTGGATATTCAGTTTTCAATGAACAAATGATTCACACTGCTGTAAATCATTGAATGAGTACTTAGTTTATGCTAGCTCACACGCCTTAAATAGGTGTGTGAGCTTTATAAAAAGCTCACTCAAAACTAAACAAAGACAACAAACTGCGTAAGGTCCATACTCCTTAGAAAGGAGGTGATCCAGCCGCACCTTCCGATACGGCTACCTTGTTACGACTTCACCCCAATCATCTGTCCCA
>JACBXN010000078.1 GCA_015863215.1 Aerococcaceae bacterium DSM 111176
CTATTATGGCAAGCGTTTCGACAGTCGCGAGAAGCTGGTCACGATGATCCACGACTATATTACATACTACAACAATGGTCGATACCAAAGAGGACTTGGCGTTCTAGCTCCTATGGAGAAGCATCAATCCTATTTAGAAGCAGCTTAACTCTGTTTTACTTACAAAGAAAAACCAGCAACAAAAGTGTCGCTGGTTAACCAATATTTTTTATGTTTTTCATTGTCCTCTTGACGGGTAGCAGTTCAGAATTTTACTAGATGTCTTTTTAATTATCTTATTGGTATAAGCCGAAAAACATCTATGCGTTCCCTTGCATCAAAATCACTATTAATATTGATCGTATCATACAGTAAAAATGGTGTTTCTTGGTTTAAATAATTAATATAATCGGGATGCGGATAATACATAATGATATCAACTTCCCGGGGATGGCGGTCAATGGATTGCAATAAATGCTCGATAACTGCTTTAAAAATTTTAGTCGAAAAAGGGTTAAAGAAATAGATAACTGATTGGTCAGGAGAAAAACGAAAAGTCTCTGCTGATTGTTGAACAATTTGAATATTTACTGCTTCTTCATGCACATAACCAAATTGATTGTAATTCTCTTGTAAAAATTCAAACACATTTTCATTAAACTCAATGCCAGTTGCAAAACAGCCTGTTTGTTTTGCTAAATAGAATAATGCACGGCCTTTACCACAGCCCACATCAACTATATGGTCATCTGAACTTAATTCATATCGATCAAGTAATAAATCTAATACTTCATATTCGGTCGGCTCATTTCGGTAATATTCTAATGAAAAGCGAGGGCTTTCCGCCCATTCATTCCAACCAGTTGTATCAACATTCAAATACTTGTCCAATCAATTCCCCCCTCTATCAGCTACATTTATCTTCTCTATAGAAGTTTAGGATGGAATGAATTATAAAGGAGCCGCTCAAAGAGTAGCCCTTAATAATTAATCGTCCCAATCATCGTCATCCCAGTCATCATCATCCCAATCATCGTCGTCCCAGTCATCATCATCCCAGTCATCGTCGTCCCAGTCATCGTCATCCCAATCATCGTCGTCCCAGTCGTCGTCATCCCAATCATCGTCGTCCCAGTCGTCGTCATCCCAATCGTCATCATCCCAGTCATCATCAGGAATGATACTCTCATATGACTCAATCGGTGGTTCTTCAATTCTTGGTTCAGCATTAGCAATACGGTAATACGCTTGCCATGGGTAGAAGCGAGCAAAATTTAACCAGTAATCAAATATTTCAGATTGTGGTTCTGGTCGTACTTGATAATATTCACCAGCATCTCCAATACCTTGCTCTTTATGACTTGCCGGTAATGTGTCACTCTGTTCTGTTTGCCATAGATTGACATTTTGAGTGGCCAAATGATTTTGGTTGGCTGATTGGTTCGCTCCAATAGAGGATGCGTACTCTTCCATTCCACCTCTAAGGACGATTAAGTTGGTACTATCTTGATCTGTAACCAGTCGCTCTACTAGACTATCCATACTCATTAGCCATTCCCCATTATCACTATAAAATCCAATCGCAGTATCCGGATTTGATGAAGTAGAGACGAAAGCTAATATTTCATCGGTAATATCAGTGACTGATAAACCAATCCATTCATGATTTGTCATTAAATTACCACTGGCATCACGAACTGCCGTAATCTCACCAGACTCATCTAATTCAATTTGTTGTCCTTCATCAATACCCACACTGATTGCAGCATATATTTCTTGAGATGGCACAAAATATTGCACGCCGCCCCAAACAACTAAAAACAGTAATGCTGCCATTAATAATGGTCTCACCCATGATTTATCTTGTCTATTTCTAGACAATTGCGTGACATTATTGGCTTTCGGCTTTATATAGATGTCTTCTTCTAGGTAATAAATTGAATCACCTAGCTTCATATCACCCTTTACCTTAATACGAGTAATCGATCCGCCCTCATTCATCACAATGGCATATTGCTCATGCAATTCGACCACAAGTGCTTTGTAATATTTAAATTGAGTCATCTCGATCCCCCTTTCGTCCATCCAATTAATTCGCGGAGACCTCTAAAAAAGATTATAATTCCAGAGATTATAAATGTTTTGCTCCCTTTAATCACTTTTTGGGTAACATTATTATATTCAGCTGTTACTTTTATAGGTAGTCGTTTTTTAGCAAACAGCGGGTCTGTAATAGGAAGATGCTTACTTGATCTCTCTGAAATATCAAGGGCCCGATTACGCGTATCCTCATGCACGGGGGATTCGTCTGCTAATTGGTCTAGCGTTATTTTGAATTGCTCTAATTCTTCTCGCCAGACCATTATCTCTTCTTGAAGATCAGAATCATTTGAGTGGCGTGCATCTTCTACTTGAAAATTTTCTTCGTCTACTAAATAGTCCAATGAACTTGAAGTATGCCTTGCTTCTTTACGTTGATGATCAATGATACGACTTTGCATCACTAATTTAGCAAAGCTAATAAATGGTCCTTTTTGTGGGTCATACTTATCAAAAGCTTCTTTGAATGCGATTAATGCTACAGAAAAGATATCATCATTTTTAACACTGACATACCTTCCTGCTTGATCACTCGCTGTCTTGATAATCAAACCGTAATGTTCCTGGATTAAATTTTCTAGTTCTTGGTGATTCACACAACCCCCCCTCTCTATATTATTAAGTTCCCCGTGTATTATAATATTCGTAATACTTGCCAATTTTGGGGACTGTTTCATTAAAATACGTACTTCATTTCGAAATTTATGCTAGTTAACCTGTATTAGCTATATAATACCATATTAATAAAAAAACAATGACAGGAAATCCCGTCATTGTTTGAATTGAATTAAGCAAATTGTGCATTATATAAATCAGCATAGAATCCTTGTTCTTCAAGCAATTCATCATGCGTCCCTTGTTCAATGACATCCCCGTGATTCATTACAACAATCTTATCTGCATCACGAATGGTTGATAAACGATGGGCAACAACAAAGCTCGTACGATTTTCGAGTAATCTATTCATCGCACGTTGTATCATTACTTCTGTACGTGTATCAACACTTGACGTTGCTTCATCAAGAATTAAAATTTTAGGATCTTGCAGGAAAGCACGTGCAATCGTAATTAATTGTCTTTGTCCTTGTGAAAGGTTCGTACCATCTTCATCAAGCACTGTTTGATAACCATCTGGTAAGGTCTTAACAAAGTCATGCACATGAGCGGCCTTCGATGCTTGTAATACATCTTCATCTGAAGCATCCCAGACACCATAGCGAATATTATCCCAAACTGTACCATTAAATAACCATGTATCTTGAAGCACCATTGAGATATTACTACGTAATTCTTCACGATCAATATTACGTATATCAACCCCATCTAAACGTACAGCACCGCCTTTAACATCATAAAAGCGCTCAAGTAAATTAATTAATGTTGTTTTCCCTGCTCCAGTAGGACCAACAATCGCAACCATTTGCCCCTCTGTCACTTCAAGGTTAAAGTCAGTCATTAATAAATTGTCCATCCCTTGACCATAACCAAATTGAACTCGATCAAATTCAACAAGATAAGGTGTTTCTTTAGTGTCTAAACCTTCTGGATGCTCCATATTCGGTTCATCAATCACTTCAAATACACGTTCAACTGCAGCTACAGTAATATTTATTGTATTTGCAACGTTAGCTAACATTCTAAATGGCCCTGCAAATTGGTTTGTATATTGTAAGAATGACTGTACAACACCTATTTGAATAGTACCTTGTAAAACACCAACCCCACCAACAGTAGCAACTGCTAAGTAAATAAAATCTTTCACAGTACCCACTACCGGATTCATTAAACCAGAGTAAAACTCCGCTTTGAATGCCGCTTCGTTGACATTATCACTACGTTCATCGAATATTTCTTGGGCTATGGCTTCTTGATTATACATTCGTAAAACAGTATGTCCTGAATACGCCTCTTCAGTGTAATCATTTAAATGTCCCAAGTGTTGTTGACGTTTATTGAATTGTTCTTGTGATCTCGGAGTAATAAAACGAATAACCAAGATATTCAATGGAATCATCATAATAACGATAAATGCTAATGGTCCGCTCATCGTTAACATGGTAAAGAATACCGTGATCATTTGTACCAAACTCGTCATTACTTGTGACAATGTCTGGCTTAATGAGTTCGCAACTTGGTCCATGTCGTTAATGGCACGAGACATAATATCTCCATGCGAATGAGTATCAAAATACTCTATCGGTAATTTACCCATTTTTGCTTTCATGTTTTTACGTAAATCATAAACTGTCTGTTGAGAAATACGGGCAGTAATGATTTGTTGGGCATATCTGGCTAATCCAGATACTAGATAAAGAGACGCTAAAAGGATAATCGTTTCTCTAATCGCATCAAAATCAATCGGGAAACGACCTACTTCATCATTAAATCCTTGAGTAATCCCCTCATATACAATGGTTGTAATTTGCCCCATCACTCGCGGTAATTGTGCAGCTAAAAATGCTGAAAATGCCGACAAGAGCAAGACAACTAACATCCACCAAGCGTTATTGGACATATAGCGAATTAAACGACCGATAGTTCCCCAAAAGTTTTTAGCTTTTGCGCTTTTTTGTTGTGCCACTATGCGTCCTCTCCTTTCACTTGTGAATCATAAATATCACGGTATACTGCATTTGATGCAAGCAATTCATCATGTGTCCCTGCTCCTACGATTTCACCATTTTCAATAACTAATATACGATCTGCACCAATTACTGTATTAATACGTTGAGCAATAATAACTGTAATTGCGTCTTTTGTCGCTGGTTTTAGTGCCTCTCTTAACTTAGCATCCGTTTTGAAATCTAATGCTGAGAAAGTATCATCAAAGACGTAAATATCAGGTTGACTAATAATCGCACGAGCAATACTTAGACGTTGTTTCTGTCCACCAGAGAAATTATTCCCACCTTGCTCAACACGAGAATCTAATCCATCTGGTAACTCTTTAACAAAGTCTCCTTGTGCTATCTCTAGCGCTTCCCACATTTCTTCATCTGTCGCACCTGGTTTACCTGTAGCTAAATTTGAACGAATTGTTCCAGAGAATAAGACAGCTTTTTGCGCGGCAAAACCAATACGTTGTCTTAAATTATGTTGTGTTACTTGACGTACATCCACACCATTAATTTCAACCGCCCCAGTAGTTACCTCATATAATCGAGGAATTAAATTAGCAATCGTCGTCTTACCTGCACCCGTTCCTCCGATTATAGCAATAGTATCCCCAGCTTCTGCTTCGAAATTAATACCTGAAACGGCTGGTCGTTCAGCCCCGGGGAAACCAAAAGAAACATCTTTAAATGATAATTTAACTTGATCACTTGGAATCGCAATGGGCGTTTCTGGATCTTGTATCGCTACATCAACATCCAGTACTTCGAAGATACGCTCTGCTGCAACTTCAGCACGCGGTAGCATAAAGAAGATGATAGCCACTTGCAATACACTCATTAAAATTTGGAATACATACTGCACAAATGCAATTAAGTTCCCAATTTCCATCATGTCTATACTAATTAATTGCGTTCCGTGTAAGAAGACAAGTACATTCGTAACCCCAATTGAAAGCATCAGAGCTGGCATCATAAACGCCATAAAGGTATTAGCTCGAATTGAAGTATCTCTAAAATCAAGATTGGCTTCATCAAATCGATCTGCTTCATAACCCGTTGTATTAAACGCTCGAATAACACGAATTCCTGTTAGACCTTCTCGGAACACTTTATTTAAGCGGTCTGTCTTCCCTTGAAGCGAACGGAAGATTGGGTTCACTTTTTTAAGAATAAAATACATGATTAAGATAATTAATGGAATCCCAACCGCAAATACCCAGGCTAACCTTGCTTCCCTCATCGTAGCAAATACAAATGCCACTACGACAACAATCGGAGACATAATTAATAGTCTCAAGACAAACATGACTATTAATTGAATAAACATCACGTCATTTGTCGTTCTAGTTATCAGTGTTGATGTATTAAATCCAGTTAACTCTTCTTGAGAGAAAGAAAGAACTTTATTAAATAGATTTTTACGAAGTTGATTACCAATACCCTGACTCTCTTCAGCGGTTAATCGGACACTGTAATAACCAATAATTATAGTTGCAACATTAATTGCGAACATTATTCCACCAATGAGGTAGACTTCAGACGTTGAACCTCCCATTGCACTTCTGTTTAAAATCTCAGATGCCAATGTAGGTAACAATAAGAATCCAGCCGCTTCTAAAACCACTAAAAAGATGATTAGAGCTAGCCTTTTACGATCCAACATTTTAAATACTCGGTTCATAATATTTTCCTTTCATGCAAAATTTTCGTTCACGAAAAAAAAACAGCTCCACGTAACAATGTTACAAGAACCGAATTTTCGCAGAATATAAATTTTGTTATTATCTACTCCATAAAAGTATAGACCTATCCAAATGCAAAGTCAAAACATTAGACCGCCTTTTTATCTTCCAAAATTGAAACGGTCGGCATCAAACAAATCCCTTTACTCTTTTGAGCTGTGTGGGAAGCAACTACCGGGCCTAAAATTGAGATATGGAACTCATTTTGATATTCTGGCACTTCTTTTTTAACTACATCAATAAATCGTTCAATACCTTCAAGGTCATCCGCATGAGCAAAACCGATCACAAAGCCATCTGGATATTTCACAAACGCCTCTTTAATTAATGCAATCCAACGCTGTTGAACACGTCTTTTGGTACGAATCTTTTCAAAGAGTACAATTTTACCTTCCTCATCAAAATAAAGGAGTGGAATAACCTTTAACATATTCCCAATCATCGCTAGGCTTCGATTTAGGCGACCGCTTTTTACTAAATTTTCGGTTGTTTCTACCATTAAATAGATACGACCATTATTCGCGCATTGTTGCAGTTGCTGTTCGATTAATTTAGGGGCAATGTTTGCGTCGATTAATTTTAAACAGTGACGCACCAGTAACTCCTCAACAATTGAAGCTCCTTTGGAATCAATCACATAACTCTCGATTTGGTCAGCATATTGTTCCTTTAACATAACTGCTGTTTGATATGTTCCACTAATCCCTGATGATAAATGGATACAATAAACTACATCGTACCCTTCATTGATTAGTTGTTGATATAATAAATCATATTCTCCGACTGATGGCTGTGACGTTTTAGGAAAAGTATCATGTTGTTTCATTAATTCGATATAATCCCTTAAGTCGTCCAGTTGATTACTGTCGCGTTGGGTAGTACCATCTTCAAATAGTACTTGTAAGTTTACTTGATATATATTGGATAAATTTGCCAACTCATCAGAAAGATAAGCAGTGCTATCCACAATAATTGCTTGTTTCAATGTTTTCAGTCCATTCATTATAGTATCGTTATTATTTAAATATTCTAATATAATTTGTAATTAGTTAACATTCGAATTATAATAAATTATAAAGGAATCGTCGCATATAACAATAGATTGAAGCAATTATACACATACTACGTCAATCTGCGACACATTTGTGTCACTAAAGAAAGGAGCGAAACAGTGTCTCTAAATAAAGGAAACTCAAAATCACAACATTCTAAAGAGCAAATGCGAAATGCCTTGCTCGATTTGTTGAGAGAAAAAGACTTTGATAGCATTACAATTCAAGAAATCACAGATAAAGCGGAGTTATCGAGACGGACTTATTACCGTAACTATCGATCAAAAGTTGATATTGTCTCTGATATTTTACAATTGAAGTGGCAAGATTATTTGGTGGCCTTAAAAAAGTTAAAGCCCAGCACAATGTCAGAAATCACGGAAATCCTTTATGGTATTACAATGCATCATAAGGAAGATATTTTATTACTACACAAACAAAATTTATTAATTCATTTGATCCCCATCGCAACAAATGATTTACCGAATATTATGGCTAATCGATATCCAGAAATGTCGATTGAACCCAAAGCACTAAGATATATGTCGATATTTATTGTGAGTGGGTTTTTCCAAGTTATTCCGACTTGGCTAACAGAGAACCCAGAAATTTCTTCAACGGAAATGGGACAATATCTCGAAAAAATCCTATTAGTTTATGCACCTGAACAAAGCGAAGAATAAATAAAATACTCCAGATTGCATGTCACAGCAGGCTGGAGTATTTTTGATTCATTTTAATAAGAAGCGATTACTTCAATTTCAATTTTAGCACCAGACGGTAAATCTTTCACCGCAAAAGCGCTACGTGCTGGATATGGTTCTGTAAATTGTTCAGCATAGATACCATTAACCGTTTGGAAATCCTCAATGTCTGCTAATAATACTAAGACCTTTACAATATCTTTCATTTCTAATCCAGCTTCATCTAAAACATATGAAATATTCTTAAATGCTTGTTTTGTTTGAGCTTCAATACCCTCTTCAAGTTGACCTGTTTCACGATTCAAACCCAATTGACCAGAGCAGAATAAAATATCCCCGGTTCTTACTGCTTGTGAATAAGGACCTAAAGCTTCAGGCGCTTTCTTTGATTCAAATGATTGCATAATGTTCCTCCTTGATTGTTTTTTATATTATATCAAATATCATTATTACTTTTAAACTATCTTCCATTATTTCTGACTTCTTGAAGAATAATTGAAATATATCTGAATAGGTCCCATAACATTCTGTTATCTCGAACACTAACATTTATTTGAAGTTAATTTATAGATAGTAATGACCCATTTTCTTCAATATTCTTATAAATTTTTATAATTTTCTATAGAATTTACCTTTCAAAATGCTGTTATATCAATATTTTACACTCATAAATAAGTCTAACTTTTTTCAAACCTCTATATTTGTAACAAATCTGTAATGTGTTATACTAGATATGTAAAATAGTATTAAATTCACAGGAGGTATTATCATGGCAACAAAAAAAGCACTCATCTCTAAAAAGGCTCTTACAGCCCTTATTCTATCTGCCGCTGCCGTCCAACTTTCTCAAGTCACAGCCGATGCTCAAACAGTCCATACGGTCAGTACCGGAGATACACTCTATAGTATTGCTCAACAGTATAACGTGTCTGCCGACGATATTAAAGCCTGGAATGGTTTAACTTCTGATAATATTAATATTGATCAACAATTAGCAATTAATACCGAGGATGATACTTCAGAAACAAGTGTTGAAAATACTGACGATCAAACAGACGAATCTAGTTCTACTGAGTCAGATAGCTCTCAACCATCCGAAGAAATGGAAGCGGATTCAACTGAATCTGCCCAAGATGAGGACGAATCTGCACCAACCGAAGAAGAGGCGACTGACTCTTCAGCATCAGAGTCTACTGAAAATTCAAATGAGTCACAGACAAATTCAGACACCACAGAAGAAACTAGTGATGAAACTGGCGAAGAGACAAACGATGATACTGACGACACTCAATCTCAGACATCTTCAAACACTTACACTATTCGAACAGGCGATACATTATCTAGTATCGCAGCAGAACACGGCGTTACCGTTGACGATTTAAGAAATTGGAATGATTTGACGTCAGATTATATTAGAATTGGCGATCAATTAATCGTCTCTGAACCAGATACAACTGAACCAACACCTGACCCTGATCCAGACCCTTCTGAAACAACACATACTGTTAGAAGTGGCGATAATTTATGGGCGATCGCCAATGCTTACGGCGTTTCGGTTAACAATTTAAGAAACTGGAATAACTTAACAACTGACGTATTACAAATTGGACAAGTATTAATCATTCAAGAACCAGATACAACTGAACCGACTCCTAATCCAGACCCTTCTGAAACAACACATACTGTTAGAAGTGGGGATAGTCTATGGGCAATTGCTAATGCTTACGGCGTTTCGGTTAACAATTTAAGAAACTGGAATAACCTAACAACTGATGTATTACAAATCGGACAAGTATTAGTCATTCAAGAACCTGATACAACTGAACCGACTCCTGATCCGGACCCTTCTGAAACAACACATACTGTTAGAAGTGGGGATAGTCTATGGGCAATTGCTAATGCTTACGGCGTTTCGGTTAACAATTTAAGAAACTGGAATAACCTAACAACTGATGTATTACAAATCGGACAAGTATTAGTCATTCAAGAACCTGATACAACTGAACCGACTCCTGATCCGGACCCTTCTGAAACAACACATACTGTTAGAAGCGGGGATAGTTTATGGGCAATTGCAAATGCTTATGGGGTTTCAGTTAACAATTTAAGAAATTGGAACAACTTAAACACTGATGTCTTACAAATCGGACAAGTACTAGTGATTCAAGAACCGGACACAACGGACCCTACACCTGATCCGGATCCATCTGAAACAACTTACACAGTGAGAAGTGGAGATAGCTTATGGTTAATCGCCAATAATTTCGGTGTTTCAGTGAATCAATTAAGAGCATGGAACGGCTTAACGTCAAATCTCTTACAAATCGGACAAGTCTTAGTGGTACAAGAACCAGCTACATCTCCAGACCCTTCTGAAACGACTTATACAGTTAGAGCGGGCGATAGCTTATGGTTAATTGCCAATGCTTATGGCGTTTCAGTCAATGACCTTAGAGCTTGGAACAATTTATCGTCAAATATTTTACAAATCGGACAAGTCTTAGTTATCGAAGGCGATAACTCTGGAAGCACTCCTCCTACAGGCTATTACTACACAGTAGTTAGCGGAGATTCGCTTTGGTTGATTGCAAATAGATATGGTGTAACAGTTGGGCAATTACAAGCATGGAATAACTTATCAAGCAATGTTCTTCAACCTGGTCAACGACTTATGGTTGCTTCGATTTTAAACTAGTCGAAATTCAGAGAAGTCTTTAGCAACAAAGCATTAAAACCAACAGCCATTGAACTCAATTAATGTTGAATTCAATGGCTATGTTTTTGTTAATTTAAATCATTTCAAATGTTTAAAATAATAAATGGCTAATTGAGTGCGATCTCTTAAATTTAATTTATCCAAAATAATCGATAAATAATTGCGAATTGTCCCTTCACTAAAATGCATTTTATCTGCAATTTCTTTTGTATTTAGACCTTCTGCTACCCAGTAAATTAATTCATTTTCCTTTTCACTTAATTCTGGAAATCCACTTGTTTCAGTGATTCCTTCAGCTGAATACAAGTTAGGTATTCTAGCAATAATATCACTTCCGAACACTTGATGATTATTCATTACAGCTTCGATGGCGGGGATAATACTCTCAAAATCCGTTTTTAACAAATAACCCTTTGCGCCTATTCTTAAGGCTTCAATAATATAATCATCCTCTAAAAAAGTCGTCAAATAAACAATTCGAGCTTGTGGATCGTCTTGGAGTATTCTCTTACCAGCTTCAATACCATCCATCTCTGGCATCCGGATATCCATCAATACAACATCAGGTAGTAGTTTATGGTATAAATCAATCGCTACCCGGCCGTTATCACCTGTCCCAACTACAGTAAATGGTTCACTACGTTGTTGGGTTGATTTTTCAATGATAGTCTTTAAACCATTAGTAACTAGCGCATCATCATCAATCACTAAAACTCTCATAACGCTATTCCCCTTTTTTAGGTATTTTCATAAATATTCTAAAGCCATTTTCTGTATTAAAATGCACAACACCATGCAATTGATTAATACGCTCTTCGATATTAATTAGACCGACTCCTGTTGTAGTAGACGATACTTGTATATTCGTCCCATTATCAGCAATAAGATACACCCACTGGTCATCCATTTCTGATAATCTCACAGTCACCGTCGTCGCATTCGAGTGTTTATTTATGTTGGTTAGTGCTTCTTTTAAAATATTAATAAATGAATGTGACACATGATTAGGTAGCGTTGACTGTCCATTATATGAAATATTAACTTTCGCTTTAGTAAACTCATTTGCTATCATCTTCATTTCCTGGTAAAGATCAATACTCGTTTCCCTTTCACGGTGAATAACTTCCCGTACATTATCCATACTTGAAGTTAACGTCTCCTGAATTTCAGATAAATTCTGCTCTACTTCCTCATCCGTTACAACATATTTCAATGCCCCTACTTGAATCACTGCACTCGATATTTGATGCCCAAGAATATCATGAATTTCCCCAACGATCCTCTTACGTTCGGATAAAACGGAAGACTGGATTCGTTCATCTTGAATTTTTAATAATCGCACTTGCTCTGTTTTAAAACGCTCGTTCAAGGCTCTCAGACTATCTATCTCTTCATACGTTTTCTCAGTAAAAGTACGACGTTCTTTAAGTGTATTACTCATTGATACTGATAAGAAACTTAAGCCCATTATCATTAGCACATGATAAACTCCAAAACCGAGTAAGCTCCCTACTATAAAAAGCACAATTTCCCCAATAATGATATGCGCGATATCCCATTTTAGACTAAAGAAACAGACTGGTGACATGAAAAATAATAATGGCACAAAATAAAAGGTAACACCAATCAAACTTAGATAAATGAGCATAAAAATCATTTGAATTTTAGTGTTTGAACCTTCCACTTGGTTGTTCCAGTATTGAAATAATTGAAAAATGGATATTAAAATAATAATTGACGTTAATTCAATAATAGGAATTTGTTGTGGATCATTCGAAAGAAAATATAAAACCGCAATAACCACCATCATAAATTGAATAACTAAATCAATATTACGCATCATGTCACCTCCTTGTGTTAATACTAGCATATTTTAGTATAAAGAATGATGACAAATGTCATCGAAGCTACTGACATTGCTCAATATGAATGCATTCATTATTTTGGGATAATAAGTATAAAGAAAGAAGGTGGAAGTAATGATTGTCCAATTAAATAATATTGTTAAACGCTATGATGATTTGGTTGCCTTAGACCACTTTAGTATGTCTGTTAACCAAGGTGAAATTTATGGACTACTCGGCCCAAATGGTAGTGGTAAAACAACCGCTATAAACTGTATGTTGGCCCTTCTCAACTATGATAGTGGTGATGTGACCATTTTCGGTGAAAAGATGCATCCAAGAAACTATGATGTCAAAAAGCGGATTGGTTTAGTTATGCAAGATATCGGCGTATTTGATGAATTAACCGTTTATGAAAATATCGATTATTTCTGCGGGTTGTATATTTCAGATAAAGAAACCCGTAAACAATATGTAGACGATGCGATCGAATTTGTTGGTATTGATGAATTCCGTAAATTTAGACCTCGTAAACTATCTGGAGGACTACTCCGTCGTCTAAATCTTGCTTGCGGTATCGCACATAAACCAGATTTAATCATTTTAGATGAGCCAACAGTCGCTGTAGACCCCCAATCACGAAATAAAATTCTAGAAAACATCAAAAATTTAGCAAAATATGGTAAAACAATCATTTATACAACCCATTACATGGAAGAAGTCGAGTATTTATGTGATAGACTAACTATCCTTGACCGAGGTAAGGAAATTGTAACTGGAACCAGCGAAGAAATTAAAGCAATGTCTAGTCATGGTGAAATTATGACACTAGAAGTCTTTGATTTGGATCCAGAAATTCAAACCGAAATCCGGGAAATGACTGAAGTCTTACAATTCAATTATGAAGCTAATAAAGCGGTTATTCACTTTGACAAAGGTGATCACCATCTATTGAAATTACTAACTTTCCTCGAGCAACATGATGTCGACGTCATAAATTTATCTATTAAACAACCAACACTCAATGATGTTTTCCTTGAAATTACCGGCAAGGAGCTGAGAGACAATGCTTAAACATCTATTAGCCTATACACCTAAATTATCTTACCGTAACCGGGATGGTTTTTTATATGGGATCCTATTTCCGCTTGCTTTCTCTTTAATTTATTTAACTGTCTTTTCAGATATGGTTACATCAACCTCTTTTGACGCCATACAAGTAGCTATGGTTTTCGAGGGTAACCAAGAAGAGGTGCAAATCGCAGAGGACTCCCTCTCTAACATTGCTTCCATTGGTGAAATCGACTCCTCTGGTAACCTATATGCCATCGAGTCTCACGATACAGAACCATTAATTATCTATTTGCCTGTTGAAAATTTAGATGAAGGTCAAAGTATTACAGAAGAATATAATCTGACAGGAACAGTCCTCGTTAATAATGAAAATAACGCCTTTAATATCCAAATGGATATTGCACCCAATAAAGTGAATGATTTAAACACGACTGTTTTACATACCATTTTAAAGAGTTTTACCGCAATCTCCAAAGGCACTCAAATAGCTATACAACAAGCAGGCCCAAACCCTTTCGTCATCCAACAAATTACCAGTGCACTCCAAGAGCATGGGGAACCACAATTTTTCTCGGCCGATCAAACAACAACACAGACATCTAATTTTAGTATTTATATTTATGCCGCACTCGCATATGTTTGTATTTTCTTTATATCGATTAGTAGTCAATGGATCACAGAAAATGAAGCCCACACTTCACCACAAGCACTAAGAAAAGTAGTCTCACCTATTGGTAAAATACCATTATTTATGGCTAATTTCATAACG
This sequence comes from Aerococcaceae bacterium DSM 111176, assembly GCA_015863215.1. Classification (GTDB taxonomy): domain Bacteria; phylum Bacillota; class Bacilli; order Lactobacillales; family Aerococcaceae; genus DSM-111022. The sequence goes on from JACBXN010000078.1 coordinate 14,596, forward strand.
GGAACCATTCCTAGTTTACTCGTTGTGTATACTGTTCTGGGAATCTATATGGTAGCAGATATGCCCATTGGTCAAGAATATGGACGCTTATTCTTATTACTTACTATAGGAACACTCGTTGGTTTATCTTTAGGTACTGCAACAGCAAGCTTACTCAAATCAAGACCGAATACATTAACCGCCATTGGTATTGCATTACCACTTATTTTTGGGGCTACTTCAGGGATGATGAATACGAATCTTAAATTTTTCATCAATGAAAATATGTCTTGGCTAAATAAAATAAATCCTGTTTCTTTAATTAATGATGCTATATATTACCTAAATAATTATCCAACTTATGCACAATTCAACCAAAACATTCTTATATTACTTACTATGTTCATTCTATTAATGGGAGTCACTTTTGTAGGTTTAAGGAGGGATAGCTATGCCAGTCTTTAGATTGTTTTATAAAATTGTTAAGAGTAATATACTAGCTATTCTATTATCCTTTGTACTGTTGTTAGTTTTCACTATACCATTGACTCAGATAGCTCGTAATCAATATAGTGATACTTACGAAGAGGAAATAGTATCAATTGCTGTATTTAATCACGATAAAAACGATCCTCTCTCAAATCATTTAGTCGAATATTTAGAAAATGAGACTGATATTGTTGCCGTTGAGGAAGAACCCGAAGCAGTAGCAGATGCTCTCTTTAACGATCAAATCAGTTATGCTTTAACCATTCCTGATGGCTTCGGTCAAGCAATACTCCAACAACAAACACCTATACCACTTGAGAGACAAACCACCAGTGTGCCGGAAAATGTTGTTGCCGTAAATACCATTTTAACGACTTACTTAACCAACGCGCAGATTTTAAGCGTCAATTTAGGTAATAACCCTAGTAATGAAGATATTGATACCGTACTCGATCAATTATCCGCAAGTGTAAATACCAATATCGACATCACAACACAAGGTACGATTGAAGGTTTAACTGAAATAAATGCCTTCGGAAGTATTTACACAACTGTTGCTGGTTACGGTTTAATCGCAACCTTTATTACAGTCTTTGGTTATGCAGTTATCTCGCTACGCCAACGAGAAGTCATGAAGAGAAATCGCCTCGGACAAATGACACAGAGCAAACAATTAACACAGTTACTACTTGCAGGCTTTAGTTTCAGTCTATTGGATTGGCTTATTTTAATGATGATTGGTGTGTTTATATTTGGTTTTGATATTGTCTTTAGTGATACGGGATTATTAATCGTATTGTCTAGTTTCTTATCCATGTTAGGGATCCAAGCTTTCGCCTATTTCATTAGTACGATTGCCCCTAATAAAGGGATGATCCAATTCCTATCCAATTTCTTAAGTTTATTCATTTCATTTGCGAGTGGGATTTTCGTACCACGGAACTTTTTACCAACATTTATGCAACATTTTGCATCCGTTGTTACGCCGATTTGGCAGGTGCGTGCGAATGAATTAATCTTATCTACTACAGATTATTCCACTGCGACATGGCAAACAATTTGGCAATATTTCGGTATTATGGTTTTGATTACACTCGCTTATTATGCAATGAGTTTCGTCATTCAAAGTTACCGTCATAGACAAAATATCTATTTATAGTTCACACTATCCTGTGAAAAACTGCAATAAATCATTGTTTAGAATACGATGATTTAATGCAGTTTTTCTTGTAATAAGCCCTTATTGTCTCTATTCCTAGATGTAAATATTCACCGTATTTGGTATAATGGCTCTACACTGACTAAATTATTTTAGAAAGGTCTTGTATAAATGATGAATAGAAGATCAAGAAATAGAGGAAGACGGCGAAGAAGAAAAAGATTCAATCCCTTGGGGTGTTTTTTTCAAATTCTCTTAGTACTAATACTAGCCGGCGGATTGTATGTAGGATATACTTACTTCACACTTCGCCAATCAGTTCAACAAATTAACAATGCTGCCCTACAGTTACACGAAAGTGGCCCTGAAAGAGAGGAAGTTCGTGAAGAAAGTGTTGAAGTCGGAGAGGACTCAATCAGCATTTTAATTATGGGTATAGATACTGGTGGAGAAAGAACGGATGTAGGAAGGTCCGATATTATGATTGTCGCAACTTTAAATCCTAATACCGACCAAGCAACCATCACTTCAATTCCACGTGACTCATATGTTGAGATTTCAGGTGTACCAAGTCGTGACAAGATAAACCATGCCTATGCATTTGGCGGGCCTAACATGGCAGCAAATACGGTCCAGAATTTATTAGGCATACCAATTGACTATACTTTCAGTATGGATATGGATGGATTTGTACGTGCTATTGATGCTTTAGGCGGCTTAACAATTACACCCGTTATGACATTTGAGCAAGGTGAGCATCAATTTGTTGAAGGTCAAACTCAGATAATGGATGGCGAGGCCGTCTTAGATTACGTGCGTAATCGTTATACTGCAGGCGGCGATTACGGCAGACAAGAAAGAGCACGTCAAGTTGCTGAAGCTCTATTTGGAAAGATCCAAAACTTCGATACTTTAACGAATGTTAACGAATTAATTACCGTATTCAGTGAAACAGTCGCAACGAACTTAACCATTAGCGATTTACAAGATATCGCACTCGACTCAAATGAAATTTTCAATAATTTAGAAACACTGAATCTTGAAGGTGAAGGCGAAATGATTGATGGTGTTTATTACGAAATTTTAAATGAATCAGTCGTTGCCGATGTCAGTCAAAAACTACAAGAAAATCTCGGTATGGAATAGAAAAAAGCATAATTCTACAAATAATCCCGTTCAAAACGTTTAGTAGACGTTTCGAACGGGATTTTTATCTTATATAGCAAAAAAGGCAGACACTCGATTGAGTCATCTGCCTTTTAAAATGGTTATAAAAAATTATTTAGCTACTTTTGAAGTAAGACCTTCCGCTTTTAAGAATTCGCTGAATGGTACTAATTCCTCTGCTTCATATTTTTCTTTATATGCATTGATTTCTTCTTCGCTATATAGAGAAGGGTCTAATTTCAATGTTTCTACTGGAATTGGACGATCTTTAGTAATTTTAGCATCGATAACAACTGTGTTACCTTCTTTGTATGCTTTAACAGCATCTTGCATAACTTGATCCATGTCTTCGATACGGCTAACAGTGAATCCAACTGCTCCTTGAGCGTCCGCAATTTTAGCGTAATCTACGTCAGTAAATTCAGTACCGAATGTATTCGTGTTTGTGTCTTCATATTTGTTCTTGATGAAGCCGTACTCAGTATTTGTGAATACAACGTTAATAACAGGCATGTTGTAACGTACGTTAGTTACAACGTCTGGGTAATTCATTGAGTACGCGCCGTCTCCCATTAAGTTCCATGCTTGACGATCTGGATAAACGTTCTTAGCTGCAATCCCACCAGGAATCGCGATACCCATTGATGCGAATAATGGTGAAGTTCTCCACATGTTCTTAGGTGTCATATGTAAGTGACGGATAGATGTTTGAGTTGAGTTACCAACATCAATTGAGTAGATAGCATCTTCGTCAGCGTATTTGTTAATTGCGTTATATACTTGATACAATTGTAGAGCACCAGATTCTTTTTGCTCTAATTTGTTCATGTAGTCACGCCAGTTTTGAATGTTTTTAAGGTTAGCGTTCCACCAAGCTGATTCTTCAACTGCTGTTACTTTTTCAAGTAATGAATGAACTGCTTCACCAGCATCACCTAAGATTGCTACGTCTGCATTGTGACGTTTACCTAACATTGCTGGGTTGTTGTCAATTTGGATGAATTTTTCAACGTTTGAGAAAGTTTTCTCTACTTCAGCAAATGGGAAGTTAGATCCAACGAATAATACTGTATCTGCTTCTTTAACAGCTTCGTTAGCAGGTTTCCAACCAACACGGTATGTTGATCCAGTTAAACCTTCGAAGTCCCATTCAAATGTTTCAAAGTTTTTACCAGTAGTGATCACTGGAGCTTTTAATTTACGAGATAATTCTTGAACAGCTGGACCATGTCCCATAGTACCAATACCTGCATAGATAACAGTACGTTCAGAGTTGTTTAATACCTCAACTGCTGCATCGATATCTTTTTCATCAATTGGTGAAGATGCATATTCACGGTAGCTATGACCAGATGAATAGAATGCGTCGTTATCGATTTCTTGGAAACCAAAGTCAGCAGGTACTTCTAATACAGCAACACCACGTTTAGCTTTAGCTGTACGGATTGCTTCGTCAACTAATTTTGGTAATTGTTCTGCATAAGCTACACGACGGTTGTAAACTGCAATGTTAGCAAACATTGGGTTTTGGTTTAACTCTTGGAAAGCATCCATGTTTAATTCTTTGTGTGGACGAGATCCTAAGATCGCTAATACTGGAGTATTATCCATCGCTGCGTCATAAAGACCGTTGATTAAGTGAGATGCACCAGGTCCACCAGACCCAACACAAACCGCGATATTACCATTAAATTTTGCTTGCATTACTGCAGCCATTGCCCCAACCTCTTCGTGTTTTACTTGTAAGAAGTTGATGTTTGTTTCTTTTTGTTCACCTAATGCTTCCATTAATGAACTTAAAGTTCCTGAAGGAATACCGTAGATAGTATCTACTCCCCATCCATCTAACACTTTAAGCATAGCTGTACTAATTTTTGTTTTTCCGTTTGTCATTTCCAAAATCCCCTTATATAAATTTTCTTAAAAATAACGCCTGATTCATACTATCACTTTAATTAGAAAACGCAAGTGGTTATTGGTAAATTAACATTTGTAAAATTTATTTTTAAGACACTAGTTTTATACTCTTTTCACATATAGTGGATATTGACTTCATTTTATTAGAAAGATTATAATGCGATCTGTTTCATTTAATTTAAATAACTGTAATATATATTTGATTAACCCCGCACATAAGGATAATGCTTAGGATAAAATTTAGTTAAATATCACGATAGATTAAAATTTGATGAATTCACAAATGAGATATAGGATTTGAGAGGTTTGCTAGCAAATAACACAGAGAAAACTTGATACAATCACCTTTCCCGCTTTTCAGATTCATTTTTCAAGTTTGATAAAAATATTTAGTTCTTTGCAAAATAACTGAGTCTCTTTCTTACATTTAGACTAATTTGCAATCTTTGGATTTCTTTTGCATCTAATCTTCTACTTTAAAGTCTACTAACTCCAGTGGTTTTCTTATTTATTAAAATTCCATTTGGATATCCCTTTTTCCAAAAACAAAATTCATTATATTCTCACCTTATTATATTTTAATGTGATATTATATACATAAATGATCTAGTAGGGTTTTTTGGAAAGAATCAATGGTGCATATTAGTTATTGGTCTCCCTTTCTGGTCTTAATTAAAATATGATTACGTATATCGCAAGGAGTGTTGTCTATAAGAAAGTAAATTAGTTGTGGCCAGTTGGTAAGGGTTATAATTCAACCCGTATTATCCAAAATACACATTTTGTTAATAGAAGAAATACTAAATATATGTAAAGAGGAAGATTATGATGAAAAAAATCTTATTAATCAGTAGTTTACTTACGATGCTTTTTGGTGGTTTTATTAGTACAAGCAATGTTGAAGCCAAGAGTTATAAAAATATGGACGAAATGGCAATGGACTTATTTCCAAAAATTTTTGAACTACAAGGCAAAGATATAAAATTTGACGAAAAAGATTACGAAATTATAAAATACGAAGATATAATGCGTGAAAGAAATGGCCTAGAGGATGTAAAACATACTTTTTATGCAGAAATTCAGCAGTATGATGAAGGTGAAAATATTGCAGAAGGGCTAATTATGAGAGACGGAGATCTTGATCGCGCCTACTACTTTATTATTCCTAACTTACCCGATAAACGTTTAATGGAAGGCGATGTTGTTGACGTTTACGGAACACTTCACGGTTTATTAACTTATGAAACTGTGATAGGTGGAAGTAAAACAGTGCCTGTAATTATCATTGATAATGTATTAGTTGAAGGGATTGACTACTAATCAAAGTCAAAACATCCCACTCACTTCCTTTGAACCGTAAAGAGTGAGTACAAATAACTACCGTAAAATAAAAAATGGCCAAACCTTGATAATAAAAGGTTTGGCCATTTATTTATGATACTCCCACTCACAGCCAATTCCAACCAATCATTACGGCGCTTTGCGCCTTATTCTTGGGGAATTCGTGCAGAGGGGCTACCGCTACTCTCCCGGCGCCTTCGGCTTGGCAGTCGTAGGGTAGACGTAAAACGTTAGAAGTTCACTAACGTTTTACTCCCACTCAATGGTCGATGGTGGTTTTCCTGTTACGTCATACACTACACGGTTAACGTGTTGCACTTCATTTACAATACGGGTTGAGATTGTTTGTAATACATCCCATGGAAGGCGTGCGAATTCTGATGTCATTCCATCAATGGATGTGACAGCACGAATCCCAATCATGTGATCGTATGTACGTTCGTCTCCCATAACTCCAACTGAGCGAACATTTGGTAAAACTGTGAAGTATTGCCATACGTCACGGTCTAAGCCATGTTTTGCGATCTCTTCACGTAAGATTGCATCTGATTCACGGACGATTTCTACCTTTTCGTCAGTGATTTCACCAAGTACACGGATACCTAATCCTGGTCCTGGGAATGGTTGACGCCAAACGATGCTCTCAGGCATGCCTAATGCAGTACCTAAAGCACGCACTTCGTCTTTGAATAATGTATTTAATGGCTCAATTAATTCAAATTCCATATCGTCTGGTAGTCCACCTACATTATGGTGAGATTTGATTGTTTGAGCTGTTTCAGTACCTGATTCGATAATATCAGTGTATAAAGTACCTTGTGCTAAGAAGTCGATACCGTCTAATTTAGCTGCTTCTTCGTCAAATACATAGATAAATTCATTACCAATGATTTTACGTTTTCTTTCTGGATCATCTACACCGGCTAATTTAGAGAAGAAGCGGTCTTTAGCATCTACCTTAATAATGTTTAATCCGAATGATCCAAGAGATTCCATTACTAAATCTGCTTCGTTCTTACGTAATAAACCGTGGTCAACGAAGATAGAGACTAATTGGTCTCCGATTGCTTTTTGTAATAATACACCAACAACTGATGAGTCAACCCCACCTGAAAGACCTAATAATACTTTACGGTCGCCTACTTGTTCGCGAATATTTGCAATAGCGATGTCAATATAGTTTTCCATTGACCAGTCGCCTTTCGCTCCACAAATTTCAAAGGCAAAGTTTTTGAGCATTTCTACACCATTAACCGATGCACGTACCTCTGGATGGAATTGTACGCCATAAATTTGACGAGCTGTATCTTCAAAGGCTGCTACTGGACAAGTTTCAGTTGAGGCAGTCACAGTAAACCCTTCTGGTACTTCAGTAATTAAGTCACCATGGCTCATTAATACTGTTTCTTCTTCGGCAAGTCCTGCGAATAATCCCGATTCGTTGTTATTCACATTCATAGAAGATTTACCAAATTCACGAACATCTCCGCGAGCAACTGTTCCGTCAAATAATTGAGTCACTAATTGCATACCGTAACAAACACCTAATACTGGAATACCCATGTTAAAGATTTCTGGGTCCACTGTAAAAGCATCCTCTGCGTAAACGCTGCGCGGTCCACCAGATAAAATAATCCCTTTTACATTGCCTTCAGCTGCAATTTCTGCTGCTGTTTTTTTGTTTGATAATAATTCACTATATACGCCTAAATCTCTCAAGCGTCGTGTAATTAATTGGTTATATTGACTACCATAGTCTAGGACAATAATTTTTTCGATTTCAGTGATTGTTTCCATTATTTTGTCTTCCTACTTTCTAATATTTGCGTACAGAGATTCGGTCAATCTCATGATTAGCTGCCTTATTCAAAATCACTTGCGCCCGCTCTTTGGTTGGTGCAATGTGTTGCACTAAATTTGTTAGATTGATAGTATACCAAACTTGATTAACATATTCTTCCTTTTTTTCCATCGACCATTTTGACATGTCATGGAAATAATTTCCGGGTTGATCTTTAGCTAAATCCATCAACATATAATAACGTTCCATATACCATTTTTTAATATCCAAAGGATCCGCATCCACATAGACAGAAAAATCGTAAAATCCGCTCACATAGAGTTGTTGGCTTGAAGGTAATTGAAATACGTTAATACCTTCCATGATTAAGATATCCGGCTTTTCTAAAATACCTTCTTCATCTTCTAATACATCATACACTTCATGTGAGTAAATAGGATATTCTACCTTATCTTCACCGACTTTAACTCGTTTCATAAAATCAAGTAGTGCCGGCATATCATAACTTTCTGGAAATCCTTTACGGTGCATAATGCCCCGCTTTTTTAACTCCTTATTTGGATAAAGGAAACCATCCGTTGTCAGTAATGCGACTTTCTTTTCTGGGTAAATGGTGCTGAGTAATTCTTGTAACACACGGGCTACTGTACTCTTACCAACCGCAACACTCCCAGAAATACCAATGACGAATGGGCGATCAATAATTTGATCAACGCGTAAAAACTCTTCTCGCTCAACTCGTTCTGCAAATTTACTCTCATAAAAAATATCAATATATTGAAGCAATGGACGATAAACCTCATTAATTTCCGAATGCGTCAATCGGTCATTTAAAGATACTAAATCATCTAAATCGGCCAAGTTTACAATCGGATGCTTATCATGATTTAACTTGCTCCACTCATCTCGGGTATATCGATAAAAAACACCGTCTCGAATCATTTTTATCCCCTATCTAGTCCTCTATTTCTAATATTTTAACATAACCCCTTGATATACAATAGTTTAATTAGTTTAAAAGTATTCTTTTTTATCCTTTTGTTCGTAGTGTTTTTAACAAATTACTCGTCACACAAGGTAAAACATTGCTTAAGTGTATTATAGTAAATCTCAACTATCTTATAAAGCATCAATCTAATTGAACAAGATGGACAATCCCTTTCTCGTAACATTTTTTGCTAAATATGTACTAAAATTGTAAAATAGAGAGGCAAAGAATAATAGAGAGGAGCTGCTTATGAACGACAATCAAATATCAAATATGAACACCAATGATGACACCGATTATACTCCTAGTCTCGGACAAGGGGCGGCTCATAGCAAGATAATCTTAATGGGTGAACATGCGGTTGTGTATGGCGTTCCTGCGATAGCGATGCCATTTAAGGTTGCCTCTGTTTCAGTTAAAATTACACCCTCTAAAACTAACCGTAGTCGCCTTGAAAGTGATTACTATTCTGGTCCTATTAGCTTGATGCCTGATCATATGGCAAATCTCAAAAGAGTGATTGAACTGATGTTGGATAGTTTCAATCTTCCAGAGCAAGCACTTTATTACCATATCGAGAGCAATATTCCTATTGGTCGTGGAATGGGGTCGTCAGCCGCAGTCTCGGTTGCAATTGCTCGTGCTATTGCTGATTTTTATGACGTCGATCTCTCGGATTATCAATTACAATTAATTGTTAATCAAGGGGAAGTCATTGCCCATGAATCAACTAGCGGATTAGATACCTTGATGTCTAGTACGAATGACCCTGTTATGTACCAAAAGAGCGAACAGCCTGTGCCATTTTCTTTAAATTTAAAGGCTTTTCTTATTTTGGCGGATAGTGGTATCGAAGGACAAACGAAAAAAGCAGTCGCTTCAGTAAGACAATTATTAGAAGAACGTCCCAAGTTCGTTAAAGAAGCACTCAATTCAATTGAGCGCTTTGTAAAACTAGGCTATCAAGCCATATTAAATAAAGACGTAAATGAATTAGGTCGGTTATTGACTTACAATCATTATTATTTAAATCAATTAGGTGTTTCCCACCCTACACTCGACCGCATTATCCAAGCAGCTTGGTATGCGGGAGCACTGGGTGCTAAATTAACCGGTGGCGGTTTAGGGGGATGCGCAATTGCCTTGGCGGAAACCGCAAAAGATGCTGAATTAATCGCTGAAGCGATGGAAATAGCTGGTGCTAAACAAACTTGGATTCTTAATTTAGAATCTGAATAGGAGATTAGTATGGAAAATAAAACTTACGAAGCAATTTATCGTGCTCATACGAATATTGCCTTAATTAAATATTGGGGAAAACGAAATCAAGAACTCTATTTACCCATGACGAGTAGTTTATCTTTAACCTTAGAGTCTCTTTATACTGACACTGCCGTTAAATTTGATGCTCATTTAGAACATGATACCTTTATTTTAGATGGACAACTACAAGATGCCAAAGAAACGGAAAAGGTATCAAAATTTGTCGATTTATTCCGTAACTTTAGTGGTATCAACTTACCCGTTGCGATTGAGAGTGTAAACCATGTTCCTACTGCAGCTGGTTTAGCGTCATCAGCATCTGCATTTGCTGCCCTAGCTTCAGCTATTAATGCCGCTTTAGACTTAGGTCTTTCACCTGAAATATTATCAACCTTCGCTCGTCAAGGTTCTGGCAGTTCAACGCGTAGTCTATTCGGTGGTTTAGCAATGTGGCATAAAGGGGAAGGCGATGATTCTGCATCAAGTTATGCTGAACAAATTGATGATGCCTCTTTTGACATTGGTATGTTAATTGTTGTGGTTAACAATCAAAAGAAAAAAATCTCTAGTCGTGTGGGAATGCAACATACTATTGAAACGTCACCTTTTTATAAATTATGGCCAGAGGAAGTGGCAAAAGACCTGTCTTTAATGCTAGCTGCGATTGAGGAGAAAAATATTAATAAAATCGGCACAATTGCCGAACATAATGCAATGAAGATGCATTCAACAGTGCTCGCTTCAAATCCAAGCATGAATTATTTTGAAGCTAAATCACTACGCGCCATAGAACTTGTTCAACAGATGCGCGCCGATGGTCTGTCAGCCTACTATACAATGGATGCTGGGCCAAATGTTAAAATTATTTGTCCTTACTCTCAAATGGATCAGATTAAAGCATATCTCAAAGATGATTTTAGTGATGAGCAATTAATTATGAGTCGCCCTGGAACTGGGCCGTATGCTATCAGCAAATTGAGTGAGCCATTGGAGATTGCCTATGAATAAAGCAACTGCCCAAATTCCAGGAAAATTATATTTAGCCGGAGAGTATGCTATTTTAACAGCAGATCAACCGGCTCTTATTATGGCCGTTGACCGCTATATAACCGCTACTGTTTCACATTCAAATAGCCCCGATCAGGGTACGATCGAATCAGATCAACATGTTTGGGAATACCGCCGCAAGAATGGTCTATTAGATTTTGATCAACTTGTAGAATCTGACCAACATTTCTGGCGCTACGCTCATGCAGCGATTGCTTTAGTTGAACAGTATGTAAAAGAATCAAACAAAAATGTGACTGACTACCATTTACAGATAACAAGTGACTTAATCGATGTTGATGGTCAAAAGTTAGGTTTTGGATCAAGTGGTGCGGTAACTCTCGCGATTATTTTAAGCTTACTCCGCTTATATGACTTGGATCCAAAGTCATCAATCATACTTTATAAATTAGCAGCGATTGCTCAAACTAAGTTAAATGCAACCGGTAGTTTTGGTGATTTAGCTGCAAGTAGTTTTGGAGGGATCGTCTATTATAAATCCCTCAACCGTACATGGTTAGAGGAGGAGCTAAGCAAAAACTACTCTCTCACTGACTTATTAAATAAAAAATGGCCGGGTCTAGAGATTGAATCTCTTTCTGAGGATTTACCTATTCGCCTTTACTTCGGATGGACGGGGACCCCAGCTTCAACAGACCACTTAGTGGGATATTTGAAGGAACAGTTACCCCATAATCAGAGTGATTATCAAAATTTTGTAACTGAAGCCAGTCGAACAGTCCAAGACTTATACCAAGCATTAGCACTCGGTGATAGTGCTAGAGTAATTGAATTGATTGACTTATATGATTCACTACTTCGAGCTTTAGCAGGTGATTATGGTTTAGATATCATCACACCAAAACTTGATTTTCTAATTGGCTCTGCACATAGCCTAAATATGGGGGCAAAATCATCTGGAGCAGGTGGTGGCGATTGTGGTATTGCCATTGATTCAATCGATGACCCCATTGATAAACAAATACATCTATTCAATTTATGGCTGGAAGGTAATGTGAAGCCGCTTGAACTTCACTTAGCACCAAGATTATACAAGATATAGGAGATAAACTATGACAAGATCACAAGAACCAGAATTAGCAAGAGGACGAAAAGATGATCATGCTCGTTTAGCATTGGAACAACAACAAGAGATGAAGCAATCACCTTTTGATGACGTACGTTTTATTCATCATTCGTTTAATGAAACAAACTACGATAAAATTGATATTTCAACCACTTGGGCAGGTACAAAACATAATGCTCCCTTCTATATTAACGGGATGACAGGTGGGTCTACTTTTACGCATCAATATAATGATAAACTCTCTCAAGTAGCCGCAGCCACTGGCCTACCCATTGCGACCGGCTCAATGAGCATTGCCTTAAAAGACCCCGACATTATCGAAACATTTACCATTATGCGTAAAAACAATCCTAATGGCTTTGTTATGACGAATTTAGGAGCACATCACCCACTAGAAAACGCGAAACGCGTCGTTGACTTAATGGAAGCTAATGCCATTCAAATCCATGTAAATATCCCTCAAGAAGTGGTAATGCCTGAAGGCGACCGCGATTATTCAATGTGGTTACGTAATATTGAAGCCCTTGTTAAGGGGTTGGACGTTCCTGTCGTCGTTAAAGAGGTTGGTTTTGGGATGAGCCAAAAAACGATCAAACAGTTAATTGATATCGGCGTGGAAAATATCGATGTCAGTGGCCGTGGTGGAACTAATTTTGTTACCATCGAAAATGATCGCCGTACACAATTTGACATGTCTGCTTTAGCAAATTGGGGACAAACAACACCAGAATCCCTCATTGCTGCGGATAGCTTTAAAGGGCAAGCGAATATTTTAGCCAGTGGCGGAATTACTGACTACACTCATATCGTTAAAGCAGTAGCAATGGGAGCCAGAGCGGCAGGAATGTCTGGGCGAATGTTACACTTTGTTAATGAGTTAGGTATTGAAGAAACGATTGAACTTGTTGAAAATTGGAAAGAAGCGATCCGCTTAATGATGCTATTATTAGGGGTTGAAACGATTGAAGAACTTCAACAAGTAGACTGGTTCGCAACAGGAGATTTAAAAGAATTTAAAACTCTTTATAAAAAATAAGAAGTTTTGGTTGAAAATTGATATACTAATTATAGACAAAAATTTATATAAGGAGTGATACTTGATGGGACAGGGAATTCAAACGGCACTAATCAACCAATCTACTATTAAGAAATATGTTGACATGGATAAAGCAATCGAATTAATCCGCAAGACATATGCTGGGATGGGTGATGGTACGACAAAGAATCCACGTAAAATAACCCTCGACTTAGGAGAATTCGACCCTTATCCGACACATGACGGCTTTCTAAATGCCATGCCAGCTTATATTGGTAGTGATACGGTAGCTGGATTAAAATGGGTTGGTGGAATTGCAGGTGAACGTCGTGCAGCAGATTTACCTTTTATATTCGGGGTCATTGTTTTAGCAGATCCACGTTTTGGTGGTTTCAAAGCTATCCTTGACGGTCAGTATATTACGAATGTCCGAACAGGCGCTCAAACAGCGGTTGCGATTGATTACTTATTCGCGCAACCTTCGATCTCTATTGGTATGTTTGGTACAGGTGAACAAGCACGTCAAAATCTTGATGCGATTTCACGTGTTATCGAGATTAATCACCTTAAAATCTGGAACCACCGTACGGAGTCAGCTGAAAAATTAAAAGAAGATATGGCAGATTTAATCAAGGGAGACATTGAAATTGTAGATCCTTCTAAACCACAAGATGCTTGTGACGTTGATGTAATTATCACATTAACATTAGCAAAGGATCCAATCATCCAACCTGAGATGTTAACACCAGGTACTGTTATTTTCCCAATGGGTTCATATCAAGAAATTTCAGATGCATCTATTCTTCGCGCGGACCGCATCATCGTCGATCATAAAGATCAAGCATTACACCGTGGTGCATTAAAACCTTTATTTGATGCCGGCGAATTAAAAGAAGATGATATTCAACAAACATTACCTGAAATTGCCTTAAATGGATTAGATCAGCCACTAGGTGATGATATTGCTTTATGTATCCCTATCGGAGTTGGGGCAACAGATGTTGTTATTGCCAATTATGTCTACGAGCAAGCAATGGCTAACGGCGACATTGACAATACTTTCGACTTGGAAGCATAAGACAAGGCATTTTCAAAAGCTAGGTAAAAATATTATAATAGTATTCAATTAATAACCGCACCAAATCACTGTTCTAAGGACAATGATTTGGTGCGGTTTTGGTGTTTGGGGATTCGCTTCAGTCAATATCGTAGAAGGACAGAAAATCTAACCTATTATTCGAGAGTTTTTCTGCATTTGCACATAATCTCTATTATTTCCCTTGTGTTTTTCTGTTTAAATCATCGCCACTCCTCATTTATTGTAAAGTCATAATGACAATCCGAACATTCAAATACTTTTTAACGACACAAAAACTAAACCATTGACACTGATATATATATTCTATATGCTTAATTAACATTTCGAAGCAAAGGAGCATAAGATGAAACAAATTCAAAAAAGATTACAACAATTTAAAGAGGTTGACTTTTTAAACCACCAAGAGTTATACGAACAACTAAGTAACAAGCAAGAACCTCACACACTTTTCATCGGTTGTTCTGACTCTCGTGTTAATGCTGAATTATTATTTCAAGCTTTACCTGGTGAAATTTTTCAGTTAAGAAATATTGCAAATATCGTTCCCCATGTAACTAATTCTGACCGTCAATCTTCAACATTATCAGTCATTGAATACGCTGTAAGTGTGTTAGAAGTAGATACAATTATTGTTTGTGGTCATTCAAACTGTGGTGGGTGTCGTGCACTCTTAGGTGACGCACCAAAACAACCTGTCCCACATACTCTACATTGGTTAGATCAAATGACTAGTCTAAGCCAAGATGTTCAAGCTCGTTATAATCCCGATGAAACGGATGAATCAATCAACACCGTTTTAGAGAAACTAAATGTGCTTGAGCAAATTAAAAACTTAATGAGTCATGAATTCATTCAACAAGCCGTTAAAGAACGTTCATTTTCTGTTATTGCCAGTTATTATGACATTGGTTCTGGCCATGTCTACACTAATACCAAGAGCAATGACGAATTACTTGAATTAATTCCATAGAAAAGAGTGCCGAGTCGCCGGCACTCTTTTTTTATTATTATCAATTGTGGGTTTGTGTGGAAAGTTTAGTGTAATCAGAGTCTATCTTTCCATGAATTCAGTGATTTCGAAGAAAGTTTAGTGCGTTCAGATGCAATCTTTCCAAAAATTCAGTGATTCTGAAGAAAGTTTAGTGCATTCAGATGCAATCTTTCCAAAAATTCAGTGATTATATTATTATATAGTCTACAAAAAAAACGAGTACCCAATCACTGGCACTCGTTTATTAAATCTTACTTTATTTCGCATCATAATCGATTTGAACACTAAAGAACCCATGTTTTTTGACTGGGACAAAATACTTTAGTTCATACATCTTCTTACCAGCAACTAATGCGTCAGCAGCTGATTTCGCTTCTTTATAAGCATCCTCAGATTTTTCATACCATGCTAAATCGACGTTACGAGGTTTAAAGATACCGCCTGTTTTTGCTGGAACACCTTGTAAAACCGCGTTTGGTTTATAATCAATTTCAAAATATGCCGGTTTTTCGACTACTTCAAAATCGACAAAACGTGATTCTTCATCAGAATCAAGTAAACTAACCACTTCGATCGTTGGTTCAAGCTCTTCTTTTTCTGGTTTCTTCTTCCGTTTAACTTCCGCCACTTTGGCTGTTTCTTTAATTGGTTCTTCTTTCTTAACCAATGTCTCTGCAGCTAATAAATCATCGTAGCTAACGCCAAAATATCCGACTAAGATAGCCAATTTATCAAAGCTTGGTTCTGCAGTACCATTTTCATATTTAGAAATTGATTGGCGAGTAACGCCCAACACATCTGCTAAATCTTCTTGGGACATATCATGTTCTAATCTTAATTGTTTAATCTTCTTTTGGAACATTGCCATCCTCCTCCCAGACTTATTCAATCATATCAATAATTAATGATGGTTGAATTTGCTGATTATCTATTGTTACGGCCTCTTGCATACGTGCCATTTCTTTTGTGATATCTTCTTGGTTACTATGTATTACCGCTAATGTATCGCCCTCTTGGACTGAATCGCCCACCTTCTTGGTTAATACAATTCCTACAGCAGGATCAATCTCATCCGTTAGACTCAAGCGACCGGCACCTAACATACGTGCCACTTCACCTACTTCATGAGCAACCCAATCTGAAACATAGCCACTCTCACTAGCGACAACCGGAATTTGATAGCGTGCGGTAGAGAATTTCGAAACATCACGAATATAGTCACTATTACCGCCTTGTGATTCAATGAATTCACCAAATTTTTCAAATGCTTGTCCATTATGTAGTTGAGCTTCTAAATCTGTTCTCGCTTGATCAAAATTGTCTGTGTAACCATTGGCAATCAACATATTAGCACCTAAGACTAAACATAATTCTGTTAAATCTTCAGGGCCGTTTCCTTGTAGCGTTTCAATTGCTTCAATGACCTCTAAGTTATTTCCAACCGCAAATCCCAAAGGCTGATCCATTGCAGATAAAACGGCTAGGGTTTTGCGCCCTACTTGATTCCCAATGCGAACCATTGTTTGAGCTAAGTCACGCGCATCTTTAACCGTCTTCATAAATGCGCCGTCGCCAACTTTAACATCCAAGACAATGGCATCAGCACCAGAAGCAATTTTTTTACTCATAATTGAACTGGCAATTAAGGGAATAGATTGTACAGATCCAGATACATCTCTCAGTGCATAGATTTTTTTATCAGCAGGTGTTAAATTACCGGTTTGACCAACGACAGATAATTTATTTTGATTGACTAGTTCAATAAATTTTTCTTGTGCAATTTCTGTATCGAATCCAGGGATACTCTCTAATTTATCAATCGTTCCACCTGTGTGGCCTAGACCACGCCCACTCATTTTAGCAACAGGTACATTTAAACTTGCCACTAATGGGCCTAAAATTAATGTTGTTGTGTCGCCGACACCACCTGTGGAGTGTTTATCTACCTTGATGCCTTCAATCGCTGATAAATCTAGCATATCACCACTTTGAGCCATTGCCATCGTCATGTAACCTGCTTCTTGCTCTGTCATCCCTTGGAAGTAAACAGCCATCAAGAAAGCACTCATTTGGTAATCTGGTATCGTTTCATTTGTGTAATTTTCAATTAGCCATTCAATCTCTGTCTGGGTTAATTCGATATGTTGTTGTTTCTTTTCAATTAAATCTAGCATTTTCATCGTTTAATCACTCCTGACCGCAGTGATGAATGTGAGTTTCTCCATTTTCATATCCCACAATAATCATGTCTGTTAAATCTAAAAATAGGCCATGTTCAATTACTCCGACCATACGTTCTAATTCTAATGCTAATTGATGTGGAGCTGGGATTTCTTGTAAATGTAGATCAAAGATATAATTTCCTGAATCAGTCACATAAATTGAATCATTCTCCATTTTTCTAAATGATGGATTCAGACCCATTTGGCGTAAATTATCAAATAAACGTAAACTACCAAACGGTACAACTTCAATTGGTAATGGAAATGCGCCTAATGTTTCAACCATTTTATCGGGTGTAATAATCCAAATGTTCTTCTTAGAAGCCATAGCAACGATCTTCTCATAGAGTAGCGCACCGCCGCCACCTTTAATTCCGTAACCTTGATAGGTTGTTTCGTCCGCTCCATCTACTAAGACATCGATGTATTCCACCATATCTAGGCTGACAACTTTAATACCTAATGATTCAGCTTGTTCTTGAGATCGTCTAGAGGTAGCTACTGCTTGTATATCTTCTAACTGCCCCGTTCTAATACGGCGCCCTAATTCATCAATGAAGTAATAGGCTGTAGAACCTGTTCCTAATCCTACTGTCATTCCACTTTCTACAAAGTCGACAGCTTTTCTTCCTGCTACCATTTTCGCTTGATCAATCATTTTCCTACCTCCATATAGCTTCATCGAAAGTTGATAACACTTTCACTGTAACTTTCATTATAGATTATTATTGATGTAATTGCATCGTTTTTCACCCAAAGTTTTGTTACAATGAATATATCCGATTTAAGAAAAGGAGAATTATATGTCACTCATTAATTTAAGCTGTCCCGTCTGCCAGAACAAATCTCAAAAAGACATGATTACTTACATCGATACATCAAAGAATCCAGAATTAGTTGGAAAACTTTTAATGAACGAATTATACTCTTTCGAGTGTTCAAATTGTGGTGCTAAACGTCAATTAGAAGTCCAAATGGTCTTCCATGATCCTGACAAAAAGGTATTACTGATCAATTTAGCGAATCAAGAATATACGGATCAATTAAAAGATAATTTAATGAAATATATCCCATCAAATTATGATTTATCCGATTATGATTTGCGCTTAGTCCGTAATATTCCTGAGTTAGTGGAAAAGATTCAAATTTTACAATTTGGAAAGGCCTCAGACTCAGTCATCGAAATCGTTAAATTATTAACAGATGGATTATTTATGAAACAAAAACCGGATGCACAAATTATTAATCGTTTCTTTACGATGGCTAATGGTGCACCAAAAGTTTATTACATCTTACAAGAAGAACAATTTTTCGTTGATTACAACGATAGTTTACAAGACTTCGCTGAAGAAAAATATAATAAAGCGAACACAGAAACACCTAAAGGTGAGTTCATTCAAGTAAACCAAAAATGGGCAGTACAATTACTAGAAGGTAAATAACGAAAAGAACTCGAATCTGTTGGATTAAACCACTGATTCGAGTTCTTTTTATTTATCTTCTTCTTGTGTTGCTTGATGGCGTTCTTTAACAATATAAATTGGGCGATGCTTGCTCTCGATAAATATTTTACCGATATAACGTCCCACAATACCTAAACAAAGCAATTGCAAGCCACCCATACCTAAAATTAATACTGCTAATGACGCCCAACCTGGAGTTGTAGGTCCTTGGATTAGCGTTTGTAAAACGATAAATACACCGTAAACAACCGCAATCACAAAACTAATTAACCCCACAAAGCTCGCAATATTCAATGGCATCTCTGAGAAGCTCATCAAACCTTCAATAGCATAGTTAAAGAGGTTTGAAAATGACCAAGATGTCTCCCCGGCTCCTCTTTCAATATTTGGATATTCAAGATATGCCACATCATATCCAACCCATGAAAATAGTCCTTTTGAAAATCGATTTCGCTCTTGTAATTTTAAGATTGATTCTACCACTTCACGGCTCATTAAACGGTAGTCTCTAGCACCTTCTTCAATATGCACATCTGAAATATTGTTGTTAATTTTATAATACAGATTAGCAAAGAATGATCTCATAGGAGGTTCACCTTCACGGTTCACACGACGCGTTGCCGCTACATCATAGCCTTCCTCTGTAATTAGGCGGTGCATCTCGATTAATAATTCAGGTGGATCTTGTAAATCGGCATCGATTAAACCGACCCACTCACCTTCAGCATGCTCTAATCCAGCCATAATAGCCGCTTCCTTACCAAAATTTCGTGAAAAGGAAAGATAATTAATACGTTCTGGATATTTGCTTGCTAACTCTTGAAACTTCGCTAATGTTCCATCCTTTGAACCATCATTAATCAGCAGTAGTTCAATAAATACATGAGGTATTTTCGCTTGCGTGTCTAAGACGGCATCCATAAATAAATCAAGTACTTCCTCTTCATTATAACAAGGTACAATTAACGTAATTGTATTAGACTTTAGCATAATTTCCTCTTTCCACATTAACCACGGCCTTCGATGAACAGCTTACGCGTTACGAAATTAAAAACCATGACAATTCCTGTCACTAGTATTTTTGCGATATTCGGATGAATCAGAAGGTAATCGACGGTTATTTTCATTAACACAGTGGTAAGAATCAGTCCGGTGATGCTCAAACCAACAAAAATCAAAAACTCTCGCATCTTCTCATTATCTTCAAAACGACTTGAAAATACATAACGCATACTTGCCCAATAGTTAAATACTGTGGAAGTAATAAAAGCTACTACAGTCGCAATTAAGTAATTTATTTGAAGTCCATTAAATAATAAAGAAAATACCAGATAATCAATTAAAGTAGCGATTACACCCACCAGTGCAAAATTCATTAATTGTTGAAATATGTGTTTCATCTGACACCTCTATCACAAATTTTATAACTATATTGTACCATAATTCGCATTTATTATTGTGATATTCAATGTAAAGTCACACTAATCTCTAGGTTCGATTTTAACTTCTAAATACAAATCATTATAGCGCACTAAAGTTTCTTGATTTAAGCTTTGATAAGCCTCTAAATTAGCAATTACTTCGTCTGGTGGATAATTCGCCTCATCACTTGTAATCTCTTCATCCAACATGCCAAAGGCTGTTTCATTCGGAGTAGCATAGCCAACGTATTCCGCATTGCGCACGGAAATATCTGGGCGTGTTAAAAAGTCAATCAATGCATGCGCACCTTCAATATTATCGGAGTTATAAGGGATTGAAAAATTATCTGTCCAAATGTTTGAACCTTGATCAGGTACCACATAAACTAAATCTTCATTCCCCTCGATCGCTGACATCGCTTCACCAGAGAAAGTGACCGCAATATTTGATTCTCCATTCACCAAATGCATTTTGATTTCATCGGTAATTAAAGCCATCACATTTGGCATTAAACGTTTCATTTTTTGTGCTGCTTCCACTAATTTTGCATCATCTGTTTCATTGAGTGAATAGTTCATACTCTGTAGGCCAATACCTAAAACTTCACGAGCACCATCAATCATTAAGATTTCATTGCGGTACTTTGGATTCCAAAGCTCATCCCAGCTATTAAAATCAACCTCTCCTAATTCAGCTGAATTATAAACGATCCCTAGAGTTCCCCAGAAAAAAGGAAGAGAGTATTGATTCCCTTGATCAAACGCCATATCCAAGAATTGTGGATCTAAATGTTCCATATTTGGTATTTTAGAATGATCTAGTGGCAAGAGTAACCCTTCATCTGCCATCGCTTCAACCATATATTCACTCGGCACAATAACGTCATACGCTGTTCCACCTTGTTGCACTTTGGTTAACATCGCTTCATTTGAGTCAAAAGTTTCATAAACAACAGTGTAACCTGTCTCTTCTTCAAACTCAGCAATAACATCTGGGTCAATATAATCGCCCCAATTATAGAAATTAATAACACTACCCGCACCTGAACCAGAAGTGCGATTGATAGAATATCGAATACCGAATAGGACGAGAATAATCAATAATATTCCTACAAAAATTCGTTGTAATACACGCATTAATTCTCACCTCTTTGCTCAGTATTGCCATTTTGTTCTTTAGATTGAATTAGATAGTAGCCCCAAACTAGGAAGATAGAAATAATAAACATCAGTGTACTTAAAGCATTAATTTCTAAACTGATTCCCGTTCTAGCCCGTGAATATACCTCAACTGCAATCGTTGAGAACCCATTACCCGTAACGAAGAAAGTTACCGCAAAATCATCCAGAGAATAGGTAAACGCCATAAAGAAGCCAGAAATGATTCCTCGGGTTAAATTCGGCAGTAAAATTCGGGTAAGGATTTGGATTGGGTTCGCCCCTAAATCTTCAGCTGCTGTTATCATGTTTTGATTCAATTCTGAAAGTTGAGGAAGCACCATTAACACAACAATAGGAATACTGAATGCCACATGTGATAACAATACTGTCCAAAAACCTAATTTTACCGGTAAAATAGCAGTGAATAAAATTAAGAAACTCGCTCCGATCATTACATCAGGCGTCACCATCAAAATATTATTTAAATTAAGCATCACTTGCTTACGTCCATATTGGCGTGTAAAGAATATTAAAATCGCCCCAAACGTTCCAATAATTGTAGCAATCAATGCTGATAAGAGTGCCACAATAAATGTATCTATAACAATGGTCATCAACCGTTGATCAGAGAATAAATTAACATAGTGCTCCAAAGTAAAGCCTGTAAATTCAGTCATATCTCCACCTGCGTTAAATGAATAATAAATCAAATAAGCGATGGGTAAATACATCAATATAAAAATTGCGACTAAATAAAGGGAAGAAAATTTAAATTTCTTAGTCATTGCCTTCACCTCCAACTTGGCGTTCGCGAGTGAGATACATTACAAACACCATACTCACCATCAAGATAACACCGATTGTTGCTCCCATTCCCCAGTTTTGTGTCACTAAGAAATGTTGTTCAACCGCTGTTCCTAGAGTAATCACTCGATTGCCACCAATTAAACGTGTAATCATGAATAGAGATAGTGACGGAATAAAGACGGTCTGTACCCCACTGCGAATTCCAGGTAGCGATAGTGGGAAGATGACTTTACGAATCGTTTGTAAATGCGAAGCTCCTAAGTCAGTACTCGCTTCAACTAATGAATGAGGTATTTCATCAATAGAATTAAAAATAGGTAGAATCATAAATGGTAATTCAATATAAACAGCCACTAAAATAAAAGCAAGATTTGTGAAAAGTAATTGTGGCTCATTAAACCCAATCATCTCTAACCAAGAAACAATCGGCCCATTTTGACTTAAAATACCAATGAAGGCATATACTTTTAGGAGTAGATTAATCCACGTAGGCAAAATAATCAACATACTCCATATTAATTTATGCTTTGTTTGACTCAACAAATAAGCCGTTGGATAGGCTAGTAATAATGTAATTAATGTAATTAAGGCTGCAGAAATAAATGATGAGATGGTCATAATTAAATAATTTTGCGACGTTAAGTAGTTCATGTAATTCCCTAGCGTTAACTGCCCTTGAATATCAAAAAATGACTGATAAACTAACAACCCTAAAGGCGCTAGAACAAAAAATAAGATCCATAAAATATAAGGAGAAGCAAAAATGCGATTCGTTAGTTCTTTCATTTACGCTTGCACCTCATCATCATATTGTTCTAAACGTGCATCAAAATCTTCTTCTGTTTCATTAAATCGCATAACATGAATTTCTGAAGGGCCAATATCTAAGCCGATCGTTGTATTTTCTTCAATTTTCTTCGTTGTATGGATCATCCACTCATTGCCATCTTCGTCATAAGCAATCACTTCATTGAATACGCCTCTAAATAAAATCGTATCAACATGCGCATTAATTTGCCCCTCATTTTGCTGAACAATATTTATATCCTCTGGACGTACAACAACTTCAACTTTTTCACCACTCGGGATTCCACCGTCTTCACAGTTAAAGGTATGGCCAACAAATTCAACTTTGTAATCCTCTATCATTGTGGCAGGTATAATATTCGACTCACCGATAAAGTCAGCTACATAGTGATTAATTGGCTCATCATAAATATCGACTGGTGTCCCTGACTGGACAACTTCCCCATTGTTTAATACAAATATCCAATCTGACATTGCTAACGCTTCTTCTTGATCGTGCGTCACAAACACAAAGGTGATCCCTAATCGTTGTTGTAGTTCACGTAATTCATATTGCATATTTGTGCGTAATTTCAAGTCTAACGCTGATAGTGGCTCATCTAACAGGAGCACCTCTGGTTCGTTTACCAATGCGCGTGCAATAGCCACTCGTTGTTTTTGACCGCCTGACATCGCTTGGATTCGGCGCTCTTCATATCCCGATAATTGAACTAACTTTAATGCATCTTCAACTTTCGTTTTTATGGTTGCCTTATCCAAGCCTTTAATCGTTAAACCAAAAGCCACATTATCGAACACATTCATATGAGGAAATAATGCATAGTCTTGGAATACTGTATTCACTTTACGCTTATTAGCAGGTATTGAAGTAATCGATTGATTGTTTAAATAAATTTCTCCAGTTGTTGGCTCACTAAAACCAGCAATGAGTCTCAAAATAGTCGTTTTACCACACCCTGAGGGACCTAAAAGTGTATAAAACTTACCTTTTTCTAACTCCATATCAATTTTCTTTAGTACTTGCGTGTCTCCAAAATGTTTCGTCACACCTTCTAATTTAACGCTAATTTCTGTCATTTCACAGTCTCCTATTCAGTCGTTATTGACCCCTTTATTTTATATTTGCAAGAAGATTATACGTGAAAGTTTTTAGTTTAGCTATCTTTATTTTTTTAAATACAAAAAAAGATAAGACCTCTTTACAAAGCCTTATCTTCTCTCATTTATTTAACTTCTCTACCTAGGATTCTAACCTCTGTTTCAAGTTCAACGTGGTCTTTTTCCCAAACTGTCTTTTGAATATGACGGATAACAGAGACATAATCAGTTGCAGTTGCATTATCAATATTCACGATAAATCCAGCATGTTTCTTTGAAACTTCGGCACCACCAATGCGGTGACCTTGAAGTCCTGCATCCTGAATTAATTTACCCGCAAAATATCCTTCCGGTCGTTTAAACACACTACCACAAGATGGATATTCCAGAGGTTGTTTACTCACACGTAAGTCAGTTACTCGGTCCATTTCCGCTTGAATCAGGTTAATATCGCCTTTTTCTAACCATAAACGTGTGGTTAGGATAATATCCCCATTCTCTTGGAAGACGCTATGACGGTAAGCAAATTCACACTCATCAACTTGATAAGTCTTTAATTTACCATCAAGTGAGATTGTATCAACTTCTAAATGGATATCACGCATCTCACCGCCATAAGCACCAGCATTCATGAAAATCGCTCCCCCCATACTCCCTGGGATCCCACATGCAAATTCCAATCCAGTTAAGTGATAGTCACGCGCATGGTGAGTCACTTCAATCAGTGTCGCTCCACTATCCGCAATAATACAATTATCACTCACAGCAATAGTATCCATCTCAGTTAGGATAATAACAATCCCGTCCATTCCACCATCACGGACAATTAAATTACTTAAATTTCCTAAAACAGTAATTGGCGCATCATTTTCCTCAGCCCAATTAACAATTTCTTTAACCTCAGCAACAGACTCTGGGAATGCAATAACGTCTGCTGGGCCACCTGTTTTAGTATAACTATATCTTGAAAGTGGTTCATTATATTTCAAATTTAACCCTGGGTATGTTTCTTTTAATAATTCGTATTTCATTCTCTACTTCCTTTTTAACACAATTTCATCGGAATTACTCCGGATCTACCATGCGTTCCATCAAAACAGCATCGTAGGTTAGATGTTTATATTTAAGATAATTTGAAAAACGTCCAACTTCTTTAAATTCATACTTTTTGTATAAATTAATGGCCTTTATATTCTCACTAACAACTTCAAGGGTGATTATTTCGATATTAGAATGTGCAGCAAAATCAAGCAATTCCTCTACGAGTAAGCTTCCAATACCATAACCCCAATAATCCTCCAATAGAGCAATACCTAGTGTTGCTCGGTGTGATTGTAATGGATGCTGATTGCCTGCTAATGTAGCAATTCCAACAAATTGATCATCTGATTCTATCACTAAGTATATACTATTTATAGACTGATTATATTGATGAATTAAAGATTTTTGCTGTTCAACGTCCATATATCGGTCAATGACTAAATACTCTGTCTCTTGTTCTAATTCTTGTAATAAATAAATAAGCCCACGACTATCAGATGTTTCGGCAGGCCTGACTATAAATTCAAGATTACCATCTTCACATGGTATTTCAATCGCTAATGCCATGTTAATTACTCTCCTTCAAATCTGTGGCTAGATGATTCAACCAGGCCAAATCTTCATTTTGGCCATTAATCATCTCTAAAGTGATACGACGATCGTGAAATTCATCTTGCAATTCAAAGGTAATTAATAAATATTTCTCTGGAAGATAATCCTCAATAAATTGTCCCCATTCAATCAACGTAATTGCCTCTGAATGGATAAACATATCAATATCTACAGTATCTGCCCCGCCTTCTTCTAATCGGTAAGCATCTATATGTATGAATTCGCCTTTTTCTAGAGGGTAATTCTTAACAATAGTATAAGTTGGACTCTTAATCGCACGTTGAATGCCTAACGCTCTTCCTAAACCTTGTGTAAAAGTCGTCTTTCCGCTTCCTAGTGGACCTTCTAAACGTATTACTTGCCCTAATTTTAATTGCTTACTTAATCGGGCAGCAAAATCCTTCGTTTCTTCAGGTGATTTTGTCCAAATATCCATACTATCCCTCCTCATTTCCACCTTATTATATCGAATAATCGGTCGAAACGGTAATAATTACACTCAATGGCTTATTCTACCATAAATTCTATTCATTGAGAACCTTGCTGTATGTGAATTATTTGACATATTCGCATTATCTTGCTATTCTTAAGGAAAGGTTTACAAATATAGGAGGTCGAATTATGAAAAAAGTCCTAAAAATCACTTCAATGGCAGCTCTTGCTTTATTATTAGCTGCATGTGGTAATAACGAATCAACAGAAACAGTTGAATCATCAGCAGAATCTACAGTTGAATCAGTAGAGTCTGTCGAGGAATCAAGCCAAGAAAGTACGGAATCTGCAACTGAAGATCAAGCAGACACTTCAAGTGAAGACGCTGAAAATGCTGAAACAGACGAACCAGCAGCTGACGCTGTAACATTTGAATTTTATGTAGACGGTGCTGAAGAACCATTCGAAACATACACAGTCGATAATGCTGAAGGTATGAGTGTAATGGAAGCGATGGAATCAATCGAAGGTCTAGAATTCAACTTTAATGAAGAAGAAGGCGTAATTGACCAAATCGGTGAGTACTCTAATGATTATGGTACAGAAGAAACTTGGGCATACTTATTAAATGATCAATATGCTGAGTTAGGTGTCGTATCACAAACACTAGAGGCTGGCGATACAATCTCATGGTATTATGGTACATCTGACTTAATTCCTATGAATTTAGTCCCAGCTGAGGAAGCAGCTCTTGAATTAGACAATCCTGCTGCCGCTGAAGCGACTGAAGAAATGGCAAGCGAAATCTTAGAAGAAGATACTGAAGAAACTTCAGTAGAAGAATAACATTCAAACACTAGGCAAAATTGCCTAGTGTTTTTTTACGCTTAAAACCCCGCAAAGCATCAATGTTTTGCGGGGTCTTTGTATTTCAGTTTTAATAACGAAGCAATAGTGACTATCTATTAATCCATTAATGATTGAGCAGCTGTAATGATTGAGATTTTGTATACATCTTCTTCATTACATCCACGAGATAAGTCTGAAATTGGTTGGTTCATACCTTGTAAGATTGGTCCAATTGCTTGGTAACCACCTAAACGTTGAGCAATCTTATAACCAATATTACCTGATTGAATTTCTGGGAATACGAATACGTTCGCATGTCCAGCAACTTCAGATTCTGGTGCTTTTTTAGCCGCTACTGATTCAACATAAGCAGCATCGAATTGGAATTCTCCATCGATCGCTAATTCAGGATTTTGTTCTTTAGCAATTCTTGTTGCTTCAACCACTTTGTCTACTTCTGGTGATGAAGCTGAACCTTTTGTTGAGAAGCTTAACATCGCTACTTTAGGGTCGATATCAAATAAAGCCGCTGTTCTTGCAGATTCTAAAGCAATTCCTGCTAATGACTCAGCATCCGGGTTAATGTTAATTGCACAGTCAGCAAAAATTAAACGTTGTCCATCTTCTTCACGAGGAAGCATGATGAATGCACCTGATGTTAATTTAACACCTGGACGCGTTTTAATAATTTGTAAAGCCGGACGAACTGTATCACTTGTTGAGTAAACAGCACCACACACCATACCAGCTGCATGTCCTTGATATACTAACATTGTTCCAAAGTTAGCAGCGTCACGTAATAAAGCCGCTGATTTCTCAGTTGTACTCTTACCGTTACGACGCTCAACGTGAGCTTCAACCATCTCGTCATACTGATCATAATTATTAGGATCAATAATTTCGATGTCACCTAATCTCCAGTGATTAGCATCAGCCAATGCTGTAATTTCCTCTGGGTCTCCTAATAGAACTGGTTCTACTAAGTTATCAGCTTTAAGACGAATCGCAGCACCTAAGATTCGAATGTCATTTCCTTCTGGGAAAACGATTTTAATCTTCTTACCAGTAATTTTGTCACCTAAGTCATTAAATAATGCCATGTCAAAACCTCCATTGTATTCTTTAACATCTTTCTACCTATAATATATCATAAATGTTACCCACTGTCTTGATAGCGAATACAAAAATACTTACATTTTTTTAAGGGAAAGTATTGACTTTGGTTGTTTACAGTTGTAAACTAAGCTAGAAGATTAAATTAACAGAAAGGAAGACTGCCATGAGTTCAACAGACATCACCATCACGCCCACTGAATGGGAAATAATGCGTATGGTGTGGGCTGAGCAAACAATTACCAGTCCTAAAATTCTAGAACTAAGTAGCAACCTTTTCGATTGGAAATCATCAACGGTTAAAACCTTAATTGGACGCCTCATCGAAAAAGGATATTTAAATAAAGACACTACTGTCCGACCAATGCTTCTATCCCCTGCGATTTCTGAAGAAGAAGCAAATTATAGCCGCATCGACGAAAAAGTTTCCCAAATGTGTACCAAAGATCGCGGCGCACTGATTACACACTTAATTGAAAATAATGAATTATCTATTGATGAAATTGAAGAAATGATTCACTTTTTAAAAGAAAAAAAACAAACAGCGCCGAAGACAGTTACATGTCTTTGTCCTGTTGGCCAATGTTCTTGTCATATAAACTAGGAGGAAATTAAAATGGAAAAAACATATAACGTAGAAGGTTTATCTTGTGCTGGTTGTGCTCGTACTGTTGAAAACACATTAAAAGATATTGAAGGTGTTAATAATGCATCTGTTAATTTAGCTGAGAAAACAGCCACAGTCTCTTATGAAGACACAAATATCTCTTTCGAAACACTAAGCGATGCCGTAGCCGAAAGTGGCTATAAATTAGTTCTCTAGGAGGGATATTCATGGAAAAAACATATGCAGTTGAAGGGCTGACATGTGCAAGCTGTGCGCAAACCGTTGAAAAAACATTAAGTAAATTCCCTGGAATCAATGAAGCTTCTGTTAACTTAGCAACAGAAAAAGCGACAGTATCTTATACAGATCCAAGCATTACCTTTGAAGCACTGCAAGATGCCGTTAACAAGAGTGGCTATACATTAGTTGACCAAACGGATAGCTGGGGCGAAAGTTCTAATCACCAAAACTTTAGTATATCTGGGATGACTTGTGCTAGCTGTGCTCAAACGGTTGAAAAAGCAGCTGCTAAAGTACCTGGCATTCAAAATTCGTCAGTCAATCTAACGACTAATACACTGACCGTTGATTGGCAAGATGAGCCAAATATTCAGGCAATACTAGATGCCGTTAATCATTCTGGTTACGAAGCTGAGTTTATCTTATCTGCGAGCGATCAATATGAAGCTGAACAAGCTAAGAAATTAGAACGCCAACAAGCATTACGCTCTAAATTAATTAATATGGCTATTTTATTAGTACCTCTATTTCTTATTGCCATGGGTCCAATGTTAGGTTTACCGTTACCAAATATCGTTGACCCTAACGTCAATGCAGTGAATAATGCAGTTGTTCAACTCGTATTAACAACAGGTATTATTTACTTCGGTAGAGATATTTTTCAACGTGGTTTTAGAACATTCTTCCGCGGTCATCCAAACATGGATTCATTAATTGCAATTGGAACATCTGCTGCTTATATCCAAGGTATTGTTGTAACAATTGGTGCAATGATGGGTATGATTAGTACACATGGTCACTTAAATTTATATTTTGAATCTGCAGGTATGATTTTAGTCTTTATGACAGCTGGTTCTTATATGGAAGAATTAGCAAAAGGTCAGACTTCAAGTGCAATTAAAGATTTAATGAATTTAACACCCGAAACTGCTCGCCGTGTAAATGCTGATGGTTCAATTGATACAGTTCCTGTTGAAATTATCAAAGTCGGCGACATCATCCAAGTTAGACCAGGAGAGAGTTTACCAGTCGATGGTACTGTTGTTTCCGGACAATCTACAATTGATGAGTCAATGTTAACCGGAGAAAGTCTCCCTGTTGAAAAAGCGGTTGGGGATAATGTTACAGGGGCGAGTATTAATAAAACAGGATCATTTACTTATGAAGCAACACGTATTGGTTCTGACACAGCACTCGCTCAAATCGTTCGTTTAGTTCAAGATGCTCAAGGTGCAAAAGCTCCGATTGCAAAATTAGCGGATAAAATTTCAGGGTACTTCGTTCCAATCGTCATCGTGTTATCTATCATATCAGCACTGGCTTGGTTCTTCCTTGGAAATCAGCCAATAAACTTTGCATTACAAATTTTCATTAGTGTGCTAATTATTGCCTGTCCATGTGCTCTAGGTTTAGCAACACCTACTTCAATTATGGTAGGGACAGGAAATGGCGCTAAAAAAGGAATTCTAATTAAATCAGGTGAAATTCTTGAAGCGATTCACCATGCAGATGCTGTCTTACTTGATAAAACAGGTACGATAACTCAAGGTAAACCAACTGTTCAAGACTTCAAAATCTTTGATGATGCAATGATTGAACGTCAAGAATTATTAGACTTAATCTTAACTGCAGAACATGGATCACAACATCCATTAGGCGAAGCGATTGTCCGCTATGCTGAAGAAGAAGGTGCAAAGCTACAAGAAGTTGACTATTTCGACAGTATCACTGGTAAAGGGATTGTCGCAACTATCAATGGCCATGAAGTAGCAGTTGGTAACGCTAAATTAATGACATCTCATGCTAACCACTCTGACGAGGCAAGTGCAGTCGCTCAAGAATTTGCTCAAAATGGTAAAACACCGATGTATATTGCTGTTAATAATCAAATCCAAGGTATTATTACGGTAGCTGACCCTATCAAAGAATCAAGCATTAAAGCAATTAAGAAAATGCAAGATATGGGACTTGAAGTGATTATGTTAACAGGAGATAATAAGATAACTGCTGAAGCCATTGCTGCACAAGTTGGGATTACTCAAGTTGTTAGTGATATCTTGCCTGAAGATAAAGTAAATAAAGTGACCGAATTACAAGAACAAGGCCGTCATGTAATTATGGTTGGAGATGGTATTAATGATGCCCCTGCTCTTGCTCAATCTGATGTTGGGATGGCAATTGGTTCTGGGACAGATATTGCGATTGAATCGGCTGATACAGTATTAATGAATGATAATTTAGAATCTGTATCTGAAGCGATTGATTTAAGTCACGCAACGATTAATAACATTAAACAAAACTTATTCTGGGCATTTGGTTATAATACAATTGGTATTCCAATTGCTATGGGGGTTCTTTACCTCTTTGGTGGACCACTACTTAATCCAATGTTTGCCGCTTTAGCGATGAGCTTATCGTCTGTATCGGTATTACTCAATGCTTTACGTTTAAGATTTAAATAAATAAACATACAAAAGATACCCATAGGATTTAATCCATTGGGTATCTTTTTTTAGTGATGATTTAACTCACACGGTCAATATTTAATGGCATTTTAAATTGCATCAGCGATTTTTTTAAAGCAATAATTGGCGTTTGATGATCTAAATAACGTTCACTAAAACCTTGTGGTAAAATCACTGGCACTCGGTTGTGAATTTGTTGCATTTTATCATAAGAATCTTTCGTTAATACACTAAAAACAGGCTCAGCTTGCCCCTCAATATTTTGAACAAGATTGTATACACCCGCTAAAGACATGACTTTATCGTCTTGATAAATAATATGCTTCTGCTTATTTTCATCCCATTCATAAAAACCTGAAACAGGTATGATGCAACGCCTAGTTTCAAATGCTTGGGCAGATAATTGTTTCACTTCGGCCGTCTCTAGTCGGGTATTGATAATTCTTTGTTTCGTCCATGATGCACGCAATCCCCAATTCATGGGAATTATTTTCTTATTTGCTGTTAAGGTTAACAATGATTGAGTTGGAAATACTTCTTCACTCGCACTCACATCCGTTAAAAATTCTTCTTCATCCGGTAAATCATAGTAATCAATTAAATCAGACAATTCGAGCAAATATTCGATTCTTCCACACATTTTTATCACCTTACTTTCAAAGTATATTATACTATAATGAGTAAGAATAGTTTAAGGAGGCAATTATGAAATACGAAAAATCATGTGGAGCCATTGTCTATTATTTAGATGAAAAGCGTGTTCCCGAATATTTACTCATACGTCATGTCAATGGCGGACATTGGGCCTTTGCTAAAGGACATGTTGAAGAAGGCGAAACAGAAATTCAAACTGCTGAACGTGAAATTGATGAAGAAACAGGCCTAACTGTTGAAATTGATACTTCCTTTAGAGAAGTTACTACCTATTCACCTAAAGAAGGCGTCACAAAAGACGTTATTTACTTTATTGCGGAAACGAAAGACAAAACGGTTACCCGTCAAGAAATCGAAGTAACGGATACTATTTGGTTACCTTACGAAGAAGCATTAAAATACTTAACGTTTGAAAATGACGAGCGATTACTAAAAGCTGCGCATACATTTTTAAATAAATAGTTCTGTAAGTTAATTATTTACCCCATAAAAAACACGACACTCTCCTACTAAAATCGGAGAATGTCGTGTTTTTTTACTACTATTTTTTACTAAAAGGCAGAGATGATATTACGTATACCAAACACCAAGAAGTAAAATCCAGCTAAGAGTTCAATTGTAAAATAGGCTGCTAAGGGGTTAAAAATTAGCATGATACCTATGATAATACCGACGATACCAATGATTAAGTTGAACCAGAACAGACCGGTTCGGCCTAATGCTTTCAGTGCCATTGCTTGGTTGATTATACTAATTGATTCAAAAATCATCATCAACGAAACAATCATTGGGAGTGCAAGTAAACCGATCGTTTCATTAAATAGTAAAATGATCCCTAAAATAATTGAGATGATTCCGTAAATTAACAGTATCCACATTGATTGATTCGTTTTCTCATTAATGCGACTACGGAAAACGAGTAAGAAAATCCCGTTTAATATCGCTCCAGTTGCTAATAAATAAACAAAAGTTAGCGTTGCTAATCCAAAGTTATTAAACATCATGAATGCTAAAATTAGTTGAATAATTCCTAATACTAAAAACCACCAGCTAAATCTATTATTGTGCGTTTTCAAATAATCCACCCTTTCAAATTCTGTAATTATATTTTTGTGACACTTATAATGTAACACAAATGTAATATTCAGTGTTGTTTGACGGGTTATAGTAAAAGTTATTTGCTAGTGTAAAGTGGGTTAGTTATAATATTATTAAACGATTATTAAAAATTTTCGGAGGAAAATAAATGACAAAAATCTATTTCGCAGCCCCACTTTTTAGTGAAGCTGAAACTTTATACAATGACCATGTAGCCAAAAAAATTCGTCTTGCTCATCCAGATGTTGATATTTTCTTGCCTCAAGAACAAGGCGATATTAATGATAAAGAATCATATGCAGATTCAAAAATGATTGCTAAATTAGATACCGACGCCCTCCTAGAAAGTGATATTTTAATTGCATTGTTAGACGGTATCAACATTGACGCTGGAGTTGCCTCAGAAATTGGTGTCGCTTACCAAGCAGGAATTCCTATTGTGGGATTATATACCGACTCCAGACAACAAGGAGCTACCAATCAACAAAAATTAGACGCATTACAAGACTTAGCCGAGTCACAATTTAGTTATATTAATCTTTACACAATTGGGTTAATTAAATTAAACGGCCAAGTTGTTGACACTGTAGATAAATTAATCACTGCCCTTTCAGAATACAAATAGAAAAGGAAGATAGTAATGACAAATGACCGTGTTGCATTAATCGATATTGGGTCGAACACGATTCGCCTCGTTTTATACTCAATCGATGATTTATATAACTTTACCGAAACTCATAATGTAAAAACACCTGCCAGATTATCACAATATATCGACCATTCAACTGGAAAAGCAATGATGTCTCAAGAAGGTATCGATATCCTTATTGAAGCATTAACAAGTTTCTTAGCCATCACAGACCAGTTCGAAATCAAATATATATACCCAATGGCAACTGCCGCTGTCCGCCAATCAGCCAATAATCAAGACATTCTAAAGCAAGTTAAAGAAGCCACAGGCCTTGAAATTCAAATCGTCTCAGAAGAAGACGAAGCAGGCTACGGTGCTTACGCAATTATTCACTCCACAACAATTGATAGCACCGTTTCTGTCGATATCGGCGGGGGAAGTTGTGAAGTAACTCTAATCAAAGATAATGAAATTATAGATTTTCACAGTTTTCCTTTCGGCGCTGTTAGTTTATCAAAACAATTTTTTACAGGAAAAGGCCATAACGACCCTGAAGCGATTGCTCAAGTGCGTAGCTTTGTTAGAAAACAGTTCAAATCATTTAATTGGCTCAAAAAAGCAAAACTTCCAGTCACTGCGATCGGAGGTTCAGCTCGTAACGTCGCAAATGTTTACCAAAGACAAGTAAAATATCCCATGGCCGGACTTCATGGCTTTTATATGAGTGATGATTATTTACACGAAACAATGGATTTATTTATCAATACCGATTATGACCAAATGGAAAATATTGATGGGTTAAGTACAGATCGTATTGATCTTATTATTCCAGCAACCATTGTCTTTGAAGAATTGACAAATGCTGTTAAAACAGATCAATTCATTATTTCTACTCAAGGTCTTCGTGAAGGTATTATTTTAAAACATATCAATGATCATTATAACTATCCAGTAGATAGCCATTTAATTCGTACACGATCAATCCGCCATGTTATTCGCGAGTTACCTGTTAACACTTATGGCATTCAAATTAACATTGATTTAGCCATTAAACTCTATACTCAATTAACTAGGTTGGGTTGTTTAGAATATTCCTACGAGTTACAAGAATTAGTTGAATTTGGTGCGTCCTTATACCGTTTCGGAGAATTTATTAGTGGTGATGCTGACTCCCAACATACATTCTATATTTTATCCAATATGGACTTACTTGGTTTTTCTCATCACCGCCGCTTAAAATTGGCATTACTCGCGAGTTACCGAAACCGTTCTTTATATTCACAGTACCTAGAAGATTTTGCCGGTTGGTTAACTCCTGAAGAAATTGACCTATTTGAAAAAATCGGTGGGCTGTTAAAATTTGCGCATGCACTGAACGATTCAAGAACTGGCCCTATTATAAAAATTGATTTATATCGAGACGACAATGGCACTTTTGTGTTAAATGTCTATCATAGTGGCCCTATCGTCGCCGAGTATTACAAAACACAACGACATAAAAAGCATTTAGAACGAGCGTTAGATGGTGACTTAGAGATACATTATATTAATGAGCTTGCTTAATCATTATTTTCTCGGTTGTAGATAACAGTGTCATCAATACTATACAGATAGAAAAGGAGCTTTTTATGAGCATAAAACAAAACACTAAAATATCAAACAATCAATTTGAAAATCCAGAATATTACTTTAACCGCGAGTTAAGTTGGTTAGATTTCAACTACCGCGTGATTGATGAAGCTTATGATCCTAATAATCCTTTACTTGAACAATTGAACTTCTTAGCAATTGGAACGTCAAATGCGGATGAATTCTTTATGGTTCGTGTAGCAGGTGTTGTGGATCAATATCTCGCAGACATTGAAATTTCCGAAAACAAAACTCAAATGACGCCCGATGAATTATTAGAACAGATTAGTTTAAATCATCACCGGAATACTACCTATCAATATCGTCGTTACCATTCACTTGTTAACTCAAAATTACCATCTTTAAACTATCATATGTCGATGGTGGATGATTTAACACCCGATGAATTATTACAGGCTAAAGCTTATTACCACCAATT
This sequence comes from Aerococcaceae bacterium DSM 111176, assembly GCA_015863215.1. Taxonomy (GTDB): domain Bacteria; phylum Bacillota; class Bacilli; order Lactobacillales; family Aerococcaceae; genus DSM-111022. The sequence goes on from JACBXN010000078.1 coordinate 50,749, forward strand.
AGTATTGCCTACTTTATCGCCACTAGGAATTGATGCTTACCGTCCATTCCCAATGTTAAAAAATAACGCAATTAATATTTTCGTTCAATTATCAAAAGACGGTGAAGAACATTCAGCAATCGTTCCTATCCCAACTTTGTTAGATCGTTATATTATTGTTGATGCAAATGGCAAAAATCGTATTATTTTTATCGAAGATTTAATTATCCAAGAATTAAGCACTTTATTCGAAGGTTACGAAATACAATACGCATTCCCTTTCCGTATCACACGTAGTGCAGATTTTGATATTAAAGAAGATAATGCCTCAGATTTAATTAACTTAATCGAAGACTATATCAAAAAACGCCGTACAGGAATTGCTATCCGCTTAGAGATAGATACACGATTTGTGCCTGACTTTAATAAAAAACACTATAAACTCATTGCCAAATCCTTAGAGTTAAATAAACGTTCGATCCATTTAATCGATGGTCCAATTGATTTAACTTTTCTATTTGGTTTAGCAGATAAAATTGGTGAAACTTACCCTGAACATCGCTATCCAGATTTCAATGCCTATTTAAATCCAGAACACACTGGGGAAAGTTTATTCGAATCGATCAAACAAGGCGACCTCTTCTTTAACCATCCATACGACTCATTCAAACCAGTTGTATCTCTAGTTGAAGAAGCAGCAACTGACCCAAATACAATTGCTATTAAACAAACTCTTTACCGTGTTTCTAAGCATTCACCGATTATTCAAGCTTTAAAAACGGCCGCTGAAAATGGGAAAGAAGTGACAGTTTTAGTTGAATTGAAAGCACGTTTTGATGAAGAAAATAATGTGTTTTGGGCTAAAGAATTGGAAGAAGCTGGGTGTCATGTTATTTACGGGGTAAGTGATTTAAAAACTCATAGTAAAATTACGATGATTGTCCGCCGCGAAGGTAATGCAATTCGTCGTTATGTCCACTTAGGTACTGGTAACTACAACGATAAAACAGCTAAAACATATACAGATATGGGGCTGATGACGGCTGACATAGCTATGGGAGAAGATGCTGCTAAATTCTTTAACTTTATTAGTGGCTATACTGAACTTCCAGAGTATACACATTTACACGTTTCACCCTTTGCAATTCGCGATTCCCTCATAGATTATATCGATGAAGAAATTGAATTACATAAACAACATGGAGACGGTCGTATTGTGGCTAAAATGAACTCATTAACTGATAAGCCATTGATTCAAAAACTCTATGAAGCTAGCCAAGCTGGCGTACGTATTGACTTAATCGTTCGTGGTATTTGTTGTTTAAAACCAGGCATTCCTGGTATATCAGAAAATATCCATGTCCGGAGTATTGTTGGTCGCTTCTTAGAACATAGTCGTATTTATGCATTCAATAATCACGGTGATAGTCGTATTTTCTTATCTTCAGCTGATATGATGACAAGAAATATGACGAAACGGGTTGAAATTGAATTCCCGATTTTAGATGAAAAAATTGAGACCGAAATTGCTCACGTTCTAGAATTACAATTGGAAGATAATTTAAAAGCACGTGAATTACAAGTAACTGGGGATTATACACGTCCAGAACGCCAAGAAGGCGAAGCTTTAAATTCACAAGAACAACAAATGATTGAAGCCAACCAACGTAAAAACAACTTAATTGAAGAGAAAAAACAAATTCAAAAATCAATTCCATGGTTTGACCGTATTTGGCGACGTTTTAGAAAAAATTAAATGCTTCCAAATCGTCAACTCACTCGTTCAATAAGTCGGCTGATTTAGGATAGAATTTTTAAATTAATAAACAAAGAATCGCATAAAATCATTGTTTCTAAGACAATGATTTTATGCGATTTTGTCTTTTCAAGACTATCTACCTCTTTTTTCAGTCTTCCGTCCTATGTGTTTGATATCATAATATTGTATAATTATAAAAAAGGAGTGATGTTATGACATCTTGGTGGAATGACCTAAAAAGCATTTTAAAATGGCTTGCCATTATTCTAAGTTTCATCTTCGTAATCTTTGTCATTAATCAATTTATGCTACTCTTCCAATTATTACAATCGGTCCATCTCTATTTAGCCATTGCTGTTACATCCGTTCTGATTGTAACGCTTTTGGTTATGATTTATAAAGTATACAAACAATTTGCTTCTGCTCCTGTTGTTTTAACATTAGCACCAGACGCAACTGAGGAAGAAATTCAAAATTATCAAAATCAATTACATAAACAATTAAAACAAAACCCCTATTTAACTGATTTAACATTTGATGATGAAGAAGATATCGAAAGTCAAAATTCCGTAGCTTTAAATCAATTACAAACATTAACAAACCCGATCATTCAAGAAAATGCGAATGCCATATTTTTATCCACCGCAGTCTCTCAAAATGGTTCCTTAGATAGTTTAGTTGTTTTATACACCATCATACGCATGGTCTGGCAAATAGCTAAGATATATGGCACCAGACCAACTCTACAAAGTTTAATTAAACTTTATATGCAAGTTATTGGCGTTGTACTCATGGCGCGTGCCCTGGAAGATGTTGATTTAATTGAGTATCAAGTTGAACCTATTATTACATCTGTGCTCGGAGAAAGCGTCGTTTCAGCCGTTCCTGGTATGGTCCCTATCGCAAACTTAGTTGTGTCTTCCATTTTAGAGGGCGCTGTTAATGCTTTCTTGACTTTACGAGTGGGGATTATTACTCAAGATTATCTAACCAGCCAAGAACCAATTACAAAACAACAAGTCAGACATGACGCCACAGTGCGCGCCTTACCTCAACTTAAATTAGTCGTTAAAGATAATGCAAATGATATCGTTAAAACAATCGGCCGTGCCGCAAAGAACGTTGGTAAAAGCACAGCAAAACGTTGGTTTAATCGTGTATAATCACAAAAAAGAGAAAGAGGTAATAAAATGAAAAAAGCATTAATTGTTGTCGACTACTCAACAGATTTCGTTGCTACAGATGGCGCACTAACTGCCGGAGAACCCGCTCAAGCGCTTGATAATTATATTGCAGATTCGATTAAAACATTTATCGAAGATGGTGACTATGTAGTCATCGCGAATGATTTACATACATTAGATGACCCATATCATCCAGAAACTAAACTTTTCCCACCTCATAATATAAAAGGAACTTCTGGTCGTGAAATTTATGGGAAAACGGGGGACACTTTTAAACAATTTAAACAGCACGAAAACTTATTCTTCACTGACAAACGTCGCTATTCTGCATTTGCTGGAACAGAAGTTGATTTACGTTTGAGAGAACGGAGTATTAATGAGGTCTGGCTTGTAGGAGTAGTAACAGATATTTGTATTTTACATACAGCAATGAGTGCATATAACCTTGGTTATAATATTGTAATCCCTGAAGCTGGCGTTGCTAGCTTTAATCAAACAGGCCATGAATGGGCCCTAGACCATTTCGAGAATTCTCTAGGAGCAAAAATTATTCGAAATTAATCAAACAAAATAGCCTAGCAATCCATCAAAATGGAATGCCAGGCTATTTTTATGGAGAGATTAACCTAATTCGATAATTGTTCCAGTATTTAAGTAAACTACACGCTCACAAATATTTTTAGCATAGTCTCCCATACGTTCTAAACTACCTGCAATTTGTAGATATCCAATTCCTACATTAACAGATTCATGGTGTTCTTCCATTAATTTAGCTGCTGAACGTAAAATTGAACGGTATAGCTCATTCACTTCTTTATCACGAGCAGCAATCTCACGCGCCGCATCAGAATCATGTTTTGAAACTGCTTCTAAAGCATCATTAATCATTTGGCTAATAATTTCTGCCATCTGGTTAATATATTGATCAATTTCCTCATTAGATTCACTGTCATCGTCGCGTTTGATTGTTGAACGAGCAATCGTCACTGCATGATCTGCAATTCGCTCAATATCAGTACTCGCTTGTAAGACAGTAAACACTTTACGTAAATCACGCGCTACCGGTTGTTGTAGAACAATCACACGAAAAGCATCTTGCTCGATATCAATCGTTGCCGCATTAATTCTTAAATCATCACTAAATAGTTCATGTGCTAATTCACGATCCCGTGTATTAAATGCTTTAATCGCTTTATGTAAAGATTCATTCGCAGCATTACCTAAACGAGTTAAATCAATGAATAGTCGTTGTAATTCTTCTTCAAAAACTGTTCTCAAAACAATTCCTCCTTAATTGACTTCTAGCCAAATCGTCCAGAAACATAATCTAGTGTTTGTTGATTTGTTGGATTAGAGAATATTTTCTCAGTATCGTCAAACTCAATTACTTCACCTTGATAGAAGAAAGCTGTCTTATCAGAAATACGAGCAGCTTGTTGCATATTATGTGTAACGATGACCACTGTATATTTCTCTTTTAATTCATGAATTAACTCTTCAATTTTATTAGTTGAAATAGGGTCTAAAGCTGAAGTCGGTTCATCCATTAATAACACTTCAGGATCATTTGCAATCGCACGAGCGATACAAATACGTTGTTGTTGTCCACCTGATAATGATGTCGCTTTTTGGTCTAATTTATCTTTAACTTCATCCCAAATTGCCGCACCACGTAAACTATCTTCAACAATATGGTCCAATTCTTTAGTATCTTTGATACCATGCGTACGTGGTCCATAAGCGATATTATCATAAATAGATTTAGGAAATGGGTTAGGATGTTGGAATACCATACCAACACGTTTTCTTAATAAGTTAACATCTGTTTCTTTACCATAAATATCGTTACCATCTAATTCCACAGTTCCATCAACTTTTGCATAAGATACTAAATCCTGCATTCTGTTTAAAATTTTTATAAAAGTCGATTTACCGCAACCTGATGGTCCAATAAATGCTGTTACTAAGTTTTCTTCGATTTCCATATTAATATTTTTTAACGCTTGGAAATCACCATAATAAAAATCTAAATCTTTAATATTAAATTTAATATTGTTCGTTGTCATTATTTTCCTCCAGCTCCTAATTTATTACTTAAGTATGTTGAAAAACTGTTAATAATTAATACAATTACAATTAAAACTGTCGCTGTTGCATAAGATTCTTCTACGTGGAAACCTTCTTGAGATAACATGTACATATGTACCGCAAGTGTACGACCCGATGAAGATAATCCTGATAACATTTGAGATGATGAACCTAATGTATAAATTAAAGCCGCTGATTCACCGACAATACGACCAATTGCTAAGATAATCCCTGATAAGATACCTGGCATTGCAACAGGCAATACTACTGTAAAGATTGTTCTTAATTTACCTGCCCCTAATCCTAGACTACCCATACGTAATGAATCATCTACGGCACGTAAACCTTCCTCTGTAGAAGAGATAATAATCGGTAAAATCATAATAGTAATCGTTAAAATACCTGCCCAGTGTGAATAGCCCATTCCTAATTCAATTACGAATAGTAACATACCGAACAGACCATAAACAATCGAAGGAACTGCTGCTAATGTATCTGTTGCTAAACGGATAACATTCAAAAATCTACTTGATTGGTTTGCATACTCTACTAAATAGAAACCAGTAAACACACCAATCGGTACCGCGATAAGGAGTGAAATTCCGACTATTACAAGCGTCGAAATAATCGCTGGCATCATGGATACGTTATCTGTTGTATAATTCCAAGCAAACATATCAAAATTCATTGCTGGAATACCACGTGAAAGAATGAAGAGAACGATGAATAGCAACATCGCTAATGTAAATAAACCTGCTGTCCAAACGATCAATTTTGTCCAATTAAACTTCGATTTCATTAGCGTTTCTCTCCTTTCGATTTAATTACCATAAAGATAGAGTTTAAAATAATAATAAAGATAAATAATACAACTGCTGTTGCAATTAAAGCTTCACGGTGACGTCCTGAAGCATACCCCATCTCTAGAACGATGTTCGTAGTTAAAGTACGAACTCCGTCTGTTAAACTGTCTGGAATGATTGGTTGGTTACCAGTAACTAAGATAACAGCCATAGTTTCACCAATGGCGCGTCCAATTCCTAAAATAATACCTGAAAAAATACCTGAATTAGCGGCTGGTACAACTACACTCATTACTGAACGTTCGTGTGTGGCACCTAAACCAACACTCGCATCATAATATGAACTTGGGACCGCTCTAAGTGATGATTCTGATAATCCAATAATTGTTGGTAAAATCATAATCCCTAATAATACTGATGCCGTAATAATATTCATCCCTGTTCCACCAAATAATTCACGTGAAATAGGTACAAAAATTTGTAAAGCAAAGAAACCATAAACGATTGATGGAATTGCCGCCATTAAGTTAATCGCTGGTTTAGCAAATTTATATAACTTCGGTGGACAGAAGAACGCCATAAATATTGATGTTAAAACACCAATCGGCACACCAATAATAATTGCCCCCGCTGTAACAACTAATGAACCAACAATCATTGGTAAAATTCCAAATTGAGCGTTTGATGCTGTAGGTCTCCATACTGTACCAAAAATAAAATTACCAATTCCTTCTTCGATCATGAATGGTACTCCACCACGGAAGATAAAGAAGAAAATTAGAATAATCGAAATAATTGAGATCGATGCACAAAATATGAAGACATATTTCATAATCGATTCCATGCTATTCTTTTGCATAAATTACTCTCCTATACTCATACTTTTAAAATTAATAATAACCATTACCATTGTACCTTCTTAATGTAAATTTTGTGTAAATTTTGTGTAAATTTCAAGATTTTTTCTTTACAAACCACCATAAAGACACAAACAAACACAATTAGGACGATGATAGCGGAACCATCCTAATTGTCTTTTTATTTTTGTCTAAATGGTAGATAAACGATGAAGGTTGAACCTTCACCCAAAGCACTTTTGACTTTAATATCTCCACCAAATATACGAACTAAATTACGTACAATTGATAAACCTAATCCTGTTCCTCCAGAATTTCTACTCCGTCCCTTATCAACTCGGTAAAAACGCTCAAAAATACGTTCATATTCTTCCTCAGGAATCCCGATTCCATTATCACTCACTTCAATTTTCACACCTGAAGCTACGCCATAGACGCGTATCGATACCTCACTATCTTCTCCAGAATAATTAATTGCATTGTCCACTAAATTGGTCAATATCTGTTCTACTCGATGTTGATTACCTTCCAATAATAAAGGTGATGTTTGATCGATATGAGCAATTAAATTAATATTCTTCATACTTGCTTTTTTCTTGAGAGAAGTCAAGATAGTCTTTACAACATCCGCTATATCAAAAACCGCTTCAGCAGCAGTGTCTTTTTGTTTCTCAACCCGAGACAACTCTAAAATATCATTAATAATATGTTCCAGTCGATTACTCTCATTTAAAATGATTTGTACAAATTCTTTTGCTATTGCCTTATCTTCCAAAGCTCCGTCTCTTAAAGTCTCTGCAAATCCTTTAATTGATGTAACTGGCGTTCTTAGTTCATGTGAAGCATTAGCTACGAATTCAGTTCGAACCGCCTCTAAGCGTTGTATTTGCGAAATATCATATAGTAGAACTAAAACTGCACCTTGTTCTTTTTCAGTTTCTAAATAAGGAATAATATTCACATCGACAAATCGTTGATTAGGAATATACAGCTCAACCTCTTCGGTTAAATCCGTTTGACTATCTATTACTGTATCAATCATATCAACTAACTGCGTACTTCTAACTACTTCAGCATAAGATCTACCATATGAATCCTCACTTAAACCTAATATTTCTGTTGCTTCGGGATTAAATAGTTCGATTACCCCACTAGAATCTATCAAGATTACACCTAAATTCAAATGGTCTAATAATACGGTTAGACGTTGTTCACTGTTCATTAATTCTGTATAACGATGTGACAAAGTATTTTCTATATTTGTTACGGTATCCCCTAAATCATCTAGCTCCTTAAAACGTCCTCCAACATATTCAAACTGTCCAGATTCTAAGTCAGGATCTTTTAGTGAATTTAAAGCGTTCTTCATTGCCAATACAGGTTCAGAGATCATGTTCATAACACTATGATAAATAATATAAATAACTGCCACTAAAATAGCGATAATAATAAGAAAGAAAAATATCAACGCTCTATTATAAAGCCCAAAATATGATTTAGAAAATTTGTATAATAAATCATAACTACGGTTACTCTCATCAACATCTATTGTTGTGAGCGCCCAATAGCCATCAATGGTTGAACCGACAGCAGGATTCCCCTCTAGTAGTAAAGGCTCTTCTCTTTGTATATCGGAGTATAAAGTAACTAAACTACGCTGTCCTTCTTCGTAAGTCGTTCCATCTTCATTATGACTCATTACTAAATATACCGCATCCTCAGGTAATACACTTAATTCTTTTTGTAAAAAAGCTGGGTCTGATTCGGCTTCAAGACGTTTTTCTGTTTGAGTCATAATTTGTGTTAATTGATTTTCAATGCTCTGATTACGTATGTAAATCATGGAAGCTGTAATAATAAGTAAAACAACGAATAGCATTACTGCTATTCGTATTAAATGTTTTTGAAAATTTTCTTTCTGCCTAAAAATCATTCTTCTGGAACCTCAAAACGATAACCAAATCCACGCTGTGTAATTATATATTTAGGATTTTTAGTGTCTTCTTCAATTTTTTCACGTAAATGACTAATATGCACATCGACAATCCGTGTTTCACCAACATAATCAAAGTTCCAAATGTTATCTAACAACTGCTCGCGACTTAAAACTCGACCTTTACGCAATGCCATATAAACTAATAATTCAAACTCTTTGGGCGTTATATCAATTGGTTCTCCTCGTACTTCTACTTCATAACGATCACGGTAAATATGAATACCACCTAAGCGAATGACTGTTTCATTTTCTAAATCAACAGTTTGGTCATTTTCACCTTGATGAGACAACTCTTCCAACTCAATATCTGTTGCTTCTTTTTGCATTTCTCGAGTTACAGATTCATCTTCTATTTGACGCGCTTCCGTTCTACGTAAAATAGCTTTCATACGAGCAATAACTTCTCTGGGGCTAAATGGTTTTGTCATGTAATCATCTGCACCAAATTCTAATCCTAATATCTTATCATACTCTTGATCTTTAGCCGTTAACATAATAATAGGCGTATCTATTCCTAATTGTCTCGTCCGACGACAAACATCCATACCATCCATTCCTGGTAACATCACATCTAAAATAATAAAATCATATGTATTTTCCTTTATCATTTTAAACGCGTCATCACCACGTTCGGCTTTATGCACCTGATATCCTGCTTGTGTTAAATTATATTCTAAAAGTGTTAAAATCGTTATTTCATCATCTACGATTAAAATTTCATTCAAGCTGTTTACCACCTTTCACCTACCGTATCTTATTGTAGATTCCATTATATTATAGCATGATTACATACGAAAAACAGACGCCTTTCTTCACTAGTCATTTTAGAGTGACTGACGTCTTACATACCGGCCTTACCTTGTAAATATCCTCAAAAAATCCACTACCTTTAGAAGATAGTGGATTAAATTGATTAAATCGTTAAATGTTGTTTAGCTGAGCGATTTGCTCCAATTGAACCTAGGATGATACCTAGAATTAATAAACCAATACCAACTAGTAAAATTGTAGGATAAACTGGTGCAAATTTTAAAATACTCAATCCAAATATTTGGATTGTTGCTGTTTGCAGACCTTGATATAAAGCAAATACCGTTAATGTTGCAACAGCTGCTCCAATTATTCCAATAAAGGTTCCTTCAAAAATCAGTGGCGCTTTAATATAAGAATTTTTGGCCCCAACTAAACGCATAATCTCTATTTCAGTTGCTCGAGCATCGATTGTTAATCGAATCGTATTAGAAATAAGTAAAACGGCGATAACAACAAGTACAGCAGCAACCGCTGCAACTACTGCACGAGTAATGTTCAAGACATTAACAAGGTCTCCGGTTGTCTCTTCACCAAAACCAGCATCAATAACAAAAGGAAGTTCACGTATTTGATTCGCTACCTCTTCTAAATTGCCTGGTTCATTAACACTGACGATGAACACATTATAAAATGGATTACTATCACCTTCAAAAAGTTCGAACTCTTCACCATACTGCTCAACAAGCATTTGATACTCATCTTCTTTTGAAGAATATTCTATTTCTGTAACATTCTCGATTTCAGCAATTTGATTTTCTAATCGCTCTTCATCTTCTGGTTCTGCAACTAAATCGATGTGGGTACGAATTTTCACCCCTTCTTCGATATCAGTGGCAATGTTTTCCACATTAATCATTAAGAAGACTAATCCCCCAACCATCGTTAAAGTCAGAGTCATTGTAAGTACAGATGCAATTGTCATCCAGGCATTACGGAATAAATTTAGGAAGCCATTTCTAAGATGACGCCACATAGTTCGCATTGCTCTCATCCTCGGTAATCCCCCTTATACTCATCGCTAAGTACAACACCATTTTCGATACGAATGACACGGTGTTTAAATTCATCAACTAATTGATTATTATGAGTTCCCATAATAACAGTTGTACCGCTTTGATTAATTTTCTCTAGTAATTGGAAAATACCACGTGCTGTCACTGGGTCTAAGTTCCCTGTTGGCTCATCGGCAATTAATATCGCCGGGCGATTAACAATCGCTCGTGCAATTGCCACACGCTGTTGCTCTCCTCCAGATAAAGACTTAGGATATTGTTTTGCTTTTGAAGCTAAATCAACCATACTTAATACTTGATTGACACGTGTTTGGATATCTTTGTTTGCCTGACCCGTTACTTCTAAAGCAAAAGCAACATTTTCGTAGACCGTTAAATTTGGTAATAATTTAAAATCTTGGAAAACAACGCCAACATAGCGTCTTAAATACGGAACGTCTTTATCTTTAATTTTCTCAACACGATATTTACCTACTTGAATATGCCCCATAGATAGCTTTTCTTCGCGGTTTAATAATTTCATTAAAGTCGATTTACCAGAACCACTCGGCCCAATAATATAGACAAATTCACCTTGTTCAATTCTTAAACTCGTATTGTTTACAGCTACAATGCCATTAGGATACTTCTTGGTCACTCTATCTAAGATAATCATTTAATTCACCTCTTAAATTAGTTCGAAACATTCCATTGTAAATACGCATCAATAAATGGATCTAATTCTCCATCAACAACTGCTTGAGCATTACCAGTTTCATGATCCGTCCGGTGATCTTTAACCATCGAATACGGATGGAAGACATAAGAACGGATTTGGGAACCCCAAGCAATATCTTTTTGTTCACCACGTAATGCGGCTAATTCTTTTTCCTTTTCCTCTTGCTCTAGAAGATACAATTTTGATTTTAACATTGCCATTGCTTGTTCACGGTTTTGAAGTTGCGAACGTTGCGCTTGGCTTTGAACTGTAATCCCTGTTGGTAAGTGAGTAATACGAACCGCTGAATCTGTTTTATTGACGTGTTGACCACCTGCACCACTAGCACGGTATGTATCCACACGTAAATCATCATCATTAATTTCAATTTCAATCGTATCATCAATGACTGGTGTTACCTCAACGGAAGCGAAGGATGTATGACGACGACTATTTGAATCAAAGGGAGAAATGCGTACTAGACGATGCACTCCTTTTTCGGATTGCAACAATCCATATGCCTTAATTCCTTGAATTTCAAGTGTGACACTCTTTATGCCAGCCTCTTCTCCTGCTTGATAATCTACCACTTCAACTTTAAATTGATGTTTATCTGCAAATCGTTGATACATACGCAGTAAGATACTACCCCAGTCTTGAGATTCCGTTCCACCCGCTCCAGGGTGAATTTCTAATATTGCGTTATTATCATCATGTTCACCAGATAATAACAGTAATGTTTCGTAATCCGTTAAATCTTTCTCTAGAGTCTCGATGATCACTTCTGCTTCTTGAACTAATTCTTGGTCTTCCGTTTCTTCAAACAATTCTAATGCCATCTCTAACTCATCCATTTGATCCGTCAACTGATTGATTGAATCATAGGTTGATTTCGTCTCATTAAGAGAAGAGACTATTTTCTGTGCTTGCTGATTATCATCCCAAAAATCTAGGGCGAGCATTTGATGTTCAAAATCAGCAATGTCAGCTTCTAGCTGCTCTAAGTCAAAGAGACCCCCTAATATTACTTAGTCTAGCCTTTGCATCTTGACTATACTGTTTAATTTCGTATAACTCCATTGTTACCATCCCTTTTATAAAAATAATACCTTTAATGAAGAAAACCGACAACTAACGCTGCCGGGATTCTTTTTTACTATTACGCTTTATTTACTTGTTCTCGTTTCACATTTTGGTGAATTTGAGCTTTCATTAGATAACGCGTGATTTCATGTTCAATTTCTGTAACCATATCTTGGAAACGGTCATAACCTTCTGTTTGATATTCCGTTAATGGGTTTGTTTGTGCATAGGCACGTAAACCAACACTTTGACGTAAATTATCCATCATATCGATGTGGTCTGTCCATTTACTATCTACTACTCGTAAAATGATTACTTTCTCAAACTCATTCACTTGATCTTGTGATAAGTTTTCGATTTTCTCGTTATACACTTTGTCTGATAACTCTACTAGATAATCAACTAACTCTTTACGGTTTTTACCTTCTAAATCTGCTAATTGAATGTCATCTGGATGAACTAGCGCATTTCCAGCAAAATCAAGTAAACTTTCGAGTGACCAATCTTTCTTGTCACCTTCAGTTGCATATTGTACTTGACGTTCAATTGTACGCTTAATCATCGCTTTCACATAAGGTGTTAGAGAGTCTACCATCTGAATAACTTGAAGTCTTTGGTCATACATTACTTCACGTTGCTCACGCATAACCTCATCATACTCTAAAACGTTCTTACGCGTATCGTAGTTGTTACCCTCAACACGGCGTTGAGCTGATTCTACTTGACGAGTTAACATACGATTTTGGATTGCTAGATCATCATCTGAGTCCCCTAATTGTTCCCATAATCCTTGAATGCGTTCAGAACCAAAACGACGCATTAAATCATCTTCAAGTGATAAATAGAATTGTGATGCTCCTGGGTCACCTTGACGTCCAGAACGTCCACGTAATTGATCATCAATACGACGCGATTCATGGCGTTCTGTACCGATAACACATAACCCACCGGCTTCTTTAACACCACTACCTAATTTAATATCTGTACCACGACCAGCCATGTTTGTCGCAATTGTTACCGCTCCACGTTGGCCAGCTTGCATAATAATTTCAGCCTCTTTAAAGTGGTTTTTCGCATTCAAAACTTCATGCGGAACGCCAGCTTGAGTTAATAAGCTAGATAAATATTCAGACGTCTCAACAGCAACTGTACCCACTAAGATTGGTTGCCCTTTTTCATGGCGTTCAATAATTTCATGGACTACCGCATTAAATTTAGTTTTTAAGTTAGGATATAATAAATCTGGTGAGTCGATACGTTGAATTGGACGGTTTGTTGGAATTTGAACAACGTCCATATTATAAATTTCACGGAATTCTTCTTCTTCTGTTTTTGCAGTCCCTGTCATTCCACTTAATTTATCGTACATACGGAAGTAGTTCTGGAAAGTAATAGTTGCCATTGTTTTTGATTCATTTTCAATATCAACATTTTCTTTCGCTTCAATTGCTTGGTGAAGTCCGTCTGAGTATCGACGACCTTCCATAATACGTCCTGTAAATCCATCAACGATTTTAACAGCACCTTCATCAACTACGTAGTCAATATCTTTAAGCATAATAAAGTTTGCACGTAATGATTGGTCAATGTGGTGAACTAAAGAACTATTTTCAATATCATATAAGTTTTCTAAACGGAATACACGTTCAGCTTTATCTACACCTGCATCTGTTAATGAAATAGTCTTCGATGATAATTCAATTGTATAATCTTCGTCTTGTTTTAACCCTTTAACAAAGTAGTCTGCACGTGTATATAATGCTGCTGATTTTCCAGCTTGTCCTGAAATAATCAATGGTGTACGAGCTTCATCAATTAAAATTGAGTCAACCTCATCAACAATCGCATAGTATAATGGACGTTGTACCATTTGACGCTCATAAACAACCATGTTGTCACGTAAATAGTCGAATCCTAATTCGTTATTTGTACTATATGTTACGTCACAATTATAAGCATCACGTTTTTCTTGTGCATTTAAAGAATTTAAGTTTAAACCTACGGTTAATCCTAGGAAACGATATACTTCACCCATCTCTTGCGAGTCACGAGTCGCTAAGTAATCGTTAACTGTAACCACATGGACACCTTTACCTGTTAATGCATTTAAATAAACTGGCATTGTTTCAGTTAAAGTTTTACCTTCCCCAGTCTTCATCTCTGCGATATTACCTTCGTGTAAGATAATACCCCCTTGGATTTGTACCTTATATGGGAACAATCCTAAAACACGTCTTGCTGCTTCACGCACTACCGCAAATGCCTCTGGTAATAATTTATCTAATGATTCGCCATTTGTATAACGCGCTTTAAAATCAATCGTTTGACTGCTCAATTGCTCGTCTGTCATATCACGATAAGTTGGCTCCATGGCCATAATTTGATCCGCAATTTTCCCAGTACGACGTAAAGTCGATTTGTCGTTTTCAATTAAATTTTTAATAAAGTTTGCCATTCAGCTACCCCTTTTATTTCTACTGTATTCATCATCGCTTCTATAGCGACCGATGATTTTATGTGTACCTTTTTAGTTTAACATGTTATCCATATAATTTGAACAACAATTTCCCTCTATCCATTATAGTAGAAAATGTTGACAATTCCATGAATTTTACACTTTTTTAACATAAAAGTACCCCATTCTATCAATGAAAACGGACTTATTTATCCCGGATAACAAAACAGTGACAATTTTATTTTAAAGTTACAAATATGCCTCTAACTTGCAGTTCAATTTTATTCACGTATAATGTTAATAAGAACGAAATAAAAAGGAGGCATCTTTCATACTTATTAGTATGATTATTATGCGAAAATTAAAAAATATCTCAAGATATCAAATCATCCAAGCATTTGCGTGGGCAATCGTTGCCATTTCTATCGTGGCATTAGCAGCCATCACCATTAATAGTTAAAATACAAAAGGGGCTGGGCAAAAAGTCCTTAAAATACAAAAACGGGATTCACAATAAGCATTGTGGAATCCCGTTTTTACTTGATTTCTGTTAAAATGAAAGCCCTCTCATGGTATAATAGAAGTAACTACCCAACCAAAATTCCAAGGAGGAACTTCCATGTATAAACAGTATAACACACCTGAAACCGCATTCGTACTCAATTTAGATTTTGATATTTCTCCCACTCACGATGCCCGCTTCATCAGTCTATTTGTTGACTCTATCCCTGATGCCGAACTGCTTCCTCAAACCTCACACACTGGCCGACCGGCTCACCATCCACGCATGTTATTAAAAATGATTCTCTTTGCTTACTCACGTAAAGTGTTCAGTGGCCGTAAAATCGCTCAAATGAACGAAGAGTCGATACCAATGAAATGGCTAACCCGAGATGAGTATGTGTGTTACCGTTCAATTAATGGATTCCGTGTTCACCCTGAAACATCAGTATTGATTCAAAAAGCATTCATTTATTTTACCTTTTTACTGAATGACCATGGTTTGATTAAGGACGACGCTTTATATATCGATGGCACAAAAGTCGAAGCCGATGCGAATCGCTATTCATTTGTCTGGCGTAGAGCAGTGGATCGTTATGAGGCGAAATTAGATGAAAACATCAAAATAATGTATGATGAATTAGTGGAACAGAAAGTTAAGCTAGCCATTGCTGAGGATGAATTAGATACGAGCGAGGGACTCCAAGAAATTATTGAAGCGGTTGAATCCAGATTAGAAGAATTGGAAGAAGCGATTGAGGAAGAACCCAATGTGATTGAAGGCGGCTCTCAAAATAAACGAGACCGTCGTACGCTCAAAAAGCACCACAGAAAACTAGTGGAAGATTTTTTGCCGCGCAAGAAAAAATATGAAGATTATAATGATACATTTGAGGGACGGAACAGTTTTTCTAAAACCGATAAGGATGCCACATTCATGTGTATGAAAGAAGATGCCATGAAAAACCGGGTACTGAAACCTGGTTATAACCTACAAATCGCGACAAATAGCCAGTTTGTTATTGACTATGACATCTTCCCTAATCCCAGTGACTCACGAACACTTCGACCATTCCTTAAATCGATTGCGACATTAAACTTGTTCTCAAGTATTGTAGCGGATGCGGGATATGGGAGCGAAGAAAACTATGCTTACGTGATAGATGATCTAGAGAAAGAAGCTGTCATTGCTTATGGGATGCATTATAAAGAACAAAAGAAAGCCTTTAAAAATGATCCAACTCGACGAGAAAATTGGCATTACGATGAAGAGCTCGATTGTTACGT
>JACBXN010000089.1 GCA_015863215.1 Aerococcaceae bacterium DSM 111176
ATGGCTTCTTCAAAGCAGGTAGGCTCCTCTTCTAGGAGATCACACATCAAAGCCATATAACTGGAGAATGGCTTTGTCTTTTCACCTGTCTCGTAGTTCCTTGGGGAACACCGTACTTCTCTCAATCTTGAATAAGCTCTCTAGCCCAAGCTAGCTTTCTTTTATGAAGAGTCATCATCTAAAGAGGTTCTTGCACTTCTACTATATCATGGTCTTCTAGAAGTTCCTCATCAGGGGAAGTTACGACTTCCCTCATTGGTTCTACAGCTCTGGGAACCTTCCTCATTACAGTACTGGGGAT
>JACBXN010000090.1 GCA_015863215.1 Aerococcaceae bacterium DSM 111176
AAGATACGCTACAAGTAATGGTAGATGATAAGGGAATGTGGCGCATTTTACCAACTTAGTTCAGGAGTTGGATATGGAATTGAAGCTAATCACGGATGATTCACGGACCTTTGTAAGGAATTTTCACTTAATTCATTATTTTGTATCTTTTTATCAAATTCTTTTTCTTTATCAGAGTTTTCCCACGCTTCGTGTAATAAATATTTACAGACATTTTTATCCTTATATATTCGTCCATTTATAAAAAAAGATATTGATGATATATACGAGATATATAAGGATAAAAATTTACA
>JACBXN010000091.1 GCA_015863215.1 Aerococcaceae bacterium DSM 111176
CCAGAGGACACTGCCTTGGCGTGGTGACCAGAGCTGACAGTGTTACCCACGAGTATTTTCGCAGAAATAATAAGGCTGGCTCGTGATGAAACCCCCTTTCCCTTGGCCATGCAACCAAGGGTCATTGCCCCGGCATGGTAACCAGATAATGGCAATGTCATACTGCTAGATACCTATGAACATAATGGGCCGGCTCGTGATGAGACCTCCCATCCTCTTGGTTGGGTCTTGCATTTATTTATTTATTATTTTCTTAGGGTCCCTCGGTTTCTTATTGAGATGTTTTTTTCA
>JACBXN010000092.1 GCA_015863215.1 Aerococcaceae bacterium DSM 111176
TGATGTCGCTGGTTCGAGCCCAGCTGGCGGAGTCATTAATTTTAAAGTAAGACAGACCCCACTTAGAGAGTGGTTATTTTTTTATTTAGACAACAACGAGTCGTTCCTGAATCAGGGGCGGCTTTTTTATTTACAATAATATATTATCCTTTGCCTATAAAGACCTGAACACCCGTTAGTTCGTGACATGAGATTATTATAACCCTATAAAATGTTGATATATCAGCATTTTATAGGGTTTTTATCTTGCATATTATCATGTCATGTATTATAATATACGTGACATGAA
>JACBXN010000088.1 GCA_015863215.1 Aerococcaceae bacterium DSM 111176
TATGATAAAGAAAAAGCATTAGGACTGCGCCAACAGTACTAATGCAAGATTTTTTTAAAATTTTCACTTTAATTATAACATGGAAGGTGCTTTTTTGCGCCTTTTTTCTATTTCTTTTCAAATAAAACGCCTCTCCATAAGGAAAGACGTTGTTGTGTGTGTGAAAACGTGATAAACGAATTAACGTTTTGAGAATTGTGATGATTTACGCGCTTTTTTCTTACCTGGTTTTTTACGTTCAACCATACGTGGGTCACGTGTTAATAAACCGGCAGTTTTTAATGCGCCACGGAAATCTGGATCAACATTTAATAATGCACGAGCAATACCGTGACGGATTGCACCCGCTTGACCAGAAACTCCTCCACCTTCAACGATAACTTTAACATCATAAGAACCTAAAGTTTCTGTAACATTGAATGGTTGTTTCATAACTTCGTGTAAGTGAGGGAATGGAATGTAATCGTCTAATGAACGATTGTTAATTGTAAATTCTCCAGTACCTGGAACTAAACGTACACGAGCAGTAGATTTTTTACGACGACCTGTACCTAAATATTGTGCTGTAGCCATTTAATTTCTCCCTCCTCTTAGAATAATGTGTTAATGTCAACAACTGTTGGTTGTTGAGCAGCATGGTTATGCTCTGAACCAGCATAAACATTTAACTTAGTGAATTGTTTACGTCCTAAACGGTTATCCGGTAACATACCTTTTACAGATAGTTCGATTAAACGTTCTGGGAAACGATCACGCATTTCACCAGCAGACATAGATTTTAATCCACCTGGGTGACCTGTGTGACGGTGGTACATTTTATCAGATGCTTTTTTACCTGTTAAGGCAACTTTTTCTGCATTGATTACGATTACGAAATCTCCTGTATCAATATGAGGAGTGTAAGTAGGTTTATTTTTTCCACGTAAGATTGACGCTACAACTGTTGATAGACGACCTAATGGTACATCTGTCGCATCTAAGACGATCCAGTTACGTTCAACTTCGTTTTGCTTAGCCATATATGTTTGACGCACGATGTTTTCCTCCAATTATGTGATTCTTTGTTTGACAATACTATTGAGTTTCCGGGGCTCTATAGTGGGGCAAACAATACCGTTGTTTATAATACGATGAATTGCAAGTTTTGTCAACTTAACTGAGTAAAATAATTCAAATATTTTATTACAAATTTATTTCAACACCAAGAATCCTATTCTACCATAATATCGCAACAATTGTGCCGGAATTTCTATCTGAAATTATGTTATAATTGGTGCATTAAAAATCAAGGGGGTTCTCATGAGTAATCAATCTTATCGCTCTAATTCAAAAAATATTACTGTTGCTGCTCTTTTAACAGCATTTGGGATTTTAATTCCAATTATGATGCCTTTTAAACTTATTATCGGTCCAGCCTCTTATACATTAGGAAGTCATATTCCGATTAATATTGCAATGTTCAGATCTAGAGGCGTTGGAATTGTTACGGCTCTTGGTACGACGATTGGCTTCTTATTAGCTGGATTCCCAATTGTCATCACCTTACGTGCCCTGTCTCATGTTTTATATATTGCTTTAGGAAGTTTTATTTTATCTAGAAATCGCTCAATCCTATCTAAAACATCAACACGTTCTATCTTCAACCTCATCATTAATTTCGTTCATGGTGTCGGCGAAGTGATTGTTGTTTATTTATTGACATCTGGAGATATTGGTACTCAAGCTGATTACTTCTATACACTCTTTGTATTAGTAGGATTAGGTACAATTGTTCATGGTTTCATTGATACAGAACTGTCTTATCAAATTACGAAATTAATCCAACAAAGAACAAATGTTAAAATTACGCAATTAGAATTATAATAGGAGTATTTATGACTAAATATGATGTAATCGTCGTCGGTGCAGGTTCAAGTGGCTTAATGGCTGCCATTAATGCAGCTACACAAGGCGCCAAAGTTATTTTAATAGACAAGAATCCACGTCCTGGCCGTAAACTCGTGATTTCAGGCGGAGGTCGCTGCAATGTCACAAACCGGACCACACGCGAAGATTTAATCACACA
Source organism: Aerococcaceae bacterium DSM 111176 (assembly GCA_015863215.1). Classification (GTDB taxonomy): domain Bacteria; phylum Bacillota; class Bacilli; order Lactobacillales; family Aerococcaceae; genus DSM-111022. The sequence continues at coordinate 2,066 of JACBXN010000088.1, forward strand.
TATTCCTGGAAATGGGAAATTTTTATATAGCGCCCTCGATCAATTTGACCAAGAAGATATTATCCATTTCTTTGAGTCTCGTGGCGTCGCACTCAAGGAAGAGGACCACGGCCGGATGTTCCCCGTCACAGACCGTGCTCGTACTATTTTAGATACATTGACTGGTGAACTGGAGGAGTTAGGCGTTGAAGTGCGTCAAAGATCAACCGTTTCGAAAGTGTTGTATGACAAAGACTTAAATCAGGTATCTGGTATAGAGTTAGAAAACGGAGATATAGTCGAAGGTAAAGCCATTGTATTAGCAGCTGGCGGCCGAGCTTACCCTAGAACTGGGGCAACCGGTGATGGTTATGCTTGGGCTAGAGCTGCAGGTCATACGATTGAACGACTTTATCCAACGGAGTCCCCTATTTTATCGCACGATGCACTTATTAAACGCAATCACCTAAAAGGTGTTTCGCTCCGCGATGTGCGTGTTACATTATGGAATGGACCCGAACATCAAAAATCACTCGTTGAGCATCAAATGGATATGGTCATTACCCATTTTGGTTATTCAGGTCCTGCGATTCTTCGTACTTCAGGCCATGTGAATCAATACTTACATGACGAAAACGCAGAAACTGCTTATTTATCAATTAATTTAGTTCCAAATCTAACGGAAGATGAATTTAAACAAGTAGCTGAAGAAAATCGGAATAAACAAATGACCACCATTTTAAAACAGTGGATGCCTGAAAAGATGGCTGAAGAGGTTTTATGGCGCAGTGAGATAGAAAAGACCGCTGCGTTCAAGCAACTAACGCATGCTCAAATTGATTCATTGTGGAACAATATGACCGTCTTTACCTTCACTGCTTACGGCACTCAGCCGATTGAAAAAGGATTTGTAACTGGTGGCGGTGTTTCTACGAAAGAAGTTAATCCGCGTTCAATGGAATCAAAACTGATGGCTGGTTTATTCTTTTGCGGTGAGTTATTAGACATTAATGGTTATACTGGTGGCTATAATATTACTGCTGCCTTTGTAACTGGGACGATTGCAGGACAAAATGCTGCTTGGACATCGTTTTCTCTATAATACTTTCCCCTGAATAAGGGGATTTTTTTGTATTATGGTGTAATTTTTGCTAACTTAATAGAAGAATAAATTAAGTGAGGAAAAGATATGTCTGAATATAATAAAATGATTAGTGGGGAATTGTATGATTCAAGTGATGAAGAGTTAGGGGCGTTGTCCTTTAAACAACGTGGCTTGATGTCACGTTACAATCAGTTACCCTATGAAGCAATTGATGAGCGCCGTGAAATGTTAAAGGATTTATTTGGTAGTATTGGTGAATGCGCAACTGTTCAAGCTCCAGTTCGCATTGATTACGGGGTTAATGTGCATATCGGTGATAATTTTTATGCCAATTATGATTCGATTTTCTTAGATGTTGCGCCAATTGAGATTGGTGATAATGTAATGTTCGCACCTCGTGTAGGTCTTTACACTGCAACGCATCCCATCGACCCAGGCGTCCGTAATCGTGGTCTAGAATATGCTAAACCGATTAAAATTGGATCAAATTCATGGCTAGGTGCTAATACAACTGTTTTACCTGATGTAACAATTGGCGAAAATGTGGTTATTGGTGGCGGTTCGGTTGTGACGAATGATATTCCAGATAATGTCGTTGCATACGGAAATCCCTGCCGCGTGATTCGCCCGATTGACGAGAATGATAAAAAATACTGGGAAGATTTAGAAACGAAGTATTATGAAGAAAAATAAATAGTGCGATCTTCGTTTGCATTTACTGACTAATTATGAATACTAGAACGCCTTTATGGGCGTTTTTTTACTGCTATATTGCAATTAACTCGTATTTAAATTAAAATAGAATACTATTATTATACAAGGAGATATGTCTATGAAGAACTACCGAGTCCCTGTAATTACAACATTACTCATTTTATTATTTAGTATCTTTATGCCGCTTTCAGCAGTCGTGTCGGCACAAGATAATACTAATATAGAAGAAATTAATCAAGAGTTAGAAACCCCAGGTGTCCTACGTGTTGGTATGGAGGCAAACTATGCGCCATTCAACTGGTCACAAACATCTGCATCCAATGGGGGTATTGCTATCAGCAACTCTAACGGCGAATATGCGAATGGTTATGATGCTCAAATAGCCCAACGCATTGCAGACGAATTAGGTTTACAATTAGAAATTGTCAAATTAGAATGGGACGGACTACCGCCGGCATTGCAGTCAGGTAAAATTGATGCAATTATTGCCGGAATGTCCCCTACTCCGGAAAGAGCTCAACAAATCGACTTTACTGACAGTTACTATGAATCAGATATTGTCCTAGTTTTACGTAGTGATTCTGATTATGCAGACGCATCATCACTAGAGGACTTCACTGGTGCTCGTGTTACTGGTCAATTGAATACTTTCCACTACGATTTAGTAGAAGAAATCCCTGATGTTGAACAACAAACAGCGATGGATTCGTTCCCGACGATGATTTCATCAGTAATGTCAGATAAATCGGATGCTTACGTTTCAGAACGTCCCGGTGCAATGGCAGCCGTTGCAGCAAATAGTGATTTAACTTATGTCACTTTCGCTGATGGCGAAGGTTTTGATACGAGTGCAGTCGATACAAGTATCGCAGTGGGGACGCGTAAAGACTCTGGCTTAACGAGTTATATTAATGAAGTTTTAGCAACAATTCCTCAAGCTGAACGTGACCAATTGATGCAAGATATGGTTGATTTAAATGAACGTGGTGAGAGCACTGGGTTCTGGGGAGATGTTCGCAACATTTGGGATAATTTCGGAACGCAATTCCTACGCGGTGCAGGTAGCACAATGTTTATTGCATTAACATCTACGATCATTGGTTTCTTAATTGGTTTAGTGATTGCGATTTACCGCTCATTACCAATTACTAAAGCAAGTGGCGCAATTAAATTTGGACTATTTAAATTAGTCGACTTCCTTATCATTGCTTATATCGAAATTTTCCGTGGAACACCAATGATGGTTCAAGCGATGTTGATTTTCTACGGATCTAAACTATTCTTTGATATCGATATGTCTTCAATGTCTGCAGCCTTACTGATTGTATCAGTCAATACAGCTGCTTACTTATCTGAAGTTATTCGTGGTGGTATTCACGGTGTGGATGATGGTCAATTGGAAGCATCTAAAGCGATTGGGATGAATCACGTTCAAGCGATGACTTACGTCATTTTACCTCAAGCAATCCGAAATATTTTACCAGCTTTAGGTAATGAATTTGTGATTAATATTAAAGATACGTCTGTCCTGAACGTAATCGCAGTAACTGAATTATTCTTCGTTACGCGCTCTGCTTCAGGTTCAACATATATGACTTTCCAAACATTCTTTATTGCCGCATTAATTTACTTCGTCTTAACGTTCACAACAACACGTCTCTTACGTTTAGTTGAGCGAAAAATGGACGGCCGTTCAGATTATACAGTTTATGAATCTAGCTCAATGCCACAATAATAAAGGAGGACAAAATGGAACAATCGATATTAAATATTCAAAATTTACAGAAAAAGTATGGCGATAATCTTGTCCTCAAAGACATTTCAATGTCTGTTGAAAAAGGTGAAGTCATCAGTATTATCGGTTCATCTGGATCTGGTAAATCAACCTTCTTACGTTGTATTAATTTACTAGAAACACCAACAGACGGTGATATTTTATACCATGATCAATCTATTTTAGACGGCAAATTTGACCAAACAAAATACCGTGCGAAAGTGGGTATGGTATTCCAATCATTTAATTTATTTAAAAACATGACGGTATTAGAAAATTGTACCGTTGGTCAAATTAAAATTTTAAAACGATCGCGTACTGAAGCAGAAAAAATTGCTTTAGAACATTTGGAAAAGGTCGGCATGGCCCGCTACCGCGATGCAAAACCACATCAATTATCCGGTGGTCAACAGCAACGTGTTGCGATTGCTAGAGCATTATCTATGGATCCTGAGGTATTACTCTTTGATGAACCGACGAGTGCATTAGACCCGGAAACAGTGGGCGAAGTATTACATACAATGACACAACTCGCTAAAGAAGGCTTAACGATGATTGTCGTTACTCACGAAATGGCCTTTGCCCGTGACGTTTCAACGCGCATTGTCTTCATGGACCAAGGTGTAATTGCAGAAGAAGGTAACCCTACTGATGTAATTAACAACCCAGAACATCCTCGTCTAGTTGAATTCTTAACACGTTACCGTGACGAGAGCCAACAAAACTAAAATAATTATTTTGATGATGAGTAACAACTCGTGAGATTTCGGAAGTTGTTATTCGATTCATTAAGCCACCAAACCCAGTTGATTCTGAGTTTGGTGGCTTTTTTGTTTGGAGCATTTTTTAAAAATTTACATAAAATTTACAATTGTTTGAAAAAGAGTCCCTAAATTTTACTGCACTTGCGTATATTCTATAGCAAGCCAATATGGCTGATAGAAAGAAGGTAGAAACAATGGCTGAAAGAGCTCAAAGTTTGACGGTTTCGCGTAAGGAAATGAAGTTCTTACTCAATTTAGAGGACCGTATGAAATTAATTCAGGCATTAGATACATTATTAGTGCCGGATGCTTATGGAAATTATGATGGTTACCGTGTACGCTCGGTGTATTTTGATGGACTAGATAATCAAGATTATATTGAAAAGCAGGCAAAATTCGACTTCGTTAAGCGTGTGCGTTTGAGAACTTATTCTGCGAATGCGACAACGGCTAAGTTTGAAATTAAGAAAAAATGGACACATAGTCAAATTAAAGATTCGGTCGTTGTCAGCCGAGAAGACGCTGAAGAAATGATTAAAGGGAATTTTGACGTCTTGAAAAAATACGATGACCCAACCGCAGAATTAGGTTATGAAATTTGTTCGACAATGGGATACCGCCCTATTTCAATGGTTGAATATAAACGTCGTGCCTATACGCATCCGTTCTTTTCGACAAGGATTACTTTAGATAGTGAATTGCAATATTGTATTTTTTATTATGATTTATTTTCTGAAAATCCTTATCCGCACTATCAAAGTGTGATGCCAATTACACAAACCATTTTGGAAGTGAAATATGATACTTATTTATTCCCTCAAATTCAAGATGTGTTAACGCGTTTGAATTTACAAAAGTGTCCCGTCAGTAAATTTGGTTCGTCGCGGTCACTATTAGAACAATATTATTACTAATGATTAAGGAGAAATGATGATGCAAAATTTAACTGGTTTGACTGAAGTCTCTTCAAGTATTAATCCACCTTTGGATATTATGGAGGTGGTTATTTCGATCGGAGTAACCATATTACTGTCGGTTATTATGTTCTTTACTTTTAAATACAGTCGTTCGGGAATGGTATATGACCCGAAATTTAATGCCACACTTGTTTTAATTTCTCTAGTGGTGACACTCATAATGAATTTAATTCAATCGAATTTAGCCTTGTCCGTTGGGATGATGGGATCTCTTTCGATTGTCCGCTTTAGAACCAATACAAAAGACCCGCGTGACTTAGGTTTTGTTTTTTGGGCAATGGCAATTGGTTTAGCCAGTGCGACGCAAAACTTTTTTGTTGGTTTAATTGGTTCTGCTGTCATTGCTGTTTTCTTATTTATTACGGGAGATCGTCGTACTTCCTCACGTAGTATGCTGGTAGTTATTCGTGGTAGTCGTTCAAATGTGCCACTAATTGCTGATACAGTCTTACGTAATGTCAATAATGCCCGCTTAAAAGCCCAAAATCTACTCCCAGAGTCCTTTGAATTAGTTTATGAGATAAAGACCCGCTCGGAGATTGAACAACGCTTACTGGACGAGTTAATGACCATAGATGGCGTTGACTCGGTCAATATGTTAGCACCGTCAGCGGAGGTAGTTTAAATGGAACTTACATAAATAGAAAAACCACTTTCAATTCTCATGATTGAAAGTGGTTTTATTTTTATGGAATACATTTCCCTCACATGTTAATCGACGGGATAGCCACCTAAAGTCCAGCCACCATCTTGGATAATATTTTGGCCTTGAATATAATCGGAATCATCTGATGCTAGGAATAGTGACGTTTTCGCAATTTCTTCCGGTGTCCCGGCACGGCCAAGAGGAGATTTTAACAAGCGCTTGTCTTCAATCCCTTCAGTCATTGGGGTGTCAATAAATCCTGGTGATAAGACATTGACCTTGATTCCTTTCGGACCATATTCATGTGCTAGTTGTCTTGTTTGGCCGACTAAACCATATTTGGATGACATATAAGGCGTCCCACCAACTCCAACCATGGCTGTTGCTTGTGACGCGACATTTATAATAACGCCACTTCCCTTTTCAGCCATGTGTTTAAGAGCATGCTTAGCAGCAACCCATGGTGCTTTTAAGTTTACAGCAATCACTTCATCAAATAATGCCTCATCTGTATCTTCGATTAAATCATAATTATCGAGGATTCCAGCACCATTATATAAAATGTCCAGTCCACCCAGGCGGTCGATTGTTCCGTTAACAGCTGCTGCAATTGCCTGTGAGTCTTTCACGTCAACTGCCACAAAAATCGCTTCGCCACCCTCGGCTTCAATAGCATCAATAATGGCTTGAGCCTTTTCTTCATTACGTCCTGCGATTGCTACTCGGGCACCTTCTTTCGCATACAATTTAGCTGTTGCTTCCCCGAGCCCTGAAGTTCCACCAAAAATTAATGCCACGCGTTTATCTAATTTTCCCATTCTTCAATTCCTTTCTCTATTTAACTGATACTTACTTCTTATACATATATACTAGAATGAATTCGTTTCAATAGCAAAGGTAATGCATAAAGATGGGATAACAGTGATAATTTTTTAAAAACAAAAAAACCTACCACAAATATTCGGGTAGGTCTGTTGTATATATATATATTATTGTTCGTCTGAAGTAGTTTCAGCTGATTCTTCGCTTGGTTCTTCTGATGCATCTTCTGATGTTTCTGAAGTTTCTTCAGATTCGCCATTTTGATTTGTTGAAATAACGTCTTCTTTAGGATCAGATACAATTAATGTACCGTTGATGATTTGAGCGTTTTCTGGAAGGTAGTTCCATGTACGTAAATCAGCAACTTCAATATTGTAGTTTTCTGCGATTTCTTCTAAAGTTTCGCCTGGTTCAACATTGTGTGTTAATGGACGAGGGTTTGTTACGAATAAAATGTCGCCAACTTCAAAGGCTTCTTCGTTTTCTAATTCATTCCATTTAACAATGTTTTCAACTGTTACTTCAGCAGTTTCAGCGATTGTGTCTAATGTTTCACCTTCAGCTACTTCATGCATTTCTGGAACAAAAGCTGGGTTAGATACATAAATAGTATCTCCAATTGTTAATGAATCATCACCTTCAGGCAATTCATTCCACATTCTAATTGAATTTGCTGATACATCATACTCTTCAGCAATACGCCAGATATTGTCACCTGCTTGAACAACATGTGTGTCTGGACGAACATTTTCAGGAACGCGTGATAAGTCAACTACACTACGAGTACCGTCTGAATCTTCGACTTGCATGTTCTCTTCAGTTGACACCGGTCCTGCTGTTTGAATTGTGACAGCTTGACCAATTGATAATTGCTCAGAGATAGATGGGTTCCATGTGTAAATATCATTTAATGAAACACCATAAGTTGTTGCGATACCTGATAGAGTGTCACCCGCTTGAACGATGTGATCTGTTCCGCCGTTAGGACTTGCTACCGGATCTGCTACTGTTGTGTTTGGTGTAAATGAATTTGTTGTTTCAGGTACATAAGTTGATGTACTTGCTGTTGGGTAAATTGCGTCAGCTGGAACAGCTAAAGTTTGACCTGCCACTAACCAGTCGCTTGATAAACCATTTGCTCCCATGATTGCTTCCGTTGTTGTCCCTAATACCATCGCTAATCCAGATAATGTATCACCTGGTTGGATTGTAATATAGTTACCACTTGTCTCAACAGGTGGATAATAAGGTGTTGTATATTCTGGTGTTGGTTCAGTATAAACAGGACCTTGACTTACATTTGATGCACCTTGAGGTCCAACAGCGATGATGTCACCTACTTGTAAGAATGAGTTTGATAAACCATTCCAAGCATATAATTCGTCTACCGTTACACCGTAAACAGCTGCGATACCTGATAATGTATCACCAGAGCCAACGATATGTGAACCGTCTGCTGGTGTTGATTGTACCACGTCTTGTGAGTAGTCTGTTTCAGTTTCTCCAGCCCAAGAACCGTCTGGATTTTGAACGATTAAATTCATACCTACGCTTAAGTCAGAATGTAATAAACCATTCCAAGCCATAATTTCCGCTTCAGTTGTACCATAATTGATTGCTAAATCATAAATTGTATCCCCTTCGGATACAGTGTGGATAGTTTGTGCTGTAATTGCTGCCGGGCTTAGTAATAATGATGAAATAAGTGCCGATGTAGCAAGCTTACGCCAGTTAATCTTTGTCATTTTCCGATCTCCTCTCAAAGATGTCTTCCTTACCATTTTAACATGTTTATAAAAAGTATGCTCCCATAAAACACGAGTAAAATACATTTGTAATTATTTTGTCATACTTCTGGCAAAGAATTGATCTACTCTCACACCTAATGTGTGGCTCATTTTATTAATGACTGTTCTAAATACTAATTGAACGGCATAAGAAATGATTAAACAACCAATAAAAACGAGTGTTCCGTTAATAATTCCCATGCCCCAAGCTGGAATTAGTTGATCGTATTCTCGGTTATCCAATAAATTTAACCAGAGGAATTGGCGGACCATCGGTTGTTCATGAATTAAATAAACACCAAAACACGCACTGGCTAATTGATTAATCCAATTGATTGCGCCGATATCGGTATTCTTAAAATAAATAAATAAACCAAATGCCGTCAGTAGTAGCACCATATGTGCTAAATTATTATAATCGGTCATTTCAACTGCTTGACCGTCTAATAATGGCTTCGAATTATACCAAATAACACTCAGCGCATAAAATACGCTCCCTGCTAACGCAAGTTTGGCACCCAATCTTTTCGAATTGAAAAATTCAGGTGCATCTAGTCTAACCCAACCCATTGTATAAATTATATAAATAAAGACCATTAAACGTTGAATGGGGTATTCAAAATAATACAAGTGGAATGATGGTCCAACTGTAAGTATCAATGTTGCGAGTACAAAAACTGCCTGCCTTATTTTAGGCGTCCAACTAGACATAATTGTAAAGATGGCTGGTGCGCTTAAAATTAATATAAAATAATAATCAACAAACCAATAGACACCTGGAACAGGAATGAGTAACTCTAATCCTTCCACAATAGTGAGTGTTTCACCCTTGAAGAGTAATACAGCAATTAACATCAGCCATGAGTATACATACGTTTCAAAGAATAAATGAAAGATGCGTTGCCATTTCATCTCACTGCCTACTAAGAAGTACGCCCCAATCATCGCAAAGAGTAAAACACCTAAGTTTCCTCCTATTGTAAGGAACTGCAGACCCAACGTTTGCTGATTAAATGCTCCCGTTAAATCTACTTCACCATGATACGCATAGTGATGTATGACGATCATTAACATACTTAAAATTCTGAGTAATTCAAAATTGGATTGTCTCACTTTCATAAAGACTCTCTCCTTTTACAATCAAGGTTTCAAAAACCGCACTTTCGTGCGGTTTCCCTGATTTTATTATAATTTTTTAGCTAAGTCGATTAAATAAGTTTTTAACTCATCTTTCGTCTCAGGGTGCCCTAATCCATAATGCATTGACATACGCATATACCCTAGCTTATCACCAACGTCATAACGATCGGCGTCAATTTCTTTAGCGAAAACACGTTGTGTTTGATTTAATTGATTCATTGCATCCGTTAAATCAAATTTACCAAAAGGCGTTGGCTCCATCGTATCGATAATATCAAAGATGTCAGGCGTTAAAATATAACGACCTGCTACTGCGATATTTGAGTGTGCCTCGTCTTTATTTGGTTTCTCTGTCAGAGAAGCTACTGGGTATAGTGACGGATCACCATTCAATGCTTCTTCTGCCTTTTCAATGATCCCATATTGATCAATCTGGTCATCTTCGACATGAAGTGCTGCTACCGTTGACACTTCATGTTGATCATATACATCCATCAACTGCTTCATCACAGGCACTTCAGATTCAAAAATATTATCTGCTAATAGTAAGGCAAATGGCTCATCTCCAACGAATGGCTTCGCGTAACGAATAGCATCTGCTAATCCTAATGGATAAGGCTGACGAATAAAGAATAAGTCAGGAATCGTTGTGTCCTTCACTAATTCAAGTAGTTCTAATTTACCTTTTGCGATTAAGTTCTCTTCTAGTTCAGGGTTCGAGTCAAAATGATCTTCCACAGGACGTTTATGGCGACCCGTAATAATCACAATTTCTTCAATACCAGAAGCAAGTGCCTCTTCAACAGTAAATTGAATGATTGGTTTATCGACTATCGGTAATAATTCTTTCGGTTGAGCTTTCGTTGCGGGTAGGAATCCAGTTCCAAATCCTGCCACTGGGATAACCGCTTTTCTTATTTTTGACATAATAACCTCCATGCCTAGTATTTACCCTATTATATCACGGATAATACTTGAAATGCTATTATTCATGTATTAATCATATTTTCCATCCAGCCATAAAACCATCTGATCATCATTTGCCCTTGTCCGGTTCATATCAATAATCCGTTGATTGCTACTCCCTCTAAAACGCAATGTTAAATCTTTCTTGGAAATTTCGAAGCGCCCATCCACTAATACATCAACGTAATCTAATAGGTCCAATTTATCCTGTGAATCTAGGAGGATTTCCTCATAATAATAACCACTCCAAGACCAAATATCTTTTGTATCACCGAATTCTTCACGAATACGGCGGCATAATGGGATTAAAATTTGAGTATTTAAGAAAGGTTCACCACCCAATAAAGTCAGCCCTTGAACATAAGGCTGACTTAAATCTTCCATAATTTGATCTTCCAATTCTTGTGTGTAATCAATCCCATAATTAAAAGCTTGGGCTAATTTGTTATAACAGCCTTCGCAATTAAAGGGACAACCACTCACATATAAACTACAACGAACCCCTTCCCCATCAACAAAGTTAAAGGGTTTATAGTCAGCAATCATCTGTTTACTAAATCGTTCTGCTGTCCATTCCATCGGAGCAGGATTGTAAACCATACTTTCCCCTCCTCTTAATATTTGTCTAAATGACTTAGTATGCGCATGCGCGTTTCTTTATTTAGTGCCCGTGTCGGTGGCTCATTTAATAAATCGGACGTATCGTCTCCTAAGTGTAAGTGTTTGACACGCGCTGAAATTTCTTTATGACGGCCTTTAACCATTGGTCTAATTTGCGGATTCCCTAAATAACCACACGTACGTTTAACCACATCACATGTTTCCGGGTCTGTATTATGACATTGTGGGCATTTAAAGCCATGTGCTGTCGGTTCGAAGTCCCCTTTAAACCCACATTCATAACATTGATCAATCGGTGTATTCGTTCCTAAATAACCAATTTTATCGTAAGCAAAATCCCATACTGCTTCAAGTGCTTTAGGGTTCTGACGTAAATTTGGGTATTCACAATAATGAATAAACCCACCTGATGTGTAAGGGGCATATTCACTTTCAAATTGAATCTTCTCAAATGGTGTCGGATCTTTACGGACGTCATAGTGAAAACTGTTGGTATAATATTCTTTGTCCGTAATATGCTCAATGACACCATACTTTTCCTCGTCTAAACGGTTAAATCGGTCAGTTAGTGATTCAGAAGGCGTCGCATAGACACTGAAGTGATAGTCATATTTATTTGCCCAGCTGTCAGTGTTGCGCTTCATCTCTTTCAAAATATCCAAAGTGAAAGTTTTCGCTTCTGGATTATCCTCCCAATTCGGTCCGTAAAATACAGTAGCCGCTTCGTAAAGTCCGATATATCCTAAAGAAATGGTTGCACGGCGATTTTTAAATAAGTCATTGACCGCACCTTCTGGTTGCAACCGCTTACCGAATGCACCATGTTGATACAAAATAGGTGCATTTTCAGGCGTCGCTTCCATACAACGGGCCACGCGGTATACTAATGCTTCTTCAGCAACGACGAGTCTTTCTTCTAATAATTCCCAAAAAGTATCAATTTCCCCATTTGATTCCAGTGCAATGCGAGGAATATTTAAGGTGACGACACCTAAATTCATTCGCCCACTATTCACTTCATTGCCTTCAGCGTCCTTCCAACCTTGTAAGAATGAACGACATCCCATTGGCGTTTTGAAGCTGCCTGTGAGTTCAATTAACTTATCATACATTAAAACATCTGGATACATGCGTTGAGTGGCACATTCGACGGCTAATTGTTTAATATCATAATTCGGATCACCGACGCGGAGGTTTACCCCATCTCTGAGTGTGAAAACTAATTTAGGGAAAATAGCCGTCCTTTTCTCACGTCCTAAACCACCGATACGAACCGTTAAAATTGCTTTTTGAATTTCTCGCTCAAACCAATTAGTCCCTAAACCAAAGCCTAAAGTCGTAAATGGTGTTTGACCGTTTGATGAGTACAGAGTATTAATTTCATACTCTAAACTTTGCATCGCATCATAGATATCTTTTTTCGTTTTACTGTAAGCATAGTCTTCATGTTTATTATCATCTGCGATCCAGAGCTTGGCTTCTTTGAGATGCTTTTGGAAATTAATTTTTGCGTAAGGTGCTAGCACTTCATCAATTCGGTCAGCACTACAACCACCGTATTGCGATGATGCAACGTTTGCCACAATTTGCGCGATTTGTGCGCTAGCTGTGTTTATTGATTTTGGTGACTCAACCTCAGCATTCCCAATGTGGAAGCCATTTTGAAGCATCTCCTCAAAATCAATTAAGCAACAATTCGTCATGGGTGAATAGGGATGGTAATCCAAATCATGATAATGAATGTCTCCTTTTAAATGAGAGTGAGCTACATTTTTGGGTAACATATCTAACCCGATTGCCTTAGCACTCACTCCGGCTGTTAAGTCTCGGGTAGTGTTATAAACGCGACTATCTTTATTCGCATTCTCATTCAGTACTTGTTTATCACCACTTCGAAATTGATCTAGTTTTAAACCCACATCCATCTGTTGACGGTAATTGGCTTGTTTTTCTTGGTGTTTACGTTGGAATTCTACCGCTGCTTCTTGTAAATTAAAATCTATTAAGCTGTTATAAACGATTTCCGCTATTTTTTGTGTCGTTATTAAATCTTGTTGACACTGGTCTAATATTGTCTGGAATAATTCCTCCCGAGTATCTTCACTTATTTCAAAATTTGATAGGACATTATCAATCTTTTCCGGTCGGAAATTGACAATTTGCCCTCCTTGCTTGGTTACTTTGATATTCTTCAGGTGGGTTGCTTGTTCTTTCGTTATGATTGGCCCCATAATAATCCCCCTACATGTTGTTTGTGTTTTTATTGTTACACACAATATATAGTAATTGAGATGACATTGCAAGGTGCTCTGTGTTATTTGTCTTATTTTTTATAGCATTTTACGATATTTGAGATATTTTCATTTTCATTTCATTCTCATCTTGTTATAATTTAGTTATCATTTTAACTTATGGAGACTTATATGAATAATACTATTTTGTATGAAGACAATCATTTGCTCGTGGCCAAAAAAGATTCAGACACTTTGATTAAACATAAAACTAAAAAAGATACTTTAATGAATAAACTCATTCACATATTTACTTCAAGAGATCCTGAGGATAAAGTTTGGTTGAAGAATCTCTCTCTAGTCGAAAATCATATTGGTGGCACTGTCCTTTTTGCTAAATCAAGTAAGGCTTATACAAGACTCAAGCAACAGTTAAAGAAACAAACCGTTCGTCAATTGTTTTTTGCTGTTGTTGATGGGATTGTAAAGGAGGATTTTGGCACGGTCACTCATTATATTGTGGGAAACTCGAACCAACAGTTTCATCTAGTCGGCAGCGATCATCCTCACGGTGAACAATCAACTTTAACCTATCATGTAGTTGACCGCAGTGGTGGACTAACATTAGTAGCAATTCCAACTAAAACAGGAATGACTGAACAAATTCGCGTCCAATTAATGGGAATGGGACACAGTATTTATGGCGACCGCCATTACGGGAAGAATAAATCGAAAGAAATCCCCTTAGCTTTATGGTCTGTTCAATTGCGTTGTTATCACCCAACTTTGAAAAAGAAGGTAAGTATTGTTTCAGCTCCACCAGCTGCACATCCATGGAATAAATTTACAGGGTACGGTGATATTCATTCTGCTATCGAAGGGGTTTACCGTGGGATAAAGAATAATTAAAACAACGCATGTCACCGACTCAATGAGTTCAGTGACATGCGTTGTTTACTTTTGATCGGTTATCCTACTCGTTGAAAAGCAAGGCGTGGTGTCTGGTCTTTTGCCATAATTTCACCACAATATTCAAATCCTAAATGCTTAATCAATTTTAACATCGGTTTGTTCAATTCATGAGTATCAATACGAACATTAGAATACTCATCAATGATCCATTCCATGCAATAACGTCCAGCTCCTTTTACCTTACCATTAGCTGCAATACGGTGGACGGTCGCATATTCGTCATCATTCAACCATGCCCCATCAATATGTGTGTAAGTGGGATCTGGAGTTGTTGGTAATGCAAAGGTGGCTAGTACAGTGCCTAATTCCACCCCTGTATATTCCTCTGTTGCTACGCAAACATAGCTATGATCTAATTGAATATCTTCTTCAATATCAATTTTACCAGGATATTCACCCGACCATTGCACTGTATTACCCGTTGCACGAATAATTTTTCTAGCATGATCGAATGTTTCCAAAACTGCTGAAATATCATCTAAATTTGTTTTCCGAATACGCATCATTATACCTCTTAAATTAGTTTTTACTTACTTGATTGTTTTATAAAAATAAGATAGACTTTGTTTATAAACATCAATATCTTACACTAATTTCCACCCATTGGAAAGTTAAAGGAGTAAATATGGAAAAAATTACTGAGCGCAAAGCTATCCAATTAATTGAAGAATACGAGGAACGCACTAGATATCAGTTCGTCGTATATAATATTCGTCGTCGTGACTATATTTTACATGATTATTATCGTTACTTTTTCCGCTTTAGTCGTCGTGAATCTGTTTGGAATACACCAATGGTTAACATCGAAGACGTGATTAACGCTGACATGAGTAAACAAGAAAAAGTAGATGCTTTAATGAAAAACGTTAACCGCTCACGTGAAAATATCGTATCGGGTAAATTAAAACGTAACTTCACACCAGAAGACTGCTATGATTTATTACATTATTATTTTAATGCCAAAACTTATTTAGCCTATTATGACAATTATTTAGGTCGTATCGTTTTAATCAAAGAGCGCGATAAATCCGTTGATTTCTTAGAATTAGTTGGCTCTCGCTACCATTTCATTGGCGACCTGCACCGTATTATTAAGCATGAATTAGGGATTCCTTCTTCTACTTTAACGGAAATTTTACAAGAAATTATGAACACATATAAGCCAATTGTTCAAATTGAATATATTGACGAATTAGTTGATGCACTGCACCCATACATTTTACAATGTATTGAAAACCTTGAAGCATCAATTGCTTTAGTTAAAGGTGAGCCAGAAGCTTAAGCTATTTATTATTCGGGTAAATATAAAATTTAAACCACTTCAATCTGCATTTTTAGATGCGATTTGAGGTGGTTTTTGTTTTCTCTAAAGTTGTTGCGGTGGTGCGATGGGACAGGTTGGGTCATGGGCACTGCTTTTTCTGCGTTCAGTACACTCCTAAAAAATGTAAAAGGAGTAGCACAACCAATGTCACTCATTAAAAATAAGCAAGAGCAGTGTCGTGATCAATGACACTACTACCTTCAGGTTTCGAGTAGTGTCCCTATCAGTGACACTACTCCCTTCAGGTTTTGAGTAGTGTCCTAGTCAGTGACACTACTCTCTTCAGGTTTTGAGTAGTGTCCCAATCAAGGACTCTATTACCTTCAGGTTTTGAGTAGTGTCCCAATCAATGACACTACTCCCTTCAGTTTTTGAGTAGTGTCCCAATCAATGACACTACTCCCTTAAGAATATGAATAGTGGTCGATTTTCTGTATCGATGAGACAACTTGGTCCATTAAACTCAAATCCCCCCAAAACAAAAAGCGAAGGAATGCTTCACTCCTTCGCTTCTCTTCTTATCCAAATCAGTAAAACTATTATTGCTCTGGCATTTGACGATATAACTCAATTTGCTTTTCATAATTCTTTATCATTTTTGGCTTTTGTCTCACCAATTGACTCAAAGCTTGTCTTAATTGATCTGGGTCATCAACGAAATCAACTTGTTCTTTTTGATACATGATCTCATCATTGATTAAATAGTTATCAAATTTACCACTGATTTCATCTAATTGACGAATAATTTGTCCTTTTATATTTTGAACACGGCGTGGCTTCAAACTTTCCATTTGAGGAATCCAACCAAGCATCTCTCGAAACGATAAATACCTGGTCATTTGTCCATTGTCTACCCGGCAATATTCTTTAGTAAAAGGAGTGATACCAGGATGCGTTCCGTGAATTTGATAAAAACCATCAAACAACTCATATTCATTCGCATATGTTTCAGGTAAAAAATCTCGCTTTAATTTAAAAGTTGGATCTGGCCCAACTAATTCAGCCACCCATTTCTTCCCGTCTTCATGCTCAAATAACGATAAAATTTGTGGTGTTTCCGCTTCGATAATATCCCTCCTGTATTATTACAATGTATAAGCATCTGGCCCGGAAAATGGGTCTTCAGAATAACCGACTTCCATCATATACAAACCATTCCCATTTGCTGTCGGACCCGCTTCATTACGGTCCATCACTTTAAGCAGTCTCTCTAACTCATCCACAGGCTTTAACCCATCTCCAATTTGCAACAACGTCCCCACTAAAATACGAATCATATTATATAGGAAACCATTACCTTTGAATTCAAATATAAAATGAGGCGCATCATAAGTGACCGACGCCTCATAAATTGTCCGAACTAAATTGGTTTTGTCAGTCTTCGTCGAACAAAAACTGGTAAAGTCATGCGTTCCCACAATAAATTCAATCGCTTCTTGCATACGCTCAATATCACAGCGGTAAGGATGATGCAAACTATACAGCCTAGTAAATGGATCTGGGAATCGCTCATTATTAACCACAAAACGATACGTTTTAGAAATAGCTGAATACCTCGCATGAAAATCTTCTGCAACAAGCGCAGCCGCATTCACCCGAATATCATCCGGTAAAATACTGTTGAGGGCTCGAAGGAGATTCTCCGGTCTAATTTCAGCTGGATAATCGAATTGGACCACTTGACCTTTAGCATGAACGCCCGAATCGGTCCGTCCAGACCCAATCGTTGGAATAAATTGATCTTTAGGCAGTTTCGCCATTAATTGGAGCGCTTTTTCTATTTGACTTTGAATACTTGGGCCATTGGGTTGAACTTGATAGCCAACATAATTAGTCCCATCATATTCTACTCGAATTGCATAACTTTGCATCAGACACTCCTAAATCATAAAATCAATGACGATAATCGCTAGCGTCATTAAAACTGTCAATAAACCAGCCATTAAATCAATACGGCTATAAGCTAATTGACGGTACTTAGTACGCCCTTCACCACCACGATAACCACGCGCTTCCATCGCATTCGCCATCTCATCTGCACGATTAAAGGCACTCACAAAGAGTGGCACTAAAATCGGAACGAATGCTTTAACACGGTCAAGGAAACTACCTTGGTCAAACTCGACACCACGCGACTTTTGCGCATTCATAATTTTTTGTGTCTCATCCATTAAAGTTGGAACATAACGTAAGGCAATCGACATCATCAATGCCACTTCGTGTGTTGGAAATCCAAAACGTTCTAGTGGACGGAGTAAATGTTCAATGCCATCCGTTAATTCTAAAGGTGACGTTGTTAACGTTAAAATCGTCGACATCATAATAATTAACACTAAACGAACGAAGATAAGTACCCCATTTATTAATCCAGCAGAAGTAACCGCAATCGGTCCCCATTGGAAATAAACAGTTCCTCCAGTTGAAAATAGCACTTGGAAGACAACCGTAAAGAGAATTAACCAAATCATTGGTCTAATCCCTCGAAGGAATACACCTAAATCAATCCCAGTTAACGAAACAGCCGTCACAATAAAGGCAATGAGTAACACATAGCTCATCCAACTATTAGCCATAAATACCAATATAATAAAGAAGAAACTTAAAATTAATTTCGTCCGCGGATCCAGATGATGAATGATTGAGTTGCCTTGAATATAACGGCCAATTAATACATTATCAAACATGTGTCTCCCCCGTTTCTAGGCGTACTTTTTCAGCAATTAAAAGTTCTGCCACTTCCTCAACAGTGATTGGAACATCCTCAGACTGCATAATATCACGGCCTAATGCCTCTTCAATCTTTTGCACAAAGGAAGCTGTATGTGGCAAGTCCAATTGCTTCGATTTTAAAAATTCAGGCGCATTAAAAATTTCTCTCGTTGCCCCTGTTTTAACAATTTCTCCACCATCAAAAACAATCACATTGTCAGCATAAGTCGCCACATCATCCATTTGATGCGAAACCATAATAACCGTCAACTGTTCCTGTTCTTGAAGTCTCATAAACATATCCATCATTTGGTGATGCCCATAAGGGTCTAAACCAGCAGTTGGTTCATCTAAAACCAATACTTCCGGATTTTGCGCTAACACACCAGCAATCGCAACACGGCGCATTTGCCCACCACTTAGTTCAAAAGGCGAACGTTGGTACACTTCTTCTGGTAGACCGACGAGTTTTAATTTTTCCAAAGCAACTGCTTCGGCTTCTTCCTCCGTTAGACCGAAATTCATTGGTCCAAACATCACGTCTTTTAAAACTGTCTCCTCAAATAATTGAGATTCTGGAAATTGGAAAACAACCCCTACTTTTTTACGGAGCCATTTTAGTGATTCATGCTTTGAATCGGCTGTGAATTTCTCACCAAATAAATAAAGAGAACCTTGAGTTGGTCGAACTAACGCATTTAAATGCTGGATAAACGTTGATTTCCCCGAACCCGTATGTCCAATGACTGCCGTGATTTGTTTATCTGGAATTTTAACTGAAATATCTTTCAGAGCATGCGTCGCAAAAGGTGTCCCTTGATTATACACATGACTTACACTTTCAAATACGATTGACTGATCCATTGAACTAGTTCCTCCTCTGTTAAATATTTATCTGGCACTTCCACGCCCAATCCCTTCAAATTAGCCTGTAACTTTTCAGCAAAAGGCAAGTCTAACCCCATTTGAATTAATCCCTCACCAATACTAAAAACAGCCTCTGGTACGGCAATATCCTGAATTTCTCCATCTTTAAGAACCATAATACGGTCCGCTCTAGCGGCTTCCTCAATATCATGGGTAATCGAAATAACCGTTAAATCATGGGCTTCCCTTAAAGCATCAATGACCTTAATCACTTCACGGCGCCCCTTAGGATCCAACATCGCCGTCGCCTCATCTAAAATAATGACATCTGGGCGTAAAGCATAAACGCTAGCAACTGCCACGCGCTGCTTTTGACCACCCGATAATTTAGCCGGCTCACGGTCAACGAACTGTGACATATTAACCATTTCAAGCGCTTCTTGAACACGAGGAATCATCTCTTCACGCGGCACACCTTTATTTTCCAGGCCAAAAGCCACATCATCCTCAACCGTCGCCCCAACAAATTGGTTATCCGGATTTTGAAACACCATACCGACAATTGAGCGAACATACCACACCGACTCTTCGGACAATACCGCATCATTTACCTTAATTGTTCCCTGTTGTGGCACCAATAAGCCATTAATCATCTTTGCAAGCGTTGATTTACCAGAGCCATTTGGACCAATAATTGCCAGCCATTCCCCCCGTTTAACCTCAAAGGAAACATCTTTTAGCACATTGTTAGCATCTTCTTCATAGCTAAATGTTAAATTTTTTATCTCAATAATGTTATCCACAATGACTACTCCTTTAAATTTTATGCCATCCCATTATACCACATAGCCCCCTAAACGTAAGTAACAGACCCCTTTTTCTTCAAAAGTATGGCTCAATTAATAAGGGATTCCCCCACATTCCATAGCTAATAAAAATATAGTCACACCCGTGGCAAAGAAATAGGGAAAGTTTCTTGTTTCATCGTGATGATTTTCCCTAAATCCTCATAAATAGGGAAAATCAATTAAATTTAGTTAACGATTTTCCCTCAATCCCAATAAATAGGGATAATCTTTCGATTTTAGTTAACAATTTTCCCTCGGACACCCTGTCCACAAATTTTCCCAGAAACAAAAAAACCGAAAATCCTAAGTTGGGATAGTCGGTTATTAATCTATTTAATATCAAAATTTCCCAGATAAAATTCTCGTAATTCTGCCGCATTATCAGGCCATTCAGGCGTTCGGCCATCTACTAACATCTTTAACGCATCCAAACAACGATGCCATCCCGCCGCAGTTGGTGCTGCCCAAGACGGATCATCAAATGTATGACGGAAAATCATGCGACTACCTTCAGTATCTTCTTGAACTTCAATATGCAACAAATCATCCACTTCACGAAAGGCAAACACACGTGGGGGTTCAAACAGTGTAATCACAGCATGATACTTTTCACCTTCACCATCATCAAAATGTATCAGCCCACCTTCTTTCAGCTCCATCTCACCTGTGGCAAAGGGATACCATTGAATAAAATATTCAGGCTGAGTTACATGATAAAAGACACTCTCTTTGTCCTGCATAAAATAGCGTTCAAACTCTATAACATAACGCCCATCATTTTTAAATAGTTTACCGAATTCGTTCATTCTTCTACCTCACACTAGCTTTTACTCCACTATAAACTTTAACAAACTGTTTAATCAAATAATAAACTCTGATATCGTGAAATAGAATTAGATAGGAATCAACGCAGATTATTCATTTGAAACACTAAACATAGTTCCCTGAAATTTTGCGACTACTTTTCCAGAATCTTGATCTATCACTTCAGCTTCAACCACCGATAATTGACGGCCCGGCTTAATCACCCAAGCATTCGCCATAAATTTACGACCAGCCGCTGGTCGCAGCAAATTAACCTTAAACTCTACTGACACCACATCGGTATCCTCCGGCATCATCGTCAAAGCTGCATAACCAGCCGCACTATCAGCAATTGTTGTCGTCGCGCCAGCGTGCATAAATCCTGCTTGTTGGGACAATTGACCATTATTTTCAATGGAAATACTGACTTTGCCTTCTTCCACAGATTCCAATTCCGCACCAATATGCTGCATAAATACCTGTTTATCAAAACTTTCTTTAATTCGAGTGTATAGATTCATCGTTGTCCTCCTAAGTTTGTATATTTTTATACAAAGCGCTTACATTTATAATAACAGACCACTCTATTATGTGTAATAACAAATAATTAACCTATCTATAATTACAATTTATAGCCAGTACTGTTGTAAAAGTATATTAACCACGCAAAAAACCGAACACCCTATCAAAAGATAGAATATTCGGCTTAAATAACTCATTTTGTTGGTTGTTCAAGAAAATATTTAGAAACAACCAACACATTTTCGAAATAAACCTAATGGGTAATAACTTCAGTAATTCTGAAAGTTATTATTCAAATCACATCGATTCGGATAACAACCTCAATAATTATACAAGTTATTACTCAAAACAACTCGATTCGGATAACAACTTCAATAATTATACAAGTTGTTACTCAAATCCTTAATTACTTCCCTAATAGATACTAGATTGATAAATACACCAATCCAAATTTCTCTACACACTTGTATATCGAAGAGGCCGGAGGCATTCATTTGCCGTGAAATATTGGATTCCTTGCGTATTAGAAGCTGTGCGCCCGAAGGGGGCTACAGATTCAATAGCAAGGAAAGTCTGTAGCTCCTCTCGTCAGAGAGTACTAAATCTGAAATAATTTAAATCTAATTTTATCATTACTTGCATTAAATCGTTTTACTGCAGATATTCCCGCATGTAAGTCCGTAATTGCTAAAGCAACAACGGACTCAGCAAGCGAAAGACGTTCCCACGGCAATAAATGAATGCCTCCGGCCTCGAAGATATACGTATCTACCTACTCTTCCTCAAACTCATCCTCTTCCTGATCAAAATCTTTGATCTTCATCAAGCGCGTAATTTCTGCACGCTCATTTTCAGATAACTTCATTTGAATCATCTTAATCGTATCTTCCAAATCTGGAATCGTCGATTCCTTCAATGAATTAACACGACGACGTGTTCGCTCAATCTCATTGGCCAACAATTGTGTCTTCTTCTCCAACTCTGCCAACTTTAACATTTTAGGCAATAGTTCTTGATACGACACCAACGCTTCATCCAAATCGGCATTCGAATAAATATAACCATAACGCAGCGGCTCCGTAATCTCACCACTATCCGACTTACTTGTAAACTGCATTGTTGGGACATGGACACTCATCATATTTTCAGGTTTTACCTTTACAATCGTGTCTTCACCTTGTCCAATCGCAATCTGGTCTAAATATTCTTCATGCACAAAGGCTTTAGCTAAGGCAAAAGTCTGCATTTCTTTCTTCATCAATGCTTCGACTTCTTGGCGGTATTGGTTATTTTCACGGGCCAAGTCGATAAAGTAGCGCATCAAACCATCATGTTTATCCTTTAAAATATCATGACCACGGCTGGCTAAGGCGAGGCGTTCTTTCAAACGCGCTAGCTCCATCCGGGTTGGATTGACATTTAAAATTGCCATGACTAGACCTCCTCGCTATTTTGAGGGAGGTATTTCTCGATTTGAGCTTCACTAATACGCGTTAATTCGGATGTTGGTAAGATGGATAGTAATTCCCATCCTAATTCCAGCGTTTCTTCAATCGTCCGGTTTGTTTGGAATCCTTGGTTAACATAACGCGACTCGAAGGCATCCGCAAATTCTAAGTACTTCAAGTCAATTTCAGTCAGTGCCGAGTCCCCTAATACAGAGGCTAAGTTTTTAGCTTCTTTACCTTGGGCATAGGCTGAGAAGATTTGGTTCATTGTTGATGCATGGTCTTCTCTTGTTTTCCCTTCACCAATCCCATTATCTTTTAGACGAGATAATGACGGTAGGACATCAATCGGTGGTTTAATACCTTGATTATCCAAGTCACGGGAAAGTAAAATTTGTCCCTCCGTAATATACCCGGTTAAGTCAGGGATTGGATGGGTAATATCATCTTCTGGCATCGTAACAATTGGAATTTGTGTTACTGAACCAGTTGATCCATCAATACGTCCAGCGCGTTCATAAATTGTGGCTAGGTTCGTATATAAATACCCTGGGTAACCACGACGGCCAGGTACTTCACGGCGTGCTGCAGATACTTCACGTAACGCATTGGCATAGTTCGTCATATCTGACATGATGACCAACACATGCATGCCTTTTTCAAAGGCTAAGTATTCTGCGGCCGTTAGTGCCATTTTCGGTGTCGCAACCCGTTCAATTGACGGGTCATTTGCTAAGTTGATAAAGACAACTGAGCGGTCGATGGCGCCTGTTTGAGTAAAATCATTAATGAAGAAGTCTGCCTCTTCATACGTTACTCCAATCGCTGCAAAAACAACGGCGAATTTTTCATCGGAGTTGCGTACAGCGGCTTGTCGGGCTATTTGCGCAGCTAAATCCTGATGAGGCAATCCTGAGCCTGAAAAAATCGGTAACTTTTGACCACGGACGAGTGTATTTAGGTGGTCAATGGTTGAAATACCTGTTTGAACGAATTCATTGGGGTAACGGCGTTTCACCGGGTTAATGGCTTGACCGTTAATGTCGAGTGATTTCTCGGCAATTAATTCCGGGCCATCGTCGCTGATGCGCCCCATCCCGTCAAAACGGCGGCCAATCATATCTTCAGAGACATCTAAGGTCAAAGGATGGCCAAGGAAGCGGACTTTAGTATCCATTTTATCGATTCCGGCAGATCCCTCAAATAATTGAACGACTGCTTTATCTTTTTGGACTTCAAGTACTTGCCCGCGACGCGTATTGCCGTCGCCCATTTTCACATCGACTAATTCGTCATATTTAATCCCTTCAACGCCTTTGATAGTAATTAATGGGTCGACGATATCTGTAATATTTTTATAATCTTTGATCACTTAGAATTCACCTCCTGATTGCAGTACTTCAACTAATGCGGCATCGATATTTTCTTTAATCGTGTCATAAGGTTCTGCATCTTCAATCTCAATGTATTTCATCCGGCCAAGTGCTTCACGCACTTCAACCGTTCCTCTTAAAATAGACACAATCGACGCACCATAGTTTAATGTCTCTTTGGCCTTTTCGTTAAAGTATAAAATATTTTCCAACATGCGTGCTTGTTTTTGTAATGAAGTAAATGTATCCACATCATCGTACGCATTTTGTTGTAAGTAAGCTGTACGAATTAAACCAGCAGTCGCTAGTTTCAAGCGGTCACTATCTGAGAGTGACTCAACCCCAACTAAACGGACAATTTCTTCTAATTCTGACTCATCAGCTAGTAAAGAGCGGGTTTCTTGAACCATGGCTGGCCACTCAATATTTAAATCTTCTCCTACAATGTCATTCACTTGTCCTGAATAAAGCGAATAAGAAGTTAACCAGTTAATCGCTGGGAAGTGACGGCGGCGCGAAAGGCTCGCATCGAGTCCCCAGAATACCTTAGCCACACGCATCGTGTTTTGGGTAACAGGTTCTGATGTATCCCCTCCTGGAGGTGAAACGGCACCGATGGCAGTAATGTCACCTTGACGGTTCGGTGAACCGATAGCAGTGACTTTACCCGCACGCTCATAGTATTCCGCTAAGCGGCTTCCTAAATAAGCGGGATACCCTTCATCTCCTGGCATTTCTTCCAGACGGCCTGAAATTTCACGCAGAGCCTCAGCCCAACGTGACGTTGAATCGGCCATAATCGCCACAGAATACCCCATATCACGGAAGTATTCCGCAATGGTGATACCAGTATAGATTGACGCTTCACGCGCCGCTACGGGCATATCAGACGTGTTGGCGATTAAAATCGTACGCTCCATAATCGATTTTCCAGTATGTGGGTCAATTAATTTGGGGAATTCGTCGATTACTTCCGTCATCTCATTCCCGCGCTCGCCACAGCCGATGTAAACAACGATATCCACATCTGCCCATTTAGCGATTTGATGTTGTACGACTGTTTTACCTGCTCCGAAAGGTCCAGGAACCGTTGCTGCACCACCTTTAACAACAGGGAATAAGGTGTCAATGACACGTTGTCCTGTAATTAATGGACGGTCTGGGCGTTGTTTCGATTTAAACGTCCGTCCTTGACGAATCGGAGACTTTTGAATCATTGTATGATCTGTTGTGTTCCCTTTGTCATTCGTTACTTGGTATAACGTATCTGCCACATGGAAATCACCATCGGCTAGATTTTGAATCGTTCCTGAAACACCTACCGGCACCATAATTTTATGCGAAATGGTCGCTGTTTCAGGCACTTCACCGATAATGTCACCAGGTTCAACTTGCGTCCCATTGTCAACTAATGCTTTAAATGACCAAACTGCGTCACGGTCTAAAGAATCAACCTGGGCACCACGGTCTAAAAATGATGTACCTGATACTTCCGCTAATTTTTCGAGTGGGCGTTGAATCCCATCAAACATTCCAGTTAATAAACCCGGTCCTAATTCAACCGATAAAGGCGCGCCCGTTGGTACAACCGGTTCACCGGGGCCGACCATTGAAGTTTCTTCATAAACTTGAATATAAATATTTTTACCGCGAATTTGGATAATTTCGCCGACAAGCCCTTGCTCACCAACGTAACACAAGTCACGGATTTTGGCATGATCGATACCTTCGGCCACAACTAAGGGACCAGATACCGATGTAATAATTCCATTACTCAATGGATCTACCTCCTATAAGATTTGACGACCGACGGCTTTGATGACACTCTCATTCAAGCGGTCTAAGCCCATACTAGTCGCATCATAATCACTTGGTATTAATATAATAGCGGGCATAAATTCATCATCATACTGTTTAATCAGTGATGGTATTTGTTTCGCTATCTTTTCTGTTATAAATAAAACGCCATAGCCATCTTGGATAAGTTGTCTAATATTTTTTGAAAGTTCTGGGTCTTCAGCCGTCATATAAAAGACTTTCATCCCCAAGAGACTGTAGGCATATATTTCGTCTTTTTCGCCAATAATGGCTATTTTATACTCCATATTACCCTCTCATTCTCTCTCGTATAATGTCAGCATCAATATTATTTAACTTCCCTGCAAGAATTAAGCGTAAATGATCCACTTCTAATTCTTTTTGTAAAGTATAGTAGATAATTGGAAGTGGGCCAAAAACTTCGAACTTCGCTTGGCTGAGTGTTTTTAGTTCCGATTCATCGATTGCTTGTTCTAAGCGTCGGATATTCAGGCATCCATTCTCGTCTAAAGCATCTTCAAATAGATGGCGATAAGTCGCATGTTCACTGAAATATCTAGCTGCTTGCCTTTCGCCTTGTTCACCAATCGAAACGTAATCTGAAGTTTTTAAATTTCCTTCATCGGTTAAAATCGCAGTTAGTTCCCGCGTCGAATGCCCTAATTTCAAAGCCCTAAAGAAAATTAAAATATTCGTTTCATTAATGATTTGGTCGAAATATTTCGCAACTTTGGGGTCAGTCATTTCTTCACTGAGGCGCTTTAAGTGATGGACATACGCGCGGTCAATGAAGACGTCTAGCTGTTGATAGTGGTCGATATCGTCAAAGTAATTACGCATATTTTCCAAATTCCCCATAAAGTAATCTTGAAAAGTATCGCCCTGACCTTCGTTGACAGCTTGGCGTAATTCATAAATGGGAACAGGTCCAATGTCGATTAAGGCGTCTGAATAGGTTTGTTTATTCAAACGTTCTTTGAATAAGACTTTGACATTGTGGTAAACATATTTTAAAGTCATTGCTTCATATAGTGCGGGGTCAGGAATGACTTGTTTGATCCAATGGTAGGTGTCTTTCAACTCATCCATGACCATTGTTTGATAGTCATGCGTTTCGCGGGCTTGACTCACGCCGTCACGGTAAGGTGTGTTCGACAGTAAATTCAAAGCCTCATGATAATCGCTGGCAGAGAGTAGTCGTTCATAATCTTCCGCTTTGAGTAGCATCATTTCTTTGACCCGTAAACTCGTATTCAATGAACTAAATCGTGTTTCATAATCTGTTTGCATCTTCACTGTGACCTCCTTCAGTGTGATTCTTCGTATCTATTTGTCTTGATTAAATACTTGGTCTAATAAAATCAACTGCAGTTGGCGACGTGTTTCTTCAACTAAATTGTCAAAAAGATAATTATATTCAATGTCACCGTCCATTAAAATAAAGCCAGCAACACCGGGTATAATCGATTCATTCACACGAACTGAAAAGGCTGATTCGTCTTGAATTGACTCTTTCGTTTGTTCACCTAAAACAATTTCTGAGTGCTCCGTTAATTCATGTTGATTCAATAAGTGGTTAATAAACTGGATCGTTTCATCAGAATTAAGCTGATTAAATCCTGATTTCACTTCTTTAATATAGTCATCGATAATTTCTTGTTTAATCGCCAATTGTTTATTTCTCTGACCTAACTGTAAACTATTTAGGCGAATATTAAATTGATTATCGTGTTGTGCGGTTACTTTTTCCAATTGCGCTTCATGTTTTGCCTTGAGCTGCTCTTTTTGAATGTTGAGCTTTTCTTCTAAAGTATGCGCAAATTCGGCTAATTCAGCTTGCTTGGTTTGTTCTTCACGGTTGATAACTTGATCAGTAAATGATTGTAATTCCGTTATTTTAGTCACTTGAAATCCCTCCTTTGTTTAATTTATTTGACATGGTGTAAATTAAACAAATAGGAACATTAATAATGAAATAACAAATCCTAAAATCGCATAAGTCTCAACCATCGCTGAGAAGACAATCCCTTGTGTCGCATTTTCAGGGCGTTGTGCTAAAATTTGCATCCCACCAATTGAAGCGCGCGCTTGAGCCGGTGCAGATGTGTAACCCGTTACCGCAACAGGTAGGGCACACATCACATAATACCAACCCGTTGTTGTTGTCATTTCAGGTGATAATTGGAGTAACATCAGTAATCCAATAACGAAACCATATAAACCTTGAGTCGCGGGTAATAATTGTAGCACTAACGCTTGACCGAATAATTCCGGTTTTTCTTTAACGAGTGCTGAAGCCGCTTCACCGGCCATACCAACACCACGCGCTGATCCAATCCCACCGCCGATTGTGGCGATAGCTACACCTAAACCACCAAAGATTAAGCCAAGATTTTCTCCAAATAATGTTGTTAAAAAGTCCATTGTATTTCCTCCAATATAAATAAATTAATGATCACGACGAATGTGTATATGCTTTTCCAGGGGTTTTAGAGGGGTGAATCGTTTACCACCTGACTCATAAAACTTACCGAAAAATTCAACGAATTGTAGACGCATCGAATGCACATACGCTCCTAAATAGGTAATAAAGATATTTAAACTATGTAAAACGATAAACAGTAATATACCAACGGTAAAGCGTGCCACGGGTGGGAGTAATCCAACGATTAAGTTGAAGGCCATCCCAATGTTTGCTCCGGCAACACCTAAGGCGGTTAGACGGGTATAACTGACGATATCTCCGACTAATCCGGCCACATCAATTAAACCGAATAGCCCTTTCCCGACACCGACTAATTTATTCGGTGTTACGATGATATTTGCGATAAACATACCGATAATGTTACCTAGTAGTAATACTAAACCAATTGTTTGAATAATCGGTTGGTTAAAGAGTGTATTAACTGCAAGTAGCGCACCACCTAGAATCATCATCATCCATTGCACCGCATCCAAATAGAAACTCGAATAATCTTTTTCCTGGAGAGCTAAGCGTGCTTTCAAGAAATATCCAACCATCATGTGGACGAGTCCGATTGCGACTGAGAAGATCATAATTTCAATCACATTATCAGACATACTCATCACTCTAAACGGTAGGTCATAACCAAAGAAACTTCCGAAGAATAAACCAATAATCATGGTTCCAACCGCATTAAACTTAAACATCTTCATCGATTGTTTCATTGATTCAGAGAGTGTCGTCATTCGTCCTGCGATAAATGTTGCGATAAATAAGAGTAAACCATACCCTACGTCAGCACTCATTAAACCAAAGAATAAAATTTGGAAGAATGTGTAGTAAGGGGTTGGGTCGACGGAATCATAAGTAGGGACACCGTATTGTAAAGTCAATGACTCAAACGGCCGTGCTAACCAATGGTTCGTTAATTTGGTTGGTACTTCGTTTGCTTCAATTTCTTCCGGTTTCGCATCTGATACAAAAACGGCCATTGCCACTGTTTCAAAGGAATCTTCAATGGATTGGCGGACATCATCAACTTGAATATCCTCCAACCACGCTTCAATCACGGTTACATGATTACTCTGTAAGACTAATTCCTGAGCTTTTATTCGTTCAATTCGGTTAGCTAGATCTTCTTCTGCTAAGAGTAAAGTGTCAAGTGTTTGTGACTCTGTCTTTAATTGTTGGCGAATGTCTAGGTCTTTACTTACTAATGTTTCGCGTTTCGTTAAATTCTCTTCCAAAGCCACTTTAGGTGGTTCTTCATAAGAATAAACTAATGGTGACCATTGGTATTGTCTAAGCACTGGCATCAAGTCTTTATTCAATGACTTTTCCGTCACGATGACATAACCAATCAAATCTTTCGAATAAAATATATCGTCAATAAAGTAATTTGCGTCCCATTCACCTAAAGCTGTCTTTAAGTGATCTTGTTGTTCTGTCGGAATCGTTCCGTAATGAACATCGAAATGCGATAACTCCTTGGCAATTTTAGGATTTAAATCCAGTGACTGCCACTGACGAAGAAACAATTCTTGTTCTTCGAGTGACTGTAAATCCTTCTGGATGCGACTTAATTCGCTGCGCTGTTTCTCTAAGTCAAATAATAATGATTCAATGCCGAGGGACTTAACAGTCTGTTCTAATTGTTCAAGTGAATAGACCGGTCGTTCTTTGAAATGATGGCGCCAATTCTTAGGTGGTACATAATCTTTCAAAAAAGTAATCATATCCCGTAATTCACGTAACCGCATTTCGTCGCTTATTCGGTCCTCGACTAGATTATGAGGCTCTTTGAAAAAATTCTGATCCTCTTCAACCAGTGCATCAAAAGGGGTAATGTGTGTTTCTTTGACTTCTTGTAAATGTTCTAATAGGCTTTCAACGTTTTGAGGTTCACTAACGATTGTCAGCCGCTTCATCTTTGCGATAGCCATAAGCGTTCATTACCTCCTCAATGCCTTTGGTTATTAGTCCTTCTTTCTGCTGTGAATAGATATCCGTCATCTTATGACGGTATTCTTCAGCTTCTTGATTGAACTGTGCATTTTCTTCCTCAAGGCGTGTTTCATTTTGTTGTTCTAAGGCAGTTTCATGAGCATTTAATTGTTGGTCAAGTGACTCTTTAAATGCATCAATTTCTTGGGTTAATTTATCTTGAAGTCCTATTTTTTCATCTTCTAAATCTTGTCCCAACTGTGTAATTCTGCGCTCAGCCTCTTTGACCTGATCAATAATTTCTCTACTCATTTAATCCCTCCCTTTCTATTACTATTTTAAATTAACTAAGGCACTCTTGTCTTCGGTTACGCCGACAAAGTAATTATTAATGGAAATTTTTGTACTCGGTAAAATAGATACTTCTAAACTTGTTTTGCCTTTTTCACCGATTGCTATAATATTGACATGATAACGTCCTCTAAAGTCAATTTCCTCAATGGTTTTACCGACCCATTTATCTTTAGCTCTAAATTCAATCACATCATGCTGTTCATCAATCGCCATTAAGCTTTGCGTTGATGATTGGCTTAATACCTGCCCTATTTGAATCCCCATATCACGCTCAGGTAAAATAACACGGTGAGCACCAACTCGTTTCAATACTTCAGCGTAACTTTCATTTTTACTCTTAACAATAATTTCTGGAATACCCAATTGTTCTAAATTCATGATGCCTAAAATAACATCTTCTAAGTGTAATGATGCAGCAATAACTACTGTTTCACATTGATCAATTCCAGCTTCTTGTAATTGATCTAATTGAGTGAAATCTGCTTGCACTGCATAATCAATATCTTCCATAATTTCTCTAACATGATCCATATCATTATCAATACCAATGACTTGAACATCGTTTTCGGTTAATGTTCTCGCTAAAGATGATCCAAAAATACCTAGTCCTAAAACGCCAATTCTTCTAACTCTTTTCATTTAATTTCTCCTTATTAACCAATCATTATCTTGCCTTCAGGTAGATGAATGGATGATTCTTTCTTCGTATCACCAAATGACCACATGAAAGTCATCAGTCCTACTCGACCTATAAACATGACTAATATCAACAATACCTTCCCGAATGAAGTTAAGTTTGGGGTTAAGCCCATTGTTAACCCAACGGTCGCAAAACAGGAAACAACTTCCATCAATACATATTCCAAACCAAATCCTGGTGGAATTGTTTCAGTTATAGCGAGTAGTAACGTTGCTATAGTAACTAAGGAAATTGAACCAATGAATAATAGTAAAGCACGTTTGACATAATCAATTGGAATCGCTCGTTTAAACGCAGACAATTCCTTCCCTTGAAACGTACGGATAAAGTACAAAATTAAAACAAATAGCGTTGTAATTTTCAAACCACCACCCGTTGATCCTGATGTAGCTCCGATGAACATTAAAATAATGGTAATTAAAACAAGTGGTAATCCAACTTGAGCATAATCAACGGTAGTATAACCTGCTGTTCTAGGTGTTATGGCTAAAAAGATATAATTGGCGATCCGGTCGCCGACCGATAAATCTGCAAAGTAAGGATTTTGTTCTCCGATATAAGCAATTAATAAAATGCTTGTGATTAAGATAATTCCTACCATCATAAGGACTATTTTGGTATGGAGTAAGAGTCGTTTGTTCTTAAAATAAGTGAGCACGTCTCTCCAAACAATAAAACCAAAGCCTCCGGCAAAAATTAAAAAGGCAATGACTAATACGACATAAGCGTTGTCTCTAAAGCTGATTAAGCTGTCGCCGAATAGGTCAAACCCGGCATTACAAAAGGCGGAAATGCTGTGAAATAATGAGTAATAAATGCCTTTGATCCAGCCTAAGCGGGGAATAAAGTCGAAGGAAAGCAGCAGTGCTCCTAATCCTTGGATCGTTAAGGCAAAACGAATGACATAAAACATTAATTGCTTCGATTCAGCTAAGCTGTCGATATTTAATGATTCGAGTAGAACGAGGTCATTCTTAATTGAGGACTTGCGTCCTAATAAGGCAAAACCCATCACGACGAGAGACATAAAACCAAGTCCTCCAATTTCAATTAACGAAATGATGACTGTTTTACCAAAATACGACCAGTGAGTCAGCGTGTTTAATGTAATTTGACCCGTTACACAAACAGCTGATGTGGCTGTGAATAGTGCGTCAAGAAAACTCGTCTCCATGCCTGGTTGTTGACTGATAGGTAGCATTAATAATAATGTTCCGATCAAAATTACTGAGGCAAAGCCAAGTAATATGGTTTGCGGTACAGATAAATTCTTATATTGTAACATATCAATTTCTCCTCAATAAAGATATAAAAAAAGTGCGCAACAAGGCCCTATTCCCGCCCTGGAATAGTAAAACCTCAAGCTGCACACTCGACCTAACAAAAATATATCTATGTTACTCGCATAAATACGATATAGATATTATAACAAACGTCAGGTCAGTATGCTAGGATATACAAAAAAATAGTATCCACTTTTGAATCATCACGATATCAAAAGTAGATACTATTCTAAACCCTTTTATTCAATAAGTAAATTGAATTCAATAAAATAATAAAAAATTTATTGGAAATAAAAAACACTTAACGATGATTGATACGGCCCGAATTATCGAGCCGTAACACAGAGCTAGACCTTACTGTAAACAGTAAAATCATAACACTCTCCCATCATATTAAGTGATTAGTTGTTATTATACTAATTCTAAGATTACCATTGGTGCACCGTCTCCGCGACGTGGACCTTTTTTAAGAATACGAGTATAACCACCATTACGTTCTTGGTAGCGATCTGCATATTCGTTAAACACACGTTGTAAAACAGTTTCGATAATAACTTCGTCGTCCTCGATACGAGCGTCTGCTAATTCGTTACGTAAGAATGCAGCAGCTTTACGACGACTTGCTAAATCACCTTTTTTACCTAGTGTGATCATTTTATCAACAAAACGACGTACTTCTTTTGCACGTGCTTCAGTTGTTTCAATGCGTTCATTGATGATTACATCTGTCGTTAAGTCACGTAATAATGCTTTACGTTGTGAGCTTGTACGACCTAATTTACGGTATGCCATACAGGAAGCCTCCTTTTATCTATTAATCTTCATCTTTTAGACCTAAGTCAAGGTCTGCTAATTTTCCTTTAACTTCCGCTAATGATTTACGTCCTAAGTTACGAACTTTCATCATTTCTGCTTCAGTTTTGTCTGTTAATTCTTGAATTGTGTTAATACCTGCACGTTTCAGACAGTTGTATGAACGAACAGATAAGTCTAATTCTTCGATAGTCATTACTAAGACTTTTTCTTTTTCAGATTCTTCTTTTTCAACCATAATTGCTGCTTCACGAGCTTCTTCAGTTAGGTTGACGAAGATGTTTAAGTGTTCAGAAAGAATCTTAGCTGCTAAACTTAATGATTTCTCTGGACTGATAGAACCATCTGTCCAAATATCCATTGTTAGTTTATCATACGCATTTTGTTGACCGATGCGTGTATTTTCTACCTGGTAATTAACCTTTTTGATTGGGGTATAGATTGAATCCACTGGAAGTACGCCAACTGGCATATCTTCAGATTTATTGTTTTCGCTACGTACATACCCACGACCATTCGATGCATTTAATAGCATCTTTAGCTCTGCTCCGTCTGCTAGTGTACAAATTTCTAATTCAGGATTAAGAATTTGCACTTCATTATCATGAATAATGTCAGCAGCAGTAACTCTTTTAGGACCTACTACATTAAGCTCTAAAACTTTATCATCTTCTGATTCAATTTTTAGTGCTAATAACTTCAAGTTAAGAATAATAGCAGGTACATCCTCAACAACACCATCGATAGTAGCAAATTCATGTAAGACTCCATCGACTTGAACGCTCTTAATCGCAGCGCCTGGTAATGAAGATAATAATATACGACGTAATGAATTTCCAAGGGTAGTTCCATATCCACGCTCAAGTGGTTCAATTACGATCTTGCCAAATTTTTCATCGTCACTGACTTCAATCGTAGTAATCTCAGGTTTTTCAATTTCGATCATTGATTAATTTTCCCCTTTCAAAACGTTGGTTTCAAATGATAATTCAGTAGCAACTTCACGAGCTGAATTAATTAAAAATTTCATTATACACGGCGACGTTTTGGAGGACGACATCCGTTATGTGGAATTGGAGTAACGTCACGGATTGCTGTTACATCTAAACCAGTAGCTTGTAAAGCACGGATTGCTGATTCACGACCTGAACCAGGACCTTTAACTGTTACTTCTACAGATTTCATTCCGTTTTCCATTGCTGATTTAGCAGCAACTTCAGCAGCCATTTGAGCCGCGAATGGTGTAGATTTACGTGATCCCTTGAAGCCTAATGCTCCAGCTGATGACCATGCAATAGCGTTACCGTTAACATCAGTAATCATAACAATTGTGTTATTAAATGTTGATTGGATATGTGCAATACCACGTTCAACATTCTTTTTCACGCGACGGCGACGATTTGTCTGTCTTTTAGCCATTAATTTTCCCTCCTTATTTTATTATCTAATTGGTTTTTTAGGACCTTTACGAGTACGTGCATTGTTTTTAGTGTTTTGTCCACGTACAGGTAAGTTACGACGGTGACGCATACCACGGTATGAACCGATTTCTTGTAGGCGTTTGATGTCTAAGCTAACTTCACGACGTAAGTCACCTTCTACTTTAATTGAGTCAACAATACTACGTAAACGGTCTAACTCATCGTTAGTTAAGTCTTTAACACGTGTATTTGGGTCAACATTAGCTTCTGCAACTACTTGTTGAGCTGTTGTTTTTCCGATTCCGAAAACGTATGTTAATGAGATAACTACACGTTTGTCGTTTGGAATATCTACTCCTGCAATACGAGCCATTAATTTCCCTCCTTCTTATCCTTGACGTTGTTTATGTTTAGGGTTTTGGCAAATGATCATTACTTTACCATTACGGCGGATAACTTTACATTTTTCACAAATTGGTTTAACTGATGCTCTTACTTTCATTCGATTACCTCCTTAATTCACCTGTCACTATTTAAAACGGTACGTAATGCGACCTCTCGACAAATCATAAGGAGACATTTCAATTGTTACTCTATCCCCTGGTAAAATACGAATATAATTCATACGAATTTTACCTGATACGTGAGCTAAGATCTCATGACCATTTTCTAATTCTACTCTAAACATCGCATTAGGTAAAGTTTCAAGTACTGTACCTTCTACTTCAA
Organism: Aerococcaceae bacterium DSM 111176; assembly: GCA_015863215.1. GTDB lineage: Bacteria > Bacillota > Bacilli > Lactobacillales > Aerococcaceae > DSM-111022. The sequence goes on from JACBXN010000088.1 coordinate 37,985, forward strand.
TAACATCTTCTTTAGCCATTGATATTCCTCCTTTTACCAGTTAGGATTTCTTAATTGATTATACATTGAATTATTCACCTAAAATACCACGGATATTTCGGTAAACTGATTCAATTGAGTCTTCCCCGTTGATTTGGTGAAGAATTCCTGCATCTTGATAATGTTCTAAAATAGGGCGAATTGAATCCATTTGTAATTCAATACGGTGACTTACCTTTTCTGGTTTGTCATCTTCGCGTTGATAGAAATCATGTGAGCCACATGTATCACAAGTATCTTCCACTTTAGGTGGGTTGTATAATTTATGATAAGTAGCGCCACAGTTACGGCAAATGAATCGTCCGCTTAAACGGTCTTTTAAGACCTCTTTATCTACATCGATGTAGATAACGGCATCTAATGTTTCGTTTAAATCATTAAGATTCTTATCAAGTGCTTCGGCTTGATTTAATGTTCTTGGATATCCATCCAACATAAAGCCGTTTTCGCTAACATCGTTTTGTGCAAGTCTTTCTTTTACTAGGCTGTTTGTTACATCGTCTGGAACTAAGTTTCCATTGTCTGTATAACTTTTTGCTAGTAAGCCTAATTCTGTTTCATTTTTAATTGCTTCTCTAAAGATATCTCCGGTTGCAATATGCACCAATGAGTAATCAGTAGAAATCATCTCACTTTGAGTACCTTTTCCGGCACCTGGTAATCCCATTAATAAAATGTTCATTGTCTTCATCCTTTTGTACTTTAGTCTAGATATAAGAAGCCAGAATAACTACGTTGAGTTATACGACCCTCAATTTGTTTCGCTGTTTCAATACCTACACCAACTACGATTAGTATACTTGTTCCACTTAGTGCTAAGTTCATTGGGATTGGCGCAAAGAAGTTTGCGATCATCGGTGAAATAGCAATGATTGTTAAGTATAGTGCTCCAACAAAGCTTAGACGGTTAAGGATTTTTGTAATGTGATCCTCTGTGTCTTTACCTGGGCGAACACTTGGAATATAAGCGGATTGCTTTTGCAAGTTCTCAGCAACTTTTTCAGGATTAACCTGAATCAGTGCGTAGAAGTATGTAAATGCTACAAGTAATACTGTATAAAAGGCAATCCCCATAGGTGATTGTAAATTGAATAGATCAATGAAAAATTGTTGAATTGGTCCAGGATCTTGCGTTCCCATTAACGAGAAAATCGTTGTTGGTAATGTCATGAATGACGTTGCAAAAATTACTGGAATAACTCCGGCAGAGTTAATTTTAAGTGGTAAGTGGGCAGTTGATTTTGCGCCTGATACTTTCTTAGAATGGTGGATTGGGATACGGCGTTGTGCACGTTCCATTAATACAACCACAACAATACTAATTAATAATATTAGGACAACTAAGCCAACGATCCAACCATATTGATTTCTTGCCTCTTCATTACCTAAGTAATTTTGGAAGAATCCGTAGAAATCTTTAGGAACCTCTGCGACTATCCCGGCAAAGATTAACATTGATACTCCGTTACCAATTCCGTTACGCGTTATTTGTTCACCTAGCCAGACTAACAGCATTGTTCCTGCTGTCATCACTAAGGCAATTGTGATATAACTGAAAACTGAATTGTTGAGGATTAAACCAAATCCTGATAGTTGATTGAATCCAAAAGATAAACCTGCACCTTGGACTAATGCGATAATAATCGCAATATATATAGTTGCTTGATTTAACTTACGCCGTCCGACTTCCCCTTGTTTGGCCCATTCTGTAAATTTCGGTAGAACGTCCATTTGTAACAACTGCACTAAAATTGAACTGGTAATGTAAGGTGATACTCCAAGAGAGAAAATCGAATACTGTTGAAGTGCCCCACCACCGAATGTGTTCAATAATGATAAAATACCTGTGTTATTCAAATCTTGCAAGGCAGCTGCATTTACGCCTGGTACTGGAATATAAACTCCTAGACGAAATACAGCAAAAATGAATAGTGTAAATAAAAGTCTGCGTCTAATGTCTCTACTTGCTAAGGAATTCTTTATGAAGGCAAACATTACATCACCTCAACTGATCCACCGGCTGCTTTAATCGCTTCTTCAGCTGCATTTGAGAATTTAGCTGCTTTAACAGTAAGTTTTTTGTTTAACTCACCGTCACCAAGAACTTTAATTCCTGATTTTACATCTTTGATAATTCCAGACTCTTGTAATAATTCTGGTGTTACTGTTGTGTCATCTTCAAAACGGTTTAATGTTTCTAAGTTAACTACAGCGTACTCTTTACGGTTAATATTTTTAAATCCACGTTTTGGTAAACGACGGAATAGTGGTTGTTGCCCACCTTCAAAGCCTAAACGGACACCACCGCCTGAACGTGCTTTTTGACCTTTATGTCCACGTCCTGCTGTTTTACCGTTTCCAGAACCTTGTCCACGACCAACACGGTTACGTTCTTTACGTGCACCTTCTGCTGGTTTTAACGTATGAAGTTTCATATATAGGCACCTCCTTGTTAAGTTTTAATTAATTAAGCTTCTTTTACTTCTACTAAGTGGTTGATTTTGTTAATCATACCACGAACTGCTTCGTTATCAGGACGGACAACTGTTTTGTTAACTTTTGTAAGTCCTAAAGATTTAGCTGTTTCGATTTGACCTTTTTTGCTACCAATTAAGCTACGAGTTAATTTAATTTCTAAATTTGCCATTTAGCTATCCTCCTTAGCCTAAAATTTCTTCTACAGTTTTACCACGTAATTTAGCAACTTCTTCTGCTTCTTTTAATTGTTTCAAGCCTTCGATTGTTGCAGTAATCATGTTAATAGGTGTGTTTGAACCTAATGATTTACTTGTTACGTCTGCAATTCCTGCTAATTCTACAACGGCACGAACAGGTCCACCTGCTGCTACCCCAGAACCCGCTGTTGCTGGTTTAAGTAACACTTGGCCACCACAAAATTCACCAATTGTTTGATGCGGAATTGTAGTTCCTGTACGAGGAACAGCGATCATTCTTTTCTTAGCATCTTCGACTGCTTTACGGATTGCTTCTGGAACTTCTTGAGCTTTACCAGTACCGAATCCTACGTGACCATCTTTATCACCAACAACCACTAATGCTGAGAAACGTAGACGACGTCCACCTTTAACAACTTTAGTGACACGGTTGATAGCTACAACGCGGTCTTCGATTTCTCCAAGTGTATTTGGATCCACAAATTGTTTCATAAATCGGTTTCCTCCTTCGATTAAAATTGTAAGCCAGCTTCGCGAGCTGCGTTAGCTAAAGCTTCAACACGTCCGTGATATACATATCCACCACGGTCGAATACTACTGTTTCAATATTAGCTTCTTTAGCACGTTCTGCTACTAATTTACCAACTGCTGCTGCTTGCTCAGTTTTTGAACCTTCAGCAACTGATTCATCTAATGTAGAGGCACTAACAAGCGTTACACCCGCTACGTCATCAATTACTTGAGCGTAGATGTTTGTATTCGAACGGAATACATTTAAGCGTGGGCACTCGGCAGTACCAGAGATTTTATTTCTGACACGTTGGTGTCTTTTTTTACGTAATTTATTCTTATCTGGTTTAGAAATCACAATTGTCACCTCTTTATTCTAGTTATTATTATTATATTTATTTTAAGATCAGGATTATTTACCTGTCTTACCTTCTTTACGGATTACATATTCATCCACATAACGAATACCTTTACCTTTGTATGGCTCAGGTGGACGGACAGCACGAATGTTCGCAGCTAATTCGCCAACTTTTTCTTTGTTAATTCCGTTAATGATGATTTGAGTGTTTGCTGGTACTTCAATTTCAATGTCTTTACCTGGTTCAAATTCAACTGGATGTGATAAACCAACGTTTAAGACTAATTTTTCACCTTGTAATTGAGCACGGTAACCAACACCGTTTAATTGTAATTCTTTCTTGAATCCGTTTGTTACACCTTCGATCATGTTAGCAACTAACGAACGAGTTGTTCCATGAATTGAACGGTTCGCTTTGCTGTCATTCGGGCGTGTAAACGTGATTTGGTTGTCTTCTAATGTCATAGTGATAGCTGTTGAAATATCACGAGCTAATTCACCTTTAGGACCTTTAACAGAAACAGTTTGACCATTTTGTTCAACTGTAACGCCTGAAGGAATTTCGATTACTTTATTTCCAATACGACTCACTGAGCTACACCTCCTTGTTTAATTAAATATTACCATACAAATGCGACAACTTCGCCACCAACAGCTTGTTGACGTGCTTGTTTGTCAGTGATTAGACCATTTGATGTTGAAATGATCGCGATACCTAAGCCATTTAATACTTTTGGTACTTGATCTGCGGCTACGTATGAACGTAACCCTGGTTTTGAAATACGTTTAATACCTGTGATAACTCGTTCGTCATTACGGCCGTATTTTAATTCTACTGTAATTACATTTTGTTTGTTGTCTTCTTCAACTTTGAAGCCTTTGATGAAACCTTCATTTTTTAAGATTTCAGCAATCGCAACTTTCATGTTTGAAGAAGGTGCTGATACAGTTGCGTGTGACTGTGCATTTGCGTTACGAATACGCGTTAGGAAATCAGCAATTGGATCTGTCATAACCATAAGGTATTTACCTCCTCTATTATTATACTCTAAATCTTACCAGCTAGCTTTACGAACGCCAGGTAATTGGCCTTTATAAGCTAATTCACGGAAGCAAACACGGCAAAGTTTGAATTTGCGGTACACTGAGTGTGGACGTCCGCAACGTTCACAACGTGTATATTCTTGTACTTTGAATTTCGCTGGACGTTTGTTCTTTTCAATCATTGATTTTTTAGCCAAATTTCGTCGCCTCCTTTATTATTTTTTAAACGGCATTCCTAAGCCTTTAAGTAAGGCTAAAGATTCCTCGTCTGTATTTGCAGTTGTTACGATAACAATGTCCATACCACGAACGCGGTCAACATTATCATAGTTAATTTCAGGGAAAATTAATTGTTCTTTAACACCTAAAGTGTAGTTTCCACGACCATCGAATGCACGGTTTGAAATCCCTTGGAAGTCACGTACACGAGGTAAGGATACAGCAATTAATTTATCTAAGAAATCGTACATTCTTTCGCCACGTAAAGTAACTTTTGCACCAATTGGCATTCCTTCACGTAAACGGAAACTAGCGATAGATTTTTTAGCTTTAGTAATTAATGGTTTTTGACCTGTAATTAATGCTAATTCATCAACAGCTTTGTCTAAGTTCTTAGCATTTGAAACTGCGTCACCAACACCCATGTTTACAACAATTTTCTCTACTTTAGGTACTTGCATAACTGAAGTGTAGTTGAATTGTTCTACTAAACTTGGTGTTACTTCATCAACAAATTTTTGTTTTAAACGGTTAGTCATTTATGTATATCCTCCTTCCCTGATTAGTTAAGTGTTTCGTTTGATTTTTTCGCAAAGCGAACTTTTTTACCATCTTCAAAACGGTAACCAACTTTTGTCGCTTCACCAGTTGATGGATCAACTAATGATACGTTTGAAACGTGTAATGGCATTTCGATTTCTTCAATACCACCTGTTGACATTTGCGTTGGTTTTTGGTGTTTCTTGGCAATGTTAATGCCTTCTACGATTACTTTATCTTGTTTTGGTAAAGTTTGTAGGACTGTTCCTTGTTTGCCTTTATCTTTACCAGCAGTAATTACTACTGTATCGCCAGATTTAATACGCATATTCTATGTTCCTCCTTCGTTATTTAATTACAGAACTTCTGGAGCTAATGAGACAATTCTCATGTAGTTGTTATCACGTAATTCACGTGCTACAGGTCCAAAAATACGCGTACCACGAGGTGTTTTATCGTCACGGATAATTACACATGCATTCTCATCAAACTTGATGTATGATCCATCTTTACGACGAGCACCTGATTTTGTACGAACGATAACTGCTTTTACAACTTCACCCTTCTTAACAACTCCACCTGGTGTTGCTTGTTTGACAGTTGCAACAATTACGTCTCCAATGTTCGCTGTTTTACGACCAGATCCGCCTAACACTTTAATTGTTAAAACTTCACGAGCTCCTGAGTTATCAGCAACTTTTAAACGACTTTCTACTTGAATCATTCTTATTGTTCCTCCTTCCGAATTAAACTGTAATCATTAAATAATGACAGATTCTTCGACAATGTCTACTAAACGGAAGCGTTTCGTCTTAGATAATGGACGAGTTTCCATAATGCGCACGATGTCGTTTTCTTTAGCACTGTTGTTTTCATCATGTGCTGTATACTTTTTAGAGTATTTGATTTTTTTACCGACTTTTTTATGTGTTTTTAAAGTATCTACGACAACTGTAATAGTTTTATCGTTTTTAGCTGATACTACACGTCCTTGGTATACTTTACGTTGGTTACGTTCTGTACTCATTTAGTTTGCCTCCTTATACCTTATTTACTAGCTAGTTCTTGTTCACGTAATACTGTTTTGATACGTGCAATGGTTTTACGAACATACTTTAATTGAGCAGTGTTCTCTAATTGACCAGTAGCTAATTGGAATCGAAGGTTGAATAATTCTTTTTTGAATTCTTGTTCTTTTTCTACCATTTGTGCTGTAGATAATTCTCTGATTTCATTAATTTGCATTCGATTCACCACCATATTCTTCACGTTTTACGAATTTTGTTTTAATTGGTAATTTATGTGATGCTAAGCGGAATGCTTCACGAGCGACTTCCTCTGGAACGCCGTCGATTTCAAACATAATTTTACCACGTTTAACCGGTGCAACCCATCCTTCAGGTGCCCCTTTACCAGAACCCATACGAACTCCGATTGGTTTAGATGTGTATGATTTGTGAGGGAAGATTTTAATCCATACTTTCCCACCACGTTTCATGTAACGAGTCATTGCGATACGAGCTGCTTCGATTTGACGGTTTGTGATCCATTTAGATTCAACCGCTCTTAAACCATAAGAACCGAAATCAACTGTTTTTCCACCTTTAGCTTCTCCGCGCATTTTACCACGGAACTCACGACGGTGTTTTACACGTTTTGGTACTAACATTGATTATTTCCCTCCTTTCGCTGGATTGTTAACTTTAAGATTGTTTTCTCCTGGTAAGATTTCGCCACGGCAAATCCAGACTTTAACGCCCATTTTACCATATTGAGTCATTGCTTCTGCCCAGTAATAATCAATATCTGATCTTAATGTATGTAATGGAACAGTTCCTTCTGAATAGTGTTCAGTACGAGCCATATCCGCACCATTTAAACGACCTGATACTTGAGTTTTAATTCCTTGTGCTCCAGCGCGCATTGCACGTTGAATTGCTTGTTTTTGTGCACGACGGAATGCAACACGGTTTTCTAATTGGTTAGCAATATCTTCAGCAACTAATTTTGCATCTAAGTTTGCTTCTTTAATTTCAACAATGTTGATGTGTACTTTCTTGCCTGTTAATTTGTTTAATTCAGCACGTAAAGTGTCAACTTCTGAACCACCTTTACCAATTACCATACCAGGTTTTGCAGTATGAATTGATACGATTACGCGGTTAGCTGCACGTTCGATTTGAATAGATGAAATAGAGGCGTCAGAAAGTTTAGTGTTAATATGATCACGAACTTTAATGTCTTCGTGTAAGAAATCTGCATAGTTTTTATCAGAATACCATTTAGCATCCCAATCACGGATAACGCCAACACGCATTCCAATTGGATGTACTTTTTGACCCATATTAAGCCTCCTCTTTTTCTTTTACTACGATAGTGATGTGACTTGTACGTTTGTTGATTGGTGAAGCAGAGCCTTGTGCACGCGGACGGAAACGTTTTAGAGTTGGTCCTTCGTTAACATATGCTTCAGCAACGTATAAGTTTTCTAAATCTAAGTCAAAGTTATGTTCAGCATTTGCGATAGCTGACATTAAAACTTTTTCAACAACTGGTGAACCAGCTTTTGGTGTGAATTTCAAGATTGAAATTGCTTCACCAACTTGCTTGCCACGGATTAAGTCCGCAACTAAACGCACCTTACGAGGGGCGATACGAACTGTGTTAGCTGTTGCTTTTGCTGATGTGATTTGTTCTGTCATCTAAATACCCTCCTTATTAGCGTTTTGCTGTTTTACGGTCATCTGCTGCGTGACCTTTGTAAGTACGAGTAGGTACGAATTCACCTAATTTGTGACCTACCATATCTTCTTGAATGTATACTGGAACGTGTTTACGTCCGTCATATACTGCGATTGTTAACCCGATAAAGTTCGGGAAGATTGTTGAACGGCGTGACCAAGTTTTGATTACTTGCTTTTTAGGGGCATCCGATTGTTCTTGTACCTTTTTCATTAAATGGTCATCGACAAAAGGCCCTTTTTTCAAACTACGACTCAAGGTTGTAGCCTCCCTTCGTTTTGCTTTACTGGTTATTTATTATTTTTTACGACCACGAATAATTAACTTGCTAGAGTCTTTCTTCTTATTACGTGTTTTAATTCCACGAGCTTTTTTACCCCATGGTGTCATTGGACTTGGACGACCGATTGGAGCGCGACCTTCACCACCACCGTGTGGGTGATCGTTAGGGTTCATTACAGATCCACGAACTGTTGGACGTTTAGATAACCAACGAGAACGACCTGCTTTACCAATTGTAATTAATTCGTGTTGTTCATTACCTACAACACCGATTGTAGCACGGCATGTTGATAAGATCATACGTACTTCACCTGAAGCTAAACGTACTAATGTATATTTATCTTCGTGTCCTAGTACTTGAGCACTTGTTCCAGCTGAACGAACTAATTGAGCACCTTTACCAGGTTTTAATTCGATGTTGTGAACCATAGTACCTTCTGGGATGTCTGCTAATGGTAATGCGTTACCTACACGGATATCTGCATTTTTACCATTTTCAATTTTTTGGCCTACTTTTAAGCCACGAGGTGCGATGATGTAAGTTTTCACACCATTTTCGTAGTTTACTAATGCAATGTTCGCTGTACGATTTGGATCGTATTCGATTGTTGCAACAGTACCTACAACACCATCTAAATTACGTTTGAAGTCAATTTTACGGTATGCACGTTTGTTACCACCACCGTGGTGACGAACCGTGATTTTACCTTGGCTGTTACGACCTGCTTTTTGCTTTTTAGATTCTAATAAGCTTTTTTCAGGTTTGTTTGTTGTGATTTCTGAGAAATCGTAACCTGTCATATTACGACGACCATTTGTGGTCGCTTTGTAATGTTTAATCGCCACGTGTTTTCCCTCCTACTGTATTATTTTTTCTTATTCTTCGTCTGCTGACGCGAATAATTCGATGTCGTTTGAGTTTTCAGTTAATGTGATTACGGCTTTTTTGTATTTACGTGAGTAACCTTCGTGGCGACCCATACGTTTTTTCTTACCTTTAACATTAACAGTGTTTACTTTGGCAACTTCAACTCCTTCAAACATAGCTTCAACAGCTTGTTTGATTAAGTTTTTATTAGCATCACGAGCTACTTCAAAAGTATATTTTTTCTCATCGATAGCTAACATAGATTGCTCAGTGATTACTGGACGTAAGATAACTTCTGAAAATTCCATTACGCTAATGCCCCCTCTACTGTAGTTAAAGCATCTTTAGTGATGATCACTTTGTCGTAATTTACTACGTCTAAGATGTTGATGTTTTGGTCATCAATTACTTTGACATTTGGAAGATTACGAGCTGATAAGTAAGCATTATTGTTTGATCCTTCAAGGACAACTAATACTTTTTGATCAATACTTAAGTTTTCTAAAACTGTTTTGAATTCTTTAGTTTTTGGAGTGTCGAATTGTAATGATTCGATAACAACGATTTCGTCAGCTGCTGCTTTTTGAGATAAAGCTGAGTTGATAGCTAAACGACGTTGTTTTCTTGGCATTTTGAATCCGTATGAACGTGGTGTTGGTCCGAAGACTACTCCCCCACCAACCCATTGTGGTGAACGGATAGATCCTTGACGTGCACGACCAGTTCCTTTTTGTCTCCAAGGTTTACGTCCTCCACCACGAACAGCTGATCTGTTTTTAACAGCGTGTGTTCCTTGGCGTAATGACGCGCGTGACATAACGATTGCTTCGAAGATTAGAGCTTCATTTGGCTCAATTCCGAAGATTGTTTCATTTAATTCGATTTCACCTGCTTGTGAACCGTCTTGTTTAAATAAAATTGTTTTAGGCATTCTTAACTTCCTCCTCTCGTAAATTATGCTTTGATATTTTTAACAGCTGATTTGATTTCAACCATTGATTTTTTAGATCCAGGTACATTACCTTTTACTAAAATTACGTTGTCTTCTGCGTTTACTGCAACGATTTCTAAGTTTTGAACCGTTACTTTGTCGCCACCCATTTGACCTGCTAATTTTTTACCTTTTAGCACGCGTGATGGATAAGCCGCCATGGCCATCGCACCTGGACGACGGTGGAAACGAGAACCGTGAGTCATAGGACCACGAGCTTGTCCGTGACGTTTGATAACGCCTTGGAATCCTTTACCTTTTGATGTACCCGTCACATCGACGATGTCACCAACTTCGAAAGTTTCTACTGTGATTTCTTGCCCTACTTCATATTCCCCTAGCTCAACATTACGAAACTCTCGAATGAAGCGCTTAGGAGTAGCATTTGCTTTTGCTACATGACCTTTGTGCGGTTTGTTTGCTAATACTTCACGTTTTGTTTGGTATCCAACTTGGATAGCTTCGTATCCATCAGTTTCGTTTGATTTTACTTGTAATACCACGTTTGGTTCTGCTTGGATAACTGTAACTGGCACTAATTCACCGTTTTCCATGAAGAATTGAGTCATTCCGACTTTTGTTCCTAAGATTCCTTTGGTCATGAGTACACCTCCTGTTTTATTTTAATTTTATAATTTGATTTCGACGTCAACACCACTTGGTAAATCTAATTTCATTAATGCATCAACTGTTTTAGCTGTTGGATTAACGATATCGATTAAACGTTTGTGTGTGCGCATCTCGAATTGTTCACGTGAATCTTTGTAAACGTGCGGTGAACGGATAACTGTATATAATGAACGTTCCGTTGGTAATGGAATTGGTCCAACTGTAGTTGCTCCTGTTCTTGCTGCTGATTCTACGATTTTGTTCGCTGAAACATCTAAAGCGCGGTGCTCATATGCTTTTAAGCGAATACGAATTTTTTGATTTGCCATTTTTGTTCCTCCCTCGTCTAAATTATATTTATGACTTGCTCCACAAGAAAAACCGACTAATCACCGGCATTGGCAACTCCGCCTGGCGTGTCGCAACCTCTCGCTTCATCGCTCCGCAAACCACTTCACACCCCCTCTTGTAGGGGTATTGGTTACGGTGTGTATACTGGAAAAAGAATTTCTACTGATGACACAACGACTATTATACTGAAGAAACAGCGAACTTGCAAGCTTTTTTAAAACTTTTTTGTTTTATTTCGCTAAGAGTTTAATGAGAATGTTTGCCATTCTGTTGTTTTCTGTTTCTTCTATTAAATAGACTATTTTTTGTAGTTTGTTTTTCTGTTTCTACTATTATATAGTCAGTTTTTTGGTTTAATGGTCGTTTGGTCGAAAATTCTTTTAACATAATACAATAAACAGATGTTGGCATCAAGGTTTTTGTTTTATTTTTTTGGGTAATACGTTTTCAGTGGGAGGTAATGCTGGTTGTTGGAGTTGGCGAGTGTTGGTTGCTTCGCTGCCCCGAGGAAAACAACACATACTTTATTGGTTGTTTTTGAATATAATCTCAAACAAAGTACAGTTCAGCCATTTTTGTTGTTTGTTTCATTGACCCATTGAAAACATCATACACTTTGTTGGTTGTTTCGCCGACCTAAGGCAAACATTATACACTCACAACTCTTCAGGTGATTGGTGGCTTTGAGTAAACTCCGATCCGAATAGTTTATCTTTTCTTCTATTAAATATGTCTAGAGAAGTCTGCTAATTATAATCCGGACAACATCTGAATTTATACCATACTTTCCCCAGAAATTGTGGGCAATAAAAAAAGACCCGAAGGTCTTTTGAAATGGTTATTTTGTTAGGTCAATGCGTTTTGAGAGGGGGTATACGATGAATCCGCCGACTCCCATTGACAGTAGTTCAATAAACACCATACTAATGTAAGTTGGCCAGAATGCGGCTGATGCGTCTAGGAAGAGCACCATCAGTGCAATTGTAAACATCGAGAGTGAGAAGACGATCGTTAGGATGATGTATTTAATGATCATTGGATCAATCTTCAGAGTATGACGTTTAGTGATCTGGTCAACGGCTTTATCTGCAATCCATCTGCCGAGGAATAGAAATACTAGTGTACTTAGGCTCCCAACGACCATGTCGATGGCTCCATACGCGAAATAATTCACGAAGAATACCCCGATGGTTACGCCCCAGATATGTCTTTTGTTATAGAGTGCAAGTAAGTTAAGGCCTTCTGAAATTCTTAATCCGATTCCAAAGGATAATGGAGCAAGCACGAGTGTTAAGACTATGTATAAGGCTGCGATGATTGCAGTGAGTACGACCTCTTTGGCCGTGCTGTTATTATAAGCTGATGTTTTCATATTTAATTTCTCCTTTATATTCGAGCTACAACCAAAGGACTCAGAGTGGCTTATTCCACTGAAGAATTGTAGCTATTATCCAATTAGATTTTGTGGTGATTTGTTATTCACCGTCTTGTGTATTTTCGTCTTCGTTAACTGGTTGTATCGGTTCTTCCTCTTCGATTGCTTGATCGAGTTTCTCCAATTGCTTGCTTGCAAAATCACGGCCACCTAAGCCAAAGGCTAAAGCAAGTGTGATACCTAATGAAGATAAGATAATGATAAATCCAGCATTAACGATTGTTTGGGCAATTTGTAATTGCTCTAATATCATAAACACGCCAAGTGCAATGACTAGATATCGAATCGCTTGACCAGAAAATTTATCTCCCGTTGCGGTTGTCGTAACGATGGCTAGGACATTTCCACCAATTAATACCAGTCCTAAAATGACTAAAGCACTTAAGACAAATGGTAGATAAGCGATAACTGATGCTCCGATGGCATTTAATACCTCTAAGCCTAACATATTGACTGCTTCAACTAAGAAGAAGATCATTAAGACAATTTTGGTAATATTACCTAAAATAGTTGATATTTGGATATCTGATTTTTCTTGTCTGACATTTAAGTAATTTGAAAAGCGGTCAATTCCTGTAGTAGAGACTAAACTTTCAAGTAAGTCCCCTACTAATTTTGCAATAAATCCGCCAATGGTTAACATTACGACCGCTGCTACGATTTTAGGAATAGCAGACATGATTTGATTTAACACATTAATAATCGGTTCGGAAATTGACGTGATTGCTAATGTTTCTAGAGCTATGGTTAAAATAGGTACATAGATCAGTACATAAACGATTGTCGCAACAACATCTGCAATTTGATGATCGTTATCTGTATTCAATTCATATTGTTTGGTTAATTTTAAATACCACTTATCAATATTTAAACCAGATAGAATATTTTTAACTAATTTTCGGATAAAACTACAGAAGTAAGCTCCGACAATTAATATAAGAGCGGCTAGTATAACATTCGGAATATAACCAAATGCTGTTTCCAAGGCATTGATAATTGGATTCATTACCCCACCAATATTTAAGCCATTTAAAATACTAGGTAAGAAGAATAGGAATACAATAAAGTAGACCACTGAACCGAAAGTTTCAACGTACGTTTTACCTTCTTCTTCGTTTTTGGCGATGCCCCAATCGATTACTTTTTGATTGAAATTAATTTTATTTAAACCATTAATTGCTAGTCGTTTCAGAAAAAATGATACTAATAAGGCCAACAGTAAAATGACTAATGCTAAAAAGGCACGCGGAATCAATTCGACAACATTTGTAACGAACTCTCTGATTTCATCCATAAGTAGTTCCTCCTAAAAATAAAAAGCATCCCGGAAGGGATGCTTTCAAATGGTCAGATACGATTACGCGATAATTTCTGTAACTGTACCAGCACCAACTGTACGACCACCTTCACGGATTGAGAAACGAGTTCCGTTTTCAATTGCGATTGGGTGAATTAATTCAACTTCCATAGAAACGTTGTCTCCAGGCATTACCATTTCTGTTCCTTCTGGTAAATCTACAACACCTGTAACGTCAGTTGTACGGAAATAGAATTGTGGACGGTAGTTAGTGAAGAATGGTGTATGACGTCCACCCTCTTCTTTAGATAAAACGTAAACTTCCGCTTTAAATTTAGTATGAGGAGTGATAGTTCCAGCAGCAGCTAAAACTTGTCCACGCTCGATGTCGTCACGTGTAACACCACGTAATAAAGCACCGATGTTGTCTCCAGCTTCAGCGTAGTCTAACATTTTACGGAACATTTCAACACCTGTAACAGTTGTTGTTTTAGTTTCTTCCGCGATACCTACGATTTCAACTTCGTTACCAACTTCGATTTTACCACGTTCAACACGACCTGTAGCAACAGTACCACGACCAGTGATTGAGAATACGTCCTCAATTGGCATCATGAATGGTTTGTCAGTTTCACGTTCTGGTTCTGGGATGTACTCATCAACAGCAGCCATTAATTCTAAGATTTTATCTTCGTATTCTTCTTCGCCTTCTAAAGCTTTTAATGAAGAACCGATGATAACTGGAACGTCGTCACCTGGATAGTCGTATTCAGATAATAAGTCACGAACTTCTAATTCAACAAGTTCTAATAACTCTTCATCGTCAACCATGTCAGCTTTGTTTAAGTATACTACGAAGTGTGGCACACCAACTTGACGAGATAATAAGATATGCTCACGAGTTTGTGGCATTGGTCCGTCAGCAGCAGATACTACTAAGATAGCACCGTCCATTTGAGCAGCACCAGTGATCATGTTTTTAACGTAGTCCGCATGTCCTGGAGCGTCAATATGTGCATAGTGACGAGCTTCAGTTTCATACTCGATATGTGAAGTATTGATTGTGATTCCACGTTCTTTTTCTTCAGGAGCGTTATCGATTGACGCGTAGTCAGATGCGTTACCTAAACCTAAGCGTTTGTTTAATACAGTTGCGATAGCAGCTGAAGTAGTAGTTTTACCGTGGTCAACGTGACCTAATGTCCCAATATTAACATGGGGTTTCGTACGTTCAAATTTTTCTTTTGACATTGAATATAATCCTCCTAATTTATAAATAGAATTCAAAGATTAGGCACAAGCCTATCATTATTATTATATCGTGAAGAGGTGCCTTTTTCAACAAGTAAAGCACCTTTCACTTTATAATCAATCTGTTAATTCAGATATTAGTTACCTGAATTTTTCGAAATAATCTCTTCTTGGATTGATTTCGGTACTGCTTCATAGTGGTCGAATTGCATTGAGAATGTACCACGACCTTGTGTTGAAGAACGTAATGTTGTCGCATAACCAAACATTTCTGATAAAGGAATGAATGATTTAACGATTTGTGCGTTACCACGAGCTTCTGTACCTTCGATACGTCCACGACGTGAGCTAACGTGTCCCATTACATCTCCTAAGTAGTCTTCAGGAACAGTAATGTCTACTTGCATCATTGGCTCTAAGATTGCTGGATCAGCTTTCTTAGCAGCTTCACGTAAAGCAAGAGATGCGGCAACCTTGAATGCTGTCTCACTCGAGTCAACATCATGGTATGAACCATCATATAATTTAGCTTTAACGTCAACTAATGGATATCCAGCAAGAACACCATTATCTAATGCATCTTTAAGTCCAGCTTCAACTGAAGGGATGTATTCACGAGGAACAACCCCACCAACGATAGCATCTTCGAATTCAAATCCAGCACCTTCTTCGTTAGGTGAGAATTCGATCCATACGTCACCGTATTGACCTTTACCACCTGATTGACGAACGAATTTACCTTGTGCTTGAGTAGTTGCGCGGAATGTCTCACGGTATGAAACTTGAGGCGCACCAACTGTTGCAGATACTTTGAATTCACGTTTTAGACGGTCAACGATGATATCTAAGTGTAATTCACCCATACCAGCGATGATTGTTTGTCCTGTTTCGTGGTCTGTAGAAGCACGGAATGTCGGATCTTCTTCAGCTAATTTAGCTAAAGCAGTTGACATTTTATCTTGGTCAGCTTTTGAATCTGGTTCAATCGCTACGTTGATAACTGGCTCTGGGAATTCCATTGACTCTAAGATAACTGGAGCATCTTCAGCACATAATGTATCCCCTGTACCTGTGTCTTTAAGACCAACAGCTGCTGCGATATCTCCTGAGAATACCTCTGGGATTTCTTCACGAGAGTTCGCGTGCATTTGTAAGATACGTCCTACACGTTCACGCTTACCTTTAGTAGCGTTAAGTACGTAAGAACCAGCTTCTAGAGTACCTGAGTAAACACGGAAGAAAGTTAAACGTCCAACGAATGGGTCTGTCATAACTTTGAATGCTAATGAAGCGAAATCTTCTGAATCATCAGCGTGGTGTTCGATTTCTTCACCAGTTTCAGGGTCAGTACCGATAATTGGTGGTACATCTAATGGTGATGGTAAGTAAGCGATAACCGAATCTAATAATAATTGAACACCTTTGTTTTTAAATGCAGAACCACAGAATACTGGGTAGAAATCTACAGTTAATGTTGCTTTACGGATTGCTGCTTTCAAGCGATCAACAGAAATTTCTTCACCTTCAAGGTAAGATTCCATTAATTCTTCATCGTAGTCTGCAACGGCTTCGATTAAGTTAGTATGTAACTCTTCAGCTTGGTCTTTTAACTCTTCAGGGATGTCGATTAATTCAACGTCTTCACCTAAATCGTCGTTATATTGCCAAGCTTCCATTGTTACTAAGTCGATAATTCCTGAGAAATCATCTTCAGCACCAATTGGCAATTGAACTGGAACTGCGTTTGCTTGTAAGTTTTCATGGATTGTGTTTACTGCTCCTAAGAAGTCAGCACCCATTTTGTCCATTTTGTTTACAAAAACAATACGTGGTACATGGTAAGTAGTTGCTTGACGCCAAACTGTTTCAGTTTGAGGTTCAACACCTGATTGAGCATCAAGTACAGTAACCGCACCGTCAAGTACACGTAATGAACGTTCTACCTCTACAGTAAAGTCCACGTGACCTGGAGTATCGATTACGTTAACACGGTGATCTTTCCACACAGCTGTTGTAGCAGCAGATGTGATTGTGATACCACGTTCTTGTTCTTGCTCCATCCAGTCCATTTGTGCCCCACCATCGTGAGTTTCACCAATTTTATGGATTTTACCAGTGTAGTATAAAATACGTTCAGTTGTCGTAGTTTTACCCGCATCGATATGCGCCATGATACCAATATTACGCGTGTTTTCAAGAGAAAATTCTCTTTTTGCCATCTAAATTTACCCCTCTTTCGTGATTTGAGTTATATAGTTAGTTTAACATTATTTCCGAAGAAATAACAGAATCTTACCAACGATAATGAGCAAATGCTTTGTTAGCTTCTGCCATACGGTGAGTTTCTTCACGTTGACGTACTGATGCACCTGTGTTGTTCGCTGCATCCATAATTTCACGAGCTAAACGTAATTCCATAGTTTTTTCACCACGGTTACGTGAGTGGTTAGTTAACCAACGTAAAGCTAAAGTTGTACGACGTTCTGGACGAACCTCCATTGGTACTTGGTAGTTAGAACCACCAACACGACGAGCTTTAACTTCTAATAATGGGCTAATGTTCTCGATTGCTTGTTCAAAGACTTCATTTGGCTCTTGTCCTGTCTCCTCACGGATAAGATCAAAGGCTGCATAAACGATATTTGAAGCTTTTCCACGTTTTCCATCAACCATAATACGGTTAATTGCACGTGTAACTAATTTTGAATTGTAAATTGGATCTGGTAATACATCGCGTTTTGCGACTGCTCCTTTACGAGGCATTCAAATTCCTCCCTTCGTAGATTTTTATTTTAAGTAATTATTTAAATTATTTTTTAGGTTTTTTAGCACCGTATTTAGAACGGCTTTGTTGACGATCTGTAACACCAGCTGTATCTAGTGCTCCACGAACAATATGGTAACGTACCCCTGGTAAGTCTTTTACACGTCCTCCACGGATTAATACCACACTATGTTCTTGTAAGTTGTGGCCTTCACCTGGAATGTAAGCAGTAACTTCCATTAAGTTTGATAAACGTACACGGGCATACTTACGTAAAGCCGAGTTAGGTTTCTTAGGAGTCATTGTTCCCACACGAGTAGCTACACCACGTTTTTGAGGTGACATAGTTGTTGTTGTTGAACGTTTAAAGCTGTTATAACCAACGTTTAATGCTGGTGATTTAGATTTCTCTGATTTACTCTTACGAGGTTTACGGATTAATTGATTAATTGTAGGCATTTAAGGTCCTCCTCCCTTGTTTCTTAGTCCACACATCCAAGTGTGTCATATTTATGTAAAATATATAAGCAATCACTTTAAAAGATTGCCTGTGGCATTTTAAAGCAGTCAGCACGACTGAGATTCAGGAATCTGTCATTAAAACACATACAAAAGAATATCATGCCAACTCATATTGGTCAAGTCATAATTCAAAGTTTTTTGTGATATGAGAGAAATCTCATTTTAATTTTGATTATCCACCCGATTCTAATCTTTTCCATTAAAAAGGAGCGGTTAACCCGCCCCTATTAATCTCTACTTATCAGCATTGATCTCATCATAAGTATCTGGTTCTTCATTAAACTTCTTAACAACATAAGGACAAATAGCCTTTAATTTGACACCTTCACCTTCAGCACGTTCAACTAAAGCATCTAATAATTTACCAGCAATCCCTCTACCACGTAATTTTGGTGATACACCTGTATGTGTTACTGCCCAAACTGTGTTATCGCGGATTGATTGGAATGAAATCTCGCCTAATTGTTCACCTGAATCATCAACTAAGATAATTTCATCATCTGTATTTTTTAATGTAAGATTTTCCATTTTTATCCCCCTTATTTTGTATTTCTACTATAGTATAACACTTTTTAGTGTAGAAATACGATTTGGTGCTTAGAAGGAGAATTCTTCAATATATGTTTGTTCCTCTGTAACTTGGTTAGCCTCTAACAATCCTTTAGCGGCATTTAACATCGCAGGTGGTCCGCAAATATGCCAAGTTGCATCTGTATACATTGCTTCTAATCCTTGACTACGGATAAATGCGTCGTCAACAAATCCAAATGGGTAACCTTCAACTTCTTCCCCACTAAATATAATATGGAGTGTGAAGTTTTCGTATTTAGCAGCTAAGTCCTCTAGGAAATCTTTATCGATTAAATCTTTTTCATGCCCTACTCCCCAAAGGAAGGCAATTCTTCGGTCAAAGTTATGTTCTAACTCAGCTTCCAGCACACCTAAACTTGGTGTGACACCAATACCTCCTGAAAATAAGTCAGTGGTATAGTGTTACTAGATGTTATTAATTGCTTCTATTTCTTGATTTATCAAGCTATAGCCTATGCAACTGTGAATGACGTTTACTATTTGTTTTTTATTACTAGACAATATCTAAGACAAAAATCGTGCCAGCAGTGTGGAAAATTGTGAATCATGAAAATACAAAACACAAAAAAAAATTAATTTTTTATAAGCATTCTTTATTCAAATAAGGAATGCTTTTTATTATCCTTTATAATCCTCTAGAATCTCTTTCCCAAGTGGCTTCCCAACTTTAAATGGATCTTCAATTTTAGACACTAATATTATTACTCAATCTTTTCGATATAGAACAACATATTCTTTACCTACTTCTACATTAAAGTTCGCATCCTTTGGCAATGTAATGACAATTGAATCTCCCTGTTTTTTTAATTATGGTCTCTTTCATCAGGTATCCAAATCCTTTCACCATTTAATTTTTACTAATGACCCTCAGTGTGATTTTAGTCTGAAACCTCTTAATTCACTTTCTATTATAAGTAGTACTATTTAAATTTGCTAAGCTTAAGACTCACAGATTATCTCCGTTCGGTGTTTCGAGTTCGTGACGGCTTTCGCCCAAAGGGCTACAGCACGACTCACCCGAACCATTCACTCCAATAATCTGTGAGTCTTAATAGCCTTGAGTTTTAATTTAACTGCACTTTTTTACATAACATGACTTAAGCTACTATCTAGACGGCTTCGCCGACTAGATAGATTAGCCTGAGCTTATTAATAAATAACCGCTCATGAACTCCGTTCAAGAGCTTCATAATATCTCGCTTTACAACACGAACGGATGTTCCTATAATTATAATAGGTGATAAGTATGAAACTAATAGGAGCGTATTCAGCTGATCAGTATTTCGATGTTTCATTTTGGCTTGTAAATAAAGGATACCGAGTAAAAGACCATTACTATAAGTTAGCATTTACTGCTACATTATTTGGCTGGACCGAGATTTGGATATTAAATCTACAAAGTAGGTACTGTATTATCAAGGTAAATTTAGTGCCAGTGAGAGTATACATTGTTGACTTGGGTGATGAGCCAGCTGATAAAGATAGAATTATCTACTTCTTAGAGACTGGGAAGTCACTGCCACTTGATGTTAATATCTATGACACACCTGAATATTTGGAAACCTCGTTGTGTAGATAGTAATCCACTTTTAAACCAGCTCGTGAACCTGTTACTCGTAATGTCCAATCAAGCCAAAATCCTATAGTTTCCCACATATTTTTCTCCTTTAAAATATTCTCTAAAAAAGAAAATCATTTCTCTAATATTTTTACTTTATAATGTAATTCCATTGCCATTCCCATTAGTTTCCCATAGTATACTTTTTTATTATTTGGATTTTTTCTAAATACCTCCCATCGCTGCATAGCATTTGATAGATAATTTGATTCCCTTATATCTTTTTCTGAGTCTCCTACAAGCTTAAACCGATCACCAAAGATATAATCATCACTATTCACAATGTAGTTCAAAGTCTGTAGGTAATACTCATCACTCTCAATATACTGATTCCATATAAGCTTAAACTCTTTCATATCAATTTGATTTAATGGATAACGAGGTCTTTAGACTGCGTTATTTAAAAGACTCACGCGCTCTTTGCGTGTGTCATTAAACTATTAAATTTAATACATCACTTCAAAATTGATTGTTCGCAGAACATTCAATTAGTAACTAAGTCACCTTGACTAACCGAACATTTGTTCTTATGCTGATTGAGGTAGTTTATAGGGAGGAGGTATATGATGTTAGATTTTAAAAAATTACATCAAAGTAGCGTTCACTTTGATTACTTTAGTGAAAATTTTGACCGATTTAAAACTGATTATTATCGTTATGCAAATATGGACGTCCCTTTGACCTTTTTGATTGACGAGATTCTTTTTGCTATGAGTGAATCTCAAGTTAATTACTTTCGCCTCCCATCTTTTAAAGCGAAGGATAATCGCGATCATTTTTTTATTTTTAAAGTGCGTATGCAGCCAGATAATCATCAAGTTAGAACGTATGAGTATATCCGTCATGTGTTTGCTTTAAAGTAATGGATACACTATTACTCTATATTATAGATTATTATTAATGCCTAAAAAAAGACAATCCTAACAAATGGATTGTCTTTTTTTATAATAGTTGAATTAGTATGTCCATCTTTTAATAACGTACATGATATAATAATTATGTTTGTTCATGAATTCTTCTACTACAGATAGCGCTGAATTTTGGGCTTCAAGTTCATTACCACTTTCATCATGTATAATAAGCTTTGAATCCTGGTTCCAGTAGTTGTAGTGCGCTCTCATCTTCAATCCATCACAGTCAAAATTAATACCATTATTGAAATCACCTGTATACTGAGATACGTAAACATCAGACGGAGCATCAGATGTAAAGTCAGTTAAAGTTTATTCCCATGTATTCTCATGCTTGATTCTATAGGGTTCATCGTGTTTTTTACGATAGGATCATTACTGTTTATCCCTATTTAATATTACAATTAGGACAAGTTTTACAAATAAACATTTTAAAATGCCAGCGTGATTTTAAAGATTTTTTTTAATTTTAATCACTTTAATAGTTAACCGCTATATAATAAAATACTCCCAATCCTACTAGTAGGTCATCGCACAAAACTATGGATTCACTTCCACTCACCTGGGTTCAGTATCCTCATATCAGCTGCGTGTTATTAGTTGTGGTGGGAGTATTTTATTATACTATAGATATTGAATAATCTTATTCTCGATATTCCTCAATTCATCTTCAGGTTCTTCTGAATTTTCAGATTCGATCTCTATTTCATGAGATATTATACTTAATTTATCAAACAAATCTTCTACAGGCTACTTCCTCATTGCAACAGTTAAGTGAGCTGTCGGAATACATTTTTTGGGATTGTGTTGTAATAATAATCCAACTTTAGCTCAATGAGATAGTAAGATACTCTATTCTGTCTTTTATCAACAAAATTTATCCACTCCTTTTTATTTTCAAAATAAAAAAAGCTAAAATAAGTCGTGTCCTAATGGATATACATATCTCTTACTAATGTGTTGTATTTAGCACCATGTCAGGGATCGGTTGCTGAGGCTTCATCGGGTCAATTCCCTATGCCTACTCTTGATAAGTTATATTATTAATATTGTACGTTAATTCAAATATTATAAATAATCAAAAATAGTTATGTAATTTAGGGGTTTTCTGACTTATTAAACTTATAATGTTATAATATTATATTGTAGAATAACTTTAGTGATTTCATTCTGTCACTTTATCATATAACAGTTATTTCAAAACACATTTTAATCAGATATTTTTAAATATCACTTTAATTATATTATTTTCTTATATTATTAAACATAAAGAAATAATATACAGTATGAGTTTAATTTAGTGTAATCTTATATAATATAAATAAAATTACTACGGAGGTAGAATCGATGAGCAAAGTTATTGAGTCTTTAGTAACAAAATTTGAAAACAATATAACCACCTATAAATCCTTAGGTTTCAATGAACAGAGTACTCGCCAAGAGTACATAGATATATTTTTGAATGAGTTGGGTTGGGATGTCACTAACAGTCAAGGGCTGTCATATAATGATAGAGAGGTCATTGTAGAAGAATTTACTAACAGCTCTGACCGGCCTGACTATACAATTAGCATGTATGGTAGTCCAATCTTTTTTGTTGAAGCAAAAAAAGTAAATGTGGACATATTAAATTCAAAAGAAAGCGCATTCCAAGCCCGAAGATACGGATGGAACGCTGGGCATGATATTGTAATATTAACAAATTTTGAGTATCTAGTTATTTATCAATCCTATTCTGAGCCAAAGGTAGAAGACACTGTTTCAAGTTATAGATATAAATATTACCATTACTCTGAATACATTGAAAAATTTGATGAAATATATTATTACCTTTCAAAAGAATCTGTACTCAACGATAATTTTAAGAGTTGGATCAGTGATATTACATATGAAAATGCTAAACTAGAAGCATTGGATAACGTATTCTTGAACCAAATAAATGAGTGGAGAATTCAAATTGGACAAGAGTTGATTAATAATAATGAATTAAAGTATAATAATAAAATTATGTTAAATCGAAATGTGCAAACTATTATTAATCAAATTATCTTTCTGAGATTTGCTGAGGATAATAGATTAGAAGATTCCAATACGTTGCATTTATTAATATCCGAGGAAATCAATGTTTTTCAATTTCTTGAAGACTTAGATAAAAAATACAACTCGGGGCTTTTTGATGATGATGTTATTCTTGATATATCTACAAAAACATTAGCAAAAATAATTGAGAGCTTATATTATCCAAACAGTTCCTATGATTTTTCTATAATTGATTTAAATATTCTAAGTAGCATGTATGAAAATTATTTAAGACAGGAATTATCAATAAATGATGGGTCTGTTAGACTTCATGAAGTTACTGACAGAAAAATAAAATCTGTAGTTTCTACTCCAATAGAAGTAGTAAGACCAATAGTAAAAGAGGCATTGGAGGACAAAGTTTCTAACAAAAGTCCTGAAGAAATAAAAAAGATTAAAGTGTTAGATATAGCTACTGGTTCTGGCATATTTCTAGTTGAGTCTTTCTCATATATAATGAATAGTTTAATTGATTACTATTCAAAAGTTAATAACGTTGCACCTAATCATCAAATTGTACCATTCTCAGATAAAGTTTATATTATGAAAAATATGCTTTATGGATTGGATATAAATCATTTAGCAGTACAAATCACTCGTTTTTCCTTAATTTTAAGAGCAATGGAGAGAGAAAGCAGAAATAATAAATCAGCCTATCCATTATTACCAGAATTAGACACAAATATAGTTCATGGAAATACGCTAGTAAGCACAAAGGATTTGGATTTGACAAAAACTAGCCCATTTGATATTAACGATATAGTACCAACTAATGAAAAGTTCTTTGACAACTCCTTCGATGTTATAATTGGAAACCCTCCATTTTTAAAAATAGAGGATATAAAAAATTCAACGACAAAAATCGAAAGAAATATTTATAGTAAAAATTTCAAAAGTAGTAAAAGGCAATATGATAAATACTTTCTTTTTATTGAAAAAACCCTTAATCTATTAGGAACAAATAGTAACGCTGTACTTATTGTTCAAAATAAGTTTCTCACTAATGTAGCTGGTAAGAATCTGCGAAAACTACTTAAAGAAAAAAGATGTGTTAGTAAAATAATTAATTTTAAATCACAACAGTTATTTCCAGAAGCTGATACCTACATCTCTATTATTAAACTACAAAATAATCAAGACAACTTTCAATATTGGGAAATAAAGGAAATTGAAGATTTTTTACTTGATGAACCTGAGATATTTAGCATTGATTCTTTAGATGATAACGGTTGGTTCTTAACTACTAATAAATTATTACTCAATCAATTTAGAAAAGCCAATTCAATTTTCCCCAATATTTTAAAAGAAGTTGAAGTTTCAAATGGTATTCAAACAAGCAAAAATGACGTTTACTTTATCACAGCAAACCAAATCATTAGTGATGATTCACAATTCCTTACATTCAAAAAAGACAATCATAAATTTACTATCGAGAAGGCGTTATTAAAACCTTTGTATAGAAAAAATGAATCGAGAGACTCAAGTAGGTCATACTATCCTATTGTCACCAACAGTTACATTATTTTTCCGTATATTGAGGGTGAAGCTATAAATGAAGATACTCTGAATGAAAAATTCCCAAAAACTTACAGTTATTTATTAGAATACAAACATAAATTGCTTCCAAAGGATCTAGGTGGAACTAGAGATGTACAACACGGTGATAAATCAATCTGGTACAGATTTGGACGTAACCAGCATTTAAAGCAACTTGATGAACCAAAAATTATTTGTGGAGTTTTATCTAATGAACCTAATTTTAATATTGATAGGAGTAATTTGATGTTTCAATCTGGTGGAACAGCTGGTATTATCGCAATATACCTTAAAGACAGTTCTCCGTATAAATTAGAATATATCCAAGCCTGGTTAAGTCATTGGTTTACCGATGATATATTCAAAGTATTAGGCAGTAGCTTTCAAGGCGAGTATTACACTCATGGGACTGCATTATATAAGCTCATTCCTTTGTTGCCAATTGATTTTGATAATATACATGAACTTATTAGCTACAATACTATTTGTGATAATGTCAATGAAATTGAAGCAATTACTGAATTGCTTTTAGATTCTGGAAATAAACACTTAGAAGATAGCTTAGTTATCAAAAAAGATAGCCTGATTAATCAAGTTAATGAGATATTAGACAAATTATTTTATAAGAAAATAGGTGAATCAAATTAAATTAAAGACAGAAGAAACGAACGATAAATTAAGAGGCGGATACTACACTCCGAGTATAATAACTGAATTTATGGTAAATCAATTATTTAAGGAGTCTGAATTTATGAATATTCTCGAGCCAAGTATGGGTGATGGTCGATTTATTTCTACTTTGAAAGCTTTAGACGGTAATTTTAAAGTCACTGGCATAGAGCTATTTGAAAGTGAATATCAAAAAGTTCAAGACAAAGTTTTTAATGATGATCGCTTCAAATTAAAGAATGAAGATTTCTATAAGTTTTACAGAGAGACTGATTCTCATTATGATTTAATTATCGGAAACCCTCCTTACATTCGGTACCAATTACTCACTGCTGAGCAGCGTGAAATTCAAAGCGATATATTAGAGAAAAATGGATTAAAAGCTAACAAACTAATAAATGCTTGGGTTGCATTTACTGTTGCAGCGATTGAATTATTAGTTCCATCAGGAACACTCGCTTTTGTCCTTCCAACTGATATTTTACAAGTTAATTATGCTAAGGAGTTGAGGAAGTTATTTTCTTCGGTTTTTACTCATTTGACGATCATACAATTTAAAGAAACTGTGTTTGATCAATTACAACAGGATGTTGTTATTATAATCGGAAAGAAAAAGAAAAACTTCTTTGATGATCACGCCATAAGTATTAAGAATATCACTTCATCAAATGATTTAATTAATATAAATATCAACGATCTCCCAGTTGAACCATCTACTGTTACCGAAAGCCTTTACAAAAATGATAAATGGAATCTAACGCTTCTAGAAGAAGAAGACAGAGTTTTTTACGAATCGATTAAAAACTCTGACAAAATCATATACTTTAATAACCATATTAAAGGGGAAGTTGGTATTACTACTGGAAAGAATAGTATTTTTTCAGTAAGTAACGAAACTGTTTTAGATTATGATCTATCTGACTACACTATTCCTCTATTGGGTCGTTCTGTCGAAGCAAATGGAATATATTATAAGCCAGAGGACCACGAAATGAATGCCAATAATGGAAAAAATGTGAATTTATTAGATTTCAATAATAAGTTGTTAAATTTCGGGGCTGAAAAATATATTGAAAATATTGAAGAATTGGAGTTACATAATGGATATAAATTAAGTATCCGAAATAAATGGTATGAGGTGCCCTCAATTTGGGTTCCTGATGGATTTCTTTTACGCCGTATCGGTTCCTATCCAAAAATTTTACTTAATAAAACTGGTGCAACCACAACTGATACGTTTCACCGTTTAACTTTCAATAGCTATTATGATAAAGATTTACTTATCTTCTTATGTTACTCCAGCATTACTCTAATGTCATTTGAATTAGAATCTCGGATATTTGCAGGTGGTGCTTTAGAAATATTACCTGGAGATTTAAAAAATATTTTGATTCCTAAACCTCACTTAGAGATTTATTTTGACAAGAATCTGTTATCAGAGTTAGATAACAAGCTTCGTAATAATGATGAAATTGAACATGTTGTAAGTTGGGTTGATAATATTGTTATTCAATTATGTAGAATTTCACCTGATACAGTTCACAACAGTTTTTGTATATGGAAAGAACTTCGAGAAAATAGGCTAAATAAAAGGAAATAATAAAAAACACAGCAAGGGAAATGAACTGCGTTCATTTATCCTTGCTGTATTTTTTACTTTGCAATCCATCTATAGTTGATATGGATTAAAGAACTATCGATGTTTTCGACTCTATTATAGCTACTTTAACTTATCAGATACTCAATCCAACGTGGCTTTGATGGGATCGGGGTAAACCCAAGGGGTTATACTTTCATTCCTCACTTTAAAAAAGGACACAGGAGATTGATTCCCATGTCCTTCCAACTTTACCTATTTACGCAAATAATATTATGCCCACTCGTTAAAAAGTTTATATTCAAGTGTACCCTTCATATACGGATTTTTAACTGCTCCTGCAGGTGGTAAGTCGTAATACTTTGCACTTACCTTCTGAGGTATATCAATGGGTGAGAACCCTACTTCGCGAAAGTATATTTCTCCATCCTCATCATAATGCATTTTAAATGATTCAGTATAACCTCTTACAGAGTAAGTAGGTTCAAAGTATACCTGTGATGGATATACGGGATAAAGGACGAAAATATCTTCCAAAATTCACTGATATAAAGGGATGGATTAGTTTTATAGAAGAAGGAATTGACAACTATCCAACAATTGGTGGGATTATTATTTTCTCAATCGCAGCTGAGTATTGCGGACGTTTTTTACCAGTAGTGCGGTTCTTTTTACCACTCTTTGCGGGAAGATTTACCAATGTCTGCGGAATAGTTTACCAGTAATAATTAAATGACCCCATTTCTACTAAACTTTTGAGTAGAAATGGGGTCAACATATTATAAATCTATTGGCTATGTCGTAAAAAGACCATTGGTCTAGTTATCTTGATTTAAACCTAGCTTTTCACGTATCGAAATATCTCCATCTATAAGTACATCATAAGAATTATGTATAATTCGATCAAGGATAGCTTCTGCTAAAGTACCGTCTCCTAGTTTCTCATACCAACCCGGAAAGTCGAACTGGGAACAGTAAA